>NZ_VOSW01000040.1 GCF_009690905.1 Paraburkholderia madseniana
AGATGTGTATAAGAGACAGACGCAACCATCCGGCCGGCGCGACTGGTTCGGCCGGCATCCATACGGTCCTGTCCGCGTTCTGCAAGTGTGTCGGCGTCGTCGTCTGCGTCGGCACTTGCCGTGGCGCCTGGCGCGGTGGTGTCGCGGCGGACGTACGCAGCACAGGCTCCGCTTGCGCGTGCTGGCTGCGCGGCTTCACTGCGCCGGCACGCCAGTTCGCTCCAGCGCCACGCGCCGCTGCGTCCCTGGCCGCGGCGGCACCTGCCGCACCGGCAGCCGCAGCCGCGTTGCGGCCGTTCGCCGGCGGCCGCCAGACGGTCGGGCGCGCATAACGTCCATTGCTTTTGGGCGCCATGGTGTTGCTGGACGGCGACATATGCGACGGCAAACCGTCATCGACACTGCGATGGCGGCGCGCTTCCTCGTCGCGTTTCGCGAGGCCGCGGGACAAGCCGAGGCCGAATGCACCGTCGGCCCACACGGCGACGTCGCGCCAGCGGAAGTCGATCAGCCAGGGCAGGCTGATCAGGAGCAGGGCAAGCGCCGCGAGCGGCGTGCCGATGTGTCCGAGCAGATGACCGAAGCCCGCCGCCAGCGCATGGCCGAAGCCATTCACGCCGGCCACGCCGATCAACGACGCCTCCAGCGCGCAGCTTGCCACCAGGACGCAGACGAAGCCGAGCCAAAGGCGGATCGTGCCGGGGCCGCGCAAACCTGCGCCGCCCGGCAGCACCGACTTCACGAGGCGCCAGAAAAGAGGAATGAACCAGACGGCCGACCCGCCGAACCAGCCGAAAACTACCGTGTGCATACTAGACATCAACGTATGACGGACGCGCAAGAACGCAATCCGTCGAGTTTAACCGGCGAAGCCCGATGCTTCGAAGGCAGACGCAAGTATGCCTGCGCCAAATGGAACGAACCGCGTACCGATCACTTGGCGCTGCGGTCGAATGTGAGCGTGTCGCCGTTGTCGAGCACCAGTTGCATCTGCTGCGGCGCGCGCATCTGCACGCCAGTGCGGTCGATGTGGTTCAGCGCGTCGAGATACGAGCCTTCGATCTGGCCGCCCGGCGTCGCGCACGCCATGCGCGTGCCGCCCAGGGTGCCGAAGCTTAGCTTGCCGTCTTTCAGCGCATACGAGCCCATGTAGCGATTGCAGCCGGAAAAGCCGCTGGCGTGGCGCTGGCCTTTGTCGGTGGAGAGCACGAGCGTGATCGGCGCGCCCTGATCCGCGGACGGAATCGCGCGGGCCGTGCCGTCGGCCTGTTTCCAGCCGGTGAGTACCCAACTGGTGTCGTCGAGCAACTGGGTGGCGGCCGGGTTGAACGGATCGGGCGGTGCGGCTTCCGAGTCGGGGTGCTTCGGGATGGCGCACGCGCTGCATAGCGCGGCGACGCTCAACGCGGCGATGGCCGTGCGCGCATACGGGATGAAGCGCGCAACACCTCGCGCGGAGGAGCTTTGGAGCATGGCGTCGGTCCTCTTCAAACTGGCGAAGGCGTAAGGGTAACGCACTCGGCACGCCGCACGCGAGCGCGACGTCGACGTATCGGGTGCGGTGCGGGGTGCGCATCGGGGTGCGCATGTTAACATCGTGTTCCACCTAATCCCACCCTCATCCGACTTTTATCTGGAGACCCCATGCAGATCGGCCAACGGATCGGCACGCCCCTTTCTGAATCCGCCACGCGCGTCATGCTGCTCGGCGCCGGCGAGCTCGGCAAGGAAGTGATCATCGCGCTGCAACGGCTGGGCGTCGAAGTGATCGCCGTCGACCGTTATCCGAACGCGCCGGGTCATCAGGTCGCACATCGCTCGCACGTGATCGACATGACCGACCGCGCCGCCTTGCGCGCGCTCGTCGAACAGGAACGTCCGCACCTGATCGTCCCCGAGATCGAAGCCATCGCGACCGATGCACTCGCCGCCATCGAAACCGACGGCCTCGCCGAAGTGATCCCCACCGCGCGCGCCACGCAACTCACGATGAACCGCGAAGGCATCCGCCGTCTGGCCGCTGAAGAACTCGGCCTGCCGACCTCGCCGTACGCGTTCGCCGATTCGCTCGAGGAACTGCGCGCGGGCATCGCCAAAGTCGGCTATCCGTGCGTCGTGAAGCCGGTGATGTCATCGTCGGGCAAGGGGCAGTCGGTGCTGAAGAGCGACGCGGACGTCGAACCCGCCTGGCAATATGCGATGGCGGGTGGCCGCGTGAATCACGGCCGGGTGATCGTCGAAGGTTTTATCGACTTCGAATACGAAATCACGCAACTCACCGTGCGCGCGATCGATCCGGCGAGCGGCGAAGTCAGCACGTATTTCTGCGACCCGATCGGGCACGTGCAGGTGGCGGGCGACTACGTCGAATCGTGGCAGCCGCAGCCGATGAGCCCGCTCGCGCTGGAACGTTCGCGCGAAGTGGCGCACAAGGTCACAGCGGCATTGGGCGGCAGGGGCCTGTTCGGTGTGGAACTTTTCGTGCGTGGCGATGACGTATGGTTCTCGGAAGTGAGTCCGCGTCCGCACGATACCGGTCTGGTCACGCTGTGCTCGCAACGCTTCTCGGAGTTCGAACTGCATGCGCGCGCGATTCTCGGTTTGCCGGTGGATACGTCGCTGCGGGCGCCGGGCGCGTCGGCGGTGATTTACGGCGGACTGGACGAAACGGCGATCGCTTTCGAAGGTGTCGCGGCGGCGTTGGCCGTGCCGAATGCGGATCTGCGGCTTTTCGGCAAGCCGGAGAGCTTCGTCAAGCGCCGCATGGGCGTGGCGCTGGCCACTGGCGAGACGACCGAAGAAGCACGCTCGCGCGCGAAGCAGGCCGCGGCGGCGGTGCGGCCGGTTTCCACGAAGTAAGGCGCGTCAAAGCGCTGCCTTGCGGCGCTGCAGCGTGTCGATGTGCCGTGAAGTGTGAAGTACCCGCGCGCCGCGCAAACCCGCCGCGCGCGAAACCCGACTCATTGAAGTTTGTTGAAGTAGAGGTACGTATGCCCCTGGAATCCCGCAAGAACATGCGGTCTGGAAGCTTCGGCCGTCTCGGCGCACTGGGTGTGATACTTGCGCTGTGTGCGGGGATGACAGGGTGCGGCCTCGCCGCTGCGCCGTGCCGGGTGGCGTCGGCTGGACTGAAGATCGTGCCGCTGGTCGGGCACGTCGCTGCCGCGCCGACCGACGCTTGCGCCGAGGTGATCGATCCATAAGCAATCCACGACCGGTTCGCGATGGGGTCATGAGCGGTCCGGGCGTGCAACACAGCCGCAACGCAAGGCGCGCCGCCCACGCTTGATGTGCAACAACAATCGAGGCATCGAATGAAGAAATGGCTTGTTGCAGTCACCGCGGCAGCGGGTCTTGCGGCGCTGTACGGCAATGCATGGGCCGCGCCATCGAACCTCGCCGATATTCAGGCGAAGAATCGCCAGACGCATAAATACACCTGCGCGACCGGCAAGATTCTGCAAGTGACCTACTGGAACACGGCGAACGGCCAGAGCTTCGCGCTCGTGCCTGTCAAGGGCCAGCAACTGCTGTTCGTCAACACGATCTCGGCTTCCGGCGCGAAGTATCAGGCCGGCAGCTACACCTGGTGGACCAAGGGTCCGCGCGCCGATCTCTACGACGCGACGGACGGCGAAAACGCCCCGCCGATGCTGTCCGACTGCGTCACCATCAATCGCTGAGCATGATGCGGCGGCTTTCTTCAGACACGCCGCCTGCCTCGCCTTACGTTTGTCTCTGCCTTGTGGCGCTGCCCGCCTGCGCGCATCCTTTCCGTTCGAGTAGTAAGCTGTCCGGCATGGCATCCGCTGTGTCCGCTGCCATTGCTGTCGCCAGTGTCGTCGCTGTCGCCGTTATGTCAGGCCGCGCAAGGCTCGCGCGGTTGTCGTCGTCTTCGATCGTCCGATATTGGACTTCAACGGGCGGGCTCATGGCCCGCGTCCGTTTCATCAAGCGAGACCCTCCATGAAAGCATCGGACCTGTTCGTCAAATCGCTGGAAGCCGAAGGTGTCGAGTACGTGTTCGGCATCCCGGGTGAAGAAAATCTCGATCTCCTCGAATCGCTGCGCCGCTCGAAAATTCGTCTGATTCTCACGCGTCACGAGCAGGCGGCCGGGTTCATGGCCGCCACGTATGGACGCCTCACCGGTCGCACCGGCGTGTGTCTGGCCACCCTCGGACCGGGCGCGACCAACTTCGTGACCGCTGCCGCGTACGCGCAGTTGGGCGGCATGCCGATGCTGATGGTGACCGGGCAAAAACCGATCAAATCGAGCAAGCAGGGGCATTTTCAGATCGTCGACGTGGTGCGGATGATGGAGCCGCTCACCAAGTACACGCGGCAGATCGTGTCGATCGCCAACATTCCGGCCGCGGTGCGCGAAGCGGTCCGTCAGGCGGAGGAAGAACGGCCGGGCGCCACGCACCTCGAATTGCCTGAAGACGTTGCGCACGAAGAGGGCGACGGCCATCCGATTCCGAAGAGCTTCAGCCGCCGCCCCGTTGCCGAGGAAAAGGCCGTGGCGCGCGCGGTCGAGGCGATCACGAAAGCGAAGCATCCCTTGCTGATGATCGGCGCGGGCGGCAACCGCAAGACCACCACCAAGATGTTGCGCGAATTCGTCGACCAGATCGGCATTCCGTTTTTTACGACGCAGATGGGCAAGGGCGTGATCGACGAATCGCATCCCATGTGGCTCGGCAACGCCACCTTGTCCGACGGTGACTTCGTGCACCGCGCAATCGACCACGCGGATTGCATCATCAATGTCGGCCACGACGTGATCGAGAAGCCGCCGTTTTTCATGCGCAGTGGCGACGCCGGCGAGAAGACGGTGATTCACGTCAACTTTCTCGGCGCGGAAGTCGATACGGTGTATTTCCCGCAGATCGAGGTGGTCGGCGATATCGCCAACGCGGTGTGGCAGCTCAAGGAAAGCCTCAAGGAGCGTCAGGAACACTGGGATTTCACGCGTTTCAAGGAGATCAAGCAGCACTTCGAGGAGCATCTGGTCAAAGGCCAGCACGACGACCGTTTCCCGATGTACCCGGTGCGGATCGTCAACGACGTCTACGAGACCACGCCGGTGGACGGCATCGTGTGTCTGGACAATGGCATGTACAAGATCTGGTTCGCGCGCTACTACCGCGCGCATGAACCGAATTCGCTGCTGCTCGATAACGCGTTGGCGTCGATGGGCGCCGGCTTGCCGTCGGCGATCGCGACCAAGATCGTGCACCCCGACCGCAAGGTCATGGCGGTGTGCGGTGACGGCGGCTTCATGATGAATTCGCAGGAGCTGGAAACGGCAGTGCGTCTGAAGCTCGATCTGGTGGTCCTGATTTTGCGCGACGACGCGTTCGGCATGATCCGCTGGAAGCAGGAAAACATGAACTTTCCGGACTACGGCATGACGCTGCGCAACCCGGATTTCGTCGCGTATGCGCAGAGTTACGGCGCGAAGGGGCATCGCATTGAATCGGCCGCGGAATTCGCGCCGCTGCTGCGCGAATGTTTCGCGACGCCCGGTGTGCATGTGATCGATCTGCCGATCGACTACTCGGACAACGAGCGTGTGCTGAATCGCGAGATCAAGCGGCTGAGCGCCCAACTATGAATGGTGCGGCCATGTGCGGCAACGAGACATAGCACTTGCCGGCTGCATGGCTGATGTCAGGCATTGGATCAAGGAGAACGCGTCATGTTGAACAAGACTTACCCGTACTACCTCGCCAACATTGCGGTGGCGGCCAACACGGATCTCGAAGTCACGGATAAATTCAGCGGCGAAGTGGCGACCCGCGTGGCGATGGCGGACGCGGCGGCGATCGACAAAGCGATCGGCTATGCCGTCGAAGCGATGCCGGCAATGCGCGCGTTTCCACCGTTCAAGCGTCAGGCCGTGCTCGAACATTGCGTGAAGCGGTTTCGCGAGCGTTACGACGAATTGGCGCTCGCGCTATGTATCGAAGCGGGCAAGCCGATCAACGACTCGAAGGGCGAGGTCACGCGTCTGATCGACACGTTCAAGGTGGCGGCTGAAGAGTCGGTGCGCATCGACGGCGAGATCATCAATCTGGAGATTTCGCCGCGGGCGAAGGGCTACCACGGCTACGTGAAGCGTGTGCCGATCGGTCCGTGTTCGTTTATCTCGCCGTTCAATTTTCCGCTGAATCTGACCGCGCACAAGGTCGCGCCGGCGATCGCGGCAGGCGTGCCGTTCGTGTTGAAACCGGCGAGCCGCACCCCGGTCGGCGCGCTCATCATGGGCGAGATTCTGGCGGAAACCGACCTGCCGAAAGGCGCATTCTCGATTCTTCCCGCGCATCGCGACGGTGCCGATCTGTTCACCACCGATGAACGTTTCAAGCTGCTGTCCTTTACCGGCTCGCCCGCGGTGGGCTGGGAACTGAAGAAAAAGGCCGGCAAGAAGAAAGTGATTCTGGAACTGGGCGGCAACGCGGCGGCGATCGTCGACGGCGATCAGGGCGGCAAGCTCGACTATGTGGTCGATCGGCTGGCGTTCGGCGCGTTCTATCAGTCGGGGCAGAGTTGCATCGGCGTGCAGCGGATTCTGGTGCACGCGAAGATTTACGATGCCCTGCGCGAGAAGCTGATCGCGAAGACGAAGTCGCTGATCATGGGCGATCCGAAGGACGAGAAGACCTTTGTCGGGCCGATGATCTCCGAATCGGAGTCCAATCGTCTCGCCGGCTGGATGGAAAGCGCGGTGCAGGCGGGCGCGAAGATCGTCGCCGGTGGCAGGGTGGAGGGCGCGATGTTCGAGGCCACGCTGCTCGAAGGCGTGAAGCGCGACACTGACCTCTACCGCAAGGAAGCCTTCGGCCCGGTCGCGATTCTGGAGCGTTTCGATGATTTCGACGCGGCGCTCGCTACTGTCAACGACAGCGACTTCGGCCTGCAAGCCGGCGTGTTCACCGATTCGCTCGCCCATGCGCACCGCGCGTGGGATCTGCTCGACGTGGGCGGCGTGGTGATCAACGACGTGCCGTCGTTCCGGGTCGACAACATGCCGTATGGCGGCGTGAAAGATTCCGGGCTCGGGCGCGAAGGCGTGCGCTACGCGATCGAGGATATGACCGAGATGCGTTTGATGGTGATGCGCGAGACGTGGTGACGGGGCGGTGCGGCGGCGCACGACGATGATGCGGGCGCCTGCCGGGGCTGTGCTTCATCTACAGGGATTCGGGCCCCGTCGTGGTGTGCGGTGGTCCGTGCCCCCTCGTTCGGGCATCCTGTGGCAGGGTCGGGTTGAGCCGGACTGTCATGCATCTGTCGCACGCGCGCACTACGCTGCCAGCGAGGCGGTCCGACCCTCGCAGGCCGCCTTTCGGAGCCGGCACCGACGGTCTGGTGAGCGGCTCGCCGTCCGGCTTTCGTCGACGTAAGCAGAAAGCCGGCAGATGCGCCATGAGTGTTTTTGCTGAAGTGCTACAATACCGGCCTTTCCGGCGGGTGTTTCCGCCGGCCGGAGCCGGCCGCATTTTTCCCGTAATACTGACGGGTCCCGTGCGGAACGCCGTGGCTCCGCCTTCATCCTGATGCCCTCTGCGGTTCCGACCGCTGCCGCGCGCACCGCGCCAAGCGCATTTTTAGCGAAAGCCACCATGTCCGACACAGCCGTCACGCCCAGTACTGCGACTTTTGATCAATTCGGTCTCGCGCCCGACATCCTGAAAGCCGTCAAAGAATCGGGCTACACCATCCCTACGCCGATCCAGGAGCAGGCGATTCCCGTCGTGCTGGCCGGCCGGGACATGATGGGTGCCGCGCAAACCGGCACCGGCAAGACCGCGAGCTTCTCGCTGCCGATCATCCAGCGCTTGCTGCCGCAGGCCAGCACGAGCGCATCGCCCGCCCGCCATCCGGTGCGCGCGCTGATCCTCACGCCGACCCGCGAACTGGCCGACCAGGTGGCGGCGAACGTGCAGTCGTACGCGAAGCACACGGCGCTGCGCAGCGCCGTGGTGTTCGGCGGTGTCGATATGAATCCGCAGTCCGAGCAACTGCGCCGCGGCGTCGAAATTCTGATCGCGACGCCAGGCCGTCTGCTCGATCACGTGCAACAGAAAACCGCCAATCTCGGCCAGGTGCAGATCCTCGTGCTCGACGAAGCCGACCGGATGCTCGACATGGGCTTCCTGCCGGATTTGCAGCGCATCCTGAACCTGCTGCCGAAGGAACGTCAGACGCTGCTGTTTTCGGCTACGTTCTCGGGCGAAATCAAGAAACTGGCCGCCACGTATCTGCGCGACCCGCAGACCATCGAAGTCGCGCGCAGCAATTCGACTGCGACCAATGTGACGCAGATCGTTTATGAAGTGGCCGAGGGCGACAAGACCGGCGCTGTCGTTAAGCTGATTCGCGACCGCGGCCTCAAGCAGGTAATCGTATTCTGTAACAGCAAGATCGGCGCGAGCCGGCTGGCGCGCAGCCTGGAGCGCGACGGTGTGATCGCTACGGCGATTCACGGTGACCGGACCCAGAATGAACGGATGCAGGCTCTGGATGCGTTCAAGCGTGGCGAGATCGAGGCTTTGGTGGCGACCGACGTCGCTGCGCGCGGTTTGGACATTGCCGAGCTGCCCGCCGTGATCAATTTCGATCTGCCGTTCAATGCGGAAGATTATGTGCACCGGATTGGCCGTACCGGGCGTGCTGGGGCTTCCGGCGATGCGTTGTCGCTGTGCAGCCCGAATGAGCGCAAGCAGCTTGCCGACATCGAGAAGCTGATCAAGCGGCCTTTGGAAGTGCAACACCTGACTGTCGATACGCCGGTGCGGCATCACCATGAAGAGCGTCCGCCGCGGCGCGAGCGCGTGGATGGCCGTGCAGAGGGCCGCGACGAGCGGGGCGGTCGCCGGCGTTCGGGGGCTTCGTCCTCGGGTTCGTTCGATCGGCCGCATCATCATCGTGCGCAGCCTGTGGATGATTTCTTCCTCAAGCCTTATGAGCCTTCGGCAGCGTCTGTGAGGAAGGTTGAAGAGGCGGCTGCCTCGTCTGCTGCTGCTCCGCAGAAGTCGACTTCCAAGCAGCCGTTGGCTGCGTTGCTCGGTGGGTTTGGGATGCCGAGGAAGTCGCCGTCGTCTACCTGATGCCCGGCTTTTTGCCTTGGTCTTGTTGTTTTTAGTGTTTCTTTTCTGAGCGCTTCCTTTCTGCGCGGTTCACTGGCGCTGCCTCTGTTCGGGGCGGCCGCTACGCCTCGCTGCCATCACACTCGCACGCCCGTGCGCTGCGCCCATGCTGCCGTCGCGGCTGCATAAAAACCCTCTAGCGTAGTATGCGCAGTCCCGTCTAATCCAAGCCCCAGATGACGAGCGGCTGCGCTCAGCGCTTCAAACGGTTTGTCATTGTCCAGCGCAGTTGCGCCGTTTTGCTTGCTGAGCTTTTCGCCCTCATCGTTCGTGACCACCGGTACGTGCAAATACTCCGGCGTCGGCACGCCCAGGCAACGCTGCAGGTAGATCTGCCGCGCTGTTGAATCCATCAAGTCCGCGCCGCGCACGATATGCGTAATCCCCGCGTCCGCATCGTCGACCACCACCGCCAGTTGGTATGCCCACTGATCGTCAGCGCGTCTCAGGACGAAGTCGCCGACCTCGGTGGCCAGGTTCTGCGTCTGTTTGCCCTGCCAGCGGTCCTCGAATGTGATCACCGCGGCATCGCCGTCGGGTACGCGCAGGCGCCATGCGCGCGCCGGTTTGCCATGCAGGCCGCTGCGGCAGGTGCCAGGGTAGGCGAGCGTGGTGTTGCGCGCGTGCGCATGCAGCAGCGAGTCGGCAATCTCCTTGCGCGTGCAGCCGCATGGATAGACCAGGCCGCCAACTTTCAATTGCTCGAATGCTTCCTGATAGCGCGCAATACGATGGCTTTGCCAGACGGGCGGCTCGTCAGCGTGCATGCCGAAGCGTTCGAGAGTGGACAGAATCTCCTCGGCCGCGCCTGGGACGGTGCGAGGCCCGTCGATGTCTTCGACGCGCACCAGCCACGCGCCGCGATGCGCGCGCGCGTCCAGCCAGCTTGCGAGCGCGCTCACCAGTGAGCCGAAATGCAAGGGCCCGGTAGGCGACGGCGCGAAGCGTCCACGATAGGTCATGGGTTCGATCGGTGTGTTGATGCGCAAATACGATGAACAACTGAGGGACCCATGCCGCTCAGCCAAGAATCCGTATGGGGGCGGCGGGCCGCAACGTGAAGGTGCCCGCCCGCTGCAACCGCCCGCATCAGGCGGCGTGCGCCGCCTTGCTGTCCGGATGGCATTCCGGACACGTCTTGCCCGCCACGTACATTGGCGATTGCTGCGCTTCCGGCGGCACCACCGCGCGGCAGCCGAAGCATTGCACGGTCGCGGTCGGCTCCAGTTGCGGATTCAGCGCGGTGCGGTAGTCGAATACGAAGCAGTCGCCGTGATAGTGCGCGCCGCCGACTTCCTCGAAATACTTCAGGATGCCGCCTTCGAGCTGGTACACGTTCTCGATGCCGACTTCCTTCATGTGGATCGCCGCCTTCTCGCAACGAATCCCGCCTGTGCAGAACGACACCACCGTCTTGCCTTCGAGATCGGCGCGGTTTTGTTCGATGACTTCGGGAAATTCGCTGAATTTCGTAATGCGGTAGTCGAGCGCGTCATCGAACGTGCCGACGTCCACTTCGAACGCATTGCGTGTGTCCAGCATGACGACGGGGCGACCTTCGTCGTCATGGCCGCGGTCGAGCCAGGTTTTCAGCGTGGGGGCGTCGACGAACGGCGCGCGGCCAAGCTCCGGCCGGATCGCCGGCTTTTTCATCGTGATGATCTCGCGCTTGAGCTTGACCAGCATGCGGGTGAACGGCTGTTTGTCCGACAGGCTTTCCTTGAACTGCAGATTGACGAACTTGCCTTCGAACAGCGCGTCGTGACGGATGTAGTCGATGAACGCGTTTGTGGCTTCGCGCGTGCCGGCGACGAACAGGTTGATGCCTTCCGGCGCCAGCAGGATGGTGCCGCGCAAGCCGAGCGCATTACAGCGCTCCGTAACGAACGGGCGCCATGCGGCGGTGTCTTCGATGGTCGCGAAATGATACGCGGCGAGATTGACGATACTCATGTGTGTCCAGCGGTAAGAAGTGGCCGCGCGGAAAACGGGGCGCATTGAAAACGCCCGCATTCAAACTCCATGCGGCGCGGCCACGTCGAAAAGGGCGAAACCCGTATTATCCCTCAAGCCGGCGCTTTGGCCGACTCGGCCGAATGGCCAACCCTTTGCGGCAGCGCAAATCGCCTGCACAACACCGGTGTGCGGCGCGCTCGCGTTTCTGTCCTAAGCCGAACGGCTAACGCGCGGTTTTGCCCTGAAAACTCCGGAAGGGTGGAGTTACAATGTCGCCCATGTCAGATCCCCGCTTCGTTCATCTTCGCGTCCACTCCGAATTCTCGATTGCCGATGGCATCGTGCGTCTTGACGACATCGTCAAGGCCGCTGCCAAAGACGGTCAGGGTGCGCTCGCCCTCACCGACCTCGGCAACGCGTTCGGCCTCGTCCGCTTCTACAAGGAAGCCCGCGGCAAAGGGGTCAAACCCATTGCCGGCTGCGACGTCTGGATTACCAATCCCGACGACCGCGAGAAGCCTTCCCGCTTGCTGCTGCTGGTCAAGAACCGGCGCGGCTATTTGAATCTGTGCGAGTTGCTCAGCAAGGCATCGCTCACCAACCAGTATCGCGGCCGTGCGGAAATCGAAGCCGGCTGGCTCGAATCCGGTCTGGGTGAAGGCCTGCTCGCGTTGTCGGGCGCGCAACAGGGCGACATTGCCCTCGCGCTCGCCGCCGGTAACGAAGAAGCGGCCAAACGCAATGCATTGCATTGGGCGAAGGTGTTTCCTGGCGGCTTCTATATCGAACTGCAACGGTGTGGTCAGCCGGGCGGCGAGCAGTACGTGCAGCAGGCGGTCGCGCTCGCGGCGTCGCTGAAATTGCCGGTGGTGGCCACTCACCCCATGCAGTTCATGACGCCGGACGATTTCACCGCGCACGAAGCGCGCGTGTGTATTTCCGAAGGCGACATCCTGGCGAATCCGCGCCGCTCGAAACGCTTTACGTCCGAGCAGTATTTCCGTACGCAGGAAGAAATGGCGGGGCTGTTCGCGGACCTTCCGTCGGCGCTTGCCAATAGTGTCGAAATCGCCAAGCGCTGCAACCTGACGCTCGAACTCGGCAAGCCCAAGCTGCCGCTCTTTCCGACACCCGACGGCATGTCGCTCGACGACTACCTCGTGCAATTGTCAAAAGAGGGCCTCGAAAAGCGTCTCGAACAGTTGTACCCGGATGCGGCCGAGCGCGAGGCGCAGCGCGGGACGTATTACCAGCGCCTCGAATTCGAGTGCGGCACGATCATCAAGATGGGCTTTCCGGGCTACTTCCTGATCGTTGCGGACTTTATCAACTGGGCCAAGAACAACGGCGTGCCGGTCGGTCCGGGCCGGGGTTCGGGCGCAGGTTCGCTGGTCGCGTATGCGCTCGGCGTGACCGACCTCGATCCGCTGCGCTACAACCTGCTGTTCGAGCGTTTCCTGAATCCGGAACGGGTCTCGATGCCCGACTTCGACATCGACTTCTGCCAGCACGGCCGCGACCGTGTGATTCAGTACGTGAAGGACAAGTACGGCGCGGACGCCGTGTCGCAGATCGCCACCTTCGGCACGATGGCGGCGAAAGCGGCGGTGCGCGACATCGGCCGCGTGCTCGATCTCGGCTATATGTTTACGGACGGCATCGCCAAGCTGATTCCGTTCAAGCCGGGCAAGCACGTCACCATCGCCGACGCGATGAAGGAAGAGCCGCTCCTGCAGGAGCGCTTCGATAACGAAGACGAAGTGCATCAGCTGCTTGAACTCGCGCAGCGCGTGGAAGGCCTCACGCGTAACGTCGGTATGCACGCCGGCGGCGTGCTGATCGCGCCCGGCAAGCTGACCGATTTCTGCCCGCTCTATACGCAGGGCGACGAAAGCGGCGTCGTGAGCCAGTACGACAAGGACGACGTCGAAGCCGTCGGCCTCGTGAAGTTCGACTTTTTGGGCCTCACCACGCTGACCATTCTGGATTGGGCCGAGCGCTATATCCGCCGTCTCGATCCGTCGAAGAAAGACTGGTCGCTCGCGCAGGTGCCGCTCGACGATGCGGCGTCGTTCTCGATCCTAAAGAAAGCGAACACGGTTGCCGTGTTCCAGCTGGAAAGCCGCGGCATGCAAGGCATGCTGAAAGACGCGCAGCCTGACCGCTTCGAGGACATCATCGCGCTGGTGGCGTTGTACCGTCCGGGCCCAATGGACCTGATTCCGAGCTTCTGTGCGCGTAAGCACGGCCGCGAAGTGGTGGAGTATCCGGATCCGCGTGTTGAATCTGTTCTGAAAGAGACCTACGGCATCATGGTCTACCAGGAGCAGGTGATGCAGATGGCGCAGATCATCGGCGGCTACTCGCTGGGCGGCGCCGACTTGCTGCGTCGCGCGATGGGTAAGAAGAAGGCCGAGGAAATGGCCGAGCATCGCGAGCTGTTCCGCCAGGGCGCCGCGAAGAACGGGCTGGCCGGCGAGAAGGCCGACGAAATTTTCGACTTGATGGAGAAGTTCGCGGGCTACGGCTTCAACAAGTCGCACGCGGCGGCGTATGCGCTGCTTGCGTACTACACCGCATGGCTGAAGGCACACCATCCGGCCGAATTCATGGCGGCGAATATGTCGCTCGCCATGGACGACACGGACAAGGTCAAGATCCTGTTCGAGGACTGCCTCACGAACAAGATGGCCGTGCTGCCGCCGGACGTCAATCTGTCGGCGTACCGGTTCGAGCCGGTCGCGGAAGCGGACGGCAAGCGCTCGAAAACGATCCGCTACGGTCTCGGCGCGATCAAGGGCAGCGGCCAGAACGCGATCGAAGAAATCCTGCGTGCACGCGAAGAAGGTCCGTTCATCGACATCTTCGACTTCTGCAACCGGGTCGACCGCCGGATCGTCAATCGCCGGACGGTGGAAGCATTGATCCGCGCCGGTGCGTTCGACACGCTGCATGCGAATCGCGCACAGTTGATCGCCTCCGTCTCGCTGGCCATGGAAGCCGCCGAGCAGGCAAGCGCCAATGCGATGCAGGCGGGCCTGTTCGATATGGGCGACGCGCCCTCGCAAGGTCACGAACTGGTCGACGAGCCGGAATGGCCGGAAAAGAAGAAGCTGCAGGAAGAGAAGGCCGCGCTCGGCTTCTACCTGTCGGGCCATCTGTTCGATGCCTACAAGAATGAAGTGCGCCGTTTCGTGCGCCAGAAGATCGGCGAATTGAAGGAAGGGCGCGACAAGCTGGTCGCGGGTGTGATCGCGTCGCTGCGTACGCAGATGACCCAGCGCGGCAAGATGCTGATCGCGCTGCTCGACGACGGCACCGGTCAATGCGAAGTGACCGTCTTCAACGAGACCTTTGAAGCGCACAAACAGCTATTCAAGGAAGACGAATTACTGGTGGTGCAGGGCCAGGCGCGTAACGACGCGTTCACCGGCGGCATCCGTTTCACGGTCGACACGGTGATGGATCTCGGCCGCGCGCGTTGCCGTTATGCGGAAGCCGTGAAGGTGCAGATGAACGGCAATGCGGACGCGTTGGCGTTGCGGCGTGTGCTCGAAGCGCATAGCGCGGGTAAGGACGAGCCGCAAGCTACGCCGGCGCCGGCGGCGTCATCGCGTGGTGGCAATGGAGGCGGGGGTGGTGGTGGCCGCAACGGCGGCGGTTATGGCGGCGGTGGCCAGCGCCAGGCTGTGCAGATTCCGAACGGCCTCGCGGTGCAGGTGGTCTATCGCAGCGAAAACGCGCAAGGCGAAATGCGTCTGGGCGATGCGTGGCGCGTGAAGCCGACTGACGAACTGCTCGCGGCATTGCGCGGTGAGTTTGCCGGAAGCTCGATCGAAATCGTTTATTGATGTCTGGTTGGCCCGCGCGGTTGCGTGGGTGTGGGCCAACCGTTGGCGAGCCGTGGCCCCTAGCGCCGCGTCTGCTCCCCCATCCGCGCCAGCTTCAGAAACCGGTAGTACACCGTTTCGGCATTGAACACCGCGATCATAAAACCCGCGCGGCCGTCGAGAAATCCACGTCGAAGCACATAGGTCCGCACGAACGCCCACGCGCCGCGCCCGAGCGCCTTGCCAAAACTGCCGCGCTTGCCCGCTGCGTGACGTTGCTGCGCACCCGCCGTCGAATACGCGTCGAGTTTGCGCAATACGCCTTCGAAGTCCTCATAGGAGTAGTGCATCAGCTTGCCGGTCAGTCGCTGCGACGGCGTGTCGAACACCAGGCGCTCGTGCACGAGGTCGTCGGAGAAACGCGCGGCGCCACGTTTGAACAGGCGCGGAATCCAGTCCGGATACCAGCCACTGTGATGAATCCAGTGGCCGCAAAAGCTCGACAACCTGTCCACCGCGTAGACATCGGCGGTAGGTGCGGCCAGCGCCGCACGGATCGCCGCAGCCAGTTCCGGCGTGACGATTTCGTCGGCGTCGAGCGAGAGAATCCAACTGGTGGTCAGCGCCTCCACGGCGCGGTTTTTTTGCGGGCCGAAGCCCGGCCAGTCGGTTTGCTCGAGCACGCGCGCTCCATGTGCCCGGGCGATGTCGGCGGTACCGTCGGTGCTGCCGCCGTCGATCACGACGATCTGATCGGCGAAGGCCACGGCCTGCAGGCATTCGGCCAGTCGCGCCGCCGCGTTTTTGGTGATGATGGCGACGCCGAGGGTGGTTTCTTGCATACCTGAATTGCGTGGAGGGCGCAGGGTGACGGAATGAGTCGCGCAAGTATACACAGCGCGCGGTGGCCGTGGCCGGACACGTCCGCCGGCCGCTATCGGCCTGTGAATCCGGCCGAATCTGGCCAATTCATCACTACCGGCCGGGCAATCCGCAACCGTTTACAATGCCGTATTTAATTTTACGTGCTGCGGGCATTCCGCCCGCAGCACGGATGCTGTCCCGCATTCCCAGAGGATTCCTTGAGCGCGAAGCCTACGTTAAGCAAACCCATCGGTTCAGGTGAGGCATCGTCGCCTGCCGTCGTCTTCCGGCGCTTGTGGCCATATATCAAGCCGCTGTTGTGGGTGGTGATCGGCGCGATTGTCGCAATGGCGGCGAGCGCCGGCACCGACGCGGCGATTCCCGCCTTGCTCAAACCGCTGCTGGACAAAGGTTTCGGCGCGCATGCCAACGACAACGCCAAGTGGTTCGTACCGGCCGCCGTGATCGGCCTCGCGCTGATTCGCGGCGTGTCGCAATACGCTTCGGGTTATCTGCTCGCCTACGTATCGAACAAGATCCTGCTCGATCTGCGCCTGAAGATGTTCGACCGCATGATCCACACGAGCGTGGCGTTCTTCCAGCGCGAAACCGCGAGCACCGTGATCAACGCGATCGTCTTCGAGGTGAACCAGATTCTCAACGTGCTGTTGAGCGTGTTGGTCACACTGGTGCGCGATTCGCTGACAGTCCTCTTCCTGCTCGGCTACCTGTTTTATCTGAACTGGCGCCTGACGCTGATCGTCGCGGTGCTGCTGCCCGGGATCGGCTGGCTGGTGGGCAAGATCAACCGCCGCTTGCGGCGCCTGAACCGCGAGCATCAACTGCTGACCAACGAACTGTCGTACATCGTCGAAGAGACGGTGGGCGGCTACAAGGTCGTCAAGGTGCACAACGGCGAGCAGTACGAGACGGACCGCTTCACGGCGATGAGCAAGCGTCTGCGCGGCTACGCCATGCGCATGACCGTGTCCGGCGGCCTCGCGCAACCGTTGACGCAGTTCCTCGCGTCGATTGCGCTCGCCGTGGTGATTACGATTGCTGTGGTGCAGTCGTCGTCGGATCAAACCACAGTCGGCGGCTTTGTGGCGTTCGTCACTTCGATGCTGCTGATCATCTCGCCGCTGAAGCACCTGATGGACGTGAACCAGCCGCTGCAGCGCGGCATGACGGCGTGCGAGCTGATTTTCGGTCTGATCGACGAACCCTCCGAACCGGAAGGCGGCGGCAAGCCGCTCGAGCGGGCCCGTGGCGAAGTGGAATTCCGCGACGTGTCGTTCACCTACGGCAGCAACGCCACGCATGGCCGCCACACGCTCGATCAGGTGTCGTTCAAGGTGGCGCCGGGCGAAATGGTGGCGCTCGCGGGGCCGTCGGGCAGCGGCAAGACCACGCTGGTGAATCTGCTGCCGCGCTTTTTCGATCCGACCGGTGGCGAGATTCTGGTCGACGGCGTCGCGTTGCCAGAATACGGGCTGCACGCGCTGCGCAGCCAGATCGCGATGGTGAGCCAGGACGTGGTGCTGTTCAACGATACGGTGGCGAACAATGTCGCTTATGGCCAGCCGGCCGATCCGGACAAGGTCAGGGCGGCGCTGCGTGCGGCGAACCTGTGGGACACCGTCGAGGCGATGCCCAATGGCATCGATACGCTGGTCGGCGACAACGGCATGATGCTCTCGGGCGGTCAACGCCAGCGTCTGGCGATTGCGCGCGCGATCTACAAGGACGCGCCGATCCTGATTCTCGACGAAGCCACCTCGGCGCTGGATTCGGAATCCGAGCGCCACGTGCAGGCGGCGCTGGAAACCTTGATGAAGGGCCGAACCACGCTGGTCATCGCGCACCGCCTGTCGACCATTGAGCGCGCCAACCGGATTCTGGTGATGGAAACGGGGCGGATCGTCGAGAGCGGCAGTCATCGCGAACTGCTCGCGCAAAATGGTCTGTACGCGCATTTGCATCGCATCCAGTTCCAGCAGGACGCAGCGTAAAGCGCACGACACGACACGTCATCGGCCATGCGGATCTCCATTCATGCGGTCCGCTAGCCCGGACCGCGCATGACTTACCCCCGTAACAATTGACGAGGCGCTGGCGCGCGCTGTCTGAATGAAGAAACTTGGACTCTCCAGTAACGCCTTACAGCACAGCGGCGGTTTCGAGCGCTACGCAATGGATCTCGTGCGCGGCCTTGCCGCGCTCGGCGTCGAACCGGCCTTTTTCGCGCGTCGTTTCGACACGTCGCTGCCGGAATGCAAGTTGGTCGAGCCCCACCGCATCAACGTCTCGTTCCTGCCGGGTAAGCTGCGCGACCACTGGTTTTCGTGGCGGCTGCGCGCCGCGCGCCGCGCGGCGCACGTCGACGTGCTGATCGGCTGTAACCGTGTCGACTCGTCTGACGTAGCGATCTGCGGCGGTACGCATCTCGGTTTCTTGCGGGCGACGGGACGCGCGCAGAAGCGTTCGGACCGCTGGCAAATTGCGCTCGAGCGCCGCCAATACGAGCGCTCGAAGGTCGTGGTGGCGCATTCGAAACTGATGCACGACGAGTTGCGCGAACTGTACGGTGTCGACGAGGCGAAGATCCGCGTGTTGTTTCCACCCGTGGACGGCACGCGCTTCGCGCCGACCGATGCCGCGACGCGCGCCGCCTTGCGTCAGAAATACGGTTTCGCCGATGACGAGATCGTCCTGCTGTTTCCGTCGAGCAGCCACGAGCGCAAGGGTTTGCCGCTCATCGAAGCCGCGCTGCGCGACACGGCGCTGCCCGTGGTGGTGGCCGTGGCCGGGCGGCCTCCCGCGCGCGCGTCCGAACGGCTACGCTATATCGGCTACGTGAAAGAGCTCGCGGAGTGTTATCAAGCCGCGGACTTCACGATCCTCGCATCGACCTATGAGCCGTTCGGCTTAGTGGGCATCGAATCGGTGATGTGCGGCACGCCGGTTATTTTCCCGTCGAGTATCGGTTGCTGCGATGCGATCGCCCCGCATGCGAAATTCGTTTTCGCACCGGCCGACCTCGCCGACCTGCGCGTGACACTCGAGCGAGCGGTGCGGGAGTATCGCGACGGCACGCGTCGCGCGCCGCCGGAACTCGCCCGCGACGCGGTGCTTTACGACCCGGGCGTTGCCGCTCACGCTGGCGCGCTGTTGACGCTGGCGAGGCAGATCGACGCCGCGTGTTAAGGGCCGCCGCGGCGTTGCCGCAGAAGAGGCGGGCGGGCCTCCTGGCGCGGCTTCGCATCGTTCCGCGGCAGGGGCACATGTTATAATTTTCAGATATCGAGGCTCGAACTCAAACTCAATTCGAGCCGAACACCCCTATATTTCATCGAGCTTTCCATGCCGGCCTGGACAGGCGGCGGGCTAGAGGCGCCGTCCCGAACCGCGCCAGCCCGCTGTGACGGGGCCGTAGCCGCCGCACTGGAGGCCTTCTTGAAGAATACCGTTGGAGATTGTGTATGGCGAACGCGACCTCGCGCCGGGTATCGGCGTACAGCAAGATCGCGGCGGGAACCAACGCGCCGATGAGCCCATGAGTCGGCTTGCCGGGCGTCTTCGTATCTTTGCGCGGGCCATCCCGCGACTCCTGATCAAGCCTTTGCGCCGCGAGCCGCGGCACGTGCGCCGTATCCTGATTGCGCACCATCTATTGCTAGGCGACACGCTGCTGCTCACTCCGCTGCTCGCCAAGCTGCGGGCGCAATATCCGCAAGCGCAGATCGTTCTCAACTGTCCGAAGGCGATCTTGCCGCTGTATGCGGGGCGGCCTTTCGGCGTCACAGCCTTGCCGTTCGATCCGCGTGATTCGAAGTCGGTGCGGGACGTTTTGCTTTCCGGACCTTACGACCTCGGCATAGTGCTCGGCGACAATCGTCATAGCTGGCTCGCGTTGGGCGCGGGTTGCCGCTGGATCATCGGACACGCGGGCGATGATCCAGCCTGGAAGAACTGGCCGCTCAACCGGAGCGTGCCGTATCCCGCCGCGCCGGCGGCCTGGGCCGACCTCGCCACAGAACTGATCGACGGGCCGCCACCGCGCGCCTACCGGCCTACCGACTGGAGCGCGCCGCAACACGTAGCGCTACCCGAGCCGGCGCAACTGGCGAAGCCTTACGTCGTGCTCCATCCGGGCGCGAGCAGCAGCGTCAAACGCTGGCCCAACGCGCGCTGGCGTGAGCTTGCGCAACGCGTGGAAGCTCTCGGCTATCTGCCGGTATGGACCGGCGGGCCCGGCGAAGCGGAACTGATTCGCGCGATCGACCCGGACCCAAGCCATCCGAACCTGGCGGCGCGGCTCGGTCTCGGCGAGTTGTGGCATCTGTTTGCCGGTGCGCAAGCCGTGGTTTGTCCCGATACCGGCGTGGCGCATCTGGGGCGTCTGATTGGGGTGCCGACGCTCGCGCTGTTTGGGCCGGGCAACGCGTTGATTCACGGTGCGGGCCGCTTTTGGTGCGAGGTGCCGTTCGTGCCGATTACGATCGCCGATATGCCGTGCCGCGATCAGCCTTTTATTTTTCGCCGCGAGGTAGCATGGGTGCGGCGCTGTGATCGCAACGAGACGACCTGCGTCGCGTGGCGCGGCGACCATGCCGACTGTATGGGCCGGCTGTCGGTCGAGTCGGTATACAACGCTTTGCAAACTGTTCTGGTGAAAGTGTAATGACTCACGCTGCTGCGCGAGTGGAGCGCGTGTTCTGGGTTGCGTGTCCAGTCATTCTGTTTGTGGTGATGTTCGGCCACATGACGGCGATCGTCTTCAATGCGCTCGCTCTGATGGCGCTCGGCGTCCTGGCGGCGGCCTGCTCGCCGAACCGGCCGTCGGTGTTGCACTGGCCGCTGGTGCTGCCCATTGCGGGTTGGGCCGGCTGGAGTCTGGCGTCGGTCGCGTGGTCCATGTATCCAATGGTCAGTCTGCACGCGTGGTGCGACGAGGTGCTTTATCCGCTGGTGTCGTTCTGGGGCTTCTGGCTGTTCGGCACGCAACTGAGGCGGCCGGCGCCCGTGGTGCTCGTCAACTGGGTCGCCTGCGTGGCGCTCGGCGCCATCAGCGCGTTCAACTGGGGGCATCTGCAACCGCCCACCGCCAACACCTTCCCGCTGCATTTCTACAATCGTGTCGGTCACACGAGCACACTCGCGGTATTTGCCATGCCGCTCTTCGCGGGCTTCATGATGCGGCTGCGTTGGCGTGTGATCGGCGCAAGCGGTATTGTGCTGTGCCTTTTCATCGGACTGGCAACGCTCAACCGGTTCTTCTGGCCGGCCGCCGCCGTCACGCTTCTGATCGCGCTGTTCCCGCTATACCGGCGCCGTCTGCTGCTGTCGGTGCTGGTCATTGCCGTGGTGGGCGCGGTCAGCGTCGGCACGCTCGAGTTCAGCGCCCGTCTGCGGACGGCCGGCGCCGTGCCCGCTGTCACGCAGGCGCGCGATGTCGTGATCGACGGTCATCAGGTCTACGTGCCGGGCTCGCTGTCCGCAATCGGCGACACGGTATCGGCCGACACGCGCCCGAAGCTGTGGGCGTTTTATATCGGTGAAGCCGAGCGTCATGCGTGGGTCGGGGTTGGCTTCGGCAAGCCGCTGCCAGGTATCGTCTATCGCAGCGAGGTGCCAGCCAGTTTGCTGACGGTCGAACCGCAAGCGCTGACGCACGCGCACAACCTGTTCATCAACACGTGGTTGCAGACGGGAGTCATTGGAGTCGTGCTCCAGAGCACGCTGTTGCTGTGCCTCATCGCGCGTTTCTGGCGGCTGCGGCGGGTTGAACCCTGGTTGTGTGCTGCGGGCGTGGCGCTCGTGGCCGGCATGATCGCGAAAAATACCACCGATGATTTCATGTGGCAGACCACTATGCTCGCGTTCTGGGCTTTTGCGGGGCTGCTGCTGGGTTGCGCGGAGCAAGTCGACGCTTCGGGTGGGATGGCGCCCGAAACCGCACGGAGGAAATCCACGGTGATAGGCAGCGAACAGCGGCGCGAAGCGCCGACGGCAGAGTTGGGCGAATAACCAGGATGACGAACGCGAACCCTCACGCTACTGAAGCTGACCGCCCGCCGCTGCGCATCCTGTTTCATATCAACGATTTCGGAAAAGGCGGCACCGAGACCGCGCTGCTGTCCTGGCTGAAGACGCTCGACCGGCGGCTGTTCGCGCCGAGCCTGTCGGTGGCCTATCCGACCGACGACCTGTCGTTCTGGCGCGCGCAGTCGATACCCGCCGATGTGCCTGTGCACGTCCTTGCCTCGTCGAAATGGATGTACGCGCTTCATCAGGCGGCTCGTCGGCGCAGACTCGGTGTCGGCGTGAAGTTATTGCACAAGCTGTTGACCTACGGCGCCATCCGGCCGCTGGCGGCGTTTCGTATGCGGCGTCTCGCAAAGCAGCACGATCTGATCTGCGATTTCGATTTTTCGCTGCGCCATCTGGCGGGCAGTTGCGACGTGCCCTGGTTCGGCGTGAGCCATTTCAGCCTCGCGGCGCGGCTCGGCAGCAAGAGCGAGCGCTACGTCGCCCGTCGCGTGAGGCATTATTCGCGTTACTCGGCGATCGCCGTGCTGACCCCCGCCATGCTGAACGAGGCGCAAGAACTCTTTTCGGCAACCGGCCTCTACATTGTCGAATTGCCGAATGTGATCGACGTCGACGCACTGCGGCGCGCGGCGCGCGCGGAGATCGAACGTCCGGCGGAGTCGTTCATCGTTTCGGTGGCGCGTCTGGACGAAGGTCAGAAGGACCACAAGACGCTGTTGCGAGCCTACGCTCAGGTACGCAAGGGCGGCCGCTGCGAAGCGGTGCTCGTCCTGATCGGTGAGGGGCGGGACCGGCGCGAGCTCGAGCAACTCGCCGACGAATTGGGCATCGGCGCTTCGGTGCATTTTCTGGGTTTCTGTGCCAATCCGCCGCCCTATATCCGTCAGGCGAAATTGCTCGTATTGAGTAGCCGCTACGAGGGTTTCGGCATGGTGCTCGGCGAGGCCATGGCGCTCGGCACACCGGTGCTTTCGGCGGATTGCCCAACCGGTCCGCGGGATTTGCTGGAGGGCGGCAAGGCCGGCCTGCTAGTGCCGCCGGGCGACGTGGACGCGATGGCGCACGCAATCGAGCGGCTACTCAAGGACACCGAGCTACGCCAGAGTCTCGTGCAGGCGGCACTGCGAAAAGTCGAGACGTTCACGCCCGCAAGCGCCAACCAGCGGATGCTGGACCTCGCGCTACGTCTTTTGACGAAGCAGGACGCGCTGAGCGTGCAAACGCCTCGCTGAACCGCAAGCGAGGTTCACACCCCGCCCGTCACCAGCGGCAGCACCGTCAAATCGGGGTGCGTGCCGTCGACGATACTGCGACCCACATGCACACCCTCGTAGAGCGCGTCTTCCATGCCGGCGAAGCTCTCTTCGCCATCCGGATGGAACGGCACTGCATGCCCTGGGATGGCCGGATCGGCGCCCGGATGGCACACGTAACCGACATACGTGTAGCGGTTATCAGGCGCGGCCGACGGCTTCGTTTCGTCGGGCGGATTTTTCGGGAAGGGCGCCACGTGAATTTCGAAACCCTCGTACTCCACCATCTGCCAAGGTGCGGTTTCATCGGCCATGGCCGCCTCCGTCTTTGTCGTGCGCTTCTCAAAAAGTCTAGCTGATTTGAACGTAAAGCGCGCCTCAAGACTGATGCGGCTAAACCACTATGGTTTGATCGCCCCGAGCTGTTTGAGCAGGGTCAGATTGTCTTCGAGGTGCCAGTTTTCGACGATGCGGCCGCCCTCCACGCGATAAAGATCGAAAGCCTGGAAGTCGACGGTCTGGCCGTTGCCTTTGAGGTTCTGGAACTGCCCGGTGAAGTGCCCATAGAAATGCAGATGAACCGAGGCGCGGTCGCCCGCCACCACGAGGTCGTCGATTTCGGCGTGCAGGTCAGGCACCGCCGCGCGAAATCCCTTCGATGCCTGCAACGGGCCGCTCGGACCTTGCTGCCTGCCGTCCGGCAAGGTGCGGTCGACGAACGCCGGTGACAGTGCGAGTTTCGCGTAGGCCTCGTCGCCAGTATTCCAGAACGCGGCGTAGCGACGCGCGGTCCGCACGATCGCGGCGCTCTTCGCCGAAGCGGAGTCGACGGCAATGTGATGGGGCACTGGCAAGGTGTCAGCGCTCGCTGCGTGTGCGCTCACGGCGCCGGCGAGGCCCGCTGCGAGCAGCGCGTGACTGGCAAATCTGTAAATGAAGGTTGGGGACATGACACGCTCCGGAGAAGTTGATTTGATGAAACGCATTCTCTGGCTAACGGCTGTGTTTGATAATCGGTCTGTTGCTTAAAGGATTTTCGAGTTTTATTTGAAAATCATCGTTGCGGTGGCGTCGCGTCGGCACCGAGCGTGCGGGCACGCGCCCGACCACGTCATCTTCTCCGAGTCATATAGAATGACGCGCTTTGCCCATACAAGACCCCGCCAATGTGGTTCAAAAACCTTCAGTTGCACCGTCTTCCCGCTCCGTGGTCCGTCACCCCTGAACAAATGGAGAAATGGCTCGCGCCGCACGCGTTCGCGCCCGGCAACAGCGTCGAGATGCAAAGCCACGGCTGGGCGTCGCCGCGCGACAACGACTCGCTGGTGTATTCGCTCAATGGCCAGATGCTGCTGGTGTTTCGCGCCGAAAAGAAACTGCTGCCGGCTTCGGTCGTCACGCAAGTGACCAAGGCGCGTGCGCTCGAACTCGAAGAGCAGCAGGGCTTCAAACCTGGCCGCAAGCAGATGCGCGAACTCAAGGAGCAGGTGACCGACGAACTGCTACCGCGCGCCTTCAGCATTCGTCGCGATACGCGCGTGTGGATCGATACCAGGAACGGCTGGCTCGTGATCGACGCGGGCTCGCAAGCGGTCGCCGACGAAGTGCGCGGCCTGCTGGTGAAGTCGATCGATCAACTGCCGCTCGGCACCGTGCGCGTCACGCAATCGCCGGTTGCGGCGATGACCGGATGGCTGCTTTCCGGCGAGGGTCCCGCGGGCTTCACGCTCGACCAGGACACCGAATTGCGCTCGCCGACGGAAGGCAACGCGACGGTGCGCTACGTCGGACATACTTTGGATGCCGAAGATATGCGCCGTCATATCGAAGCCGGCAAGCAATGCATGCGTCTCGCGATGACGTGGAACGATCGCGTGTCGTTCGTGCTGACGCCTTCGTTGATAATCAAGCGCATCGCGCCGCTCGATGTCCTCAAGGAAGCAAGCGACCCCACCGCGCAGAACGACGACGAGCGCTTCGATTCCGACGTCACGCTGATGACCGCCGAACTCGATCGCATGCTGTGCGATCTGCTCGACGCATTGGGTGGAGAGCAGGGCATGGAAATGCCGCAAGCCGCGGCTGCCTGAGTGACATTCGCCGGAACTGCGTTTGTCCGTTGCAGGCCGGCGCGTCGAGAATGCTTCGCGCCGGCGCTTATTAAGCCAGATTATGGTTATCTGAATCCGGCTTAATAAAATTTACCCTTCATGTCCCGGCCGTCACACTGTTTGTGCTGACGGTTCAAGCCGTCAGGAACCTTCCGATCCATTGACGCGCGCCACGCTTTCCATCATGCGAGTCGCGTCATCCTGACCAGGACTCGACATGAAAATCGCCCACTTGATGATCGCCCTCGGCCTTGCCTGTGCCGTCTCCGCCACCTCCACTGCCATGGCTGCCAACGCGACGTATCCTCCCGCGCCGCTGCCAGCGTACGCGCAGGACGAATTGCAGAAGGTGATCGACGCCGCAACGGGGCCGTTGCCCGCTGCACAGACTTCATCGACTGCGCCACAAAGCGCGGCAACCCCGCAAAGCCCCGCCGTGTTGCCGAACGGTCCTTATGCCACCCCGCGCATCTCGCCGCACGATGATGAACCGCATGCGGCCGCGAGTGCGAGCAAGCGCGGCGCACGTCCGTCGAAGGCGCATCGGCATGAGCGCCACAAGTACGTCTGAGGATCTTGCTGCGATCGTACGGTGTCGATGCACGATGCATTCGCGAAGCGGCGCTGCGTGAAAGCGTCATCACGCGCAGACCACCGCTACACCGAACCCGTTCGCGCCAGCGCCGTGAATATGGTTAAGATTGCGTTCAGAAAGGCGCATCGATCACGGAGGGCTTGCAATGGTTCGACTGGTTATGATCCTGCTGGGTGTCGATTACCTACGCGCGCGCTGGCGCTCGTTGCAGTTGATCGGCTGGGTGAGCCTCGTGCTCGGTGTGGTGGTGTTCATCGACGCGCTCGATAGCGCGCTCTATTTCCCGATTACGCCGTTTGCGCTGTTGCTGTTGCTCGAAGGGCTCGCTACGCTGACCGTCGCGTGGACTGGCATGGGCGGGCAACGCACGCTGCGCTATGTGAAGGGCATCGCATTCTGCTTTGCGGCGGCGCTGATTCTCGCCGGCCATCATCACGGCAACTTCATTCTGTCGATGATCTTCGGCACGCTCTTTCTCGCCGACGGTCTGCTGCAGATCGTTTCCGCGAAGGTCGTTCGTTATCGCACCTGGCGGCTCGCGATGATAGGTGGGGGTGTTGAAATCGCGCTGGCGGTTTTCTTCTATCAGCCTTATCCGACGCACTATGTGGGCACCGTGCCGTACTGTCTCGGCCTCGGTCTGATATTCGGCGGCTGGAACCTGATTCTGCTGAGTACACGCGTGCGGCGTCTCGCCTCGAATCCCGCAGTGGCGTCGGATGATGCAAGCGCGGATGCGGCCAACTCTGCGGCGAGTGCGGTCGCGCCCGGTCGGTTGAGCGCGGTGGAATGGGACGGCCCGCCCAGCGCCGATGAAGATGCGTTGACCGTGCACGTGTGGACGCCGGTCGGCTCGGCCAAGGGCGAGGCGCGGCGGCAGTTGATCGTCGATCGTTATATTGCGGCGGTGGATCGTAACGGCGTGATATCGACCGGGCATGCCGCGCTCGAATCGCCTGAAGGCATCTACATCAGCTTATATCCGGGCGTCGAGATCGATCGTTCACCCGACGATTTCGCGCGGCTTCTGCGCGCGACGCGCGAGAACGACGTGCCCGGTGTTTTTCAGCCCGACTACCCGACCGAATCGAAAGCGTGGTGTCCGTCCACGGTTCAGGTGCGCATACGCAATTACGATCCCGCGCGTCTGCGCCGTTTCTGGGACACCTATCGTCAGGACACGACCTACAACCTGACACACCGCAATTGCTCGAGCAGCGTATCGCGCGCGCTGGAAGCGGCGATCGAAGGCGCGTCGGCGCGGGTATGGGGCAACCTCGGCGGATGGCGGCCGTTTCTGCGGGTGATGACGACGCCGGAGTTGTGGGTGGCTGCGCAACTGCGCAAACGCGCCGCGACGATGGCGTGGACACCGGGCCTCACGCTCGACTATGCCCGCGCGCTCAGCATGCTCGCCGACCCGCGTCCGTCGGGTTGGGTGAAGATGGCGCGCCTCGCCGTGCGCAGAATGGTGCGTTCGCGGCAGGAGTGGCGCGAGGAAGAGCGTGGCGCGCCGGCTGCGCAGGAAGCCGGGCCCAGCCGCGCCGCCAGTACTGTGCGCGATTGAGGCGCTTGATGCGCTCGATGCTGGCGCGCCGCACGGGGCCTGCCCGACTTCGACGTCACTGTAGAAACAGTAGGCGTATCAAGCGCTTGCCGATTTTGCCGGGTAGTTATGCACAGATTTGCGAACAGATTCTGTTGATAACTTCCGCGAGCGCGCCACCTCCGGCCAAATGAGTGATTTCAACCAATATGGCGGGTGTATGCTCAAAGCGAAAGCTTGTCGATGACAGCACCTCACCACGCCGAACCTTGTTCGTGGCTCTTTCAGGATCAAACCGTGCCGGGCGCCCAGCGCCTGCTGCGGCAGCAGTTTTTACCAGCGTGAACGTGATGCTCAGGACGAATCCAGTTGCATCCATCGGCCTGTCAGATGACTGAGCCACAGCGTTTCACGGTGCGTCATGTCAGCGTCTACCGTTACTCGGAACCCGTGCGGTTCGGCGAACACCGGATGATGTTCCGCCCGCGCGCCAGCCACGATTTGCGCCTCGTCACGAGCCGCTTGGTGATTACGCCGACGCCGTCGCGGCTGCACTGGCTGCACGACGTGTTCGACAATTCCGTGGCGGTCGCGAGTTTCACGGGCAAGGCGAGCGAATTGCGCTTCGACAGCGAAGCGACGCTCGAACACTTCGAAACGCCCATGCCTGACTACGCGCTCGAGCCGTACGCGGTGAACTGGCCGTTCGCGTACACCAACGAGGAAGCGTCCGATCTCGTGAACGCACGCAGCCGCCAGTATCCCGACCGCGACGTCGACGAATGGGCACGGCGCTTCGTTCCCGTGCCGGGCAGCGGCGGGGTGAGCGGCGCGAGCGGCAAGAGCGGCACCGGCGGCACGATGGCGTTGCTGCGCGCGATGACACTCGACATAAAAAGCACGTTTTTCTATGTGCGCCGCACGGAGAAGGGCGTGCACCGTCCTGGCGACACCTTGCGCAACCGCAGCGGCAGTTGCCGCGATTTCGCCGTGCTGATGATGGATGCGGTGCGCTCGCTCGGCCTCGCGGCGCGCTTTGTGAGTGGCTATCTGTTCGTGCCCGACGTGCCCGAGCACGACGCGGTGCAAGGCGGCGGTGCGACGCATGCGTGGCTGCAAATCTATCTGCCGGGCGCCGGCTGGGTCGATTTCGATCCGACCAATAGCATCGTCGGCAATCGCCATCTGATTCGGGTGGCGGTGGCGTGGAACTACTACCAGGCGTTGCCGTTGTGGGGCACATGGCATGGCGCGCCGCATTCGTTTCGCGGTTTGCAGGTCGATGTGAGCGTGACCGAAGGAAAGTGAGGGGCGAGCCGGATGACTGGGCTTGCACAAATCGAACGTGTTAGCTGGGAGTGTCAACTCAGGTTGCTCACCGGGCGCGTCAACTGAATGTTTCAACTGGAAGAGGGCGTCGCGATGAAATTGCGCGTTGGCTACGAGCTGGTCTATGAGTGCGTGCAACCGACGCCGATGATGCTGATGTTGAACACGCACTATTCGCACGCGAAGGACGTGCTGAGTCCGGATTTGCTGGCGGTCAATCCGCCGGTGCCGATCAGCCAGTATCGCGACGGCTTCGGCAATCTGTGCAGCCGGATCGTGGCGCCACAGGGACTGATTGCGTTTTCGACAAGCGCGGTGCTCGAGGTGTCGTCCGAGCCTGAGCGGCGGCCGCCGCTGACCGAGCAGCATCCGGTAGAGGCGTTGCCTGACGATACGCTGGTGTTTCTGCTGGGCAGCCGGTATTGCGAAACTGATTTGCTATCCGAATTTGCGTGGCAGACGTTCGGCAAGATGCCGCTCGGGCGCGGGCGCGTGGATGCGATCTGCAACTACGTGCACGAGCACATTGTGTTTGGCTACGATTTCGCGCGGCCGACCAAGACCGCGTGGCAGGCGTGGCAGGAGAGGAAGGGCGTGTGCCGGGATTTCGCGCATCTGGCCGTGACGCTATGTCGGGCGATGAATATCCCCGCACGGTATTGCACGGGCTATATCAGCGATGTCGGCACGCCGCCGCCGTATGCGACGATGGATTTCGCCGCGTGGTTCGAAGCGTATGTGGGAGGCTGCTGGCAGACCTTCGATCCGCGGAACAATGTGCCGCGTACGGGGCGGGTTTTGATGGCGCGCGGGAGAGATGCCGCCGACGTCGCGATCAGCAATGCGTTTGGGGCGACGCAGTTAATGAAGTTCGATGTTGTCTGTGAGGCAATATAGGATTCATTCGCCTCCCGTGGCGGTTTTGTGCCGATGGCGCCGTGCGCAAAGCACGGGCAATTTCGGCCGACCAGGCGTGCGCGGCTTCATTCACCAAGCGCGAGCGCGCGCTTGCGTCGCAACAGCGCCGAGCCGAGCGACACCGCCACGCCGATGCAGCCCATCGCCACTGAAAGCGCCACGATCAGCAAGCCGGTCTGTGCGCGCGCCGAAAACACCCCGACCAGCAAACCGGCGAGTGGTTGCGTCATGTTGTTCAACAGGATCACCGCGCCGGTTGTCTTGCCGTAGTCCTCGGGCGGAATGATTTTCTGCCTTGCGCTGCGGATGTAGACATTGAACATCTTGTCGAAGCCGACAATCAGCAGGAAGCCGAGTGCATAGCCCCAGGGCGCCGCACTCGCGCCGGCGATCACGCCGCCGGCACAGATTGAAATGAACGCGACCCGGCCGAGTGTCTGCGCAGGCCAGGTGTTACGCGCGATCGTCAGGAGAATCAGCACCGTCGCCACGGCGCCTGCGGTTTGCAGGCCGGCATAGTAGCGGTTCGATTGCGCGTGAAAGCCGGTCACCATCGCAGCGGATGTCGCGAGCGTCACGCCGATCACCAGATTTTCGGCTGCGGCGAGCAGCACGACTTTTTTCAGGCCGGGCAGTACCAGCACATGGCGCAGCGCGATGCGCAGGGGCATCGTCCAGTGACCCGGCGCAGTGGGAGGTGGATCACCGGCGCGGAAACCGCTGGTGTGTTGCCACAGCATCAGCGCCGCATCGGCAAGCAGAAACAGCACGCCCGTTGCGCCGACCACCCACTCCCAGCGCCACAAGCCGAGCAGCAGTGCGGCCAGCATCGGGCCGAGTACGAAACCCAACTGGTCGGCCAACTGCGAGTAGGCGAGGACACGCTGGAATTGCTGAGTGCTGAAGATTTGCGGCAGCATCACTTCGCGAGCGACCAGCCCCTGGCTTGTGAGTACACCGCACAATGCCGACAGCGCGATCAACCAGCCGATGCCGCCAAACAGCACATACGCCAGCACGCCGCCGAAACACACCAGTGCTCGCACGGTCTGGCTCACGCGCATCAGCTTGAGCGGCGAGATCCGGTCGCACAAGGCGCCGAAGAAGGGAAAGACCAGGTAACGCGGCAGGGTTTCGATAAAAAACGCGAGACCTGACCACGAGACCTGGTGCGTCGTCTGAAACACGACGAGTGGAACGAGGAACAGCAGGACCTGATCGGCGAGACGCGCGACAAACAGCGAGCAGAAGAAAGCCTGATGGTTGACGCGCACCGTTCATGTCCCGCCGTTTATGGGTCGAGACCGATCCTATCAAAGATCGAAGGGCCGCGGCTTATTGCGCGCCGCACCCCGCGCCTTGCATGCCTTCCTGAATCTGTTCCGGGGTCAGGTCGCGCTTGTGCGTGGCGAGCGACCAACTGTGGCCGAACGGGTCCTTCAACTGGCCGTAGCGGTCGCCCCAGAACATGTCGGCAAGCGGCATGGCGACGGTCGCGCCGGCCTCGACGGCCTGCTTGAAACTGGCGTCGACGTCTTCCACGTAGTAATGAATCGTGACCGGCGTGCCTTTCAGCGCGTTCGGGCCCAGTGCGTTGTGGTCGGGCCATTCGTCGGTCAGCATCAGCGTGGAGTCGCCGATCTTCAGGCTGGCGTGCATCACTTTGCCGCCCGGCCCGGGCAGGCGGTATTCCTCGACGGCGTTGAAAGCCTTGGTGTAGAACGCGATGGCTTCCGCGGCGTTGGCGCAAATCAGATACGGGGTAAGCGAGTGCATCCCGTCCGGGATCGGTTTGACAGCGGCGCTGGACATGACGGCGACTCCTTGAAGTAACAGGTTCGTGAGTTGAAAGACCGGCTGCGTGAGCCAGGCCTTCAACGTTACGACGAGCGCAGCACCGTTGAATCGACACTCCGGGAAAAATATTTTTTAAGCACGCCCGTGCGGTGCGATACGGTGCCTCAGCCGGCTGGATTGTCGTCGTCCGGTGGCGCGGCGGGTGTGGAAGGGGTCGCCGGCGTCGCCGCGCCACCGCCCGGCGCGCCGAGGATGCTGATCTGGAACGTCGGGGTCGCCGCAAGCGATTGCAAGGTCGCATCTTCCGGGATGTGCTCGAACAGCGGCAGGATCACCGAGCCGCCGATCACCGCGCGCCGGCTATTGTCGGCCGGACGCAAGCCCCACACATCCTGGTAGACCACCGGCACCGCGCTGCCGTTGCGGGTCGTGTTGCCGATGTACAGCATCACATGGCCGCCAATGTAGATCAGCGTGCGCAACGGTTCACCGTGCTGAGCGAGGTAGTCGAGCCGTTGTGCCGGCGTCGACGCGGACAGATCGATCATGCGTCCGGCGCGCATCTGCGTCGACGAATGGCGCGGCAGCCACACGCCGAACGCCGCGAAGATGCTTTGCAGCTCCGACGAACAGTCGTTGTAGAGGCCGCTATTGCCCCAGCCGTACGGCCGACCGATCAGCGTTTTCATCAACATCGCCAGATGCCGCGGGGTGGCGGCGAGCGGCATCGGGGCAATCTGGGCATCGCTCAGTTGGGCGGTGCGGATGACCGCGTGGCCGTCCACATCGCGGGCCGGGACGAAGAGTTTGCGGGAGGCGGGGGCGTCGGTGGCTTCGCTCGCGGGTTGATTTGCATGTGGTGCGGGCCGCGTCGCGTGGTCCGGGGCGAGCGGCAGCAGCGTGCCGGCGGGCGCGTCGAAGCGGAACACGCCGCGGCTGTCGCGCACCGGCGCCGAAGCGACTATTACGGCGCCCAGCGACTTCGCGGTGGCGGCGCGCCACGTGTCGACGAAGGTGTCGTCAGTCAGGCCGACGCCTTCGCTGCGCACCCAGCCTTGCACGTCGGGCGTCTGCACATAGCGCCACGCGCCGTCGATGCTGCTGCCCAGCACATACAGCGGCGTGCCTGGACGTACTGCGGAGATCTGCAGGTTGTCGAAAGGATAGCCTTCGCCGGCAAGGCGGTGATCGTAGAACGACGGGTCCATGGTCGGCAGTTCGCGCACCATCAGGTTGCTGGTGGCGATCGCGCGGCGCTCGGGCTGGTAGGCGGCCGCCTGCGTGAACTGGCCGACGTTCATGTTTTGCGCGATCGCTTCGATCCACGCCTTGTCGTGCGGCCGGAAATTCTCGCCATAGCCGAGCGCCGCGCCGCTCTTGCCGGTGTTGTCGAACTTGTCGATGCGGCGCTGCTGCAGCGCGACAATGTCCGCGCCTTGCTGGCGATAGACGCGCATCGCCACGTAAGCGGAATTCCATGGAGACGGCGCGGTCGTGCCGGTGCCGAAATAGCGCGCGTAGAGAGCGCTGAAGTGCGCCTGCTGATCCGCCGGGTTCAGGAACGGCCGGTCGTAGCCGGGGCTGTCCGGTTCTAGCCAGTGATCGACGTTCTGGTCGTAATTGGCGATCGGGAACAGTGCGACCGTGTCGACGCTCGCGTGAGCGTCGCGGGTCGGCGACGGATTGCTGCAGGCGGCGAAGGTAGCGGCGGCTGCGAGGGCGGCGCATAGCGTGGCGGCACGGCGGGCGTGCGGCAATCGGGCGGCCACGCGAGTGACCAAGCGTGCGGCAAAGCGGGGCAGGACGGCGACAGGCATGGAGTTCGACGGTGATGGTCCAAGGGCACGATGATACGGTGTCGCGCGACGGGCGGGGCATTGTGCGTTTGCGGCGCCATGAGTGTATTTACCCAACGTTTATGTGGTTTCATTGAGGTTCGAATCGTCAATAGCGCCTGTGCCATACCGCACTTCACGCGCAAGCGGCCGTCCAGGCCGGGCGTTTCTTTATACTCGACACATCGCCTCGAAGCGTCTTTCACGAGGCTCCACAACCAGGAGAACAACATGCAAACCAGCGCACGCAATCAATTCGCCGGCGAAGTCGCCGAAGTCAAACACGGTGCCGTGAACGACGAAGTCACGTTGCGCACCCAGGACGGTCTTGAGATCGTCGCGATCATCACGCACGGCAGCGCGACGTCGCTCGGCCTCGCTGCCGGCAAGAAGGCCTTTGCGCTGGTCAAGGCGTCGTCGGTGATCGTGATGGTCGACGTGGCGAAGAGCCAGGTGTCGGCACGCAATTGCATCGCCGGTACCGTGTCGGCGGTGACCAAGGGCGCGGTGAATTCGGAAGTGACCATCAGCGCGGGCGGCGCGCAGATCGCTGCGATCATCACCAATGAAAGCGTCGACCGCCTCGGCCTCGCGAGCGGCAAAGCGGCGACGGCGATCTTCAAGGCATCGAGCGTGATCATCGGCGTCGAATAACGATCGATGCATGGCGTTGTTCGCAGGCTTGGCGTCTGGACAACGCTGTCAGGTCGCACGTAGATCGAACGGAAAGAGGGCAGCATGCGCAGCGCGGCGTGCCGTGAAGGAAACGGCGGCTTGATTTAAACTGCACGCCTCGCTGTTCCTCTTTCCGCTTTCATTACGGACGCCGTCATGTTCGAAGTCTCCTCCGCCTCGCATCTCCCCAAGGCCGCGCAATACGAAGAACTGGTCGCCCAGGCGCGCGCGCTGCTCGCCGACGAAACCGACTGGATCGCCAACGCGGCGAATTTCTCCGCGTTCGTGTTCCATTCCCTGAGCGATCTGAACTGGGCCGGTTTCTACTTTCACGACGGCCGCGAACTGGTGGTCGGGCCCTTCCAGGGCAAGCCCGCCTGCGTGCGCATTGCGCTCGGCAAGGGCGTGTGCGGTACGGCAGCCCAAACCCGTCAGACGCAAGTGGTGCGCGACGTGCATGAATTCCCCGGTCATATCGCCTGCGATTCGGCGTCGCAATCGGAAATCGTCGTGCCGCTGGTGGCACCGGACGGCACGCTGATCGGCGTGTGGGATGTCGACAGCCCGGTCGTCGCGCGCTTCGATGAAGAAGACGCGAAGGGCATGGAAGCGCTGTGCGCGGTGTTTATCGAAGCCGCGCTGCCGCGCGCATCCTAGGCGTTTCAGGCAGAGCTGATCCAGTGGTGCGGTGGCACCCTATGCCTTTTCATACATAGACTAGATGCATTTCAGGGGATGGGTCGGCGGACCTCGTCCCGCTATCGTTCTCTCCACGCGCTCAAGAAAACACATGAGCGCGACGAACCCCCACCAGGTTTTGGAGACATGCATGAGTTCCGCCACCGCTACTGCCACCGCCGCCACCACCAGGCCGCTGACATTCCAACGTTCCCCCGCTTTACCCCGCAATTGCACCTTCGATAGCCACGACTGGGAGATTCTCAGCCGCTACTGGCATCCGGTGGCGTTCGCCGCCGACGTGACCGACAAACCCATCAGCGTGACGCTGCTCGACGAGCCTCTGGTCGTATTCCGCTCGAACGGCCAACTGGTGAGCGCGCGCGATATCTGTCCACATCGCGGCGCGCCGCTCAGCCAGGGATGGGTCGATAACGGCAATATCGTGTGCCCGTATCACGGCCTCGCGTACGGCAACGACGGCAAGTGCAAGCACATTCCGTCGCAAACGGACGGCCCGATTCCCGAGCGCTTGCATCTCGTCACGTATGCGACGCAGGAAGCTTACGGCCTCGTGTGGGTCTCGCTGGGTGGCGGCACCGAAGCATTGCCTACATTTCCCAACTGGGACGATCCCGACTTCCAGCAGATCCTGCCGCCCTCGATCGACATCAACGCTTCGGCGGGACGTCAGACCGAAGGCTTCATCGACGTCGCGCATTTCGCGTGGATTCACCACGACAGTTTTGCCGACCGGCATAACCCGGTGGTGCCGCAGTATTCGGTCGAACGGCGTGAGCGCGGCATGCACGCGGAGTACGTAAGCACGGTCAGCAACTTCCCGAAATCGATGCAGCATCGCGCGCCTGAGGGTTATCTGTGGCACCGCTTCTTCGACGTGGATGTGCCGTTCTTTGCGCGCCTGACCGTGCACTTTCCCGAAAATGGCCGCCTGTCGATCCTGAATGCCGCGAGCCCGGTGTCCGCGCGCAAGACGCGTCTGTTCGTTCCGATCGTGCGCAACTTTGACAAGGATTTGCCGCTCGAGGACGTCTACGCGTTCAACCGTCAGGTGTTCGAAGAAGATCGTGCGATCGTCGAACAGCAGCGCCCGGAAGATCTGCCGATCGACCGCGCGGCGGAAGCACCGATTCTCGCCGACCGTTCGTCGGGTGCCTACCGTCGGGCGTTGGCCGAGATCGGCCTTGGCCAGGCCTATGTGCGCTAGTTCGCGGTGCGCGTTCGTGATGGGTGATTGGTGATTCGGGAGAGAAGTCATGAAAGTATGGGAATGCGTGATCTGCGGCTTTCGCTATGACGAAGCACTAGGTCTGCCGGAAGCGGGCATTGCGCCGGGCACGCGTTGGGAAGATGTACCGGACGACTGGTTGTGCCCGGACTGCGCGACCGGCAAGCACGACTTTGAAATGCAGGTGATCGCATGACGGCCGCTCAGCATGAGGACAAAGGACAGCCGGTGGTGATCGTCGGCACGGGCATGGCGGGCTATACGGTTGCGCGTGAATTGCGCAAGCTCGATAGCACGGTGCCGATCGTGATGATCAGCCGCGACGACGGCAGCTTCTATTCGAAGCCGATGTTGTCGAATGCACTGGCGATGAAGAAAGAGCCGCAGGCGTTGGCGAGTTTCGACGCCATGGCGATGGCGGCGCAACTGGGCGCGTGGATTCGTGTCAATCAGCGTGTGGAGCGCATTTTGCCGGCCGAGCACACGCTGGTGGTCGACAATGCGTTGCTCGGCTACAGCAAGCTGGTGCTGGCCACGGGCGCGGACCCACGGCGCCTGAAGGTGGCGGGTGATGGCGCGGCCGATGTGATGTCGATCAACGACCTCGGCGATTACGCGCGCTTCAGGTTGGCGCTCACGCGTTGCCGCTCGGTGGCGATTCTGGGCGCGGGTCTGATCGGCTGCGAGTTTGCCAACGATCTGGCAGCCGCCGGTTATGCGGTCAGTCTGATCGATCCGGCTTCGACGCCGCTGGCGCGCTTGCTCCCGCAAGACGTGGGCGAGATTTTCGCCCGCGCGCTTGACGATGGCGGCATCCGTTTTCATCCTGGCCGCAGTGTGGATCGGATCGACCGCCTGTCGGACGGTTACCGGCTGACGTTCGCCGAAGGCGAGCCGATCGTCGCGGATCTGGTCGTGTCGGCGGTCGGCCTCGTGCCGCGTACGGCGTTGGCCGCTGCTGCGGGTCTTGAGATCGATCAGGGCATTCGAACCGATGCGTGGTGCCGCACCAGTGCACCGGATATCTACGCACTCGGCGACTGTGCCGCGATCGACGGCAAAGTGCAGCCGTATGTCCTGCCGATCATGCACGCCGCACGAGCGCTCGCTCGCACCCTGGCCGGGCAGCCGACCCGCGTCGCCTTCCCGGTGATGCCGATTACCGTGAAGACGCCCGCGAGTCCCGCCGTCGTCGTGGCGCCCGAGGGCGAGGGCGCATGGTCGATCGAAACCGCCGGCGACGCTGCGAAACACGCGGCGCGCGCCGTGTGCCGGCATGCCACCAGCGAGCGTCCGTTGGGCTTCGCCTTGCTCGGCGCGGCGATCGAGGGCAAGGCCGCCTTGATCAAGGCCATGACAGAGGGGCCATTAGCGACTAGCTAACCCATAACAATCTTCCGTCTGACCGACCTCACTTTGTGATCGCTCGGTGTTTTAAGGGCCTGTCACCTGCAACACATCCGATGATCGCATTCGCGCCGCAAGCTCTGCCTGCGGCGTTTTTTTTATCTGCTTGAAAGAAGTGCGTGCCGACGGCGAACGCTTAGGAAACCAGATCTTTCGCGACGTTGGCGATCAGCCTGCGCAGCCAGATCGCGGCGACGCTGCGATGCGTGCGGTCGTGCCAGAGTTGATAGTAGGTGAGCGCCTGCGGCTCGCCGGGAATCGGCTCGATACGCAGCGGCAGCATCTTGGTGTAGTGCGTGGCGAGCGCACGCGTGGTGGTGAACAGCAGATTGGAACGCGCTAAAACGTAGGGCGCCATGCCGAAGTAGGGCAGAGTCGTAGTGACGGTGCGCGACAGGCCATTGCGCGCGAGTTCGACATCGACCGTGCCCCACGACGTCGTGTTGTACGTCATCACCGCCAGATGTTCCGCCTCTTCGTAGACGGGCTTGCTAAGCCGCCCCGGCTTGACGGGGTGACCGTTGCGCATCAGACACACCAGTTCGTCCTTGCACAGCGGCTGCAAATGTAGATGCTCCGGTGGCGTGCTCCAGTTGCCGATCACCAGATCGAGAAAGCCGCTTTCCAGGCCGTGTTCGTAGCCGCCGTCCACCATCATCAGATGCCTGAACTCGAGCTTCGCACCGGGCGCTTCGCGATGAAACGCATCGACCACGGCGGGGACGAAGAACGCATCGAGATAATCCGGCGAGCCGATCCGAAAGGTCTGGCTGGTGGTGGCCGGATTGAACGACGTGGTGGGATGCAGAATGGCCGCGATATTGTTCAGCGCCTGCGCCGTGGGTTCGATCAGCGTGAGCGCGTGCGCGGTGAGAACCATCCGGCTGCCGCTGCGCACCAGCAGCGGATCGCCGGTCATGTCGCGCAGTTTGCGCAGCGCCACGCTGACGGTCGGCTGCGATTGTCCGAGCAACGTTGCGGTGCGCGACACGCTCGATTCGGTCAGAAGCGTGTGCAGCACCTTGAGAAGGTGCGAATCGATGACTTCCTTGGACATGAAAAGCGGGACCCTGTTTCGTGCGGATCCATGCAGTGGGGCAGCGGTTTTTTATCTAAGGATCGCGAGCGAAATATATCGATGGATATAGCGGTCGTCAATCCGGCGAAGCCCTGTGCGAAGGCGTCGAAGGCCGGTGTACGTTGAGTCATGGGACGCGGGGTATCCCGGTAATAGCGAGCGCTTTATGATGTGCTCGATGACGGGCATGCGGCTGCCGGAATCGGGGAATACACCGAGGGAAACGATTGCGGCGAGGAACGTGCGGCCGGTGCGGTGGACCCGGCCAGGAAAGCCGCTATCATACGAACGTTACCCGGCGGATCGGACCGAAACCGCCGGGTTTGCCGGTTGCGCCGTGCGCGTCAGGAAGAAAGCTCACCCGCTTTCCTCATTCGCTTTTAACACCCAGGAAAATCAAAGGCCGGCGCGATGCAAGCTCACCCCTACGCCGAAGCGCGCACACGCGACGCCGCGCTTGCGGCGGCGCCCTACGGCATGTTCATCTGCACGGCCGACGGCACGTTCGACTCCGTCAACGCAGCTCTCGAGAAGCTGACCGGCTTTACCGCCGAAGAATTGATCGGCCGGCGCACCTTTGAGTCCTTGCACGACCCGGCCGAACTCGCGAGGCGGCGCGCCGAATTGCCGCCGCTGTCGGCGCTAGGCTCGCGCTATGAAGGTGAATGGACCTACATGCGGCGCAACGGCACCCCAATTCGCGTGGTGTTCGCGCTGGCGCCGCTCGCCGCCGAGCCGGCACATCCTGGCGGTGTAACCACGGGGCCCGCCCGCTATGTCGGCATTGCCATCGACATGACGCGCTACGCGCAGTCCGAGGCACGCCTGTGGTACGTCTCGCATCACGACGGCGTGACCCGTCTGCCCAATCAGACACTTTTCACCGAACGCCTCGAGTTGACGATTGCGCGCTGTCAGCGCAGCGGCAGTGGTTTTACCGTGTTGATCGCCGAACTCGATCATTTGCGCAAGCTGCGCGATGCGCTCGGTTTGCATGCGGCCGAACTGGTGTTGCAGATCGTCGGCGAACGGCTGCGCGGTCTGTTCCCCCACGACGGTACGATCGCCTCGATCGGTGGCACGCAATTCGCGCTGCTGATCAATGAAACCGGCGCGGCGGCCGATGCTTTTGCGGCTGAGGCACTGGGCCGCATCGCCGAATCGATCGACTACGCGGGCACCGCGCTGAACATCACGGCGAGTATCGGCGTCGTCGCCTATCCTGCGGACGGCGCCGATGCACCGACACTGATGCGTCGCGCGGGCGTGGCGTTGTCGGCGGCATCGGCTGTCAACGGCAATGCGGTGCGGCGTTTTTCCACCGCGCTCGAAGGTCAGGCGGCGCGCCGCTTCGAACTGGAGACGATGCTGCGCGAAGCGCTCGAGCGTCAGCAACTGCATCTCGTGTATCAGCCGCAGGTGACGCTTTCCAATGGCCGCATCGCGCAAGTGGAGACGCTGCTGCGCTGGAATCATCCGCAGCGTGGGTTGATCAGTCCGGTCGAGTTCGTGCCGATCGCTGAAGAGTCGGGCCTGATCGAGCAGATCGGCGAGTGGGTGATCCGTACCGCGTGCCGCGACGCCGGCAAATTGCTGCGGCTCACCGGCACCTTGCCACGGGTTGCGGTGAACGTGTCCCCGCAGCAGTTCCAGCGGCACAATCTGTTCGAGACGATCCGCGAGGCGCTCGAAGATGCCGCGCTCGACCCTTCGTACCTTGAATTGGAAATCACCGAGGGCGTGCTGCTGGGCGACACCGAACAGGCATTGCAGACGCTGCATGCGTTGCGCGAATTGGGCGTTGAAGTCGCGGTGGATGACTTTGGCACCGGCTATTCGAGTCTCGCTTATCTCACGCGCTTTCCGCTGAATCGCCTGAAAATCGATCGCTCGTTTGTGATGCGCATGAGTACCGATCCGCAGTGCGCGGCGCTCGTCGGCGCCATTATCGCCATGGCCCATGCGTTGAAGCTGCGGGTGACGGCCGAAGGTGTGGAGACGGCCGAACAGGCCGCGCAACTGGAAGCGCTCGGCTGTGACGAGGCACAAGGATTCTGGTTCTCGCGACCCATCACCGTCGCGGCGTTGGGCAATTTGCTGAAGCCGTTGGGCACCGGTTGACGTCGGCAATTCCGCTGCCAACTTGAAGTCGCCATCCCGCAGGCGCCGCAGCGCGTCGTACTTCGCGCAAGACGCGTGTCGCCAAAGCTACCCGGACAAGAGAAAGGGGCCGATTGGCCCCTTTTCGTCTGCTCGCGTTACGACGTGAGACTTATTTTGCTGCGTCGTCTGCGGTGGTGATCGCTGTGCCGGCCATACCGGACGCACGCTTGATGCTGTCCTGCACCACATTGCTCGAATGAATCATCGAAGCCATCACGGATTGCATTGCCCCGAATGCGCTATCCGAGCTGAACGGCGTGGTTTGGCCGAAGCCCGAACCGAGTTGCGCCACATTAGCGCCGAACTCTTCGCGCAGTGATTCACCTGCCTTGGTCAACGCTGCGGTGAATTGCGCGTCAATTTCCTTGACGTGCTGCGCGTACGACAAGGTGCGTTGAACCAGTTGCTGCTGCAAATCGGACACGCCGGCGAACGGCGCGGTGTTGAACTGGCCGGCCGACAATGCGCTCTTGCTTTCGGTGACGGTTGCCTTCAGTGCCGCGAGATTGAGCTCGCCGAGCTTTTGCAGACACGCCAGCCCATCGAGCTGCAGGTCGGTGAAGATGTTGAAAGTGCGTTGGCCGAAGGCGGCGCTATGTTCGATCGCGGGGCTGTGCATAAGTGATCTCCAAAGTGACCCGGGGCAGGCGCCCAAAGGATTTCGGAGGCCAGGTCTCACGCGAGACGGCAGGTCGACGCGGCACAGTGGTTTTGCTGCGCTGCAACATGAGCCACTTTATACCTTTGCGGCAGGATGTACAGCGTTTTCGTCAAAATGATTCGTCAGTTGAATGGAGCTTTATGTGCGCCTGACGCGCGCGGATGGGCGAGGAAGAAGCGCAGCATTTCGGCCGTCGCATCGGGGCCGGATGGGTCCGTGTACGTGCCGCGCTGACTGCCGCCTGCCCATGCGTGGCCCGCGCCTCGGATCGACCAGTACTCCGCTTCGACACCATTTGCCGCGACGAGTCGTTGCACCGTGCAGCCTCGCTGACCGCTCGCTGTGCCTGCGGTGTGCGACAGCGGGCTGAGTGTCGTGACGCCGGCGTCGAAGCCCGCTACGAGCGCAGTAGCGTTCGAAGGATGCACCGTCGTGTCCGCATCGCCATGAAACACGATGAGCGGGCGTTGCGGTTCGACGTGCGAGTGGCTGCGATGCGCTTTGCCGCCTTTCATCGCGGCGAGCGCCGAAGGCAGACCTTTCGCGCTTCCGTAGGCGAGGCCGGAATGCACGCAGGCCGCGGCGTACAGGTCGGGCGAGGTTTTCAGCATGACGTCCGCCATGGCGCCACCTGCCGACAGACCCGCCACATACACCCGCGCCGGATCGACGCGATAACGCGCCATCACCTCACGCGTGATGCCGGCGATCAACGATGGTTCGCCCTGATCGCGCTGCTGGTCGGCAGGCTTGAACCAGTTCCAGCAAGTCGAAGGATTGGCTGCTTGCGATTGATTCGGATACACGACGATGAAGCCATTACGCTCGGCCATTTCGTTCATGCGCGTGCCGGCCGCGAAGTCGTCGGCGTTTTGCGTGCAGCCGTGCAGCATCACGATTAGCGGCAACGGTTTGCTCTTGTAGACGGCTGGTACGTAGAGCTTGTATTGGCGTTGGCCCGCGCTATTGCTGAAGGTGTGGGTGCTGAAGGTGCCGGGGGTGTCAGCGTCGAAAGTGCGCTCGGCAGGGGCGTGCGGCGTGGTGTTGGCGTGAGATTGCGCCTGTGTCCACGCTTGTGCCCATTCGTTGGCACTCTGCGGCATGGGCGGCGTTTGCGCATTGCCTGCTTTGGCCTTGCTGCCTGCGAGTGCGCGCTGGACTGCAGCGGTCGCTTCCTTCGGCCCCTTGGTGCGTAGCAGGTCGAAGGCTTCTTTCATCGACTTCAGGAAATCTTCATTCATTTTCATGAGTGTGAGTTACTGCGTTGACTTGCATTGCGCGTGACGGGGTCAGGCGATGAGTTTCACGGCCTTCAGCATGGCTTCAAACAAAAATCAGCCATGCCGGGCGCGCCTACCTGATGCGTCCGGCGAGCGCCGCCTTGACCGCTGGCGACGCGTGAAATGCGCCGAGCACCGCCACCGATGCGATCGTGGCCGCCGCGAGTTCCGGCGGCACATCGGCTGCGATGCTGGCGAGGCCGAGCACGTGAATGTCCAGTCGTTCATTTGCGGCTTGAGCGGCTTCGAGGTCCTGCTTCGAGAAGTGTTGCAGGCCGAGCACCAGCGCGCGCCGGGTCACCGTTTCCGTGACGACCTGCGCGTGTACGGCTAGCTGGTTGCGAATCGCCGTACGGATCAGGTCGGTGCGGTTCGAGTAAAAGCCTTCTTCGACGAGCAGGTCGATCTGGCCCAGGTCGATTGGGCCGAGATTGATGGTGATCTTTTCGGTCTCGCCGCCTTTGGGGCGGGAGGTGTCGACGAGTTTGAGGTTGGCCATTTCTATTCCGTTCGGCGTTCGCTCGGCATCCATATGCCATCCAAATAACATCCAATGGGATGGTTATACGCGCCTGGTCCGAACGGCGTCAATGAGGAAATTGAGGGCCGGGAGACGCTCGCGGAGCGATGACATTGCTGACGACAATGCCTATGGCTCTCCCGGCGACGATTACCGTTTGCGCAACTGCGTTCTATCGATTGCGTTGGCCTAAGAAGCTGCGCCTTGAGCCGGTTCGACACTGAGGCGCGAGGCCGGTCATGGACGCACATGATGGGCTATACGACGACGAGCCTAGCGCCTGGAGGCGGATTGGAGGCATTGATCTGGCCGCCGCGCGGTATAGTGGGTGAAACGAAACGTGTCGGGGGTTCCCCCAGGGAATCAAGATGAGCACGCTCTTTTACTACGTGAGCGCCGCGATGGTCGGCGGCGGTTTTGGAACAAGCGGAATATTCGGCCAGGTGTTTCTTTGGAGTGGGCTCATTCTGATTGCTGCGTCATTCGCGTTCAAGGACGGTGACGGACAGGGGTGAACCGGATTCGTCGAATGGCTCGACACTGCCATTGCAGCAACGTTTGCCTTGACGTTGCACTCGCCATTTACGCGAGTGACCGGCATTGATACCGGGGAATTCAATAGTTGGTAGAAGTCACGGCAGAAGTCTCGGAGTCATGTCTGGCCGCCGCGGCTGTTCGTGACAATCGGACCGTCACCGCTGTTGGCTGTTCCTGCAATGTAGGAGAATTGAGGGATCATCGCCTAACATATAAGCATGGTCGCAACCTGATAGGGAGGCCGCCATGTCTGATTTAACGTTGGCTATTTTGATTGGGATTATCGCTGCTATATGTGGCGCCGGGATATGGGCCGCATCCAGCAACCAGGAGCGGCTAACCCATTGGTTCAAAGAGCATCATCTTAGTGACTTGATTCACCATAAGCATTGATGCAGCGACGGCAGAACGGCAAAACCCCGCCGGAGCGGGGCTCAAATCTCAAAGCGATCGATTTGGCGCACGGCGCCGTCAAGCGTGCGCCTTGGCGCGCCGCGCCTCTTGCGCCGGCCACGCGCTTGCGCCGCTATATCGCAAATTTCAGGGTTTCGAACTCGGTCAACCGGTCATTGATGCAGAGAATTTGATGATTTACATCAAGACTATATCGTACTGCTCCTGGCTCAAATTCGACTCCACCTGCAACGACACCGGCTTGCCGATGAAATCGATCAGCATCGCCAGATGCTGCGATTCTTCCTCAAGGAAAAGATCGATCACCTGCTGCGACGCCACCACGCGAAACTCGCGCGGATTGAACTGCCGCGACTCGCGCAGAATCTCGCGCAGCACGTCGTAGCACACCGTGCGTGACGTCTTGACCTGTCCCTTGCCCTGACAAACCGGGCAGGGCTCGCACAGCACATGCGCCAACGATTCACGCGTACGTTTGCGCGTCATCTCCACGAGTCCAAGCTGCGAGAAACCATTCACGGTCACGCGCGTGCGATCGCGCGACAACGCCTTCTTCAACTCACCAAGCACCTGATCGCGATGCTCGACGTTCTCCATATCGATGAAGTCGATGATGATCACGCCGCCCAGATTACGCAGCCGCAATTGCCGCGCGATGGTGTGTGCGGCTTCGAGGTTGGTCTTGAAGATCGTATCGTCGAAGTTGCGCGCGCCGACGTAGCCGCCGGTGTTCACGTCGATGGTGGTCATCGCTTCGGTCTGGTCGATCACCAGATAGCCGCCCGATTTCAGATCGACCCGGCGTGACAATGCGCGCTGGATTTCCGCCTCGATGTTGTACAGATCGAAGAGCGGCCGCTCGCCGGTGTAGTGATGCAGCTTCGACGACACCGCCGGCGTGAACTCCGCCGCGAAGTCGGCGAGCATCTGATAGGTCTCGCGTGAGTCGACCTGAATGCGCGAGGTCTCGTCGTTGACGAAATCGCGCAGCACACGTTGTGCGAGATTCAGATCCTGATACAGCAGGCTGGTCGGCGGCATGCGCTGACCTTGCGAGATGATGGTCGCCCACGTCTTGCGCAGATATGCGACGTCGCCGGCCAATTCTTCGCTGGTTGCGTCTTCAGCGATGGTGCGGACGATGTAGCCGCCTTTTTCATCGGCAGGCAGCACGGCGGTCAGACGCGCGCGCACGGCCTCGCGTTCGGCTTCGCTCTCGATCTTCTGCGAGATGCCGATGTGCGGCTCCTGCGGCAGATACACGAGCGTGCGCCCGGCGATACTCACTTGCGTGGACAGCCTCGCGCCCTTGGTGCCGATCGGATCTTTCACGACCTGCACCATCAGTGTCTGACCTTCGAAGACGATTTTCTCGATGGGCTGATGCGGCGTTTGATGCTGCGGTTCGCCCGCAATGCGCGGATGCCAGATATCCGCTACGTGGAGAAACGCGGCGCGTTCCAGGCCGATGTCGATGAAGGCGGATTGCATACCCGGCAACACGCGGACGACTTTGCCGAGATAGACATTGCCGACGCGTCCTCGCGACAGCGTTCGTTCGACGTGAAGTTCCTGGACGGCGCCTTGCTGGACGAGCGCGACGCGCGTTTCCTGCGGCGTGACATTGATCAGGATTTCTTCATTCATGGTGTTATTTTAGAAGTCGATGCGCGCTGCACGCAGGAGGGCAGCGGTTTCAAAAAGCGGCAAACCCATGATACCTGAATAGGACCCGTCGATATGCTCGATAAACTCCGCGGCGCGTCCCTGTACGCCATACGCGCCTGCCTTGCCGAGCGGCTCGCCGCTTGCAGCGTAGCGGCGCACGGCGTCCGCTTGCAGTGCAGCAAAACGCACCTTCGATACCGATAGTGCGGCCGGCAGCAACGTGCCTTCCGCGTCGACCACCGCGATGGCCGTCAGCACTTCGTGATCGCGGCCCGCGAGGCGCGTGAGCATTGCGACGGCATCGTCGGTGTCGACGGGCTTGCCGAGGATCGCGTCGTCGATCGTGACGGTTGTGTCGGCAACCAGGATCGGCCGTGCCGCATGGCCGCCTGCCACGAGACGCGCGCGCGCTGCGTGCGCTTTCGCGATGCACACGCGCTGCACGTAGTCGCGCGCCCGCTCGCCGGGTAGCTCGACTTCGAGCGCTTCGGCATCTTCATCGGGACGCGGCAGGAGCAATTCGAAACGCACGCCGAGTTGTTGCAACAACTCCTGACGGCGCGGACTCTGAGAAGCGAGGTAAACGAACGGATGCAGCGAATCGGCGGACGTTGGCATGAACAGGTCTCGATGAGGCGGGTTGCGTCAATGCGCAAGGCGCGCGCGATGAGCGTGTCAGTCAATCGACGAAGAACGAGCCTAAGGACACGATGAAAAGCACGTCGATCAACGTATCGATAAACGCGCCTGAAAATGCGTCCACAAGGCGCGTCAATCAGCGCAGCCAACAGGACCAGCAAACGCGCGATCCGTCAGCCGCCTCGTTCGCTCACACGCGGTGATAGGGGTGATTTTGCGTGATGGTCCACGCGCGGTAAAGCTGTTCGGCGAGCAGCACGCGGACCATGGCGTGCGGCAGCGTCAGGCTGGAGACACGCAGCAGCATATCGGCGCGTGCTTTCAGATCGGGATCGAGCCCATCGGCGCCGCCGATCAGAAACGCCACGTCGCGGCCGTCCTGCTGCCAGCCGGGCAGGGCGCCGGCGAGTTGCATCGTGGTCCAATCCTTGCCGCGTTCATCGAGCGCGACGATGCGCGCGTTCTTCGGCAACGCGGCTTCGATTTTCTGCCGCTCGGCCGCCATCACGCTTTCGGCCGGACGCCCTGACGAACGCTGCTCGGGCTTGATTTCGCGCAGCTCGATGCGCAGCTCGGGCGGCATGCGCTTCGCGTATTCGTCGAAGCCGGTGGCGATCCAGTCGGGCATCTTGTGGCCGACGGCGAGAATGTGCAGTTTCATGACGGGTGGAATCGACGACGCAATCGCTGCAATCGCGCACGCATGCTCTGACTTTGCGTCGCGGACTTCAGCGGTTTGCCAGCCACGTACTTACTTGCGGCGTACCGCCGCCTTGCGTGCAGGCTTTTTGACAGCCGGCGCTTCGTCTTCTTCGTCCTCGTCGTCGGGTTCGCTCGAGCGCGCGCCGCCGAACGGATCCGGCGTGGACAGCTTGATGCGCACCGGCTTGTCGCCCCAAATTTCTTCGAGGTTGTAGTACTGGCGCAGCGCCGGTTGCAGGATGTGCACGATCGCGTCGCCGCAATCGACCAGCACCCATTCGCCGACGTCGTCACCTTCGGTGCTGATGACGTCGCCGCCGTTTTCCTTGACGCTCTCGCGCACGCTCGAAGCGAGCGCCTTGGTCTGGCGGTTCGAGGTGCCGGAGGCGACGATCACGCGATCGAACAGCGCGGTCAGGTGGCTGGTGTTGAACACCTTGATGTCTTGCGCTTTGACGTCTTCGAGAGCGTCGACGATCACGCGTTGCAGTTTGCGAATATCCATGGGGTTACCGGTGGTACAGATGATGTTGAAGAATATAGTCCCACACCGCAGTGGGGACATGGCTTGCGGCCCGGGCCTGGCTCCTGTCTTGCGGTTCGCCGCCCGCGAGGGCAAGCCGCTGGGTCACCTGCTCGCGCAGATGCGCGCGAATGTCGGTGGCCGAGACGTTGAACGCAAGCGTCGTATCGATCAGCAAGTGGCCGCAGGGGGTGGCTTGCAGAACGTCGGCGCGGGCACGGCGCGCGTCGATTTCTTTAGCGACCACGGGCGGAATCGATGCGAGGTCGAAACCGGGGCGCGTGGCCGCGCAGATGTGAGCAAACTCGAACAGGCGCCGCCAGTCGCGCCATGTGTCGAGATGCACCAGTTGATCCGCGCCGATCAGAAGCGCAATCGACGCATTCGGACCTTCGCGTTCACGCCATAACTGCAGCGTGTTGATCGTGTAGGTTGGACCGTCGTGTTCGATCTCGTCGGTCGCCACCCGCACGGTCACGCCCGGCAGCACCAACGCAGTGGCGGCGGCACGGGTCATGGCCAGTCTGTGAACAGCCGCTGACACGTCCGTTTTCTGCCACGGCTGGCCGGCCGGCAGCAACACCAGCTCGGTCAGCTTCAGCACGTCGGCGAAACGCCGCGCGAGCGCGAGGTGGCCGTCGTGGATCGGATCGAAAGTGCCGCCGAGCAGTCCAATCCGGCGAGGCAGGGCGACAGGATGAGCGTTCGGCTTCAGGTGAAGATCCTTTGTCGTGGTCACGTGGTGTGCGGTGCGGGCTTAAAGCCTCACACCCACTCGCGCGGCACGAGAAAATCGCTGTAAAGGCGCGCTTCCGGCGTGCCCGGTTCGGGCTGCCAGTTGTAGCGCCAGTTCGCCACAGGCGGCATCGACATCAGTATCGATTCGGTGCGTCCGCCGCTCTGCAGCCCAAACAGTGTGCCACGGTCGAAGACCAGATTGAACTCGACGTAGCGGCCGCGCCGGTATGCCTGGAAGTCCCGCTCGGCTTCGCCGTACGGAATGTTGCGGCGCTTTTCGATGATCGGCATGTACGCTTTGAGGAATCCTTCGCCGACGCTTTTCAGCATCGCGAACGATTGATCGAAGCCCGGCGCCGAGAAATCGTCGAAGAAAATCCCGCCGATGCCACGCGGTTCATTGCGGTGCTTGAGGAAGAAGTACTCGTCGCACCAACGCTTGAAACTCGGGTAGAGGTCCGCGCCATAAGGCTGCAGCGCGTCGCGGCACACCCGGTGGAAATGCTGCGCGTCTTCCTCGTAGCCGTAGTACGGCGTCAGATCCATGCCGCCGCCGAACCAGAACACCGGCTCTTCGCCGGCCTTGGTCGCGATCAGCAGACGCACGTTCATATGCACGGTCGGGCAGTGCGGATTGTGCGGGTGCAGCACGAGCGAAACGCCCATGGCTTCGAAACCACGGCCGGCCAGTTGCGGACGCGCGGCGCTCGCCGAACCCGGCAACGCGTCGCCTGCTACGTCCGAAAAGCCGATGCCGGCCCGCTCGAAGAAGTTGCCGCCTTCCAGAATCCGTGTGTAGCCGCCGCCGCGCAGCTTTTCGCCGGGGGCGCGCTGCCATGCGTCGGTCGCGAACGGCTTACCGTCGAACGCGCCGAGCGTGTCCGCGATGTGCGTTTGCAGGCCTTGCAGCCAGCTGCGCACGGCCTGTGCGTCATAGCTCGAATCGGTCATGAATGCAGATGCTGAGGGCGGCACGCTCGTCGTGCCGCGGGTTCTTCGTGAAGGGCGGGCGCCGGCCTTCGTCAGGACATTCCCGCGAAGGCGCGGTGCTACGGTCGTTCGCGCCGGGTGAAATGCCGATCAACCGGGGTGAGCCCACATGGAGCGGTGGGCGCCGCGATGGCCGCGAAAACCCGCAGTGTAGCGCCGTTGGCGCCGCACGCGGGCGAGTGGGGCGGGCTTAGTGCTTGCCTTCGGTCTTGGCGTCGTGCTTGCGGTTCAATGCGCGATAGCCGATGTCGCGGCGATATTGCATGCCGTCGAACGAAATCTGGTTGATCGTCTCGTACGCGACCGACTGCGCGCTGCGCACCGAATCCGCCAGACCGACCACACACAGCACACGGCCGCCCGAGGTGGTCAGCTTGCCGTCCGCCAGCGTGGTGCCGGCGTGGAAAGTGACCGAATCGCCGGTTTCCGCCGGGATATCGCTGATCCGGTCACCCTTGCGCGGCGTGTCCGGATAGTTGTACGCGGCGAGCACCACGCCGAGCGCGGTACGGCGGTCCCATTCGAGTTCGATCGTATCGAGCGTGCCGGCGATGGCCTGCTCGACCACCTTCGAAAAGTCGCCTTTCAAACGCGCCATGATCGGCTGCGTTTCCGGGTCGCCCATCCGGCAGTTGAATTCGAGCGTCTTCGGGTTGCCTTGCGCGTCGATCATCAGGCCGGCGTACAGGAAGCCCGTGAAACGGATGCCTTCTTTCTCCATGCCGCGCACGGTCGGCTGGATGATTTCGCGCATCACGCGTGCATGCAGTTGCGGCGTGACGATCGGGGCGGGCGAATAGGCGCCCATGCCGCCGGTGTTCGGACCCTGGTCGGCGTCGAGCAGACGCTTGTGATCCTGGCTCGAAGCGAGCGCCAGCACATGCTTGCCGTCCACCATCACGATGAAGCTGGCTTCTTCGCCGGCGAGGAATTCCTCGATCACGACGCGTGCGCCGGCATCGCCCAGCTTGTTGTCCGACAGCATCATGTCGACGGCGGCGTGTGCTTCTTCCAGCGTTTGCGCAACCACGACGCCCTTGCCGGCGGCGAGGCCGTCGGCCTTGATCACGATCGGCGCGCCCTTGGCGTCCAGATACGCGTGGGCGGCCGCGACGTCGGCGAAGGTTTCGTACTCGGCGGTTGGGATCGCGTGACGCTTCATGAACGCCTTGGCAAAATCTTTCGAGCTTTCGAGCTGCGCGGCTTCCTTGCTCGGCCCGAAAATCTTCAACCCGCGCGAGCGGAACAGATTGACGATGCCCGCGGCGAGCGGCCCTTCCGGTCCGACCAGCGTGAACGCGATCTGTTCTTTCTCGACGAAATCGGCGAGTTCGGCCGGATCTGTAATGTCGACGTTGCGCAGACGCTCGTCCTGGGCGGTGCCGCCATTGCCGGGCGCAACGTAGACGAGCTGAACCCGCGGCGATTGCGCGAGCTTCCATGCCAGCGCATGTTCGCGACCGCCGGAACCGACGACGAGTAACTTCATGTGAATCCCCGAGACTTAAAAACCATAAACGGCTGAAGCATCACGCTCAGCCGTGGAATAACAGCGAGGTTTGCAATGGGCCCGCAGCCAGGTAGCGGCGCAGGGCACATAGCGAACCCGGGTGGTGGCGGTGCGGAAGGCCCCAACCAACGCCCGCTCTGCAGCAACGCGAGTGCTAGCCGGCGGCGCGGGCGTGTGGTTCGGTGCAGATCCACGCGCGGTGTGCCGCCGGGGCACGCTCATTCGTCGGCGATCGCGGCGTTTGTATAGACTTCCTGCACGTCGTCCAGACTCTCCAGCGCGTCGAGCAGCTTCTGCATTTTCACCGCGTCGTCGCCCGTGAATTCGACTTCCGTCTGAGGTTTCATTGTCACCTCGGCCAATTCGGCCTTGAAGCCCGCGGCTTCAAGCGCGGTCTTCACCTTCGGGAAATCGTTCGGCGGGCACAGCACTTCGATACTGCCGTCTTCGTTCGTGACGACGTCTTCAGCGCCGGCTTCGAGCGCGGCTTCCATCAGCTTGTCTTCCGGCGTGCCGGGTGCGAACAGGAACTGGCCGACGTGATCGAACATGAACGACACCGAGCCGTCCGTGCCCATGTTGCCGCCGTTCTTCGAGAACGCGTGACGCACGTCCGCTACCGTACGGGTGCGGTTGTCGGTCATGGTGTCCACGATCACCGCCGCGCCGCCGATGCCGTAGCCTTCGTAGCGGATTTCTTCGTAGTTTGCGCCATCGACACCGCCCACACCGCGTTGGATCGCACGGTTGACGTTATCTTTCGGCATGTTGGCGTCGTACGCCTTTTCGACGGCGAGTCGCAGACGCGGATTCGAGTCGATGTCGCCGCCACCCATGCGGGCCGCCACCTGAATTTCCTTGATGAGCCGCGTCCAGACCTTGCCGCGCTTGGCGTCTGCCGCTGCTTTTTTATGCTTGATGTTGGCCCATTTCGAATGACCCGCCATACTTTTCTCCGTCGCGCGCGCCAGTGGGGCGCACGCATAGTGCAATTGTCGTTGCGATGTCGGGCGCGCGGCGCTGCTGATTGCGGCCATGCGCCTCGATGTCAAACCGCTCGGCGCCGGACCGCCCGGTGTCAGGCTTTCCTCAGCTTGATCGCGCCCGGCCGGACCCGGCGAGCGGGACCGAAGGTCGGCAGCGCGGTTGGGGCGGGGCAGGACGGTCAGCGGGCGGCTCAGCGGCGCCACAGGTGCGCCGGTCCCGGCAGACCCGGCGTTAAGGCGTGATGCACCGCGTGGCAGTGCAAGTCGAGCCGCTCTTTGAGCGGATTCGAATTTTATCACGGCGCAGGGGTGCGGCAGAGAGGGGGCGAGGCGAAAGTAGGCGTCAGGCGCCTCTTTCAGTCGCGCCAGGTAGGTCGCGCATCTTTTGCAGTCGTCGTTGTGGTTGCGAATATAAACATTTTTGTTTATATTTTGCCCTGTGTTCACGAACACAGGAGGGCCGGTGAAGCAAAGCGAGTTCAGACGTTGGCTCGCTGACCAAGGGGCGACTTTCGAACAGGGCAGCAAACATTTGAAGGTGTATCTGAACGGTCGGCAGACCACACTGCCGAGGCATCCCGCTCACGAGATTTCGGAGCCGCTTCGCAAAGCAATTCTTAAGCAACTGAAATGCAAATAGAGGCAAGCCCCGCAAGGGGCTTCATCACCGCCCAGACTTTTCCCGTCAAGGGACCACGGAGAGTTACCTATGTTTCGCTATCCCGCCCGCATCGAAGCAGACGAAGCTGGCTTTACCGTTTCCTTCCGCGATATTCCGGAGGCGTTGACCTCGGGCGCAACGCTCGAAGAGGCACGCGAAATGGCGGCCGACGCGCTGGCGACGGCGATGGACTTTTACTTCGAAGACAAGCGGCAAGTTCCGTTGCCGTCAAAAGCGCGACGGGGCGAAGAACTGGTCGAGCTGCCAGCGAGCCTGGCCGCGAAAGTGCTGCTGCTCAACGAAATGCTCGCGCAAAAGGTGTCGCCTTCCGAATTGGCGAGGCGTCTTCATACGCGTGCACAGGATATCCAGCGCGTCATTGACCTTGGGCACGTCACGAAGATCGACACCATCGCGTCGGCGCTGGCCGCGCTTGGCAAGCGTCTCGAACTGTCGATTGTGCCGGCGTAGCGTGCAAATCGAGTGGTGGCGGCGCGTTGCGCGCGCCGCCCCGCTGCTTTCTTCAGCCCGCTGTCAGTTTTTCGTGCCGAACAGGCGGTCGCCTGCGTCGCCGAGACCCGGCACGATGTACGCGTGTTCGTTCAGGTGCGAATCGAGCGACGCCACGTACAGCTTGACGTCCGGATGCGCGTCCTGGAACACCTGCACGCCTTCCGGCGCGGCCACCAGCGCGAGGAACAGGATGTTCTCGCCGGCCACGTTGCGGCGCTTGAGCACGTCCACCGCGTGCACGGCCGAGTAACCGGTCGCGACCATCGGATCGCACAGAATGAACACGCGGTCTTCCAGATCCGGCAGGCGCACCAGATACTCGACCGGGCGATGGTCTTCGGCGCGATACACCCCGATGTGGCCCACGCGCGCCGACGGCACCAGTTCCAGCAGGCCGTCCGACATGCCGATGCCGGCACGCAGCACCGGCACGATCGCCAGTTTTTTGCCGGCGATCACCGGTGCGTCGATCTCGACCAGCGGCGTGGTGAGGCGGCGCGTCGTCATCGGCAGATTGCGGGTGATCTCGTAGCCCATCAGCAGCGTGATCTCGCGCAGCAGTTCGCGGAACGTGCGAGTCGAGGTGTCCCGGTCGCGCATATGCGACAGCTTGTGCTGGATCAGCGGGTGATCGAGGATGAAAAGATTGGGGAAACGGCTGTCCTGGGTCATGGCGGGGGCGCAAGCGGCGGCTAGAGGGATCGGTTTGGCGCTCCGCACGGCCTGAAAACGGCAGGCGGGAGCGCCACGGCGCAAGTTTACCGAAAGAGTGGCGCCGGAAGATACCGGAGATTGCAGTGGCCCGGCGCAGTCCGGCACCGATTCTTCTAGAATCGGGGGATTCTTTGCCACGATTGGGCAACCGCGGGACCATCCCCGCGCCACGAGTACGTCATGAGGATAGGCACATGGACATGGGAATCGCAGGACGCACCGCGCTGGTTTGCGCGGCCAGCAAGGGTCTGGGGCGCGGCTGCGCGGAAGCGCTGGCAGCCGAAGGCGTCAACCTGACGATCGTCGCGCGCACGGCTGAGACGCTGGAGGCGACCGCCGCCGAGATTCGCAAGCAAAGCGGCGTCGAAGTGAAAACGGTGGCGTGCGACATCACCACGCCCGAAGGACGCGCCGCGGCGCTTGCCGCCTGTCCGCAGCCGGACATTCTGGTTAACAACGCGGGCGGCCCGCCGCCGGGCGACTTCCGCAACTTCACGCACGAAGACTGGATTCGCGCGCTGGAGAGCAACATGCTGACGCCGATCGAGCTGATCCGCGCGACCATCGACGGGATGAGCGAGCGTGGCTTTGGGCGCATCGTCAACATCACGAGCTCGGCGGTCAAGGCGCCGATCGACGTGCTCGGCTTGTCCAACGGTGCGCGCTCGGGGCTGACCGGTTTCATTGCGGGACTGGCGCGCAGCAAGGTAGCCGCCTCGGGCGTGACGATCAACAGCCTGCTGCCGGGCCTGTTCGACACCGACCGCATCGCCACCACCTTCACCGCGCAAGCCAACGCGCAACACATTTCCGTCGACGACGCGCGCAAGCAGCGCATGAAGACGATCCCCGCCGGCCGTTTCGGCACGCGTGAGGAATTTGGCCGCGCCTGTGCGTTCCTGTGCAGCGTGCATGCCGGCTACATCACTGGGCAGAACTGGCTGATGGACGGCGGCGCCTACCCCGGTACGTTCTGAGCGCGTACGTTCTGACGCACCAGCAGCACCTTCACTACAACAACGACAATCACAACGGTTTCAGGAGTCTTACGTCATGAGCACCCGCATTGCGCTGATCGCGCACGATCACAAGAAAGACGACATCGTCAAATTGGCCGGCGAATACGTCGATACGCTCAGGCGCTGCGAGATCGTCGCGACCGGCACGACCGGCACGCGCATTGGCGACGCGCATGGCCTCACGGTCGAGCGCATGTTGTCCGGCCCGCACGGCGGCGACCTGCAGATCGGCGCGCAGCTTGCGGAAGGGCGGGTGGACATGGTGATCTTCCTGCGCGACCCGATGACGCCGCAGCCGCACGAACCGGATATCAACGCGCTGGTGCGTGCCTGCGACGTTCACAACATTCCATGCGCCACCAATATTTCGACCGCGCGAATGATTCTCGACGTACTGACCTTGCGCTTCACGCAGCGGGTCTAGGCGAACGCGGTGGTGTTTCAAGATCAATCGAAACCACAAACCAGGGAGACATGATGGTCAAAGCAATCCGTTTCGACAAAACCGGCGGCCCCGAGGTAATGAAATGGGTCGACGTCGAAGTGGGCGAGCCGGGTGCGGGCGAGATTCGCATCAAGCAGACTGCGGTCGGCCTGAACTATATCGATGTGTATTTCCGCACGGGTTTGTATCCGTTGCCGTTGCCCGGTGGCCTCGGCATGGAAGCGGCCGGTGAAGTGACGGCGGTCGGCGCAGGCGTGACCGGTCTCAAAGCGGGCGATCGCGTGGCGTACGTGGCGCGTCCGCCTGGCGCCTATGCCCAGGCGCGCGTGCTGCCGGCGGCGCAAGTCGTCAAGGTGCCGGACGCATTGAGCGACGAGCAGGCGGCCTCCGTCATGCTGCAAGGGCTGACCGCGCAATATCTGCTGCGCCGCACGTATCCGGTGAAGGCCGGTGACACAATCCTGATTCAGGCCGCGGCCGGCGGCGTCGGTCTGCTGGTTTGCCAGTGGGCGAAGGCGCTCGGCGCAACGGTGATCGGCACGGTCGGCTCCGACGAGAAAGCCGAGATCGCCAAAGCACACGGCTGCGACCACCCCATCGTCTACACGCGCGAAAACTTCACCAAGCGTGTGCGCGAGATCACCAACGGCGCGGGTGTGCCGGTGGTGTACGACTCGATCGGTAAAGACACGTTTACGGGCTCGCTCGATTGCCTTGCGCCTCTTGGATTGTTCGTGAGCTTCGGCAATGCCTCGGGACCGTTGCCGCCGATCGATTCGTCGGAATTTGCAGGACGCGGTTCGCTGTTCTTTACGCGCCCCACACTCTTCACCTATATCGCCAAACGCAGCGACTACGAGGCGATGTCCTCGGAGCTGTTCGACGTGCTGGTGTCGGGCAAGGTGAAGGCGAGCATCAATCAGCGCTACGCGCTGGCTGAGGTCGGGAAGGCGCACGCGGATCTTGAAGGGCGCCGCACCACGGGTTCGACGATTCTGTTGCCGTAAACGCGAAAGACCGCAAACCCACACCCAGCGCCACAAGGCCGTTCCATCCCACGATGGAACGGCCTTTTCCGTTTACGCGATTTTTACATCCCATCTCAGATCTTTGACCAGCCCTTTACGCGGATCGGCATAACGTTGCACCTATCCAAAGTCCGTGAATGGGGAATAAAAATGGATGTGCTGTATGTCGGGGGGATGGTGCTGTTTTTCGCGCTGACCTTTGCGTTGATTGCCGGCTGCGAGAAGTTGATGCAGTTCCGGCGTGGCCAGGGAGCTCGCTCATGACCTGGATTCTCTGGTTGTCCGGTGCGGCTACCGCGCTGCTGTTTATGTACCTGGTCTATGCGCTGTTGCGCGCGGAGGACATTGAATGAACTCGAACAATGTCCTGCAAGCGGGCTTTTTCATCGTCGTGCTGCTGGCAGCCGCGGTGCCGATGGCCCGCTATCTGAGCAATGTGATGGATGGCAGCTCGCGCGTGGTCCGTTTCGGCGGTCCTATCGAACGTCTGCTGTATCGCATCGCGGGTGTCGATCCGTCGACGGAGATGAGCTGGAAGCACTACGCCATCGCCACGATCGCGTTCAACGCGCTCGGCACGCTGTTTCTTTACGTGTTGCTGCGCGTACAAGGCTGGTTGCCGGGCAACCCGCAGCAGTTCGGCCCGATGACGGTCGACGGCGCGTTCAATACAGCGGTCAGCTTCGTGACCAACACGAACTGGCAGGATTACACGCCTGAGCAGACCGTTGGCTATCTCGCGCAGATGCTCGGCTTCACCGTCCAGAACTTCTTCTCGGCCGCCACCGGCATTGTGGTGGTGATCGCGCTGATTCGCGGCTTCGCGCGTCACACCGCGAAAACCATCGGCAACTTCTGGGTCGACCTGACGCGTGTGACGCTCTATGTGTTGCTGCCGATGTCGGCGATCATCGCTGCGTTGCTGATGAGCCAGGGTGTGATCCAGAACTTCAAGTCGTATCAGGACGTGCCGACGTTGCAAACCACCACGTACGCCGCCCCGAAGCTCGATGCACAAGGCAATCCGCTGAAGGACGCCAAGGGCAATCCGGTGACGGTCGATACGCCGGTGAAGACGCAGACCATCGCGATGGGCCCGGTTGCGTCGCAGGAAGCGATCAAGATGCTCGGCACCAATGGTGGTGGTTTCTTTAACGGCAACTCGGCGCATCCGTACGAAAACCCGACGCCGTTCTCGAACTTCGTGCAGATCTTCTCGATCCTGATCATTCCTGCGGCATTGGCGCTCGTATTCGGCCGGATGATCATGGACCGCAAGCAGGGCGTGGCCGTGCTCGCGGCGATGACGATCGCTTTCGGCGTATGCGTGTTCGGCGAAATCGGCGCGGAACAATCGGGTAATCCGGCGTTGACCGCGTTGCACGTCGATCAATCGGCGAATGCGATGCAGTCGGGCGGTAATGCGGAAGGCAAGGAAACGCGCTTCGGTATCGCGCAGTCGGGCATCTTCACGGTCGCCACAACGGCGGCTTCGTGCGGCGCTGTAGCCAACACGCACGACTCGCTGACGCCGATCGGCGGCCTCTACCCGATGCTGCTGATGCAACTCGGCGAAGTGATCTTCGGCGGCGTGGGTTCCGGTATGTACGGCATGCTCGTGTTCGCACTGCTGGCCGTGTTCGTGGCAGGCCTGATGATCGGTCGTACGCCTGAATACGTCGGCAAGAAGATCGAAGCGTACGAGATGAAGATGGTGTCGATCGTGGTGCTGCTCACGCCGCTGCTGGTGCTGGTGGGCACGTCGATCGCGGTACTGACTGATGCGGGTAAAGCGGGCATCGCTAACCCCGGTGCGCACGGCTTTTCCGAAATCCTCTACGCGTTCAGCTCGGCCGCGAATAACAACGGTAGCGCCTTCGCAGGCCTGACGGTGAGCACGCCGTTCTACAACTGGCTCACGGCCATCGCGATGTGGTTCGGCCGCTTCGGCACGATCATTCCGGTGCTGGCGATTGCCGGTTCGCTGGCTTCGAAGAAGCGCATCGGTGTGACCGGCGGCACGCTGCCGACTCATGGCCCGCTGTTCGTCGTGCTGCTGCTGGGCACGGTGCTGCTGGTCGGTGCGCTGACTTATGTGCCTGCGCTTGCGCTCGGACCTGGTGTCGAACATCTGATGATGATGGGCGCCCATTGAGGCGGCCCGTTGACATGACACCAGCGACCAACGAGTGAACAGGCGCAAACGGGAAATTCGAGGATTCAATGACTGAACATAATGCAACCAGGTCCATGTTCGACCCGGCGCTGCTGCGCCCGGCGATCGTGGACTCCTTCAAGAAGCTCACGCCGCGCACGCAGTTCCGTAACCCGGTGATGTTCTGCGTGTACGTCGGCAGTATTCTGACGACCATTTTGTGGATCGCCGCGCTCGGCGGTCAGGCGGAGGCGCCCGCGGGCTTCATTCTCGCGGTCACCTTGTGGCTGTGGTTCACGGTGCTGTTCGCGAACTTCGCGGAAGCGCTTGCCGAAGGCCGTTCCAAGGCCCAGGCAGCGTCGCTGCGCAGCGCGAAGAAAGACGTGATGGCCAAGAAGCTCAACGAGCCGCATCCGAAGTCGCCGATCCGCATTCTGACGGCGTCCGATCTGCGTAAAGGCGACGTTGTGCTGGTCGAAACCGGCGACGTGATTCCGGCTGACGGCGAAGTGATCGACGGTGTTGCGTCGGTTGACGAATCGGCGATCACGGGTGAATCCGCACCGGTGATCCGCGAGTCGGGCGGCGACTTTTCGTCGGTGACGGGCGGCACGCGCGTGCTGTCGGACTGGATCGTCGTGCGTGTCACGGCGAATCCGGGCGAAGCCTTCCTTGACCGCATGATCGCGATGGTCGAAGGCGCCAAGCGTCAGAAAACGCCGAACGAAATCGCGCTGACGATTCTGTTGGTCGCGCTGACCATCGTGATGTTGCTGGCGACCGCCACGCTGCTGCCGTTCTCGATGTTCTCCGTCGAAGCTGCAAAAGCCGGTCACGTGGTCACGATTACCGCGCTGGTCGCGCTGCTGGTGTGTCTGATTCCGACCACCATCGGCGGACTGTTGTCGGCGATCGGTGTGGCCGGTATGAGCCGCATGATGCAGGCCAACGTGATCGCCACCTCGGGCCGTGCTGTTGAAGCCGCAGGTGACGTCGACGTGTTGCTGCTCGACAAGACCGGCACGATCACGCTCGGTAACCGCCAGGCATCGCAGTTCGTGCCGGCGCCGGGCTTGACCGAAGAAGCGCTGGCAGATGCTGCCCAGCTTTCGTCGCTCGCTGACGAAACGCCGGAAGGCCGCAGCATCGTCGTGCTGGCCAAACAACGCTTCAATATCCGTCAGCGCGATATGGCCTCGCTTCACGCTGAATTCCTCGCCTTCACCGCGCAAACGCGGATGAGCGGTGTCGATCTGCCGGGTCGTGAAATCCGTAAGGGCGCGGCCGACGCAGTGAAGAACTACGTCGAAGCAAATGGCGGCCGTTTCCCGAACGAAGTCAGCACGGCAGTGGCCGAAGTCGCACGTCGCGGCAGCACGCCGCTGGTGGTCGCCGAGAAAGGCGAGCAGGGCGCCCGCGTGCTCGGCGTGATCGAGCTGAAGGACGTGGTGAAGGGTGGTATCAAGGAGCGCTTCGCCGAACTGCGCAAGATGGGTATCAAGACCATCATGGTGACCGGCGACAACCGCCTGACCGCAGCAGCGATCGCAGCAGAAGCAGGCGTCGACGATTTCCTCGCCGAAGCCACGCCGGAAGCCAAGCTTGCCACGATCCGTTCGCATCAGGCCGAAGGCCGTCTGGTGGCGATGACCGGCGACGGTACCAACGACGCTCCGGCGCTCGCGCAGGCTGACGTCGCGGTGGCGATGAACACCGGCACGCAGGCAGCGAAAGAAGCCGGCAACATGGTCGACCTCGATTCGAATCCGACCAAGCTGATCGAGATCGTCGAGATCGGCAAGCAGATGCTGATGACGCGCGGCTCGCTCACCACGTTCTCGATTGCGAACGACGTGGCGAAGTACTTCGCGATCATCCCGGCTGCGTTCGCGACCACTTATCCGGCACTGAACGCGCTGAACGTGATGCATCTGGCCACGCCGGCTTCGGCGATCATGTCCGCGGTGATTTTCAACGCGCTGATCATCGTGCTGCTGATTCCGCTGGCGCTCAAGGGCGTGCGTTATCGCGCGCTGGGCGCGGCGATCCTGTTGCGCCGCAATCTGCTGATCTATGGTTTGGGCGGGATCATCGTGCCGTTCATCGGCATCAAGCTGATCGATATGGTGCTGGCCGCGTTCGGCTGGGTCTGAGCAGCGGCTGTTTAAGAGGAATTACTCATCATGAAAAATCTGTTCCGTCCGTTAATCGTGATCTTCGCGGTGCTGACCGCCGTCACCGGCCTCGCTTATCCCGCCGTGATGACCGCGGTCGGTCAGGCGGCCTTCAACAATCAGGCCAACGGCAGCATGCTCGAGCAGAACGGCAAGGTGGTCGGCTCGAAGTTGATCGGCCAGCAATTCGATGCGCCGCAATACTTCTGGGGCCGTCTGTCGGCCACCAGCCCGATGCCGTACAACCCGCAAGGCTCGGGCGGTTCGAACCTCGGCCCGACCAACCCGGCGTTGCTCGATGAAGTCAAAGGCCGCATCGACGCGTTGAAGGCTGCCGGCACGGATATGTCGCAGCCGGTGCCGGTCGACCTGGTGACGTCCTCGGGCAGTGGTCTCGATCCTGAGATCAGCCCGGCGGCCGCCGCGTATCAGATCGAACGCGTCGCCAAAGCGCGTAAGCTCGCCGCCAACGATGTGCAGGCACTGGTCGATCGTTATACGAGCGGCCGCCAGTTCGGCATTTTCGGTGAACCGCGCGTGAACGTGCTGCAACTGAATCTGGCGCTCGATGAGATGAAACAAGGTTGAGCGCTAGCAAGCGCTGTTGATGGCTATGATTCGAGGAGGCGGCGTCCATGCGGGGCCGCCTTCGCCATTTGCGGCGCGGCCGCTGCCGTGCCACCATGCATGCACTATCGCTCGCCTTACTATGAAAACCATTGAGCATGAACCGCCCCGATCCTGACGAACTACTCGACAAACTGCAACGCGACGAAGAAAAGCGTCAGCGGGGCAGACTGAAGATTTTCTTCGGCGCGTCGGCAGGCGTCGGCAAAACCTATGCGATGTTGCAGGCCGCGCGGCGCCGTGCCGATGAAGGCGCGGACGTGGTGGTCGGCATCGCCGAAACGCATGGTCGTAGCGAAACCGCTGCGCTGCTCGAAGGCCTCGACGTGCTGCCGCTCGCGCATATCGAGTATCGCGGCCGCAAGCTCGGCGAGTTCGATCTCGACGCCGCGCTCGCCCGCAAGCCGCAACTGATTCTCGTCGATGAACTCGCGCATTCGAATGTGCAGGGCGCGCGGCATCTGAAGCGCTGGCAGGACGTCTACGAACTGCTCGACGCAGGCATCGACGTCTACACCACGGTCAACGTCCAGCACCTCGAAAGCCTGAACGACGTGGTCGGCCAGATCACCGGCATCCGCGTCTGGGAGACGGTGCCCGACCGCGTGTTCGATCGCGCGGACGAAGTCACGCTGGTCGACCTGCCCGCCGAGGAACTGCTCGACCGGATGCGCGACGGCAAGGTGTATTTGCCGCAGCAGGCCGAGCGCGCGGTGCGCAACTTCTTTCGCAAGGGCAACCTGATCGCGTTGCGCGAGCTGGCATTGCGCCGTACCGCCGATCGCGTCGATGCGCAGATGCGGGAATATCGCGCCGATCGTTCGATCCAGCGGATCTGGCAGGCGCGCGAGCGCTTGCTGGTGTGCGTCGGCCCCGGCCCGGAAGCACCGATGCTGGTGCGCGCGGCGGCGCGTCTCGCCGCCAGCCTGAAGGCCGACTGGATCGCCGTCTATGTGGAAACGCCCGCGCTGCAGCGCTTGCCCGACGCGCGCCGCGAACGCACGCTGAACGCCTTGAAGCTCGCCGCCGAACTCGGCGCCGAAACCGCGACGCTCGCCGGCACCGATGCGGTCGCCGCGCTGATCGGTTACGCGCAGGCTCGCAACGTCTCGAAGCTGGTGGCCGGCGCGTCGGCGCGCACCGGTCTCAAGCGCTGGCTGCGCCGGCCGCTCGGTGAGCGCATCGCCGAACGCGCGGGCGATCTCGATCTCACGCTGATTCGCGCGTCGTCGGAACGTGATGCCGCTGAACATCGCCACTTACTGAACACCACCGCCAACGCGTGGCGCGAGGCGCTGAGCACGGCGCGCGAACGCCGTTCGCCGCCGCGCGCTTATGGTTTCGCGCTGGCGATTTGCGCGGCCATTACGCTGCTGTCGAGCCAGTTGATCGATCATATCGATCTGACCAACCTCGTCATGCTGTACCTGCTCGGCGTGATCTTCACCGCCGTGAAGCTGGGACGCGGGCCGGGCGTCGTGCTGTCGTTCATGAGCGTGGCGGCATTCGATTTCTTCTTCGTGCCGCCGCGCATGTCGCTGTCGGTGTCCGATACGCAGTACCTGCTGACCTTCTTCGGCATGCTGCTGACGTCGCTCGTCATCAGCCATCTCACGTCGAGCTTGCGCCGCGAGGCGAGTGTTGCGCGGCGTCGGGAGCAACGCACCGGCGCAATGTATGCGATGGCGCGTGAGCTGGCGGCGGCGCTCACCATGGAGCAGATCGTGGGCATCGGCAGCCGGCATGTGAGCGAAGTGTTCGGCGCGCGCGTCGCGATTCTGTTGCCGGACAGCGCCGATCAGGTGAAACAGAAGATCGAGGACCCCGACGCGACGATCACGCTCGAAGGCGAGATGCTCGATATCGACGTCGGCCAATGGGTCTACGACCAGCAGAAGCCTGCCGGGCAAGGCACCGATACGCTGCCGGCCGCCGCCGCGCTGTATCTGCCGCTGAAGGCGCCGATGCGCACACGGGGCGTGCTTGCGGTCGTGATGCGCGACGAGCGCGAGCTGGACGTGCCCGAGCAGCAACGCATGCTCGACGCGTTCGCCGCGCAAATCGCGCTGGCTCTCGAGCGTGTGCACTACGTCGACATCGCACGCGATGCACTCGTCAATATGGAATCGGAGCGCTTGCGCAATTCGCTCCTCTCGGCGATTTCGCACGACCTGCGTACGCCGTTGACGACGATCGTCGGCTTCTCGTCGATGCTGGCGCAATCGCGCGAGGCGCATCCCGGTACGCAGCCGGGCGACGATCTCGTCGAAGCCATTCACGAAGAAGCGCTACGCATGACCGGCATCGTCACCAATCTGCTCGACATGGCGCGCTTGCAGGCCGGCAGCCTGCAATTGAATCAGCAGTGGACGCTCCTCGAAGAAACGGTGGGCGCCGCGTTGCGGGCCTGCAAGCGCGTGCTGGCCAATCATCCCGTACAGGTGAAGCTGCCCGCGGATTTGCCGCTGCTGCACCTTGATGCGGTGCTGATGGAGCGGCTCTTCTCGAACCTGTTCGAGAACGCTGCCAAGTACACACCACCGGACACGCCCCTGACGATCGGCGCGCAACGTCTCGACGCGGACGGCAAGTCGTTCGTACGCGTCGCCGTCGACGATAACGGACCGGGTCTGCCGGCCGGCATGGAAGCGCGTGTGTTCGAGAAATTTACGCGCGGCGAGAAAGAGTCGGCCAAGCCGGGCATCGGCCTCGGCCTCGCGATCTGCCGCGCAATCGTGGAAGCGCACGGCGGTACAATCGGCGCGCTCAATCGGATGTCCGCGGACGGCCGCGTCGAAGGCGCGCGCTTCTGGTTCACGCTGCCGGTGGAAACGCCGCCCGAAGCACCGGATGCGCTGGAAGACGAAGGCGCCGATGCCTTGCCGGACCTCGACTCAACTCTTAACCCGCGTTCCAAGCCTAGCCATGAGTGACCCGAGCATCACAGTCGTCCTGATTGAAGACGAAAAGCAGATTCGCCGCTTCGTGCGAACCGCGCTGGAAGGCGAGGGCATCGTTGTGCACGACGCCGAGACCGGCAAACAAGGTCTCGTCGAAGCCGCAACGCGCAAGCCTGATCTCGTCATCGTCGATCTCGGCCTGCCCGACACCGACGGTCTCGACGTGATTCGCGAACTGCGTGGCTGGAGCGAGCTGCCGGTCATCGTGCTGTCGGCCCGCACCCAGGAAACCGAGAAAGTTGCCGCGCTCGATGCCGGTGCGGACGATTACCTCACCAAGCCGTTCGGCGTCTCCGAACTGCTGGCGCGGATCCGCGCGCATATGCGGCGCCGCAATCAGGGCGGCGCCAATGAATCGCCGCTGGTGCGCTTCGGCGCGGTGACGGTCGATCTGGCCTTGCGTCAGGTGAGCCGCGACGGCGTGGCCGTCCATCTCACGCCGATCGAATACCGCCTGCTCGCGACACTGGTGCGCCACGCCGGCCGCGTGCTGACGCACCGGCAATTGCTGCGCGACGTGTGGGGGCCGTCGCATGTGGAGAGCCATCACTATCTGCGTATCTATATGGCGCACTTGCGCGGGAAACTCGAACGCGACCCGGCGCAGCCGGAGCATATCGTCACGGAAACCGGCGTGGGATACCGGCTGGTGGGCGCGGTTTGAGCCTGCCCGAGGGGTCCGCCGCGCCGTTGCGCGCCTTTGCGGCTCGTCGCCGCAGCAAGGTGGCACGCTATTTTGATATAATTACAGTTCGTAAGGACGACCTTGCGCACTGCTACAAACGGGGACGGCCCCATCTGACCATGGAGCTGTCTCATGTCCTGGATTCTTCTGTTGATTGCCGGTTTGCTTGAAGTCGCATGGGCGGCCGGTCTCAAAACCTCCGAAGGTTTCACCCGGCTCTGGCCGTCCGTGTTCACGATCGTGACCGCCCTCGGCAGCTTCGTTCTGCTCGCCATGGCGATGCGCCAGTTGCCGCTCGGCACGGCCTACGCCGTGTGGACGGGGATCGGCGCGGTCGGCGCATTCATCTTCGGCATTGTCATGATGGGCGAGGCCGTGACGGTCGCGCGGGTGGCGAGCGCGGCGCTGATCGTGATCGGATTGATCGGATTGAAGCTGTCGTCCGGGCATTGAGCCCTGTTGGCGGACCCGAATATCGTGTCCGCATGCGCTCAAACAGTGCGCCAACCACCTGCCATTAGAGTCCGCCATTTGTTAGTCGCTCTGCGTTCTGCGAATTAACGTGGCTATAATGAGATCGAATCCAACCTGAATTTGCCCGCGGCCTATTTGGCGCGGCCGGCTTGGCGCGGGTCTGACGACTTCGGTGCGGCGGCTCCCTTTCCAATGCCCGTCGAAGCGCCCGGCACGCACAGCGCGCCTGGAGGCGGCCATGCTTGAATCACTTTCGCTCGCTGCGGGCCTCTCATGGGGCAGCGGTCTGCGCCTCTATCTGACAGTCCTGCTGGCCGGCGTGTTCGCACGTCTCGGCTTCATCCATCTTCCCGATACGCTGTCCGCGCTGTCTTCGCCGTGGGTAATCGGTGTCGCCGGTGTACTGACGGTCACCGAATTTCTCGCCGACAAAATCCCCGCGTTCGATTCCTTATGGGACGCGATCCATACCTTTATCCGCATTCCCGCCGGCGCCGTGCTGGCGGCTGGTGCGCTCGGCCATGCCGATCCTGCGCTGCTGACGGTCGCCGCGCTCGCAGGCGGCACGCTGGCGGGCACCGCGCATCTGGCCAAAGCGGGCACGCGCGCGCTGATCAATCTGTCGCCGGAACCGGTGTCGAATGTCGTGACCTCGACCGCTGAAGACGGTCTCGTGTTCGGCGGCATGCTGCTCGCACTGTTCGTACCCCTTCTGTTCCTGGTCTTGATGGTGGGCTTCCTGATGCTGGCCGCCTGGGCGTTGCCGCGGCTGTGGCGCGGGGTGCAGGGCGGTTTTCGCGGGATGGCGACGCACATGGTGTCGCGCTTTGCCAGGAGCAGGCACGATTGAGCGATACGGGACTCGGGGTAACGGCGCGCGCCAAGGCAGCGCGCCGGTTGGGCAGTATGGATCTGTTGCGCCAGGCTATCCGCATGACGGCGCGCGACTGGCGCGCCGGCGAACTGACGATGCTGCTGCTGGCGCTGGTGCTGGCCGTCGCGGCGCTGTCGAGTGTCGGCTTTCTGGCTGACCGTTTGCATCAGGGACTCGAGCGCGATGCACGGCGCATGATCGCCGCTGATTTCATCGTCCGCGCCGATCATCCGGTCGATCCGCAGTTCGCGCAGCAAGCCGGCGCGCTCGGTCTGAACACCGCGAGCACGGCGATCTTTCCCAGCATGATCAACTCGACCGGCGCGCAGCCGGTCTCGCGGCTGGCCGCTATCAAGGCGGTGTCGCCGGGTTATCCGCTGCGCGGCGCGTTGCGGATTGCTCCAGCGCCGGGCGCAGCGGACCATCCCACCCAATCGATTCCGGCACCTGGCACGGTATGGGTCGATCAGGCATTGCTCGACGCGCTGAAGCTGCATGTCGGCGATGCGGTGAAGGTCGGGTCCCGCAGCTTCACGATCGGCGCGATGATTACCCGCGAACTCGATCGTGGCTTCTCGTTCGTCAATTTTTCGCCGCGTTTGATGCTGCGTGCCGACGATGTCCAGTCGACCGGCCTCATCACCTTCGGCAGTCGCGTGACTTACCGCTTGCTGGTGGCGGGTTCGGATGCGTCGGTGGCGCGCTTCGCGCAATTCGCACACGACAAGGTGGACGGCGGCAAGATGCGCGGCGTTGCGCTTGAGTCGTTGCAGGACGGTCAGCCGCAGGTGCGTCAGACGCTCGACCGCGCGAGCCACTTCCTCACGCTGGTCTCGCTGCTCACCGCGTTGCTCGCGGCGGTGGCGATCGCCATGGCCGCGCACCGGTATATGCGCCGGCATCTGGACGGCTGCGCGGCGATGCGTTGTCTTGGCGTCAGTCAAGCCACACTGCGCACGCTGTTCACGCTTGAATTCGTGGGGCTGGGTTTGATCGGTGGCGCGCTCGGCGTGGCGCTCGGTTACCTGGGGCATATGGCGTTGCTGACGTGGCTCGGCAGTCTGATCGACGTCGTGCTGCCGTATCCAACCGCATGGCCAGCGCTCGAAGGTATCGCAGCCGGTCTCGTGTTGTTGCTCGGGTTCGCGTTGCCGCCGCTGTTGCCGTTGACGCGCGTGCCGCCGGTGCGCGTGCTGCGCCGCGAATGGGGCGAAGCGGGGCGCACTGCCTGGGCCGCTTACGCGCTTGGCATTGTGCTGTTCGCCGCGCTCCTGATCGTCGCGGCGGGCGAGTTGAAGCTCGGCGGCATTGTAGCGGGCGGCTTCGCCGGCGGACTGCTGGTGTTCGCGTGCATCGCTCGGCTGGCGTTGTGGGGTGCGTCGCGTGTCGTGCGCAGCGAGCGCGTGAATGCCGGAATCGGCTGGCGTTACGCGCTGGCGTCGCTGGAGCGGCGCAGCGGCGCCAGCGCGTTGCAGATCACCGCGCTCGGCATCGGTCTGATGTGCCTGTTGCTGATCGCGATGACGCACAACGACCTTGTGGCCGGCTGGCGCAAATCGACGCCGCCTGATGCGCCGAACGAATTCGTCATCGACATCCAGCCCGACCAGCGCGAAGCCGTCACGCAATATCTGGGCACGCACGGCGTGCCCGGCACAGTGCTCGCGCCGATGGTGCGCGGCCGGCTGCTTGCGATCAACGGCAAGCCTGTCAATCCGGATTCATTCAAGGGCGACGACGCAAAGCGTCTCGTCGACCGCGAATTCAATCTGTCGTACACGACCGAGCTGCCCGACGACAACCGCCTCTCAGCCGGCACGTGGTATGGCGACACGAAGACACCGCAGATTTCGATCGAGCAGGGGCTCGCGAAGCTGATCAACGTGAAGCCCGGCGATACCCTGCGCTTCGACGTGACGGGTCTGCAGATCGATGCGCCGGTGACGAGCGTGCGCAAGCTCGACTGGGGCTCGTTCAAGGTCAACTTTTTCGTGCTGATGCCACCGGCGGCCTTGCAGGATTTTCCGGCGACGTTCATCACGAGCTTCCATTTACCGCCCGACAAGCAATCGACCATCGACGGGCTGATCGCCGCCTACCCGAACCTCACGGCAATCGACACCGGTCCGATTCTGGCGCAGGTGCAGCGCGTCCTGCAGCAGGTGATCGGCGCGGTGCAGTTCCTGTTCACGTTCACGCTCGCAGCCGGCGTGCTGGTGCTCTACGCAGCGCTTGCCGGCACCCGCGATGAGCGTATGCGAGAATCCGCGCTGCTGCGCGCGCTGGGGGCCTCGCATCGCCAGGTGCGTGCGGTGCAGGTCGCCGAGTTCGTGGCGGTTGGCGCGCTGGCGGGGTTGATGGCGGCGCTCGGTGCGCAGGTGATCGGCTGGCAACTGGCGACGCGTGTGTTCGAGTTTTATCTGGCGTTCGATCCGTGGTTGTTGCCGGCGGGTATCGCAGCCGGCATCGCCTGCGCGGGCGTGGGTGGCTGGCTCAGCTTGCGGCACGTGCTGGCGCGGCCGGCCTTGCAATCGCTGCGAGATGCGTAATTTTTCTTTCCTGTTTTTGTGATTGGGTATGAGCGATCTTAACGACGAAGTGTCCGCGGCACAGCCGACGGCCTTCGAACTGGTGGGCGGTGAAGCGCGCGTGCGCGAACTGGTCGACCGGTTTTATGACTTGATGGATCTCGAAGCGGAATTCGCCGGGATTCGCGCTTTGCATCCCGAGTCACTTGATGGCTCGCGCGACAAGTTCTTCTGGTTCCTGTGCGGATGGATGGGCGGTCCCGATCATTACATCAGCCGCTTCGGTCATCCGCGGTTGCGGGCCCGACATATGCCGTTTCCGATCGCGTCCAGCGAGCGGGATCAGTGGCTTCGCTGCATGGCGTGGGCGATGGAAGACGTTGGGCTTTCCGAGGCGTTGAGGGAGCGCTTGCTGGCGTCGTTCTTCGAGACTGCGGACTGGATGCGCAATCGCAATGGTTGAGCGGCTAGCGGAGCCGGAAGCAGCAGAGGCGCGCGCGGTCCTGGATTGCTGGTTCGGCGCCCCGCATTCGCCCACCTTCGGTGAGGCGCGCAAGCTCTGGTTCTCCCGCGACGCCGCCTTCGATGCGCTGCTGCTGGAACGTTTCGGGGCACTTATCGATGCTGCGCGCACAGGGTCACTCGATAGCTGGACAGAGACTCCGCTCGGCGCGTTGGCGCTCGTCATCGTGCTGGATCAGTTTTCCCGCAATTGCCACCGCAATACGCCGCGCGCTTTCGCTGGCGATCATCAGGCGTTGCGCATCGCGCAACAGATAATTGCCAGCGGCGCCGATCTCTTGTTGCCGACCGCGCATCACCGCGCGTTCGCGTATCTACCGTTCGAGCACGACGAAACGCTTGCCAGCCAGCACGAATCGTTGCGCCTGTTCAAACAGTTGAAGGCGGAACCGGGCGGTGCGTCCTACTATTCCTCCGCGGTCAGGCACGCCAGAATCATCGAGCGTTTCGGACGCTTTCCCCATCGCAATGCGCTGCTTGGGCGCCAGTCGACGGATGAAGAAACGGCTTTCCTGAAAGAACCCGGCTCGTCGTTCTAGGCGTAACGGCAACGTGCAGGCGCAGGCAGGTGCAATCTGCACGCCACGTGCTACTCGCCGCGCGCGGGCGTTGCCGGCGTCCGCACGAATACCCGCAACAGCTCGTCGGTGTCGCCTGGGCGCGCACCCGACCAGAACAGCCGCCAATCGCCTGCCGGAGCGCGCGCATTGTCACGGCGGCTCTGTTCGATTAGCCACGTGCACTCGGTCGCCGCGGTGTTCGCGGTCGGCTGATGCTCGATGCCGGTGTAGTAGTACAACATCGGCGCTTCGGATTCGCCGAGCCCCTTGCTGGCCATGCAATCCCCATCGTTCCATTCGATATTCATCCTGGCGCCGAGGTTTTCGAACACGGAGCGGTAGCTCTTCGCGTAGTCGAGCCACGGCAGCAGCAGCGTGCTCACCAATCCCCACGCGAGAATCGCGCCCGCACACCAGCTCAGCACACCGCGCCATTTGCCGGTGTATTTGAAGAGTGGCAGGAGCCACAGCCAGCCGAGTGTCATCAGCAGCGCGGCCGCGATCAGCCCTGGCTTGACCGGCAGCACCCAGTCGAGCGGCAACCAGCGGCCGAGCCGGTGCAGCGACGCATGCGTGTTGGCCGGATCGCTCATGATCGACCAGATGATCCACGCGAGCGCGGCCGTGCTGCCGAACAGCACGCGGCTTGCCATGTCCCAGCCTGCGTGAAGACGCCGCGGCAGCTTTTCGATACCTTGCATCGCCACCAGGGCGAGCGGCGCGATGAACGGCAGGATGTACAGTTCGCGCACCGTTGCCGAGCTTTGCAGTACGGCGAAACCGGTGCCCGCGAAAATCACCGGGAGAGCGACACGCGGATCGCGCCAGCGGCGCCATCCGCCGCCGGCGAGCGCGGCCAATGCAAGCGGTACGACCGGAAAGCCGACGCTCAGCACGGTGCGCAGCACGAACAGACGGCTTTCGTTTTCAGAGCCGAGCTCCGCCACCGAAAAGCCGAAGAAGCGGCCGATGTTGTTGTCCCACAGCCAGACCTTGAAGAGCGCTTCGGAGCGCAGATAGAAACAGATCGGCCAGATCAGCGCGAAGGGCGCGCAGATCAGCGCGGCGATACCGAGCGCTCCTGCAAAGCTGCGGGTGCGGCAGGCGGGATACAGCACCAGCACTGCGACGGTGGTGGCGCCAAACACGAGCGGCACGAACAGGCCCTTGGCCAGCAACGACAGGCCCACGCCCGCACCGAACATCGCCGCGCCGCTCAGAATCGCGTGACGCCGGCGGCGTGCATCGCCCCTTAGCAGGCGCGCGTCGTCGCGCAGATGCACGAGGACGAGTTCGAATAGTCCGCAAAAGCCGATCGCGGCGCCGGCCATCAGCGCGACGTCGGTCATCATGTCGTGCACGTGCTTGATGATGACGAGCGTGCTCGCGAACAAGGCCAGCGTGCCGATCACACGGATATCGAGCCAGCTCGAGGCGGCCACCGCGCGGCGGGCGACGCGTGCGGTGTAGTAGACGGTCAGTCCGGCGAAGAGCGCGCTCGCGAGGCGTGCGGCGTCATGCAAAGGCAGGTAGCGGCCGAACATCCACGCGAGGCCGGCGGCGACCCAGTCGTAGATCGGCGGCTTTTCGACGAAGGGCTGGCCGGCGTTGGTCGGCACGACCAGATCGCCGGTGTCGAGCATGTGCTGGATGATCCCGAACGTGTAGGTCTCGTCCTGCTTCCATGGCTCATGGCCCAAGGTGCCAGGCAGGAGCCACGCGCACAGGATCGCCAGCGCGGCCAGCCACATCAACGGACGGGCCGCCGTGAGCGCGCGCAAGCGCCGGGCGCCGCGCGAAGCGGGACCCGGAGCGATGGGTTCCGTGGGGCCGGCAGGGCCGGCGGGCCTTGCGGGCGCTGCGGCTTCGGCCGCCGCAGTATGGTCGGATGGCCAGGCGGCGCCGGATTCGGCAACGTGTGCCGAGCCGGGATGCGTGTCCGGTGCGCCGTCGGCGGGGCCGGCCGGCGCTGGCGTCGCAATCGCGACCTTCCCCGCGCGCCAGGGCGCGGATGGCTTTTCGTACATTGGAATCTCTGATCGCCGTACGCGGCGACGTGGGCCGCGGACTTATGCTTTGGCTATGCGTTCGCATGCGGTTGCATGCGAACGCTGCGATTGTAGTCCGAGTTTATTACGGCCGATTACAGAAAAAGCACGGAATATCGCGGTCAGCCGAACAGATTGCGCCGATTCCTCGTCAAATTGACGGGAATCGGGGTCGGGAAAGGAGAAGGCGGCCGTGCGAAGCTGCCGGCCGCGGGAACAGAAGAGCGGTATTCAGCGTCCGCCGGCGACGTCGAGCAGTGCGCCCGTCACGTACGAGGCGGCATCGCTCAGCAACCAGACGATCGACTCGGCGACTTCGTCGGCGCTGCCGGGGCGGCCCAACGGCGTGGTCGCGCCGAGCTGGGCGGCGCGCTCGGGCTTGCCGCCGCTGGCGTGGATTTCGGTATCGATCAGGCCGGGGCGCACCGCGTTCACGCGCACGCCCTGCGGGCCGAGTTCCTTGGCGAGGCCGATCGTCATGGTGTCGACGGCGCCCTTCGAGCCGGCATAGTCGACGTATTCGTTCGGCGAACCCAAACGCGAGGCCGCCGACGAGATGTTCACGATCACACCACCCGCGCCGCCACGAGTTGTCGACATCCGGCGCGCGGCTTCGCGTGCGCACAGATACGCGCCGAGCACATTGACGTCGAACATGCGTTTCAGGCGCGCGAGGTCCATATCCGCGAGCTGGCTCGAAGGCGCAACGATCCCGGCATTGTTGACGAGCGCATCGAGCCGGCCGAACTTTTGCAGGAGCGCGTCGAACATCGCGATCACGTCGGCTTCACTGGCGACGTCGCCGGCAATCGGCAACGCCTGGCCGCCGGCGCGTTCCACTTCAGCAGCGGTGTCCTGCGCGGCCGCGAGATTCCGCGCGTAATTCACGCCGACCGACCAGCCGCGCGCGCCCAGCAAACGCGCGGTCGCACGGCCAATGCCGCGGCTGCCACCGGTGATCAGAACGGCTTTCGTCATTGCAACCTCATCGTTCGGGCGGGGGCCGCGGGAGCGTGCGGCGGGTGTTCGTTCAGGCAGTTGAAGAAGCGCGCCTGGCGGCGATCAATCGGTGATCAAACGGCGTCGCGTTTGACGGCCCATTTGTCGCTGGCAGGCGGTTTATAGCGTTGCAGCTTGTCGATCAGCGCGACCGGATCGGCATCCCTTTGCAGGATGTCGAAATAGGTCTGCCGCATGAAACCTTCGTCTACCGTGTGCTTGAGGAGTGCGATCAGCGGATCGTAGAAACCGTCGATATTCAGCAGTGCCACCGGCTTCTGGTGATAGCCGAGCTGCGCCCACGTATAGACCTCGAACAGCTCTTCGAGCGTGCCCGCGCCGCCAGGCATCGCGACGAATGCGTCGGACAGGTCGGCCATCATCTTCTTGCGATGATGCATGTCAGGCACCACATGCAGCTCGGTCAGCCCGTTATGGCCGACTTCCTTGTTGACCAGCAACTCCGGAATCACGCCGATTGCGCGGCCGCCTTCGGCCATCACGGTATCGGCGATCACGCCCATCAGGCCGACCTTGCCGCCGCCATAGACCAGCGCGAGATCGGCCTGCACCAGTGCGCGGCCGAAAGCACGCGCGGCTTTGGCGTACAACGGTCTGGCTCCGTCGGAGGAGCCGCAATACACACACACCGACTTCATACTCAAACGTCCTTCGGTTCGTTGCGGGGCGCGGCGCCTTCTTTCGGCGGCAGGTAGTCATAGAACTCGCGCTTGGGCAGCTTGCCCGAGACGAGGTCGTCGAAAATCTGCCGCGAGCGGCCGCGCAGATAAGGCGCCATGAGCGAGACGATCTGCACGCTCACCTGATGCAGTTCCGCGCGAATCGTTTCCTGCTCGTTGTACTTGCGCGGATTCATCACGAACTGATACGACAGCCAGTACGTGCCGATTACGCCGACGTTGGTGGCGATCACGTGCAGTTCTTCGGGCGTGGCGACCATTTCGCCGTCGGCCACGAGTTGCTCGCAGAACTGGCTTGCAAAGCGCACCTTGTGGCTGATGATCTGCTTGAAGTGCGTCTCGAGCGTGCGGTTGCGCGCCAGCAGATCGTTCAGGTCGCGATACAGGAAACGATAGCGCCAGGTGAAATCGACCATGTACTGCAGGTACGACCACATCTCGTCGATCGTCGCGCGGTGGTCGTCGGGAAAGCGCAGACGCTTTTCGATCTCCTGCTCGAACTGGCTGAAAATGCTGTTGATGATGTCGTCTTTGTTGCGGAAGTGGTAGTACAGGTTGCCTGGACTGATTTCCATTTCCTCGGCGATCGTCGTCGTCGTGACGTTCGGCTCGCCGATCTCGTTGAACAGCTTCAACGATAGTTCGAGTATCCGTTCGCGGGTGCGGCGGGGAGGTTTGGCTTCCATGTCGTCCGGCCCTGGTTACGCCGGGCTGGGCGCGTGGCGGCTTGCCGCTCTAGCGTGATCCACCCGGACGTGGTTGGTATTTTGATTGAGCGCCTCAGCGGTTTCCCGTAAGACTGTCGGACGATTATAAACCGACCGTTCTTATACCAAACGGATACTCAGGGTTTTCATTCTTTGGGACGCCGGGAAAGGGCGTCAGGCGGTGCTTCGGGGTGAATTCCATAGCCGCGCTCAGAACCACGCTTTGACCCAATGCACGAGGAGCGGCCCGACGATCAGTCCCCACGTCATCACGCACATGCCGAGCGCGACCATGACCGCAGCGCTGCCGAGGTCCTTGGCACGGCGCGACAACTCGTGGCGCTCAAGCGAAATCCGGTCGATGGCCGCCTCGACGCTCGAATTCAGCAATTCGACGATCAGCACCAGCAGTACCGAGCCGAGCAGCAACACGCGCGACACGGGATCGACGGGCACCAGCACGCCGCACGGAATCAGAATTGCGGCGAGCGTGAGCTCCTGGCGAAACGCGCTTTCCTCGCGGATCGCCACGCGAAACCCGGCCAGCGAATTTTTCATCGCGTGCCACGCGCGGGTCACGCCGCGATTGCCCTTGTACGGATTGAAGGGGAGCGGCGCGAATGGATCGTCGGGGCTGAGCGGTTCGTTGTGCGGCTCGCTCTCGGGGTTCGAGAGACCCCCAAGGCTTGCACCGTTCATGCCGTGAAAACCATTCGCGTGATCGACATGATTCGGCATGCCGTGCTCGCTCACATCGTCGAACGGTTCGATGCCGGCGGCTTCGGTGTCGACAGCGCGCAGCGCGCCTTTCGACGCGCGTGCGGCGGTGGAGTTTCGGGTTCGCATAAACGGCTCGGCGCGTCGCTTCACGCGGCGGCGCTTTCCTCGCTATACGACGTGCGCGGCAGCGGCTTCAGGTGCGCCGCGAACTGCTCGGACGCGGCTGCCCACGAGAAGCGTTCGGCCCACGCGCGCGCATGGCTGCGCTCGATCTTCAGCGCTTCGAGGCAAGCCTCGCGCAAGTCCTCATGCATGGCGCCCGCGCCGCCGTCGCCGAGCACGTCGATCGGGCCGGTCACCGGATACGCCGCGACCGGCGTGCCGCAGGCCAGCGCTTCGAGCAGCACGAGTCCGAAGGTATCGGTGCGGCTCGGGAACACGAATACGTCGGCGGCCGCGTAGACCTTGGCCAGTTCGGCTTGCGTCAGCACGCCCAGGTAATTCGCTTGCGGATAGCGCGATTTCAGTTCGGCGAGCGCCGGGCCTTCGCCGGCCACCCACTTCGAGCCGGGCAGATCGAGCTTGAGAAACGCCTCGACGTTCTTCTCGACGGCTACACGTCCCACGTACAGAAAGATCGGCCGCGCGGTGTTGAGAACCTTCGAGTCCATCTGGTGAAAGATGTCGAGGTCGACGCCGCGAGTCCACAACACCACGTTGGTGAAGCCGAATTTTTCGAGGTCAGCCTTGACCACGGGCGTGGGCGCCATCACCGCCAGAGACGGCTTGTGGAACCAGTGCAGAAACTTGTAGGTGGCCGCGATCGGAATGCCGAAACGCGCCTGCACGTATTCGGGAAAGCGCGTGTGATAAGCGGTCGTGAACGGCAGCTTGTGCTTGATCGCATAGGAGCGTGCGGCCATGCCGAGTGGGCCTTCGGTGGCGATGTGCAGCGCGTCGGGCGCGAATTCGTCAATGCGTTGATGGAGCTTGCGACGCGGCAGCAGCGACAGGCGAATCTCCGGATAGGTCGGGCACGGAATCGTCTTGAATTCGAGCGGCGTCAGCAGATCGACCTGGTGGCCGAGCGTGGTGAGTTCGCGCGTGGTGTTCTTCAGCGTGCGCACGACGCCATTGACCTGCGGTTCCCATGCATCGGTGACGATCATGATCTTCATCGGTTTCGGCCCAATAGAAGTGGAGAGGGACTACGCGGTCGCCCGGGCCTTTTGCACGCCGACTTCCGGTGCGCGCATCACGGTCCAGTAGATCACCTTGAGTTCGCCTTCATACGTCTCGACGAGTGCCGACAGGCTTTCGACCCAATCGCCGTCGTTGCAATACAGCACGCCGTCGATGTCGCGGATTTCGGCTTTGTGGATGTGCCCGCAGACCACGCCGTCGCAACCGCGGCGGCGTGCTTCGTCGGTCATCACGCGCTCGAAGGACGAAATGAAATTCACTGCGTTCTTCACCTGATGCTTCAGGTATTGCGACAGCGACCAGTACGGAAAGCCGAGTCGGCTGCGGATCCGGTTGAACCAGCGGTTCAGGATCAGGATCATCGTGTAGAGCGTGTCGCCGAGATAGGCGAGCCACTTCGCGTGCTGGATCACGCCGTCGAACAGATCGCCGTGCACGATCCACAGGCGCTTGCCGGCGAGCGTCGTGTGGAAGGCTTCGCCGCGCACGTGGATGTCGCCGAAAGCGAGGTCGCAGAACTGTCGCGCGGCTTCGTCATGATTGCCCGGCACGTAGATGACCTGGGTGCCTTTGCGTGCTTTGCGCAGCACCTTCTGCACGACGTCGTTGTGCGCCTGCGGCCAGTACCAGCCTTTTTTCAACTGCCAGCCGTCGATGATGTCGCCCACGAGGTACAGGTATTCCGACTCGTTGTGACGCAGGAAGTCGAGGAGATACGGCGCCTGACAACCGCTTGAGCCGAGGTGGATGTCGGACAGCCAGATGGTGCGATAGCGGTGTGGTTCAGCGTGGTCGTCGTCGTGATGGCCGGCTTGTGCGTCGAGCGGCAGCGACGGCACAGGCAACGGCAAGCCGTGGCTAGGGTTGGGTTCCGGGCGGAACGCGACAGGGTCGACGCTCGGGCCGGTCTGGCGGAACAGGGAAGTCGCGGACGTTTTGGGGTCCATGGCTCACGCGTCGAGTTGCGGTGCCCGTATTGCGCCAGTCGCGCGTGACCGTGCCGTGACAGTCACGAGAAGTTCTTATTACTGTGTCGGGAGAAGGGGGTGCAGACCAGGGCTGCGGCGAGCGGCAACCGCAGTCAAGCGAACGCGAACCGCGGACGCGGCGGGGTGAATTGCGAGGCGGCCAGTTTGCTCAGTGTGCGACGCTAATGACGCGGGTACCGGCGAGGCGGTCGTGCAGGAATTGACGCTGCGAATCGAAGCGGCCGATGGCGGCCCACAGTACGAACCAGATCGCGGCGATCACCAGCGTCTGCGGCACGGCGAGGCCCAGCAACGGATGCAGCGCGAGCGGCGGCAAAAACCACAGCCACGCCAGTACGTAACGAACGATCGCCCGGCCCGTGGACAGCGGCGCGCCGTTAGCGGCGACGACGCGCAGGCGCCAGGTCTTCATCGGCAGCGTCTGGCCGCTATGGGTCCAGAACCAGACGAAATACAGACCAACCACGAGGCCGATCCACACTGCGAGCAGGTTGTGATGGGTGAGACCGTTGCGCTGCTGAGTCAACGTGCTGAACAGATAGCCGGCGATGAACACGACGCCGAACAGGATCACGGCTTCGTAGAGCAGCGCGGCGAGGCGCCGGCGAACGGTAGGCGCGGTGCCGGATGATTTGGCGGGCAGTGTCGAGGTGGCGAGCGGTTGGGACACAGTGGGGCGCGGATCAGGAGCCGTTGAAGATCGACGGCGCCTCGGCCGGCGAAACCGGCACCGGCGTGGCGGGCACGAAGCTGCCCGCAGCCGGAATCGCCGGCGTAACGGCCGGGCTCGGCAATGCAGCGGCAGCCGCGGCACTCGCCGCTGCGGCGCCGCTCGCGCCATGCTCGCGGGCATTGACCAGACGGTCCAGGCCCTTGATCTCGGACTTGCCGGACGGCGGCGCGCTTACGACGCTCGGTCGCCGCTTACGCTCGCTCGCGGCGAGTCGCTCCTTCTGCTCTTCCGGCAATTGCTGATAAGTCTTCCATGCGTTCTGGCGGGTTTCGCGCGGCAACTCCTTCGACACCTGGTAGTTCTCGCGTGCAACGCGCCGCTGATCGGGTGTCATGCGCACCCATTCAGTCATTCGGTCATGCAGGCGTTTTTGTGCATCAGGCGATAACTTCGGATAACGCGCCGCGATCTTGATCCATTTTCGCTTGCGTTCGTCACTGAAGGAATCCCAGACGCCGGCGAACGGCGCGAGCGCAAGGTGTTCGGCCGAGTTCAGGCGCGACCACGCCATCGGGCTATTGTTGCCGGACAGGCCGGGCAGTTCGACGGCGAGCGTAGGCGCGGGTGTCTTGGCGGTTGCGTTGCCGCCTGCGGCAGGCGCATTGGCGGTCGACGGGCTCGGATAAAAGCGCGGATACGTCGCGGCAAACGACACCAGGGCCGCGATCGCGCATCCGAAAACAACGGCCAAGCCGCGCTTGTAACTCACCCGAAGAATCTCCCGCTCAGTGGGCGCGTGATAGGTACGCGTTGAAACCGTGATCGAGATAGGCATTGAGCGGCAAGTCGTCGCTAAGCATGGCTGCATCGATATCGGCGAGTTCGGCGGTGCGTTGCTGGTCTTCCCAGTAGGCGATGCCCACGAGGCTGACGACCAGCGCGACGAGCGGCCAGGCGAGCGCAAAGCGGCGCAGCGGCGAGCGGCGGCGCTGTGGCATCTCGACCTGCGGCATACCTGAGGGCATGCCGGCGCCGGCGAAGGCGGGTACGAACACCGGCGCGCTCACGGTCTCGGGCTTCTTGCGAGCGAGCGCGGCACGGCGCGCCACGGCGAGCCGGTCGACGGTGGCGGACGGGATACTGGCGGCGGTTTCGTCGAGCGCGCGGCGCACCTGGCGGGCGAACTCGAGTTCTTTGGTTTCTTGGGAGCTCATAGCGTGATTCCTTTAGCCTTGAGCGCTTGCGCCAGCGTGTGGGTGGCCCGCGAGCAGTGTGTTTTCACACTGCCTTCGGAGCAGCCCATCGCGGCGGCAGTCTCGGCGACATCCATATCTTCCCAATAACGCATGAGAAACGCCTCCCGTTGACGTGCCGGTAACTTTTGGATCTCGTCGTCGATTAACTGTAAGACCTGTTCGCGTTCGAGTTTCTGTTCGTTGCTTTCTGAGCCCGCTGAACCTTGCTGCGCCTCGAATGTTTCGAGTGGGTCGAATTCGTCGTCGTCGGCGTTGCCGAGCGAGGAGAACAGACTAACCCAAGTATTGCGCACTTTGGCACGACGGAAATAGTCGTGCATCGCATTCTGGAGAATACGCTGAAACAGGAGCGGAAGTTCGGCGGCCGGACGGTCGCCGTATTTTTCGGCGAGCTTGATCATCGCGTCCTGCACGATATCGAGCGAGGCGTCGTCGTCCCGCACGGCGTAGACCGTCTGCTTGAATGCGCGCCTTTCGACGCCCGCCAGAAAATCGGCGAGTTCCTTGTCTGATGCCATCCGTTTGGGGGTCGGCGCAGCGTGCGTGCGCGTAATCGGTCGAAAAATGTCGTAAAACTCGCGGATGCTAACAAACTTTCGCCCCGCTGGGGCGAAACCCGTCCTACCTTGTACCTCAATAGCGGGCTTTTCGGTCGTTTTTGACCATTATTAAGATTCAGGGGCAGGCCGCCAGGGCAATATTTGCTTGACCGCGCGAACATCTGCAGATATCTTCGCTGGTTCGCAACATAAGTGACTTGTCTCAATTGAGGTGTGGCCCAAGAAGCTCACCTGTCAACTGGACGCGCCGCTTGAACCCGAGCCACAAGCCCGGCAGAGAGCACCCGATCAATTTTTTGCCGAAAATTCGAAAGGTGAATAAATGAATATGCCCAGCGCGGAATTCTCCACGTCGGATACGACCCCCCATCCTGAAGCTGACTCTATCGGCGCCACCGTGCTCATGCGCGCTTTGGCCGACGAAGACGTCGAGTTTGTGTGGGGCTATCCCGGCGGCTCGGTACTCTACATTTACGACGAGCTGTACAAGCAGGACAAATTCCAGCACATCCTCGTGCGCCACGAACAAGCCGCAGTCCACGCCGCCGACGCCTATGCGCGTTCCACCGGCAAAGTGGGTGTGTGCCTCGTGACCTCCGGCCCCGGCGTCACCAATGCGGTGACCGGCATCGCCACGGCCTACATGGATTCGATCCCGATGGTGATCATCAGCGGCCAGGTGCCGACTGCTGCGATCGGTCAGGATGCGTTCCAGGAGTGCGATACGGTCGGCATCACGCGTCCCTGCGTGAAGCACAACTTCCTCGTGAAGGACGTGCGCGACCTCGCCGCTACCGTCAAGAAAGCTTTCTATATCGCCCGTACCGGCCGTCCCGGCCCGGTGCTGATCGACATTCCGAAAGACGTGTCGAAGATGCCGTGCCAGTACGAACCGCTCAAGACCGTTTCGCTGCGCTCGTACAACCCGGTCACGAAAGGTCACTCCGGCCAGATTCGCAAGGCTGTGGCCTTGTTGCTGTCGGCCAGGCGTCCGTATATCTACACCGGCGGCGGCATCATCCTCGCGGATGCATCGCGTGAGCTGAACCAGTTCGCCGATCTGCTCGGCTATCCCGTAACCAATACGTTGATGGGTCTGGGCGGCTACCGCGCGAGCGACAAGAAATTCCTCGGCATGCTCGGCATGCACGGCACGTACGAAGCCAACATGGCGATGCAGCACTGCGACGTGCTGATCGCGATCGGCGCACGCTTCGACGACCGTGTGATCGGCGATCCGGCGCACTTCGCATCGCGCCCGCGCAAGATCATCCATATCGACATCGATCCTTCTTCCATCTCCAAGCGCGTCAAGGTCGACATTCCGATCGTCGGCGACGTGAAGGAAGTGCTGAAGGAGCTGATCGAGCAGTTGCAAACGGCCGAGCATGGCCCGGACACCGCGGCGCTCGCCGACTGGTGGAAGGACATCGAAGCCTGGCGCGCCAAAGACTGCCTGAAGTTCGACCGCAAGAGCGACATCATCAAGCCGCAGTACGTGGTGGAAAAGGCGTGGGAACTGACCGACGGCAATGCCTTCGTGTGTTCCGACGTCGGCCAGCACCAGATGTGGGCCGCGCAGTTCTATCGCTTCAACAAGCCGCGCCGCTGGATCAATTCCGGTGGCCTCGGCACGATGGGCTTCGGCCTGCCGGCGGCGATGGGCGTGAAGATGGCGCACCCGGACGACGACGTGCTCTGTATCACGGGCGAAGGCTCGATCCAGATGTGTATCCAGGAACTCTCGACCTGCAAGCAGTACGAGACGCCCATCAAGATCATTTCGCTGAACAACCGCTATCTGGGCATGGTGCGCCAGTGGCAGCAGATCGAATACAGCAAGCGCTATTCGCATTCGTACATGGATGCGCTGCCGGATTTCGTGAAGCTCGCCGAAGCGTACGGCCACGTCGGCATGCGTATCGAACGCACGGCCGATGTCGAACCGGCGCTGAAGGAAGCGCTGCGTCTGAAAGATCGCACGGTGTTTCTCGATTTCCAGACCGATCCGACCGAAAACGTCTGGCCGATGGTCCAGGCCGGCAAGGGCATCACTGAGATGCTCATGGGTTCGGAAGATCTATAACGACGGTTTTTAGCGTCGGCTTCGTCATGCGCGCCTCCACAAAGGGCGAAGGCGGACGAAGCGGCGCGAAACCGCTCGCATACATCGACAAAACATCTGGAAGAAGCGAAACATGAGACACATTATTTCTGTCCTGCTGGAAAACGAACCGGGCGCGTTATCACGCGTGGTGGGGCTGTTCTCGGCACGCGGCTACAACATTGAAACCTTGACGGTGGCTCCGACCGAAGACCGTTCGCTGTCGCGCATGACCATCGTCTCCATTGGCTCGGACGACGTGATCGAACAGATCACGAAGCATCTGAACCGCCTGATCGAGGTGGTGAAAGTGGTCGACCTTACCGAGGGCGCCCACATCGAGCGTGAGCTGATGTTGATCAAGGTGAGGGCGGTCGGCAAGGAACGTGAGGAGATGAAACGGATGTCGGATATTTTCCGCGGCCGGATCATCGACGTCACAGAAAAGACCTACACGATCGAACTGACGGGCGCGAGCGACAAGCTCGATGCCTTCATCGAAGGGATCGACGCGACTGCGATTCTCGAAACCGTCCGTACGGGCAGTTCGGGTATCGGCCGCGGCGAGCGCATTCTGAAGGTTTGACGCGCGCGCTGAGTTACGGTTCGAAGTTGCGTTCGAAGTTGCGTTATCAACCGTCTCGATCGAAGCCGGGCAGTGCTAGTGTCTGAATCTGCACCTGTCCGGCCAGCAACACAAAACACACCATTCGCAGTATTTGTATTTCACTGATTTCACCGAATTTAGCCAAGGAACCGACATGAAAGTTTTCTACGACAAGGACGCCGACCTCTCCCTCATCAAGGGCAAGCAAGTCACCATCATCGGCTATGGCTCGCAAGGCCATGCTCACGCACTGAACCTGAGCGAAAGCGGCGTGAAGGTCACGGTCGGTCTGCGCAAGGGCGGCGCATCGTGGAGCAAGGCTGAGAACGCCGGCCTGCAAGTCAAGGAAGTGGCGGAAGCCGTCAAGGGCGCGGACGTCGTCATGATGCTGCTGCCGGACGAGCAGATCGCCGAAGTCTACGCAAAGGAAGTGCACGCCAATATCAAGCAAGGCGCAGCGCTCGCCTTCGCACACGGTTTCAACGTGCACTACGGTCAAGTGATCCCGCGCGCGGACCTCGACGTGATCATGATCGCGCCGAAGGCGCCGGGCCACACGGTTCGCGGTACGTACTCGCAAGGTGGCGGCGTGCCCCACCTGATCGCCGTTGCGCAAGACAAGTCGGGCGCAGCGCGTGACATCGCCCTGTCGTACGCAGCAGCGAACGGCGGCGGCCGTGCCGGTATCATCGAAACGAACTTCCGTGAAGAAACGGAAACCGACCTGTTCGGCGAACAAGCCGTGCTGTGCGGCGGTACGGTCGACCTGATCAAGGCCGGCTTCGAAACGCTGGTGGAAGCGGGCTACGCGCCGGAAATGGCGTACTTCGAGTGCCTGCACGAACTGAAGCTGATCGTCGACCTGATCTACGAAGGCGGCATCGCGAACATGAACTACTCGATCTCGAACAACGCCGAATACGGCGAGTACGTGACAGGTCCGCGTATCGTGACCGCTGAAACGAAGAAGGCGATGAAGGCAGTGCTGACGGACATTCAGACCGGCGAGTACGCAAAGAGCTTCATCATCGAAAACAAGGCCGGCGCACCGACGCTGCAATCGCGCCGCCGTCTGACGGCCGAGCACCAGATCGAAACGGTTGGTGCCAAGCTGCGTTCGATGATGCCGTGGATCGCCGCGAACAAGCTGGTCGACCAGTCGAAGAACTAAGAAGTCAGTTTTATCGCATCTGACCGGCGCGGCGCCTCGTCGCAGCAGCCGGTAATGCAAAAAGCCGTCCAAGGGTGCTGAACCCTGGGCGGCTTTTGCTATCCTACGGTTTTACGTGCGACACGCACGCTCGTGTCCGTCAGCCCCACGTTACGGGGCATCGACTAGAGGGTTATTGAGGAAGGTCTCGACTGGACTCACCATGCCCTCCGCAGGCGGCTCCCTTGTGAGCCGCACTTTAAGCAGTAGATGTGTCCTTAGGGGCACACCTTAGTAGTGAACACGGGACACGGTGCATTCCGCCGTCAACCGTATTGCATTGACCTGATTACCGTCAGGTCCCGCCCAGTCAGCGGCTTCATCTCCGCCGACAGGGCGGGGTGATGTTTGCAATTCCTGCGCCTCAGGGCAACGGAGTCGCTAAACGATACGAGCGAAAAGCTCGGTGTGTCATTGTTCGGCCTCGCTGGCTGCATTGGCGAGGGTAGTGAACCTGCTGTACGACCAGCAGTAGCCTAGGAAGACATGCGTCACTGGCAATGGTGGGGTGTGAAGCTCTTCTAACAATGTACCCCCCGGAAGTTCGGGCGGATGGTGGTTGCGAGATGACCATCCGGAGACTCCCAGCAGCAACGGGGTTGAGGGGCTAGGCTGGCTGATATGGTTAATGCAAGTGAACTGCTGATAAACCTCGTAAGTAGGACGGTGCCAAAGCTGCTGACAGGCATCAACCAAACAGGTGTGCGGTCGGATAACCCGCTGTAAATTCGGGTTACGTCGTCATCGGACCGCCGGGGAATAGGCAGAACCTAAGTCAGTCGTGTGACACGCCGGGAACGTGGTAAGCCTGTATGGTTGCCGGTCGTAGTTTGACTGGCAGGCGAACCGTGAGGGACGCTGTTGATTGTGCAGGTATGGGATGACGGAGAAAGCGAAAGCCGGTCTGTAATGGGTCGGATAGGGGTTGGAACATTACCCCACGCGAAAGCGGGCAGACTTCCGTCTGGTCTACCGTCGCAAGATGGCTGACTAACCCTTAGCTGGAAGATGATTGCTGTCGGGCTTCTGGACCGTCAGCATATGTTTTTAACCCCCTTGCGGGAGCAGATCGCTCCCGCAAGGGGCGATCTGTTCTTCGCTCGGGATTCACTTCTTCGAGTAGGAGAGCAGCATGAGAGTATCTGTCCGAAAGGACGGATCTGCGCTTTCCCACGCGCCGGACAACTGGTACGCCGTAGATTGGCGGCGGGTTGAACGGAACGTGAGAGGGATGCAGATTCGAATTGCGAAGGCGACGCGGGAAGGCAACTGGCGCAGGGGGAGAGCCCTGCAACGGATGTTGACCCGCACGTTGTCCGCAAAGCTGTATGCGGTACGACGTGTTACGCAGAATCAGGGTGCGCGAACGGCTGGAGTCGATCGCGAACTTTGGGACTCGCCTGAGAGCCGATGGCTTGCTGTCGGCAGGTTGAAGCGGCGTGGATATAAGCCTCTGCCTTTACGGAGAGTCTTTATCCCCAAGGCCAATGGAAAGGAGCGCCCTCTGGGCATTCCGACCATGCGGGACAGGGCGATGCAAGCCTTGTATCTGCTGGCCTTGGAGCCGGTGTCGGAATCGACGAGCGACCCGAACTCTTATGGGTTCAGGTTAAACCGCTCGACGGCTGACGCCATGTCACAGATATTCGTCGCCATGTCCCAGAAGGGCTCAGCCCGTTGGGTGCTGGAGGCGGATATCAAGGGATGCTTCGACCATATTAGCCATAACTGGTTGGAGACCCATGTCCTGATGGACAAGGAAATCCTCCGGAAATGGCTGAAAGCTGGCCTGATTTATAAGGGGCAGCTTCAGGCGACAGAGGCCGGTACGCCGCAAGGAGGGATCATAGCGCCACCAACAACAGAGCAAACTGCCGGATAAAATTGGGTCTGCGCATTTCAAGGGAGTGCCTGGCGCCGTGGTCCAGAAGCTGTTCCAAGGTTGATGTGGACCTCGTCCTTGAGACGGTCGC
>NZ_VOSW01000041.1 GCF_009690905.1 Paraburkholderia madseniana
GTTCAGAAACGGTTATGAAAGCGATGCGGGTGTGAAACCCGTATGCGACTCACCGTCCCCGCAATACATTCGGCACTGAATTGACGTTTGTCGTGCCGCAATCGACTCGCCCCAATCTGCCAACGAGTCAGCGTGTCCTCAAATTTCCGCCGGCTACGCGTTTTGACACACTCTGGGCCGAGCGCGGTCCGATGCTGAACCGCAGTGGCGGGCCGGGTTTTGATCGCGCTGCATCCGGCTCAAGTCGACCCTCACCGGCCGCTCGCCCAAGTGTGAACGCTACGACAGGTTCCAAGCTATAACGGTCGTTCACGCGGCTATCTCTGCGCGTACGCTCGACACCGGACAGACCATCGCACCGCAGCCGAAAATATCCATTGAGCGTCAAGCAGACGCCTACCCACGACATCGCTCAGTTACGGCCGCATCCCGCCCGCGCGACCGTCTAGTCAACTCTGTTGCTCAGGAAGAACACTGACGTAGTATCGCGCGCTTCACGTGGCCGGCCGCGAAGATAAATCGTGGATGCCCTGGAACCAGTATGGTCTGCTGTGGATTACCAAACGATGTGGATGACGCCAACCTCTCCCACGAACGCCAACAAGTGATCTGACGAAGCAACCCGGGCGAGTTTGTTGCGCACTTAACTCCAGCATTCATGGGAGTTCAGTCTTGCGTATGCGCCCAGGGCACGCTCGCAAGACATTCGCCGAGATAGGCCAGCATCGCTGTCACCCGCGCCGGTCTGAAACCGCCAGGCGGTGTGACGAGGTTGAGATGAACTCGCGCAATCTGCCAGTCTGGCAAGACTTCCTCCAGTTCGCCGCTGCACAGCGCATCCCAGACGACGAACTCCGGTTGCAGCGCCAGACCCTGTCCCGCAAGCAGTGCCGGAATAATGGCCTCGGCATTGTTGCTGCTGATTCTCCCCTTCACGGGCACCACGCACTCGTCTCCGGACGCATTACGGAAGCGCCATTGGCCGGGCGTCGGTAGATTGGTGTAGATCAGGCAGGCATGGTCCGCGAGTTCCCGTGGATGCTTCGGGCGGCCGTTGGGGGACAGATAGTCCGTGCTTGCGACGAGCGGCCGGCGCACCTCGCAGAGCTTGCGCGAGCGCAGCGACGAGTCCGGCAGTTCGGCGATGCGCAGTGCCACATCGTACCCTTCGGCGACGACATCGACCACAGTATCTGTCAACGACAGGTCGATGTTGACGTCGGGATAGCGGTTGAGAAATTCGGGAATCAGCGGCGTCAGATATTTGAGGCCAAACGACATCGGCGCACCGACGCGCACCGTGCCGTGCGGCGTGAGCGCTTGCGCCGACGCCTCGGCTTCGACGGCTTCACCTTCGTTCAGGATGCGGACCGCGCGTTCGAGGGCCATGCAGCCCGTCGGGGTTAACGACAGCCGGCGCGATGTCCGATATAGCAGCGCTGTGCCGAGCCGTTGCTCCAGGCGGGCAATCGCCTTCGATACGGTGGGCTGCGACATGCCGAGCGACTCGGCCGCTTTGGCAAACGAGCCGAGATCGGAAACACGGGCAAATATGGCCCAGGCTTGAAGATCGGGAAGAGAAGGCATGAAAAAAACGGAATGGAATCCATTCGTTCCATTCTATTTATCAGGTTGAGAAGGTCAATTACTATCGTTCCTTCGAAATCGTTCCTGCGGGCGCTCTCATCCGTGTCGATGGAACTCTCAGCGCGGACGGCCTTCATCACGCGATATCAGGTTTGCTGAATCAACCTGGAAAACACGATGCTCCAAGCACAGCCAAGCCTGGAAAACTGCTGCTTTCGCCGGCCGATCACACGCTGATCCTGATCGACAAAGTCGCAAATGGCGTTCGCCACGAAGTCGATCGATCCGGTTCTGCTGCGCAACAATGCCGCGCAGGTTGCGAAGGCGGCGAAGGATTTCTCCGTTTCGACGATCCTGACCACGGTGGCATTGAAGACCTTCTCGGGTCCGATCCGTCATCCGGAAACACCGAGCGGATCTCGCCGAAGAGGGTTGCGACGATTGTGGATGGGTCGATAGTACGCGTTGGCCGCTAAGGCAAGCAGACATTTAAAACCGTTAGTCCGACAAGGAAGGGCTTTCACCTACCGATAGAGAGGTTCTATGGAATCCGCGAGCGAATTAGTCTACGTAGTCGACGACGACGGGCGCGTGCGAGAAGCACTCGCTGCGCTGTTGCGCGCAAACGGAAGGGACGTCCAGACATTCGACTCTGGCGAAGCGTTTCTGGACACGCCGCATCAAAATGTCGTCGCGTGCCTGATACTGGATATGAGAATGCCAGGCATGAGTGGCCTGGAAGTCCAGAGGCTTGTCCGCACGGACTCTCCGATTCCCGTCATTTTCATTACCGGAAGGGCAGATGTGCCGTCCACGGTCCTGGCCATGAAGGGCGGGGCAATTGACTTCCTCACAAAGCCACTCGATGAAGACTCGTTGATGCGCGCGGTCGATGCGGCACTCGCCACGGCGCACGTTCTTCGCAAGGAGGCGGAAGATACCGCGGCGCTCCAGGCTCTCCACCAATCGCTGACGCCTCGTGAGCAGGAGCTGTTGCCGTTACTCGCAAGCGGCCGGCTCAACAAGCAGGCGGCGGCAGTCCTTGGTATCACCGAATACACCGTGCAGGTGCATCGCGGCAACATCATGAGAAAAATGCAGGCGGATTCATTTGCCACGCTCGTCAGACAGGCAAGCAGACTGCAGCTTCAAACGTCGTCGACGACGCAACGAACGGCGTCACCAGCCGAGCGGCTGTTTCGAGAGCGAAGCTGACGCACGAATGTCCGGTTGCGCCGACGAGCGGATGACGCCTTCGAACCCGGCTGTTTCCGCTGCGGACACGGTGCTTGGGAGATTACGCATGCCGTTCCATGAGGTCCGGTGACGACGAAGGAGCAAGCACCAAAGTGCAGATCTTGCCGTCGTTTTCGACTTCGACAAAACCGATTCTGCTGTACCAGTCATAGGCAACTCGGTTGCGTATGAAGACATTCAGGTACAGGGGTTTTTGTAAAAAACTGGACAACGACATGACCTTGGCAATCGCTGCACTGCCGATCGACTTGTTTTGCATCTCCGGCACGATACAAAGCATCCTCAGCCATAAGACATCCGGTTCGACGTCCCAGTGCACAAACCCGCAGCGGCCGCCTTTCCACGTAACTATTTGACAAGGGCCCTGACGAAGGCTTTTTGCAAAGCCCGCTTGCTGCAAGTTGTCATCCCAGCCATACGCTGAAGTAACGAAACCTTTCATCGTTCGCCGGTATGTGCCAAATAGCCATTCCGAGTCTCCGGGTACGGGCAGCCGAAAATCCAGATCCACCACAACCGCCGATCGCGATAAGCAGGTCTTCGGCAGAGTACTGGATAAAGAGGATCGGCATCAGTCGGTTGGGGCCGGCGAAAGCCAATGGATGCGGAATGCCGTTCACCGGACAGCTGAGTCACCGATCCGCTGCTGGCCGAACCTCGGCTCCCGACGAACCGCCGAAATCGACCCGAATCGGACCTACGAAACTTCGTGCCAGCGATCTCTCCTCGGGGTCGCCGGGGAGACGGAGAGCGTGAGCCTGGCCGGTTTCAAAGGGATGCTGTCGAAAAACTCGCGGCAGTTGGTTGCCCACCGCCGGCCAGAAAATCGATCTCTCAGATCGCACTACAAGCCGTTCGCGGGCCTCGGTTAAGGAGCGACCAATGAAAACCTCGCGATGTAGACCGTCGCCGGCTTTTTCAACACCATCAAAGGTCAAACGGTCATTCACGCAAGGACACGCCTCTAACGAGTACGGGACACGAGGCGTATTCCAGCTTTATGTAATAGCCGCCCTTTGCCCCGCCAGCTACCATCAGGAAATTGGCACTACAAACCGTTCAATTCAGACACCACGGCTTGGCGATTGCACTGCGGACCTCGATGTGATCGCGGGCCGGATGAACGTCCTGCCGGGCAATTCACGGCATCCGATTCCGATCGCGAAGGGATCGGAAAGCCAGCGGTAATGATCGACGAGATCGCTACCCGGCGGTACACAGTCGTGCCCGACATTCAATCTCTCTTCCGATGGCAATGACACGAAAGGACACACTATGACCTCGCCCCGAACCAGCGGAACGAATATTTCCCCGGATGCGACCCGCTCCGGCCGATTGTTTTTCCTCGAACTGAGCGGTGGCCGCATTCACTCGATCAATCCCGACGGATCCGACCTCAAGACGATCGTCGCGGATTGCCGCCTCCCCGACGGCATCGTCGCGGACGTTGATGCCGGTCATATCTACTGGACCAACATGGGTTCAATCGGCCTCCATGACGGCTCGATCGAACGTGCCGACCTGGATGGCAAGAACCGCGTGGTCATCGTCCCGCAAGGCGTCACGCACACACCGAAGCAGATTCATCTCGACAAGGCAAATGGCAAGCTCTATTGGTGCGATCGAGAGGGCATGCGCGTGATGCGCGCCAACCTCGACGGCTCTCAAGTCGAAACGCTGGTCGCGACCGGGCAGAGCGACCAGGACCGTCTCGACCAGACCCGGTGGTGCGTCGGAATCACGATCGATCCGAAGCACAAGAAGCTCTACTGGACGCAAAAAGGTCCGGACAACGCCGGCCTGGGCCGCATCTTCCGCGCCAATATCGAGATCCCGCAGGGCGAAGGCCCGACAAACCGCTCCGACATCGAGGTGCTGTTCGACCGGCTGCCCGAGCCCATCGACCTCGAGCTCGACCTCACGAAGCGTGTCCTCTACTGGACCGACCGCGGCGATCCTCCGCGCGGCAACTCCGTCAATCGAACGCCGATCGACGGACCCGCGACGTCTGAAATCCTCGTTACGCACCTGATGGAGGGAATCGGCATCGCACTCGACATTCCCGGAAATCGGATGTTCGTCACGGACCTGGGCGGCTCGATCTACTCCGCCGATCTCGATGGAAAAAACCCGCGCAACTTCCTTTTCGCCCAAGGCAACCTGACCGGCATCGCCTATGCCGAAGTCTGACCCACGCATTGGAGACATGACATGACTGATACCAAGAGCCAGCCCATTCGCCGCATCGCCATCATCGGCACCGGCGTGATCGGTGCCAGCTGGACCGCGCTGTTTCTCGCCAAGGGGCTGAAGGTCGTTGCGACGGACATCGCCCCGAATGCCGAAGCCCAACTCAGGGCGTTCGTGGAGGCTGCCTGGCCGGCGCTCACGAGATTGGGCCTGGCGCCCGGCGCGTCGCAAGCGAACCTGACGTTCACGCCTGTGCTTGCACAAGCACTCACGGATGTGGATCTGGTCCAGGAAAACGGCCCCGAGCGGCTCGAATTCAAGCAGGATCTCTATCGGCAACTCGATGAGCTGCTGCCCCCCCACGTGATCATCGCATCGAGCACGTCGACCCTGCCCATGAGCAGCATCCAGGTGGGCGCCGTGCTGCATCCCGAGCGCTGCGTCGTCGGCCATCCGTTCAATCCGCCGCACCTGATTCCGCTGGTCGAGATCGTCGGCGGGACCAAGACCTCGGAAGAGACGATCCAGCGCGCCATGGAGTTCTATACGTCGATCGGGAAACAGGCGGTGCGCCTGAACAAGGAATTGCGGGGCCACGTCGCCAACCGTCTGCAGTTCGCGGTGGCGCGCGAGGTCTATTACCTGGTGTCAGAGGGTGTGCTGAGTGCCGCCGACGTCGACACCGCCCTCTCCTGGGGGCCGGGCCTGCGCTGGGGCTTGATGGGCAACATGATGCTCAATCACCTCGGCGGCGGCCCGGGCGGCATCGAGCACTTCTTCCATCAGTTCGCCGGCCCGATGACGGCTGGGTGGAAGGAACTGGGCTCGCCGGAGCTGACGCCGGAAGTGCAGAAGAAGCTGATCGACGGCGTTCATGCCGAGGTCGGATCGCGGTCCATCGAGGAACTGGAGGCAGAGCGCGATGAGCTGCTGCTCGGACTTATCGAGCTGCGCACCAAAGGAAAGGCGCGTTAAAGGTACGGATGCGGCCACGCCACGCGTGGCCGCGGCTCGCGTGAATTGATCGCGGGCAGTTGACACTCCCTTATCGAAGAAATTTCCCAAATGAAAGACTCGACCAATCTTGCAATCGAAAGCGGGCCGGATCGGCTCACCGGAATCATTCAATCGAATCTCGCGAATCCGGCACGGAACGCGGATATCGACCTCCACGGCGCGCTCAATGACGTACTGAAAGACGTCGGGCTATCGACGGCGGACAGCGGTGGCAAGATCACGTTCCACGGCCGGGATCCGATCATTCCCGCGCTCTTCCGGTTCGGCTCGTTGTCCGCGATCGCCCTGGCCGCGAAGGCCGTCGGCGTCGCTGCACTATGGCGACTGCGGACCGGCGAGGAACAGGACATCGAAGTGGACGTTCGTAAAGCGTTGCGGCGCTTCGCGGGGTTCTTCGATCTGAAATGGGAGACGATCAATGGACGTCCTCCAGCCCTCAAGATCGATACCAATCTCTTTCGCGAAACCCGCGACGGACGGCACGTCGTGCCCCTGAACATCTACCCAAAGCTGGCTGCCCGCGAACTCAGCCTGCTGCGGTGCGACTCCAGCCCGGAAGCCGTGCGCAACGCCATTCTGCAATGGCGCGCGGACGACCTGGAGAATGCGGCGGCGGAAGCCGGGATCGTCATCGCCAAGGTGCGCACTTTCGAGGAATTCCGCAAGGAGCTTCAGTACACCGAGGTCCTCTCGAGAATGTCGCTGATCAACGTGGAAAAGATCGGCGAAAGCGAGCCGATCCCTTTCAGGAAAGAGGGCACCAGTCCGCTGGACGGCATTCGCGCACTTGGGATGGGTCACGTGATTGCCGGAGCGGCCATCGGGAGAGACCTCGCTTTGCACGGGGCCGATGTCCTCAACATCTGGCGGCCGTTCGACGACAGCGAAATCGAGGCGTTCGCGTGGGACACTCAGGTCGGGATGCGCTCGACGATCCTGGACTACTCGACGGAGGATCGCGCGAAATTCGATCTCCTGCTGAAGGATGCCGATGTCTTCTTCGCGAACAAGCGTCCGGGCTACCTGGAACGCCATGGTCTCGAGGCTGAGGAACTCTGCGGCAGGAAGCCTGGGTTGATCCATGCCAGTGTCCTGCTTCACGGCGCCAGGGGCCCCTGGAAGTATCGTCCGGGATTCGATGAAATCGGCGCGGCCGTCTCGGGGCTGTTCGCCGTCGAAGGTACGCTCGCGCGTCCGAAATCGCCGCCGATCATCCCCATTGTCGACAACGTGGTGGGCTGGCTCGGCACGGTCGGCGTACTCGCGGCGCTGCGCCGACGTGCGATCGAGGGTGGCAGCTATCGAGTCACCGTTTCTCTGACCCGAACCGTGCTGTGGCTGTTCTCGCTCGGCATCTTCGACAGGGACTATGCCCAGGCGACCGCCGGATCTTCCGAAGAACACGCCTACGTCGCCCCCGATCTGTTCACGGCAGAGACCCCGCTGGGCACGTATCAGGGCATGACCGACCAGGTCGTCCTGTCGAAGACTCCCGGGTCCTTCAGGACGGTGCTCGTGTCACGAGGCTCGAGCAAGCCCGAATGGCTGACGCAGTGAGGACCTAAGCCGACGATCGATGAGCAATCCCAGTAAGCGGCGGCCTTGACCGTCCGTATGTTGTTGACACGCGTGCGCTCGCGCGATCGCGAAAGCAGCAGTAAGCCGCGGCGCACATCATGCCTGGATATCGTGGCACATTGCGATGCCACGTAGTCCGCCTCAAACCAAGGAGAACCCGATGTCGGAACACGTATACAAACTGATTGAACTCACCGGCTCGTCGACGCAATCGAGCGACGACGCGGTGCGTGTGGCGCTAAGCAAAGCGGCCAATACCGTGCGCAACATGCACTGGTTCGAAGTGTCTGAGACGCGCGGACACATTGAGGAGGGCAAGGTCATGCACTGGCAGGTCACGCTGAAGGTCGGGCTGCGCCTGGAGGACTGAGACCAGACGGTGACTCATAAAGGCCCTGACCGCATGGTCCGAACAACACAGGGATGTTTCAAGCAAACACCCTCTCTGGGACCCGCTGGGCACATATCAGGGCATGACCGACCAGGTGGTCTTGTCGAAGACTCCCGGGGCCTTCAGGACGGTGCTCGTGCCGCGAGGCTCAAGTAAGCCCGAATGGCTGACGCGGTGAAGGTGCCCGACCGCGAAATCAGACAGGGGCGGATGGCGTTACGGCTGATGTTAATCAGCTTTCTGCAAGCAAAGGACGCCATTCCGTCTCCGCCGTCTCTGATTGCGATTGAAACGGCGGGGGCCGCCGCGCGCCCTTGCAAAGGCGATAAAGCAACGTTCATGGTCGCGAATTGAGTGGCCGCTTTCTGGGGTGGATCCGACGTCTGAACTTCCGAGCAACGGTGCGTGCGAATGACGCTTCATGGCCGAACTCGGTCCGACGCCGAACCGCCGAGCTGGCCGCCGTTGATCGTTCCGCTGCCGGCGGAAGTCGACCCTTCTCCGTCATACGAGGTCAATCAAGATCTCCGGCCGCTTTTCGAATTGCAACGGCCGTTAATCAATACAGTTGAATCGTGCTGGAGGTTCAATCTCCCGAAGTGGGTTGCCGCGATAGCCCGCCCGCGGCCTCGACTCACATCATTTCGGGGCTGCTCAGTTTTGTTCCGTCGGAAAAGCGGGCCAGTCTGTAGGGTTTAATGTCGAACTGCGGCGCCTCGTCCATTACCAGCCGGCTCACGAGAACGCCTGCGCCTGGCCCTAGTCCAAAGCCGTGTCCGCTGAAGCCGGATGCGATCACGAGACCGGGTTTCGCATTAACCTTCGAGATGACGGGAACGAGGTCCGGCGTCGTGTCGATCGCGCCCGCCCATGCGTGAGCGATCCGCAGGCCCGCCAGCTCGGGAAACACGCTGGACACATTTTGCAGGGCACGTTCGAGCCATTCGGTATCAGGCCGGGGATCCAACACCCGCGTTTCTTCGAACGGCGAGACGTCATCGTCGCGCCAGGTTGCGCTTGCCTCCGGTCCGTGGAAGAAGCTGGCACCGACGCGAATCTTCAGTTTTTTCTTCAGCTTGCTGCGGAACATGGTGCGGAACTTCACCGAATGCCGCAGGTTTTGCGGCGCGAGTTCCACGCGTCCGTAGCCGGGAACAGCGATGGTGTAGCCGCCGTCCAACCGCCTCCTCAGCGCGAAGTTAGGCCCGGAGAAACAGCCTTCGATGACCCCCGGCGCCTCAGCGGTTCGCAACGCCGTTCCCATCACGTTGATGGAGGGCAGATCGATGCCGTGATGCTGGCAGAACAACGCGCTCCAGGCGCCTCCCGCGAGAACGACGGTGTCCGCTGCGAGCCGGCCGCGCTCCGTCCAGATGCCAGAGACACGCCCAGCACTCGTGTCGAGACTTCGTACCGCGCAGTTCTGATACACCATCGCGCCGAGACCTTGCGCGCCGCGAGCAATCGCAGGCGCGGCTTTCGACGGCTCGGCGCGGCCGTCCGTGCCAGACCACAGCCCTCCAGCCCACTTCGCGCGTCCGGACGGAATGCGCGCTGCCAGTGCGCGCGCACTGAGGATCTCGCTGTTAAAGCCGACTTCCCGGGCGCGGGCAAGCCACGATTCCCACTGCGCGATGTCCGATTGATGCTCCGTGCCGTACAGGATGCCCGCCTTACGAAACCCAATGTCCTCGCCCAGTTCTTCGCTTAGTTCGCTCCAGCGCTTGAGGCTCTGCATCGCGAGCGGCAACTCATGGAGGTCGCGGTTCTGCTGACGCACCCAGCCCCAATTGCGCCCCGACTGCTCGCAGCCGATGACGCCCTTTTCGAGCAGAGCCACCTGGACGCCGCGTCGCGCCAGTTCATAAGCGGTGCTGACGCCAATAATGCCGCCGCCAATTACCGCGACATCGCATCGCTCGGGGAAACCTTCGCTATCCGTGACTTCGTCGATCCTTAGCATTTCATAGTCGTTGGTTGCCGCTTCTTAGTACGTTACTGCAGTCAAGACATCGGAAATGCGCACCTAAAGCGCGATTTCACCATCCGCAGATAGTGGCTACGATTTTGGTATGTTCCACCGCTTCGCTGATAGGACGATCCTGTTGTATCCGAAAGGGATACAACGATGATCCACCAAACGCTGAGGCAAATCTTGAATTGCAATCTTGCAGACTGTTGCCGAGACCAGGTTTCTGCCTAGCCACATTCTCACGCTCTTGCTTCCTGGTTAGCAGACGTGCAAGCACAGGATGTGCGAACGGCGGCAAAGGCCGATCATGGGGCGCTCGTCGTTAACAAGCGGATGGCTGGTTGCGGGGCGAAGCCGACGCCTGAACGTCCGACCGGCGACGCGTGTGAACGACGGGTTGTGGCCGCTCACTGCCTCATGCAAACCGCATCGGCGACTCGACCTCCCTCGGTCTCGATCGACAACACGCGACCCCGAGCCGTCATTCGTCACCGTGTTGGCAACGGCCGCTTTCCAATTCCGAACGGACATCCGTCCGCATCACGTCTGCAGTACGGGCGCTCGCGGCCGACGGGTCGCGAGCGGCCATCATGCACTCGCTCAGAAGCGCCAACGGAATCTCGGTCAAATCACCAGCAAGCGTTTAGCGATGTGCGTGGCCGCTGTGACTTCGTCGTGAGGTGCCGCTATTTGAACTTGACGAGATCCTTGAAGATCAGTTGACCCCAGGTATTCCCCCTGCCTTGGACAAGCAAGCCGCCATCCTTGAGCGGTCCTAGCGCAATCGGCGCGAAACCGAGTTGTTCGGCCAAAGCAGCGACCGGTGCCACCGCATTTTCGTCATCGCTCGACAAAAAAACGACGCGGCTTCCGCCATTCACGCTCGGATCAGCGGCCAGGGCGGCAGCAGGCAGATGGTTAAAGCCCTTTACGAACCTGGCGCCGGTAAACGCCTTGGCGACAACCGCGGCCGGCGGCTGACCCTCCAGGTCTTCAACAGGAACACCAAAAGCATTTGTCGTGTCGATGATCGTCTTGCCCTGCCAGGTTGTGATCTGCTTCGCGACTTCGCGATGTTCCCAAAACGGAACCGCGAGGAAGATCGTGTCGGACGCGATTGCATCCTGCAGCGTCCCGGGGACAACGGTGGGGCCGATCGCTCGTGCCTGTTGCATCAACGTCTCGGGAGGGCGCCGGCTGGCGACGGTCACATCGATGTTCTTTCTTGCAAACGCTCGGGCGAGCGCCTGGCCTACCGCGCCAAAACCAATAATCGAATAGTTCATGCGAACTCTCCATTCAGTATTGTAAGGAATCCGTATCTATCGACATAAATCAGATCACCTTCGTCGAGTTGAAAGATCCTTCTACACGCTTTCGGCGCGATTTCAGATGGCCGAGAAGCCGCCGTCGACAGACAACTCCACCCCATTCACGAAGCTCGAATCGTCTGAAGCAAGAAACAGCGCGACCGTCGCAATTTCCTCAGGACGACCCATCTTTCCCCGCGGGATCAGGGATTCGAACATCCGCTTCGCCTCCTCGGTGAGAACCTGGTCCTGCATCGGCGTGGCGATCGGCCCCGGGCTCAGCACGTTCACCCGGATATTCCTGCCCTTCAGTTCGTTAAGCCAAGTGCGTGCGAATGAGCGCAACGCCGCCTTGCTCGCCGAATACACGCCATAACCAGGAAAACCTTTCACCGACGCAACTGACCCGGTCATGAAGATCGATCCGCCATCGTTGAACAGCGGCAACGCCTTCTGAACCGTAAACAGCGTTCCGCGCGTATTCAGACCGAAGGTCGCATCGAAGTGCTGCTCGGTAATCTCGCCCAGAGGGACGGCTTCGCCCGTGCCTGCGCTCGCGAACAGGATGTCGATCTTGCCCTTTTCCCGCTTGACTGTATCGAACAGGCGGTCGAGGTCGTCTAGATTGGCCCCGTCGCCGCGCACGCCGGTCACGTTCCGGCCAATCAGCTTGACGGCCTCGTCGAGCGCCTCCTGCCTCCGGCCCGTGATGAAAACATAGGCGCCTTCTTCAACGAACCGCTTGGCGCTCGCCAGCGCCATGCCGCTCGATCCACCCGTGATGACTGCAACCTTACCCTCAAGCTTTCCCATGACATCTCCTTTCGTGGTGTCGTACTGCGCCTCTGTTCCCATCTGCACAAATGTGCTGTATCTTGTGGATCACTGATCCGGATACAGGTTCATTATATTCGGATCACTGATCCGTTTGTCAAGGCAATTTATGCGAGCTGACGCCAGAAAGAATTACGACCATCTCCTTGCAGTCGCGCGTGACGTCGTCACCGAGCATGGTGCCGAGGCGTCCATGCGAGATATCGCCCGCCGGGCCGACGTCGGGTTGGCGACACTATTTCGCCATTTCCCGACACGAGAAGCCTTATTCGAAGCGTTGCTGCGCATGAACGTGGACGAACTGATACAGCAGGCGGCCGAACTCGAAACGTCGAATCCACCTGACGAAGCGCTGGTGTCCTGGTTTCGCGATGGGGTGGCATTCGTTCGCAGCTATAGCGGTATTTGCGCCTTGTTTGCGACCGCGCACGCGGACCCGGACTCCGCGCTTCATGCTTCGAGCACAGCGCTGCGTTCGGCGGGCGCGCGACTACTGCTCCGCGCTCAAGCCGAGGGGACGGCGCGCGCCGATATTGATGGGGTCGACCTGTTCGCCCTGATGTCGGCGCTCGGCTGGCTCGTCGGCCAGCCCGGATTCGCGCCACGGGGGGATCATCTCTTTCACGTTATTACGAGCGCCATCCTGACAAATCGGCCTGGCAACGATATCAAGAAGGCAACGTAACCGAGTCCAACGAATTGTTGTCTGCATTGCGTCGGATGGCGTCCTCTATGACCGACGCCGGCGACACTATGCGCAAAAGTCTTGGCAAAGGTGACGAATGCAACTGATCGTGTCGGGAGTTTTGAGCGGCTGTTGACGAAGGCGATAAGACGCTGGAGCGGCTGAGCTGTCGCACTACCCAGCGACCGCACATGGCCAATCACGGTCCGATCCTGATTGCATAGGGTAATCGCCAGAGATCGACTCGCGTCAGACCGTCATCGACCCTGAGCCGACGTTCACCGTTCTACGAAGCGGACATTGATTCAAGGTAACCCGACCCGCTTCTGAAGCTACCCACGGATCGCTTGAAATCATCGTCCTTTAGTACATTCGCGGGACGAGCGTGTCATCCGCTACCCGCTGCACTGTACCCTGCCATGAGCGCCTCGGCCTCCCTTGCGAACGGGTGCATGCTGTCTACCGCGAGGCGTATCAGCGCAATCATGGGCGAGTAGCGCCCGTACTTCTGATAACGATTGATGCTTGCCCCAATGTCTTGCATGCGCCATTCTAACTTCGCGCTCGCGAAGTCAACATGCTCGTACGCTACTCGTTCGCGGCGCCGGTGGCCGTCGCACGCGGTGAATTGCGCCCACTGCGCGATTCAACCGATCCTTAGGTCGGGGCACTGCCGTTGCTCCCCGGGCCCCTTATTTTGCATTCGTCTTGTGCCTTACGTCCCGGGTGGCATACTTGGCTCATTCGCGGTTGAGAGAAAAGCGCGCGTCAGCTTCCGATAACCAGGCATTTTTATAGCCATGAATCCAAGAGGACATGCCGAATGAACAGTTTCGATACAGCAATCCTAGCTTTCCTGACGCACAACGCTTTTAGCTCCGACCTGATTAACCACGCGATAAGGGTAATCGCGGACCTGTATACATTCAAGGGCCTCGTGCTCATACCCATTTTGTGGTGGATGTGGTTCAAACCCAGTCAGCGTGGCGAATGGGAGCGTGAAATGGTCATTGCAACGATTGTGGGCGGCCTTCTGGCGCTCGCAATCGGCAGGCTTCTCGCCGATTATTTGCCATTTCGGGTGCGGCCAATCTATAACCCCGAACTGCACCTGCACTTTCCATCCGCCAGTCTGCGAGACGTGCGAACCTGGAGTTCCTTTCCGAGCGACCACGCGATGCTGTGGATGTCAGTCGCGACAGGAATTTTTCTCGTCTGGCGCCGCGTGGGCGTGCTTGCGCTTTTGTACACCGCTATCTTCATATGCATGCCGCGCGTTTATCTCGGCTTGCACTATCCGACCGACATACTCGCGGGTGCGGCGATCGGGATTATCATCACATACGTAATGACACGGGACTCCGTCAGAACGCGTTTTGCGGTGCCGATACTGGGATGGATTCAGAGATTTCCCGGGGGCGGTTATACGTTGGCGTTTCTCTTGTGTTTTGAACTGATAACCCAGTCGGTGGAAATACGTTTGCTCGAGCAGTCCGTTTCAAAGGCAGTACGACTGGACGGGACCGCAACTTATGGGCCCGGCAACCACTGGCAATAGCGTGAGCGTGAGCGTGAGGAGTGGATGGTGAGACCGGCGGCGCACGTCCCAATCCGCCCGCTGAACTCACGCGCTGCCAGTCGCAAGGCAAAGTTACTTCAGGTGAATGAGGACTGATCCCTCCGATATCTCCGGCGCGCCCACGCCCGTGTTTCCGGCGTTTTTCGCGATCCAGTCCTTCGCCTTCTGCACGCTTTCGTCAGTGCCTGTCTTGTCCTGGCAAACAGTCACCGAGAATCCGCCATCGCCGCTGCGTGCGAGGGTGTAGCTGACAAAGCCTTTGACCGAACGCATCAGTTCTTCGACGTCAGCCGTGCGCTTCTCCAGCAGATCGAACAACTCCTTTGCACCCTTTCCGGAAAATCTCCTTATAACAGTTTGCATGATTGCATCCTCCTGTTTGACCAGCGAAACGAGCATGCCGCACGAACAATGTGTGCAGCGTGTAACTGCTCTTTTCGACAGCGTGTAGTGCGTGGAAGTAATTGAGAAGGCCGCGCACCTGACTTCCGCGACCCATACCAAGTGTAGTAACTGTACCGCCGTAGTAAACATGAGAAGCGGTGCAAAATCCAGGTGCCTTCAGCCAACGTCCGCAATTGGCCGACTACGGTCTGACATGCGCGTGGCTAGTCTCCGTGCGCGGATTGCGGGTGCTACAGACGCGGGACATGAGCAATATGCATCTTATCTATTTGCAACACTCGCAGGCCTCAACTATGTTGAATAGCCTGAAGGCTCGGCTGCCGGGCGGGTGCCATGTCCGATATTCCTAGCACTCTTACGCGATTCCGAGTTCGCGACAATAGCAGGGAGACTCGGCTATGACGACACCGCTGCTCGGACAGATGATGGACGTGCCGCTGACGGTTTCCTCACTGCTGGCCCATGCGTCACGTCACTTCGGCACGACCGAGATCGTGTCAAAGCGCATCGAAGGCGACGTGCATCGCTACACGTATCGCGACTGCGAAAAACGCGCGAAGCAACTGGCACAGGCGCTTATCGCGCTGGATGTGCAGCCGGGCGAACGGATCGGCACGCTGGCATGGAACGGTTACCGCCATCTGGAAGCCTATTACGGCACGACGGGCTTCGGGGCCGTCTGCCATACCATCAACCCCCGGCTCTTCCCCGAGCAGATCGCATGGATCATCAACGACGCCGATGACAGCTACGTGCTGTTCGATACGACGTTCGCGCAGCTGATCGATTGCCTTGCGCCGCTCTGCCCGAAGGTGCGTGGGTGGATCGCGCTTGCCGACGACGCGCATCTGCCTGCGATGCAGACGCCCATACCGCTCATCAGCTACGAGACGTTGCTCAAACCGCACGACGGCGCATTCGACTGGCCGCTCCTCGACGAGCGCCAGGCATCGTACCTCTGTTACACCTCGGGCACGACAGGCAATCCAAAGGGCGCGCTGTATTCGCATCGCTCTACGGTGCTGCACGCGTACGCCGGTTCGCTGCCGGATGCGATGTGTCTATCGGCGCGCGACTCGGTGTTGCCCGTCGTGCCGATGTTTCATGCGAACGCATGGGGCATGCCGCATGCCGCGCCGCTCACGGGCGCGAAACTCGTCCTTCCGGGCAAGGATCTCGACGGAAAATCCCTGTTCGAACTGATGCAGGCGGAGCGCGTCACGTATTCCGCCGGCGTGCCAACCGTCTGGCTTGGCCTGCTCAACTACATGAAGGAAGCGGGCGTGCGGTTGTCGTCACTGCAACGCGCGGTGATCGGCGGGTCCGCGTGCCCGCCGGCGATGCTGCGCACCTTCGAGGAATACGGCGTCGAAGCCATTCACGGATGGGGCATGACCGAGATGTCACCGCTCGGCACGGTCGCAAAACTGAACTGGGAACAATCACAGCGGCCGCCGGAAGAGCAGCGCAGGCTGCGCGAAAAGCAGGGGCACGTGATCTACGGCGTGGACATGAAGATCGTCGGCGACGATGGGCGCGATCTGCCGTGGGACGGCATCGCGTTCGGCGAACTGCGCACGCGCGGTCCGTGGGTGATCAAGCGGTATTTCCAGCAGGATGACTCGCCGCTCGTCGACGGCTGGTTTCCGACCGGCGACGTGGCCACGATCGACCGGGACGGTTTCATGCGCATCACCGACCGAAGCAAGGATGTGATCAAGTCGGGAGGCGAGTGGATCAGTTCGATCGAAATCGAGAACATCGCGATCGCGCATCCGGCCGTCGCAGAGGCGGCCTGCATCGCCTGCGCCCATCCGAAGTGGCTGCAGCGGCCGCTGCTCGTCGTCGTCAAACGCATGGACGCGGAGATCACGCGCGAAGAACTGCTCGCGTTCTACGAGGGCAAGGTCGCGAAGTGGTGGATGCCAGATGACGTTGTCTTCGTCAACGAATTGCCGCATACGGCCGTTGGCAAGCTGCACAAACTGAAGCTGCGCGAGCAGTTCTGCGATCACCTGCTGCCGTCGGCGCTCGAAGTTGAGAACTGTCCGCTTGCCGACGAGCGCGCAACGGGAGGCGCCGGGTCGAAACCTGCGGCGGAATAATCGGAAGGAGGCTGTCAAAGGGACCGCCACCGCACCGCCATTTGGTGCAACCGGCCGTAGCCGACCCACATCAGCCCTTCGGGCTGGCGGGACATAAATGGCGGCTTCCGGAGTGCTTCGGACATCCGTCTTCGCACAGGCTGCTGCCGCACTTCGGCCAGAGCGGTCCCTCGTACTTCACCGAATATGACCTACCGCGAATGGCCGGTTTAACGCGCTCTTGACGGGCGCTATCTACCTGAAACGGAGATATATTCTTCTACAAATCGGACGCTCAGTTCCAGTCAGCCCTTGCATCGTGGCGACCTATATCCATTACGGCGCGTCCAGCCCAAGGCGAAAGCAATGAGTTCCGCAATGGCATCGGTAATAGGCTTCGCGGCACAAAAGTGCTCGTCGTGCGAGCGGTTTTTCTTGTGACAAGACGCAAATGCTTCGGCTTGGACTGGCGCTTACCGAGCGGCCACATCTTTCGCCTCTGTCGCCGGTTCCACCGAACGGAATGTCACGTACATCAGGTCCCCGGCCCTACTTCGCTAGCGTGGCGGCCGCTGCTCTCGTCGGCATTCAGAACACACCGAAGATCAACCGATACCGAACGCGGCTCATGAATTCGCGGTAGCTTCTATCCTTGGACAGCACGCGTTCTTCCCGAACGATTCGGCAGATCTGTACGCAGAAGTGCAGCGCGAACACGATGACATTCTGAAGTCCGAAGTTCGGAAGCAGAAAACCGACGTTTCTAATCATGTACCCGACGTACATCGGATGGCGCAAGACGCGATAAGGCCCGCTCACAACAACCCCTCGATTCGCGGGCAGAAGTCCGAATGAGCGCCGCAGCGCGAGCTTCGCCCAAAGCTGGATGACGATGCCGACAATTTGCAATCCGACGGCTACCCCCTCAGGAATAAGATGGATGCCGGGCTCCATCCGAAAAGCGACGTAGTAGAAGGTCCCGGTCACAGACATCACCATGCTGACGGGAGTAAAGTCCCGCTCGCGCGCAACACGTGCGAAGACCACCAGGCCGATGTCCAGGAGTGAGGTGAACAAAAAGAGCAACAGCGTGATTCGCGAAGGGTCCTTCAGAACCTGGAGGATCGCGGAAACGAGAAACACGGAAAGTGCCGACACGGTGCAGACGCGCAACGCAATCTCGATCACCAGTTGTTTGGGCGTCAGCCGCGCGGCAGATGAAGGAAGCGATACGGACGCCGGGGCATCGAGGCTGATCGAGGCGGTGGGCGCGCCTGGCCACCCCAGGTTTTCTTGTTCCATTGGCGTTGCGTGTCGATGTTAGGAAAGGTCGTCGCGCAGCTCGCGAGCCGCGTGCCAGACAGCATCGGGATCACTGCGCGAGGCGCGGTTCAATGTACGCTCCGTAGTTGGGTCCGACGCCGCTCGCAGATGTCGGTATCCTGTAACCCGCGACGAAATGCCCCTGAATGTATTTGTCGCTACCTCCAACCGATGCGTCGACGTAGAACGCGGCGAAAGCGACGATCGGAACATACGCCTTAATGTCGATTTGCGCCGCGACGGGAATGACGATTGTGACGTTCGTCGGCACCGAACTGTACAGCGTCGTTTTCGCGCCGGGTTCGACCCAGATGCTGTCGCCGATGCTCAGCGGCGTTGGATTGCCGTTCGCGATCAGCGAGCGAACGGTCGGCACGTTGTTCGCGTTGATCAGGAATGACGTCCACTGGCCGGCAGAACACGATGCCCCATAGACTTGACCGTTCGTAATGTTGAATTCGTAAGGCTGACCCGTCGATGGGTCGATCATGGGTTGATTGGTCTGCGCGTTCCAGTACTGGTTGAAAATGCACTGGTCCAGCACGACGGGAAACAGGCCGCCCGCGCCGACCGTCCCTGGCGACGCAGCCACGGCTACGGCAGTGGCGCTGCCGGGCGTGCTCAGCAGGTTCAGCAGGCCGCCCAGAAACAGATTGATCGCACCCCCGTTCTGGTTTGCCGCGCGCGTCACAATTACCTGCACTGCGGGCGCATCGTCGAGGCCCGGCGAAATCGTTGTCGGCTGAATGCCGGCTGGGCTGCCCGACAGGTTCCAGTAACCGGTCTGAATCGCGCCCGTCGTCAGCTTCTGCTGATCGGAGCGGTTTAGCGAGACGCTGTTACTTGCTGCGGTTTGCGCCAGAGCCCAGTTCGGCCCGCTAGTGCCGGCAGCCAATAGCGCGGCCGCACCGCTCAGCGCCGCGGCGTCGGCCGCATTTTGCAGTTCATTGCGCACCACGCTGACACGCGCAAGGTCGACTGCGAATGCGCCGAAGCTCAGCAACGCTACGAGGAACAACACGAAGAAGAGCGCCACGGAGCCGCGTTGCCGACTCAGGGGGCGGGATGGCTGAATTCGCGACGGGTTGGCAGTGCGCTTCATCTTCACCCTCACTCGTAATTCATCGCAGTTGTAGCCGTCAGCGTGACCGGGCCGGTCAGTGAACTGAAAGCAGAACCCACAACAAGGCCCTGGTACTGATAAGTCACCGTGACCGTCAATGGACTGCCGGGAGACGTGCCGCCTGACTGATCTACCGTAACGGTGGGTGTTGTAGCCGTGCCTCCAGTGACAAGATTCTGCTGCGTGTAATTCAGCGCGACATTGCTGATCTGGGTAACCGACAACTGGGGAATCCGCACTACCACCCCGGCGCGGGCCGCTTCCCGACTCGCATTGGTAATGACCGCCTTGTCGCACAACAGCAGGCTGACGTCGATAATGCCGAACAGCACCAGCATGAGGAACGGAAACACCAGAACGAATTCGAGCGCGATCACTCCGCGCTCGGCGCCGGCACGCGACCCACGTTGCGCCCGGACGGGGCAACGCGACGGGTTGACGGCGAGCGCGCGCTGATTCATTTCGGCGCCTCTGCGGGCGGCGAAACGCTTGCCGCTGTGGCCTTGCCGTCTGTACGCCGGGTATCTGAAGGATACCCGGCGAGCCTGTCGCGCAGCGATTGATAAAAGCGCAGGTTGTCGTCGGCCGAAGACGGCGGCAGATCGACCAGCAGGATCTTCTTCGCCGCCTCCGCGTTGCCGAGCATCCCGTACGCGAGAGCCAGGTTCTGGCGCGCCTGCAGAGGTGCATCCGGCAGGCCTGCGACGTCGAGCAGAGTGTTGGCGGCCTGACGGGGCTTATTCTCAAGAATGAAAGACAGGCCCAGGTTGATGCGCAAACCCTGTACCTCCGGGTGCGCCGCGAGCGCGCTGCGATAGATTGCCTGCGCGTCCGCGTGGCGGCCCTGAAGGTCGAGCACCGCGCCGAGACCCTCGCACGCCACAGGATCGTCAGGCTGGCTGGCTAGCAGCCCGCGATATAGCGCCGCTGCATCGTCAAGCCGGCGCTGCCGCAACGCCACGCGTGCGAGACCGAGTTGCGCTGCCGGCTTCACCAGGGTCTGCAGCGCGGCGAGCTGGTAAAGCGCTCGGGCTCGCTCGAGGTCGCCGGCCAGGTACATTGCATCGCCCAGACCGAGTTGCGCCTCGGGCGAGTTCGGGTTTGCCGCGAGCGCTTTTTCGAACAGTGTGCTCGCAAGCTCGACATCACCACCTCGCAAAGCACTGTCGGCGACGCGCAGATCGCTCGTTCCGTCGATGTTGCGCGACGACGAGATGGGGCGCGGGTTAAAACTGCCGCCGTTGGCGCAACCCGTCAGCAAAACGACGGCACACGGCAGCGCTATGACGATGGAGCGCAGCAACGTTGGGGAAATTTTCATTTGAAGACCGCTATCAGGCGAATCACAGCCGGGCCGGCCGCTATCAGGCCCACCGTCGGCAGGATGAAGAACATCATTGGCAACGTCATCTTGGTTGCAAGTTTCGCGGCCTTTTCTTCGAGCGTCATCATCTGCGCGGTCCGCTCGGCACGTGACAGCATGCGCAGCGAGTGGGTGATTGGAGTGCCGTACTGTTGCGACTGAATCAGCGTGGTCACGAGCGCGCGCACCGAGGGCAAACCGATTCGCGCCGCCAGGTGGCGCAAGGCGCCCGCACTGTCGCCGCTGACCTGCAGTTCGTCGCCGGTTACGGCAAACTCGTCGGCAAGCGGCGGACAGATCGTCTTCAGTTCTCGTGCGACGCGCTTCACGCCGACCACCAGACTGTTGCCCGCGTTGGTGCAGATCACCAGCAGGTCGAGCGCGTCGGGCAGACACGAAGCTATCGCCTTTTGCCGGCGGCTGATCAGCGTGTTCAGCGCAAGCTCGGGCAGCATCATCCCAACGATGAACACGCCGCCCATCATCAGTGCTCGAAACACAAAATACTCGCCAATGCGTGGCACATACGGACCGAGCACAATTGCCACCAGCGCGAACAACGCGCCGACCAGCAGCTTGAAGCCGATCATCATCGAAACCGCCCGGCGCTCGCGAAATCCGGCCCGGACCAACTGCTCGCCCAGCTGGTTGCGCTGCGCCGCACCGCCCACTGGCACGCGTTCGCCGAGCGATGCAAAGCGCTTCAGCAGGCGTTGCCAAAGGTCCGCTACGTGCTCTTCCGCGCGCAATGGTGGATGCGAGTCCGCGCGCATTGCGGCGATACGCGCGCGATGTGCGATGCGACGGCGGGTGCTGCGCGGCCGCATCAGCGCAAGCAGTAGTCCGCCGCAGAGCAGGAGCACCAGCGCAAGGTCGCGCACGGCATCAGAGTCAATAAAGTTCATCGCGACGTGTCCAGATTCGATATTTTTTGAATCAGCGAAAGACCGATGACAAGTAGCACCGCGGCAAGCGTCAGCATCTTGTGGCCAGCGCGTGTGTGAAACAGCAGGTCGACATACGGCCGGTTGATGACGTACAGGAAGCCCATAATGGCGAAGGGCACCGCGGAAATGATCTTGCTCGCGATTCGGCCCTCCGCGGTCAACGCTCGGGTCTTCAGACGAATGTCCCTGCGGGTGCGAATGATTCCAGACAAGTTCTCCAGCGTTTCCCCCAGATTTCCACCTGTCTCACGTTGCAGCAGCAGACACACTGCAAAGAACGAAAAATCGGCGATCTGCAGGCGTACGACTGCTTTGTCGAGCACTTCTTTCAGGTCCGCACCCAGCCGCAGGCTGTCGCCCATCGTGCGGAAAGTCGAGCGAACCGGTTCCTCGGCCTCCTTGCCAGCGGTGCTGATCGCCTGCACGACCGGGATGCCGGCACGCACCGCCCGGATGATGAGGTCGAGCGTATCGGGAAATACCAGCAGAAACCGCGCGCGGAAACGGGCGATCAGAAAGCGATAGGTGAACCGTATCGCGGCGAGCGACATGCAGGAATAAATAAACAGATGCGACCACCCAGGCAGCGGGGCGAGCCGCACGACGATGAACGCGACCACAGCGCCGGCTATACCACTCGCGCATACGAGACGGATGCCGCCCCCGCCGCTTACCGCCCTGATCCGCTGCACATATTGCTGGAACCACCTCTGGAACGCGCCGTAGTCCTTCGGCCGTTCGAATAATGCGCCGCTCGTGTCTGCTGGCGCAGACTGCTGCCTTGCGGCGCGCACCTGCTGAAGCTCTCTCATGCGCTCCTGAATACGCCGCCGCGGCCGACTGCGTGCGAGATCGCGCAGCGAAGATACGAGCATGCCTGTCAGCACGATCGCGACGAACGCACCGGCGCCGACGATGTCCGCTGGTGTCATGGCCGCATCGCCTCCATCAGGGTCGTCTCGAGGCCGTAGTAGGCAGCGCGTGTCGCGAACACAGGACGCAACGACGACGACTCGAAGGTGCCTTTCACGTCTTCCTGATAGGCGCTGGCATCGTAGCGAAACGCGAACAGATCTTGCGTGATGATCACGTCGCCTTCCATGCCCGCCAGCTCAGTCACGCGGGTAACGCGGCGCACGCCGTCGCGCATGCGTTCGACCTGCAGGATCAGATGTACGGCGCTGGCGATCTGGCGCCTGATCGCCGTAAGCGGCAGGTTCCCGTTCGCCATCATCACCATGCTTTCGAGCCGGGTGATCGCGTCGCGCGGCGTATTCGCGTGAATGGTCGTCATCGAACCGTCGTGACCGGTGTTCATTGCCTGCAGTACGTCGAATGCCTCGGGACCGCGTGTTTCGCCCAGAATGATGCGGTCGGGACGCATCCGCAACGCATTGCGCACGAGATCTCTCTGCGTCACCGCGCCGAGTCCCTCGCTGTTCTCTGGGCGCGTTTCGAGGCTTACGACGTGGGGTTGCTGCAATTGCAGTTCCGCGGCGTCCTCGATAGTCACGACACGTTCGTGTTCGTCAATGTGTTGCGACAGAGCATTGAGCAAAGTCGTCTTGCCCGAACCTGTACCGCCCGAGATGATGATGTTGAGACGGCACGCGCCGGCGATCTTCAGCAAGCGGACCATCTCCGGCGACATGTTGCCTTGCTGGGCCATTCTTGCAAGCGTGATATTGCGCCGTGAGAACTTCCGGATCGAGATCGATGCGCCGCGTAGCGCGATCGGCGGCAGCACGACGTTGACCCGGCTTCCGTCGGCCAGTCGCGCGTCGACCATCGGGCTGCTTTCGTCGACGCGTCGGCCAACCGCAGCTGCAATGCGCTGCGCGACGTTAGTCACATGCGCGTTGTCGCGGAACTTCAGCGACGTCAGTTCAAGCCGGCCATGCCGCTCGGCATAGACCTGATCCGGACCGTTGACGAGGATATCCGTCACCGCATCATCGGCGAGCAGCGGTTCGATGGGGCCGACGCCAAACATGTCGTTGAGGATTTCGCCGACGATCTGGGCCTGCTCGCCAGGCGTGATGTGCAGCTGTTCGCGTATCACCGCGTCGGCAGCGATTTCCTCGATGCCTGCGCGCACCTGGTCGCGCGTTTTCATCAGCGCGGCAGACATGTTCATCGATGCAAAAACTACCGCGCGGATTTTCCTGAAGTTTTCCGAGCGAATCACGGTCTCGTAGCCGTCAGGCGGCGTGCGCGGATGCGGATGCGCAGGCGCAGGCGCAGGCGCCGCGGGCTGCACGGTTTCTGCGTCGGCGAGCGGCAAAGGCTCCGGGATGGGTTTTTTGGCGCCGAACATCAGCCGCTTCTCCGCATTTTGAATAACCGCAGGTGCCAGGGAGCGGGCGCCGGAGACTCACGGCCGGTGAGGCTGTTTGCAACGCGTTCGATAGCGGCGGCAAACCCCAGAGGCTTCCTGCGATCGCCGAGCGGTTCGCCCAGGTTTTCGGCCCGCGCAAGGGGCTTTGGATCGTACGGCAATTCGTGCACGACGGCGCGTCCCAGCGCGCGCTTGAAGTCCAGAGGCTGGACGCGGTCCGCGACGGGTTCGAGCGGATTGTTCAGCAGCACCGAGATCACCGGTTCGCCCGAGCGATCTTCGGTGAAGCGGAGCAGGCGCATGCACTCGCGTGACGCATACACGGAAGGATCCGCCACGATGCAGATGACCTGTGATGCGTCGAGCGCCTCTTCGACGATGCGGCCGCTCCGGGCCGGCAGATCGAGCAGCACATAATGGAAGCGGCGCTTGAGCGTATTGATCAGGTCGGCGAGCGCACCCGGACGCACGGTGAACTCGGTTTCATAGGGAAGCTCTGACGACAGCGTGAAGAGCCGTTCACCGGCTGCCACCACCGCTTGATCGAGTGCCTGCGGATCGATGCTGCGCGTGTCCTGCAACAGATCAGTCAGCCCGTTGCCTCCGGGTAGCCCAAGCGTGGAACCGGCCGCCCCGCCGTGCAGGTTCAGGTCGACGTACACCACATGTCTGAGCGTTTCATCCGTCAGATGTCGCGCGAGCGAGACGGCGATCGTCGTCACACCTACGCCACCTCGTGCGCCAATGAAGCTGATCACCTTGCCGGTGCGTGCCTGGGCGGACGGATCACGAGCCGACAGTGCGCGCAGGAGCAGTTCGACCGTCACAGGCTTGACGAGATAGTCCTGGATCCCAATCTCGAGCAGGCTGCGATACAGACCGACATCGTTGCGATCGCCGATCACAACGACGGCGACCGACGGCGCACACACGTCGGCCAGTCGAGCGAGGTCCGACAATGGCATGTCGGAGCCGGACACGTCGACCAGCAACTGGCGCGGCGGCCGCGTGAGATTCTGCAGCAGACGGATCGCGTCGTCGATGTTGCCGATCTGCGCGTGCGCATTCGATATCGCCTGATCGACAATCAGGCTCTTCACGGCATCGACGCTGGTTGCATCAGAGACAACCGCAAGCAGGTCCGCCGCGTGTGCTGCGGCCGAACTCGCGGGACGAAACATGTCGAGCGCATTCATGAGGGGCGTGTCAGTGTGTCAATGGACTTGTCGTCGACGTGGCGTTCGGCTGCTTCACGCGGCCTTCGTCATAGCGGCGCACCGCGCCTGCGGCCGTCGTTGCGTCGGCGCCGGCGTACGGCAGCGGATCGACGAGATCCTCCGGCCGGGCGAGCATCACCGCGAGATTCGTATACGTCGCGCAGCCGAATGGCATGCTCGCGCGCGCGACGCCCGCATCGACCAGATGCGACGGCTGGACCAGCGTCGCGCAGTCCGGCGCGATCGCGTGGCGGCTGTCGAAGCCGATGACCGATGCATCGGGAAGTCCGAGTGGCGGAGTTGCGGACATGCAGCCGGGCAGCAAAAGCGGCAGCAGTCCAATACCGATCAGTCGAAGGAGCATGGCATGGTTCCCGATAGGTCAATAGACGAAGCCCGCGGCCCCGACGAGGCGCGGCACGTTCCCCGACAGCGGATCGAGCCCGAGCTTGCTCTGCAGCACATACTCGATGTCGCTGCTCGGCCGCACGATGGTGTCGATCGGTTGCCGCAGACGGCCGGGGTCAGCGGGCTGCACGATGTAAGGCGTCACGATGACCACCACTTCGGACTTGTCGTTGAGATAGTTCTTCGACGAGAACAGCTTGCCCAATACCGGAAGCTTGCCCAGGCCCGGCAACTCCGAGAGGACGTCGCTGGTCCTGCTCTGCAGCAGTCCGCCAATGGCGAAGCTTTGTCCACTCGACAATTCGACGGTGGTCTCGACGCGGCGCACGGTGAGCGCGGGCACCTTGATGCTGTCGATCGTCACGCTGTTGGTCGGATCGATCTCGCTGACTTCGGGGCGCACCTTGAGGCTGATCCGGTTATCCGACAGCACCGTGGGCGTGAAATCGAGCGACACGCCATAGGGCTTGAACTCGATCGTGATCGAATTGGTCTGGCCTTGCGGAACCGGGATCGGAAACTCGCCACCTGCGAGGAAACTGGCGGTTTCGCCAGACATCGCGGTGAGGTTCGGTTCCGCGAGCATCGTGATCAAGCCTTCCTGATCGAGCGCGTCGAGCACCCCGTCAATCGCCCATTTGCCGGCGTGGAACGCCCCGAGGACCGAGAATGCGCCGGTTGACGAAAGCGTCGTCGTGGCAGCGGACGCACGGCCGTTGAACAGGCCGCCGATGAAGTTTCCGCTTTGGCCGAGTGCGTTCCAGTTGATGCCCAATTGCTGCGTCACGTTGCGGTCCACTTCGGTGATGCGCACGCGCAGATTGACCTGGATTGGCCGCGTCAACGTCAGCCGGTTAACCAGCGTCTCCTTGTCGTGCAGATACGGTGTAAGGGACTGCATCACGGCGTCCGCGGCCGCCGCGTCGGGCACGCGCCCAGCGACCATCAGCGAACCGGGAGCACCCGTCAGGTTCAGCTGAAAGTGCGGGAAGCGGGCGTCGAGCATACGCTGTATCGATGGCGTATCCGCACTGACCACGACGGTTTCCCGCAGGATCGTGCGATTGTGGGCGCCGAGCGCGAACAAGGTCGTCGTGCCCGCCTTCTTGCCGAGCACAAATACCGTTTGAGGCGTCGGTACGTGCACGTCCGCGACACCCGGATCGGCGACGAACACCGCGACGGCTGGCTCGGGCAGGTGCAGCATTTCGCCCCCGCCTGCCGCGACCGCCAGCGACGGATCGATGCTCGCAGCGAGCGCGCCATGCATCAGTGCGACCGTCAGTCCGAATCCGGCGATCAACCGCACCTGCACTGCCGAATAGACACGATGCAACATGAATCCTTCCTGTTAATTTCGGGTCTCACCGCCTGGGCAAGCCGAAGGGTCAGCGTTGTGTAGTGGGCTGTTCCGGCAACGGGTTCTGCCCGGCAACCGTCGTCGGCGGGTTCGGCGGCAGTGGTGGCACACCCGCGGCACCGGTACTGCCTTGAAGCCTTGCATCCCCGCCTGCGTCCGATACCTGGGAGCCGCGGTAGACGATCACCGGATGCGGGGCAGCCGGGACCGACCCCGCCGTGCCGTGCGCCGATACGCGTACCGTTGACAGGGCACGCGAGACGTCGCCGGCCCACACGGGTGGTGTTTGCGGCAGCGTCTCATTGCCGGTGACGGGCGGATTGCGATCGCTAGTCGCAAAACTGCGCAGCGCGAGTGACAGCGAACCCAGATGCGTCGCGACGGCGATCACCTGCGCGGTATGCGGCGTCACCTCGAACGTGACCGTTCGCGCACGCGTATTCGCGTCTGCCGTATCTGCCTTGGGTCGCTGGAAGACCGAACCGACTGCGAGCACGCGAACGCGGTTGACCACCGTCTCGCTTTCCACAGAGCGAGCGGTGTTCTCCGGCGCACGGGCCGGCCCGTCGAGTTGCTGCGTGAGCAGCACGTCGACGTAGTCCCCTGGCTGGATCAGGCCGGCGTTGCCCGAAACGTCGTCGATGGCAACTGAAGTTGCACGCATGCCGGGCTTCAATGCAGCAGCGAGAAATCCCGGCGCATTGGGCGGAATGACATCCGCAGTGCCTAGCGGCGTGCCGGCTGTCACCGCGTGGCGCAGCACATCGCCTTTCAGGTCCGTTGCATCTGCGCTGTCAGCGTCGCTCTTTACAAGCGCACCCTGCTGGAGCTGCTTGTGAGGAACATCTTTCCAGGCGAGGTCGCTGTCGCGCAGCAACATCCCCTCTGGCAGATCAGCGGCTGCGACGCGCACCCGATCCATCGCCGGCGGCCGCGCCTGGCCCGGCTGCGATGCGGCGACGAACAACGCGCGGAAAATGATCGCGCCGACCGAGGCGAGTATCACGAGGATGACGATCTTTAAAATTCTGGGCATGGGCGTGGCGATCGGCTGTCAGATCGGCTACAGAGAGTTCAAGACGGGCAGCCATACGGCCGCGATGCCGCCGAACGCAAGAGGGACGCCGTAGGGCACGCTGCACGGCGAAGCGGGCTGCGTGGATGCTGGCGCGGAATGCGTCGCATGTCTGCGGACGAGACCTATGATCAGCGCTGTCAAGCCGAGAACCAGGCCGCCGGAAGATACGATGAAAAACACCGGCCATGCGTAGGCAGGACCTGCCCACAGGAAAACGGCGGCGGCCAGCTTGACATCGCCTCCGCCCATCCAGCCGCAGCGGAACAAAAGCGCGAACAGTGCAAAGCCGATGGCAGCAGCACCGAGGTGATCCGCGAGCGACGCGATGCTTACTCCAGCAACAGCAGCATCGATCCCGTAAAGACAGGCCACGAGCAATACGGCGCGTGTCGGCAAGCGGCGCGAGCGGATATCGCGCACCGCCAGTGATGCCAATACAAGACAAGCCGCTGATTTCGCCGCGTACAGCATGGGTGGCTTTTCCTTATTTTCCGCTGTGCCCGGGACGCCCGGCGCCCCTTGGGGAAGCCGGGCTGGCCCACTGATCCCGCAATGTCTGGAGATATCGATTAACCGTTCTGTGCGTTCGTAACCTTCGTGACCATGTTCGTGAACAGCGCAGGCAGACCGCCAGCGCCACCGAAAATAGCGCCGGCCGCCACGACCGCAATGACTACGATGCCGGCGAGCACCGCATACTCGAGCGCACTAACGCCGCGCTCGTCGCGCGACAGAGACTTGATAAATTGAAGCATGAGGACTCCGTAGGTGAGTTTGACTTTTGTAAGGATGCCGAAAGAACGAAGCTGCGTTAAAACGCGATGCGACGGGTTTCTGAGTCAATTGTTGAAGGCGCAGACGTGTCAGACCCGGGAGCGAAAAGATCGCATCAGTTTCAGACTCGTCACAAAGGTGAAACGTTTGCGTGCGAGACGGCATGCAGACAACATCCGGATCCTTCAACACTGCTGAGGATAACGATGGCCCCACACCGGCAAACCGAAGAAATGAGGCTAGAAACCCTCGCTATTCAAAGATTTTTTTGATCAGACAAATAGAGGACTGTCATTTCGGCTAGGCCTCGCCATCAAAGTGATCGCAGCATGCAAGGTTGAAAAAGAAACCATTCGTTTCGCGACAGAATGAATTTGCAGTTTCACGTGATTATCAGCGTGCATCCCGCACGATCGCGCCTCGCCATACCGCCGTCGCTCGATCTATAGCGGCCGCTCGTTGCTGGATACCCCTTGCGATGAGACTCGCCAGATCGCTCGCCTGCGTAGCTGTCAACAGGCCGGCAAGCGGGCAGCGATGCTCGACATGGAAGCGTTGAATGTACGTGAAGGGAAAGCACTGAGCCCGCAGGCCGGACGCTTCCGCCGAGCTGGCCGCTGATGCGCGGCCGTCATACCACGGCGACCCGTCACATACGTCTGTGTCAGGCCTTTCGTGGGGCGCCTTCATGGCGATCCAATACCAGGTTGCGTACTCGGGCTCGGTAGTCGGGGCAGGCGTGGTCGTCGGCGGCCGTAGTCGGAGACAATTTCTATGCGAAGACTAACTACAACTACTGGGCCGACACGAACAACATCGTCGTCCTTCACCCTCAGGCGATTGCGCCCACGGTTCCTTTCAGTCCGGAAGATTGCTGCGACTGGTTCGGTTATACCGGCCCCGACTATGCGCTGAAATCGGGTTCGCAGCTTACTGCGGTCCATGCCATGATCGGCCGGCTGCGCGCGAACCCGTAATCCACAGGCGCGTGCGCGTAGAAAGGTACGGAACGATAAGTTCAATGCCAGACAGAAGAATCTAGACGCGGCGAGATGTGCCATGTTCGCGAGCCGGTTCGCGCCCCGGCGACAGGTTCTAAACGTCCGTATTGGACCGAACCTAAGTCCCCTGTGCGCCGATACAGATCATTCGAGTTTCTCGACAGCCGACGTTCGCGTCCGACTCAATTTCGACGCGCGCGAACGACCGCTTCGGCCGACAAGCAACACTTCACCATTGGGAATCGAATGGCCGGTTCCTGAGTGGAACCGACGCCTGAATGTCTGAGCGACGTTGCGCGCGAACGACGCTTCATGGCCGAGCCCGGAACTCCGGAAGCCGGCCGAGTCCGGTCAGACGCCCCTCGGCCGCGAACTTCGCTAGTCGGCCCTCACCGCACCTTCGTCTCGCGAGAAATCACCCGCTCGCGGGCCACGCTTGCCACCCCGAACCGCCAGTTGGCATCTGAACGCTCATCCACCTCGCGGACCAGCTGAAAGCGCTGCTCGGGCTGGGCTCCAACGCGTTTGCTCGTGCTGGGAATGCGAACAGCTCAACCTTTTCCGCGCCTCGCCGATATACCGCTCTAACGCAGCCTCGAGTTGGACAGACGCGACGCTTGCTGGAGCGGCCAGTGGACAAGGACAGTTTCCTGCGAAACGCCGTTCGCCGAACGGGCGAGCGGCGCCTGGCACGCTTCGAAGAAGACCCTTCCCGATCGAAGAATCTTCCAGCCCATAGCGCGCATGCCAGCACGACAAGGAAGGCAGTCACAGGAACCATCAGTCGGTCCCCATGTGAAGCCCGTCAGGTTGTCAATGCTGCGAGCATGGGCCAAACCGCAATCCCCCGATTCAGGTGCCTCAGGAGGGCACGCTTCACTATCATGAAACGAATCTATGCCACGTTCCTCACCGCCCTTCTGATCGCTACGCTCGCGCCGGAGTGTTACGGACAGTACAGCACCGACTGGGTGGCGAACACATTTGGGACCAACGCTACCCACGTGGGTAGCGTCGCGCGCTCCATGTGGATAGCGCCCGAGGGCGTCATCTACACGGCTTCCATGTGGGACGAAAACGAAGGTGGTGTCGCGATATACCAGAACGGCCAAAGCCTGGGATCCATAGGAGGTCACGGCGAGTTTCAGGGCAGCGCCATTACGGGTAACGCAACTTCGATCTTCGCCGCTCTGCAATTTAATGCCACTTACGGCAGCGGCACGGTCGGGCGGTACAACCGAACCACTCAAACTCGCGACTTTCTTATCTCGGTCAGCGCGACAACGACTGAGCAGCGGGCTGATGTAATCACGGGACTCGCGACGTCGGGCTCGCTCCTTTATGCGAGCGACTCGCCTGGAAATCGCATCCGCGTCTACACCACCGACGGCGTCTGGCGGCAGGATATCGCCGTCTCAAGCCCTGGCGCGCTCGCGGTGGACAGCGCAGGAAACATCTGGGTTGCGCAGAAGAGCGCGGGCGCGATCCTCGAATTCAATCCGGCCGGCGTGCTCGTGAACACCATCCAGATGTCCGTCGCCTCTCGACCGTCCTCGCTGTATCTCGATTCGTCGACCGGGTTTCTCATGATCGGCGACGCGGGCCCCGACATGAACATCAAGATCTATAACACTTTGGTCATTCCATTTCTGATCAGTACATTTGGCATTCAGGGGGGATATCTCGATACGACAACGGGAATCAAAGGCCAGGTTGGCGACAGGCGTTTTACCCGCGTCACCGGCATCGGCAAAGACGCCGCCGGCAACCTGTACGTGCTCAACAACCCGTGGGGCGGAAGCTGGGACCTCGGCCGCGACGGCGGCACCGACATTCACTCCTACGACAGTTCTGGCCACCTGCAATGGAAGCTTCAGTCTCTGAACTTCGAGGGGGTCGCCGCTCCGGACCCGGCTACCGACGGCGCGTACTTCTATGGAGGGACCAACATCTACACCGGCACCGCTGGGGGAACCTTCGTAGCGAACACGGTCGATCCGATCGACTATCCATCCGATCCACGCATCAACATCAACGATCGCTCACGGGATGAGCACTTCGGTCAACTTGCCACCGTCGGCGCCAACCGGATCCTCGTGGCGTCCGGCCAGAATCCCGATACTTTCTACTTCTTCCACTTCAATGCTGCGAATGGCTACATCGCCATACCGGACGCCACGCTTCCGGGTACGGCGTTCAATACGACCGCACCGGTCAGGGACGGATTCTGCCTCGACAGCAAAGGGGACGTCTGGGCCGGTTTGGACAAGACGAATGCCATCTGGCACTATCCGCTGACCGGCTTCGATGCCAACGGGAAGCCGAGTTGGGGAGCAGGAATTGCAACGCCCATTCCGGGCACGATCACGCCATTGACGCGGATCATCTACCTGCCGGAAAGCGACACGATGATCCTGGCCCAGGGAGTTGTCGGGAGCGCAGACTGGACGTCGATCGGAACGCGGATCGAGGTGTATCACGGCTGGCTCGCAGGCAACACGACCGCTCCCAATCCGGTGATCAACCTCACCAGCGCCAATCCCAAGTCGATCACGGCGGCCGGCAACTATCTCTTCGTCGGATACGTACACACCGTGCCCAACATCGACGCCTTCAATCTCACCACAGGCAGCCTGGACACCACGTTGATCAACAGCAACCCCAACACCGTGTACGTCGGCAATGACGTGGATTCGATGTACGGCCTTCGATCGTACCGTCGGTCGACCGGGGAGTACGTGATCACGAAGGACAACTACAACGGGGCCAGCGTCATCATCTATCGCTGGACACACTGATCGACAGTGCTCGTCGCGGCTACGCCCCGGCGAGCACCTCACGTTATGTCGACTTATTGACCTTGTTTCTTTCCACAGGCAGCGTTCGGCCGGAGCGCTCCTTCTTGGCGATAGCTGGCGCTGGGCCTGCGAGTCCGGTTTTGCCGAGGCCGGCGGTTAGCAGGTCATCGCTGATGCCGTCATAGGTGGTCGTCCTGAGGCTGTCCGCCACGACGAACCACGGCAGGCCATTCGGGCCTGGGCGGCGGTCGTCGTGATCGTCGGCCCGCGCAACAGGGACGAGTACTGCGCTCACTATCGCGGCGCTGAGCAGCACTGCCTTTTTTCGGGTTGCCATCCGCATGTCAACGGCCGCTTCGGAGGCGCAGCCTTTCGTCTGGTGTATGGCGACGCTCCGAAGCACACGGCGGATGGTCTAAACTTCAGAATCGACGAACAAGGCCATTCCCGTTCGGCTACCTCGCCATGGCGCACATCTTCTTCGCTGCTTCGATTCAACGGCATATCGCAACGCCCGAGCGCGAGATCGATGCGCGCACGCTCGGCGAAGCACTCGAGGCCGTCTTCGCCGCGCAACCTCGACTGCGCGGCTACATCGTTGACGATCAGGGCTCACTGCGAAGGCATCTCGCCGTGTTTGTCGATGGCCGGCCGGTGCGCGACCGACAACATCTGTCCGATGCGCTCGGTGAGGAAAGCCGGGTTTACGTCATACAGGCGCTGTCGGGCGGATAAGAAGGTTCCACTCGTACTCCTGGAGACACTCGACATGAGCGATCGATTGCTTGTTGCAACCCGCAAGGGACTGTTCGTTCTGCAAGCCGACGACGAGGGTAGCTGGACCCTCGGTGAGCCGTATTTCGTCGGCGAGCCGGTGAGCATGGTGCTGCCTGATCCGCGCGACGGATCGCTGTATGTCGGGCTCAATCTCGGCCACTTCGGCGTGAAGCTGCATCGCCGGCGCGCTGGCATGGCGGATTGGGAAGAGTGCGCGGTTCCCGTCTACCCGCCGCAGCCTGCTGACGAGACGCGTACCGGTGACGGCGCGGACAATGCGAGCGCGGCCGCGCCCAGCCCGTCGCCGCCTTGGACGCTTCAGCAAATCTGGTCGCTCGAAACCGGCGGCCCGGACGAGCCGGGCGTCTTGTGGGCCGGCACGATCCCCGGTGGGCTCTTCCGTTCTGACGATGGTGGCGACACATGGGTGCTCAACCGTGCGCTGTGGGATCGCCCGGAGCGCCGCGAATGGCTCGGAGGCGGCTACGACGCGCCGGGCATCCATTCCGTGATGGTCGATCCGCGCAACAGCCGGCACGTGACGGTCGGCGTGTCGTGCGGCGGCGTCTGGCAAACGGCCGATGGTGGTGCGACCTGGTGCCTGAGTGCCGAGGGCATGGAGGCCGACTATATGCCGCCAGAGCGGCGCGGCGATGCCAACGTGCAAGACCCGCACCGCGTCGTGCAATGCACGGCAAACCCCGATGTGCTGTGGACGCAGCATCACTGCGCGATCTTCCGCTCGACCGACGGCGCTGCCCACTGGCAGCGGATCGAAGCGCAGCCATCGAGTTTCGGCTTCGCCGTTGCCGTGCACCCGCGCGAGCCGGACACCGCGTGGTTCGTGCCCGCCGTGAAAGACCAGTACCGGATCCCGGTAGACGGCCAGTTCGTCGTCACGCGCACACGCGACGGAGGCCGCACGTTCGAGCGCTTCTCGAACGGGTTGCCGCCTACACCGGCCTATGACCTCGTGTATCGGCACGGGCTCGCCGTAGACGACTCCGGCACGCGCCTCGCGATGGGGTCGACCACTGGCGCGCTATGGACATCCGACGATGGCGGCGAAAGCTGGCATTTGATTTCAGCGCATTTGCCGCCGGTATATTGTGTTCGGTTTGGATGAGGGCGCCGAGCAAACGCATTCGCTTTAGCTAACTTGCGCCGTCGCCACCCTGCCAGCGAATGTACGCGGCAGTACTCATCGCGTCGATGTTCGGCAGCTCGCCGACGCGAACGTGCTGAAAAAAACCAAGCAGTGGCCCCAAGGGGATTTTTCTGGTGTGGATTCAATCCAGCACGAATATCCCAAGCGTTTCCAATCCAACGATCTGTCATCGTTGACGCGTCGAAGAAGCTCCTGTGCGATTACCTCGCACCAGATCAAGGCCTCTTCCGCCGACCCTGCCTCGATAAATGCGCCCGATGACGATTCGTAATCTTCGATCAGTCCGCGCTCAAATAGCTCACGCGGTTCAGGCTCGTGGTATTGGAAAATGACGAGATATTCGTGCGCCATGCCGTAAGGGGAGGATTGACGGTTTTTCCCGGACGCTGTTCGTGCCAACGGCGTCGAGATTTCCTATCGATTGTCGATGATCTGCGCACCGATGTCGAACGCCTGAAAGTTATTAGGTTTATACGACGCCTGCCCACATCTGCTTGTGGCGCTCGCCCATGCTCGTGACTGAGGGCAGGCATGCTACAAATCTGAACGACTGAAGTCGTTCACCTTCTCGATGGTTAGTGCTGCGTGGGAGCCGGCTGTTGGGCAGCGTCTGCTTCTTCGTTTGTCGCGGATTTGGCTGACGTTTGCTTGCCAGGGCGGGGCTTCGTGCCTGCCGGTGTTTCCTTCGTCGCTATTTGTGATGCCTCTGCAAGAAGGCGCGCTGCACGGCTCGCGGTGATGCGGCTCTGCGGGATGCCCTTCGCATCGAGCGCGATCACCTGATACAGCTCACGGTCACATTCGAGCTCTCGCTGATATTGCTCTGCTGTGTCGACAAGCAATTCAAGCATGGTCTGCTGACGTCGTCTTTCGTCGCTCGTGATGGCAGGATTCCTACACATTGAGGACGCAAGTGTGATCAGCGTGTTGAGTTGACTCAACTGCCGGTTGCATAGATCGAAGGTGGAGAGCGCAAGCTTTTCGTACTGGAGCGCGTCGACAGGCGGGCGTGAAGCGGGTTGAGATTTTTTTGTAGGTTTGCTGCTCATGGTGCGACCTCCCTGGTACTTCCTGGATCGCCCGACACTCGCTTGAGGAAGTGGGTGAGCGGGCACGTGGCGGGTTTGGAAGACCGGGATCGTAACGAACCGGCGAGCCTTGCGGCTCCCCCACCACAGCCCGCCCATAGAAATATAGACGTGCAGAGGTAGACGCACGCCCCGCCTGAGCGGGGGTGCGGTTACGATCACAGGCTTCCACACCTGACCGCCGGGTGTTTCCCGATGGCTTGATGATTATAAATCAAGGTAGCGGCGTAGCGTTCAACCAGGCGGGCTAAGTCTTTGCGTTTGGCTGATTGGATAAGGTTGTCGGCGGACGTTGGAGCGTTGCTGCGACTTCGGAGGTCGCAGAGGGCGCGCGGTTAGTCGTCTCTACGTTCACAGTCAGTGCGCAGGCGTATCTGGGCTTCGCCAATGTCCGGGCTTGGCGGTCGATGACGGTTCATCGGCCTTTGCCGACATTGGGGCGGGTCGGGTTCTACGTCAGCAATGTGGCGGATTGCTGACAGTGGCGGCATCGAGCAGTCGGACGGCAGCTTCCTGCATCAGCGAACTCACACTCCCGACCCTGAAGCGACGTTCGACAGTGTCACGTTGAGCGGCTGGACTTCGGTCATACCGGCCGGTCACGTCTTCGGTCGGACCGGTAAATGCCCCGGCCATGTTCGATGTCGTCCTCGACACACACAGACAACAGCGGATGCCTTGTCTGTAACGCATCGAACGCCGGACGGAACTTCTCGGGATCAATCGCGTTTCGATTTCCGCGACGACGCAAAAGTGCCGACGGTGTTGCTCGGCGTAGAAGTGTAGAAGCCTTTCATGGTGATGGGCGCAGCGCCGAACGCACTGCTGCGACTGCGCATCGCGCGAGCCAGAGCACAAGCACGTCCATCCTCGCGCGCGCGCTCACCACTGAGCCAGTGTTGCAGGACGTAATTGAAAGCCGCCCTCCATCATGTTCGGCGCTGATCCATACGACAGCATATGGAGGCAATTCAAGAGATTCGCCTTCTGCCAGCCAATAGTCATCCGTTTGTCCTTCCACGGTAACCCACAGCCTCTCGCGCATTGCGCTCACCCTCGATGGGCAGCCAATCGGCAGGCGCGTTGGAACGTCAGCTTGATCCAACTCAAAGATTCTAATTTCACGCATCGCAAAGCTCCAACAGTTTCCACACAGTCATGCAGATTGCCGCCGCGCATCCAAACGACGCCGCAGAGAAATCTGCCCAAAAATACCGAAGGTCCTACTCTGTTTGAAGCAGCCGCGCTGCCGCGCACCGCTTCAAAAGGCCGTTTCGGAAAATATAGCGGCCGTTCAAGCATCGATTGGTTCTCAGCAGTCTGCTGCCCAGCTCATTGAATTATTCAACACGACGCTTTCCAGTACAGCAGATTCGACGATCGGCGCAGAGAGTACGCGAAGGACCATCGTTGGCTATCTATTGGTACTGAGATCGATGCGAAGGTCGGCTATGTATCAGTACATGGCTGCGTCTAAAGGGCAGCATTCGTCGAGTGCCGTGGCGGCACGGTGGGATTCGAGATTCGCCGTCACTTGCGCGGCCACAGACGCAGTGACAAACAGGGCGCTCGATATCGGTACGCGCGAATGAGCAAGCGGTCCGACAAACCAGAGGCTGCCCTGTTCGGCTGGCCGGGTCGGCTCGGTGGTCAACCGGTGCGATAGGTCCACGGTCTCTTTCTCGCGCGAGCCGTGTATTTCAATTTCCATCTGACCCGCTTCGTCTCTGACAAGGCGTGGCGTATGAAATCCGGCGGCAACGACTATCGCATCGAAGTTTTGGAATCCCTCACCCCAATTCACACACCATGGTGCCGATCTATCCGGTGGTGCGATGATATCCACCAATCTGCCCTTGCTCACGGACAGAAGGTCTTTGTCTATCAGGTCGAGCAGCTTCCTCGCATTCGGTAGTGCGAGCGCAGTGAGGTAGGGCTCGACACTTTGGCTAGCCGCGGTGTGCATCGCGCCAGGAAACAGGGACCTAGTTTTAGCGTGGATCGCATTAATCGTTTCCACAAGATCGACGAGCACATCTTGCCATTGGGATTGACCGAGTTCGGCGAGAGAGATCTGGTCGCGCAACCGCTGATCGCACGTGTGTGCACCGCTGAACTGCTTGCGCCACAAAGGCCCGGCCAAGGTCGACATGTGGTGGACGAAGTATTTCAGATATGCGTGCCTCAAGCCCTTCGGATATGAAGCATCGCCGCCCGGCGTCCATCGCCTGAAAATCGACTCCAACCACGAGCGGTCGAGGCGAAACCGCGCATTTCTGATGGACCGGCTGCGCACGGCCGGAAGCGCGCCGGACGGCGATACCATCGACACCTTGCAGTCTTGCCGGCCCAGTAAGACGGCCGCATCAACCGCCGAGAGTTTGCTGCCAACCACAAGCACGCGCGAATGCTTAGGTATTCGCTGCAGCATGTCGGCCTCAGGATAAGGACTGCAAATCAGACGCGGATGGTCGATGTGTGGTTTCAGCAAGTCGGGAAGGCGTGGAGCGCCAAGGCCCGTGCAGAAAATGACATCGGTCACAACGAGCGAATACGAGGCGTCGTCACGCGCCAGCTTCAACTCATGGCCGCACGCGTCGATGACACGCGCGGAATGAAAGTGATACGGCAGGCGAACCACTTTTATCCCGCGCCGGCATGCAATAGCCACGTAATCACGAAAGCGATCCGTCAGATATGCACCGACCCACGATCGCGGCACAAACGCTTCTGGACTGACATATCGGCCGTTTTGCCGCAAATAGAGCAGAAAATCTTGCGGGGCGTCTGCCATCACCGACATGATCTCCGCCGACGTGTTGCATATCAGGTCATCGTCACTGTTTCCAAACACCAGGCCGGGGCCGATTTCGCCGGGGGCTATCACATAGATGGTTTTCGCTGCGCGCCGTTTGACAAGCGCGACAAACGTTGCAACACAAGCAGCACCACCGCCAACCAGAGCCACACTATTTTCGTCCTGTTTCATAATACTGATGTCCTGTTCTTACCGTTGGCCGCATTGCGTGCCATCGGATGATCCGGGAAAAGATGAAAGCGCCCGTTGTCGTACCAATGGCTTCGATAGCCGCCGCGCCAGCGTTCTGCGTCTTTCATGCGTGACGCCACGATATCCAGCGCCCGCGTGGCGAGTATTGAAGAATCCTGCGACCGCAGAGCGCTCGTCCCAACACTTTGCCTGGTTGCAAGATTCTTCAAGACCGATGCACGCACGGCCTGGTAGGCTGAAATAGACGTGCGGCGTAGAGTTCGCGGCGTTCCCCAGGTCTGGCGACAAGATTCGCCGTGGAAAACACCGTTACGTCGGCGCTCAGCGCAAACGGAAAGTATTCGGTATCGTTTACGTGACGGTTCCTCTTCTCGTATCGGGAATTGGCTCGTTCGGGTGATCTATCTTGCCTGAAGGCCATGCGTCAAGGAAAGCATCTGGAATCTTATTTCGAGGTAGAGATGTCGCATGACAGCAGCGTCAAGGTTTGGCGGATGACGGACCTGCACGACGCGGAGATGCTCAAGGGTACTTACGTTCAACATATGTATCCATGGCACTCTCATGAGGAAATAAGTTTGGGTCTAGTGCTCGAAGGGGCAATCGACTTGCGCACGCGCTCACATCAGGGCATTGCCAAAGCAGGCTCTTTCACATTGATCAACGCAGAGGAAGCTCACTATGGCACGCCGGTGAATGGCGGAGGCTGGCGTTGCAGAACGATCCACATCAATCCCAGGATGGTGCACAACACCGCGGCGGATTTGCGAAGGTACTCGCCCGCGTCCAGCATCGCATTTCTCGGACCAACGTTCGACGATCCTGACGCCGCTCGCGAATTGCTTGAATTGCACCGACGCTCCGAGGCAGAAACGTCCGCGCTCGAGCGTCAATCGCGGTTAGTCACGCTGATCGTGAGACTGCTGCTGCGACATTCGGGAGCCGTGGCCACCATTCCTGCACGTGTGCGGGAACCCCGTGCGGTCGAGCTGGCGCGCGATTATCTGGTCGAAAATCTGGGGGACAAGGTCACTCTGGAGGAACTCGCGGCGACGTCAGGCGTTCCGCCGTTTCGGCTTTTACGCGCCTTCCAGCAATCGGTCGGGCTGACGCCTCACGCTTATCAAACGCAGACGAGAATCCGTGAGGCATGTCAAATGTTGCGTTCGCAGCAGCCGCTTGCCGACATCGCTATCACTACGGGGTTTGCGGACCAGGCCCATTTGACCCGCACTTTTAAGGCAATCATGGGCATGACGCCGGGTCAGTATCGCGATGCATTCCGTTAGGCGAACGACAACAAGGAAACCCTGAGCCGCTATCAAGTCGCGAAGCGGCTGGTCAGGCAACCCGAACTAGCTGTTTCTGAATGGCCGTGTCTGGACTATAGAGCACATGGACAATCGCAGATCCTCAGGGGCCAAACCCTATCTTGAAGACCGCTTGGCGCTTAGACCGAGCCTTATCGCGCAACACACCGTCTCCTAGATAGGATTGACTGCATCAGACACCGACGGTATTTTTACAGGCGGGGCTTCACGCCCCCCGCGCCGCCTCACAGTTCATTTTGATTCCGTGCCGGCTGTGGAGGCTCGTCGGCACGGAAACTCGGACCGAATCCATGCGTATCTACTTTCAGAACGCGTCTATCCCGACGCGGGCCGCCAATCGGCTCAAATACCGCCTTTCTCTAAAGGAATCCCAGGCGCGACAGGTGACCTCCGAAGTCTTCGGCTATAGAGACTGGACCGACCTCCACGGCGAGCTGGGCAGCAAAGCAGCTTCCGCGCTCGACGAGGCGTGTGACAGCGCGACACTAACCGAGAGACGCGTATATCAGGTGTCGCAATTGCTCGCATCGTCAGTTGATCTTCACGGTGAATCCGCGGACGACTTAGTTCGATGGTGGCAACCATCGGCCGCGCATGCGCACGAAGAGTGCGGGGACCCGACAGAAACGCCGTTTGCCGGCTCAAAGGAAGATCTGAGTTTTCAAGAGGCGCTAAGCACGTTGGCTCACGCCGTGCACCATCCCGTTGGCCACTTCGAACAAGCGCTCATGACTGGCATACACAGAACGGAAAACGAAAGCTCGCTGAGGTTTGTAGAATCGATTGCTGATGAGTTGCTAAGCGGCAACCGAAACCGGGAACCCGAAGTGGCTCGTCACCTCCTTGAGGCTTTGGCATCGCGAGGGCTGCCCCGGTCGATACTTAACCTGGCGACGAGTTTGACGCTTGGCGATGGTGGTCCGAAAGACGAAAAAAGAGCCACGGACTTGCTTGAGCAGTTGGCTGAATCTGCTTCAACTCCCGATGATCTGAAGCGGATTGCCGAATCACGTCTAGGCACCGCCTAAGCACCTGGCATCGTGCAGGCGACGTCCCCGCTGCATTCAACGCCGGCCTGTATCGTGATCACGCTGCGGAAAAGAGGGATCAATCTGCGAATCCGGCGAGAGCTGCTCGTTTCTATCGGCTTGTGGCGGCCAAAGGGCACGTACCGGCGTCGACGAATTCTGGACTCCAGACGAGCGGATCCTTGAGGTCCAGAAAACGATGCGTGCCATCAAGGGTGGTGCAAAGCGGGCCGCCGATTCGCATGAAGTCACAGCAAGCCGGCCGCCGCCGTTGGCTGAGATCGCACTATCGACCCGCAGACGACATTCGCCGCCACAAATCTGCCGCATGGAAGGCGTCATCTGCTTTGAAGTGGCGAGTGGCGATTGGTTTACGCCGTCACGCCGAAGGCTTTCCCTCTTTGCTATCGGTCGGCGGCGCCGGTCCTCATGCCTTCGCGTGCGGGCTTCAGCGTCTTGGCCCACCATGACATGTCGTCAAGTAGCTTGTTGGCCGCCTGCGCCAGGTGCGGGAAGTCTTCGAAGGTCTTGCCCTGCTGCATGATGCCGAGGGATTCCACCATGCCGATGTGAACGGCATGGCTCACCGGTGCCATCTGCAGCTCGACTGCAACCAGCCGCAGTTGCTCGACGGCCCGTGCCGCTCCCACCCCACCATAGCCCACGAAGCCGATTGGCTTGCGGGCGAACTCGGTGTAAGCGTAGTCGAGCGCGTTCTTCAACACCGCGCTCGGGCCGTGGTTGTACTCGGGCGTCACCACGATGAAGCCGTCGAGTCTCGCGAGCTTGCCGGCCCAGAGCCGCGCCGCCTCGTTATTGACCGGTCCGTAGGCCGGCGACCGCGGCTCGTTGAAGAAAGGCAGCGGGTGATCGCGCAGGTCGATCAGCTCGAAGACAAGGTCGGTGCGCTGCCTGGCGATCTCATGGATCCAGTGCGCGGGCTTTTCGCCGAAGCGGCCTTCTCGGGTCGAGCCGATCACGATGCCGACGCGGGGTTGTTGCTGTTCGGTCATGGGGGTACTCCTGCAACTTGGGGAGGAAAGGTTCAACGAGGCTAATCACTCTCGTCTTGGTCGATACGAACAAACTGTTCGTTGAGATACAGTGGGCTCTGTCGCCGACACCAGCAAGGAGGCACTTTTATGGTCGATACGAACACTGCTGTTCGCGCCCCAGAAGCGTCGAACCCCCACGAGGCTTGCAAGGCGGTAGTCGAGATACTCGCTCGCATCGGCGACAAGTGGACCGTGATGGTGGTGGGCGCCTTGTCGCAAGGACCGATCCGCTACAACGAGATCCATCGCCGCGTCGAAGGGATTTCGCAGCGCATGCTCACGCTGACCCTGAAAGGCCTGGAGCAGGACGGGTTGGTCACGCGCACAATGTATCCAACGATTCCACCCCGCGTGGACTACGAGTTGACCGAACTCGGACGCAGTTTGATCGTGCCGTTGAAAACGCTCGCTGAATGGGCGCGGGAAAACCGGCCGGCGATGCTGGCCGCGCGAGAGACGTTTCGGACAAGGGGATAGCACGGCTCGCCGCGCACGCGCTTTACCGTCCCGAAATCGACCTGGTGCTTGCGGCGTACGACGTGAGCCCGGGTCTTTCGAGGACTGTTGCTCGCGCGGCGGCCTATGGCCCCGCTCGGTCACCAGCAAGTAGTCGGTCTAGGATGCCCGCTCATAGGCCGAAACTGCTAGTAAATGAGCCACGCCACTTCGTCCGCAAACGCGCCGATTGCAGACACACGAGGAATTCCTATGAGTGTCGGGAGAGGGCCGGGAGTGTGAGTTCACTGATGCCGGATGCTGCCGTCGGGTTGCTCGATGCCACCATCGTCAGCAATCAGCCACATTGCTGACGTAGAACCCAGCCCATCCCAATGACGGCTCAGGCCGAGAATCAGCCGTCCGCAAACTTCGAATGGACTTGACGATTCGTGCCACAGATAGCGGCGGCGGGAGGCGGAGCTAGTTCTTCAGAATGGTTGCGCGGCGGCGGGCCAACTTCCCTCCCTGACTCCCAATCCTCACTTCACCGCCCCCAACGCCAACCCCTTCACCAAAAACCGCTGCAACCAAGCAAACACTATCGAAACCGGCAACGTCGCGCAGAGAGTAGCGGCCATCACCAAATGCCACTCAACGACATACTTCCCAGCCACCATATCCGTAACCTGCACGGTAAGAGTCTTATTCTCCGGCGACCGAATCAACGTATAAACAACCGCAAACTCATTCCAAGCATTGATGAACGTAAAGATCGCCGTAACAACAATCGCCGGCACAGCCAACGGCAAGAAAACCTTAAAAACAGCCCGAGTCCTCCCACACCCCTCAAGCCACGCCGACTCCTCAAGATCCCTTGGCACAGTCTGAAAGTAAGAAGACAACATCCAAACCGCAAACGCGATATTGAACGCCGCATAAGAAACGATGACCCCAATCTTGGAGTCAACCAGATTCCCATCCCCATAGGGAATCATCGCCGCGAGCCGGAACAACCCAACAACCAGCAAGATCGGCGACAGCATCTGCGTCACCAGCAGAAACTGCGAATACAACCCTTTCCCACGAAACGGAAACCTGGCCAACGCATAAGCCGCCGGCAAGCTCACTGCCAACGCCAACGCAGTCGACAAAAAGCTAATCACGCAACTATTCCTCAGCGCCACGCCGAAGTTAGCCGCAACCCACATATCCGAAAAATTGCTCCACTGCCAATGCACCGGCAACCACCTCGCCGGATAAACAAAAATCTCCGTAGCCGGCTTCAAAGCAGTAAACAACATCACAGCAAACGGAAACAGCACGGCCACAATCAGCGGCGAAAGTGCCAACCAGCACCACAGCGAGCGCTTCATCTTGATGCTGAGACTCATGACGTCTCTCCTTCTTTCGCGGGCTGCAGACGCAGATAGGCGATCGAGAAAACGAACAGCATGACGAGCATGATCAGCGACACCGCCGCGGCTTCGCCGGGACGCCCCAGCCGGAACCCAAGCTCATAGAGATACGTAACGAGAATATGCGTGCCGTTGTCCGGCCCGCCTTGCGTCATCACCCAGATGATCGGAAAAGAATTGAACACGTAGATCACGTTCAACAGAATCGTCATGTTGATGAACGGCCGCAAGAGCGGCATCGTCAGCTTGCGAAACTGCTGCCACGCACTGGCGCCATCCATCCGCGCCGCTTCATAAATGTCACCCGGCACCGACGACAACCCGCCCAGCAGAATCGTCACCGTAAATGGAATCGACACCAGAATGCCAACCGCGATCTCCACCGGAAACGCGAGCTCCGGCGTCGCGAGCCAATGTATCGGACCGTTGATAAAACCGAGCCGCTGCAACGTGACGTTGACCATGCCGTAGTCATCGTTGAAGGCCCAGCGCCACACCACGGCGGTCATCGTCAGCGAGACGGACCACGGCAGCATCACAATCGTGCGCGCCACGCCGCGTCCATAGAAATCCTGATTCAGCACCAGTGCAACCGGCACCGAAATTAGTACCGTGCCGCCCACCACGAACACGGTCCAGACAATCGTCCGCTTAGCAGCAGCGAGAAACGAGGGGTCCGTGAAAATCGTATAGAAGTTCTGCAGACCGGTGAAATCGCGGATCGCGCCGAAGCGCGAGACCTCGTGCAGCGATTGCCACACGATGTTGAAAATCGGATAGCTGATGATGAAAAGCGCCAACACCAGACTCGGCGCAATCAGCAACCAGGGCGCCTGGAGGCGCGAAGAAGCGGAACGGCTCATGCGTGCTCGATCGTAAGACGCGTCCACATTAAAGCGGACGCGACGGGATGGGCCGGATAGTGCATTACGGATATGACAACCGAAACGCGCGCCGCTTTCGCAACGGCGGCGCGCGTTCCGTGTTCACCAAATCACTACGAGACTACGCGATCACTTACCGAGCGACTTGTTCGCTTGCGTCGCTGCGGCAGTCAACGCGTCCGCCGGCTTCGCCTTGCCCAGGTAGATCGATTGCATTGAATCGGTCACAGCCTTCGCGGTGTCTTCCCAACCGGTCACAGTCGGCGCGAAGTGAGCCGTCGGCAGCAGCGCGACGAAAGCTTTGGTGTCCGGATCGTTGAACGCCGGATCGGTTGCCTCGGCCTTGGTGGTCGGCAGGAAGCCTTCGGTCGTCGTGAACTCGACGCGCGGTTCCTTCGTGAACAGATAGTCGAGGAACTTCCAGGCCGACTTCTTCACCTTCGAGTTCTTGAACATCACGATCGAGTCGGTCACCGCATAGGTGGCGTGCGTCGTGCCCATCGGGATCGGATCGATGCCGTACTTCAGGTTCGGCGCTTCCTTTTTGATCTGCTTGGCGAGGAACGGTGCGGAGATCATCATCGCAACGCGGCCCTGCTTGAACAGGTTCTGCACGTCTTCGCGGCTGTAGCCGGTCACGCCAGGCTGCGTCAGGCCGTCGTCGATCAGGGTCTTGTACAGCGTGGCCGCCTTGATGCCGGCCGGCGAATTGAACGCCGCCTTGCCGTCCTTGCCGACGACGTCGCCGCCGTTGGTCCACAGGGCGTAGTAATAGTAGACGTCGGTTTCGATTTCCTTGCCTTGCAGACCGAAGCCGGCAACGCCCTGTGCCTTCAGTTTCTTCGACGCATCGATCACGTCATTCCACGTTTTCGGGCCGTCGGGATAGCCGACCTTCGCGAGCAGATCCTTGTTGTAGTAGAGCGCGCGTGCAGACGCGGCGATCGGCAGGCCGTACACCTTGCCGTTGATTTCGCCCGGTGCGAGGAATGGGCCGATGAAGCGGCCCTTGAAGCTGGCGTCCATGTAGCCGTCGAGCGACTCGGCGACGTCGTCCTTCACGAAGTCGAGCAGCCAGCGCGTACCGACAATCGCCAGGTCGGCGTTGGCGCCGCCGGAGATGTCCGTTTGCAGTTTCTGTTGCAGCGTGTCCCAGTTCACGTCTTCGATCTTGATCGTGGTGCCGGGATTGGCCTTCTCGAAGTTACGGGCCATCTTTTCGAAGTACGGCGCGGTCGCATCGCTGTAATGCGCGACCGTCACGCGGACCGTGTCGGCGTGAGCCGCGACGGCGATACCTGCAAACGCGAGCGCCACGGCAACTTTGCCTAGCGCGAGGGAAGCACGGGCATGCAACGACATTTCTCTCTCCTGTGTCGATCGGAGTTAGCGCTTTACGCTTACTCCGGTCCCATCCAACGATGGTGGGGGGTGGTCTGCTGCCGTCGCCGGCCGCTTTGGGTTAAATTGTTTGAAAAAATCCTACATGACGCAAAATAGCTTGTCACGTAGGGTCTGCCATATTTTTTCTCAGCCAGTTTTGTGCATAAGATGCTGTAAAGCAGGGGTATTCTGCATAACGCGAAGTCACGGATACCCAATCTTCGGGATGACTAGACAACTGTTCGATGCCGGTTTTGTAGGAAATTTACACGCTAAACCGGCGCTGCAACGAGGTTGAAGGGCGAGGGTAGACATGAATCGTGTGGTGTTGGTGACAGGCGCTTGCGGCGGGATCGGCAGCGTGTTGTGCAAGCGTTTCGTGGAGCAGGGCGACACGGTGCTGGCGCTCGATGTCGACGCGGTCGCGCTTCACGGATTGGTTGCGCAACTCGGCGTCGCGCATGTCACGCCGATCGCGGTCGACCTGGGTGACGCTGCCGCAGTGCAGCAAGCGGTTGCCGATGCGGTGAAAACGCGCGGTCCGGTGGACGTGCTGGTTGCCAACGCGGGTGCCGCCAATGGTTTGACGCTCGCCACGACGGACGCCGCCAGTTGGCAGCGCGATATCCATCTGAATCTGAACGGTACGTATCACTCGGTGGAAGCGGTGCGCGCGTCGATGATCGAACGGCAGACGGGCACGTTGGTGCTGATCGGCTCGGTGAACGGCATGGCCGCGCTCGGGCATCCGGCGTATAGCGCGGCGAAAGCGGGTCTCATCAGCTACACGAAAGCGCTGGCGATCGAACTCGGCCGCTATGGCATCCGCGCGAACATCGTCTGTCCGGGCACGGTGAAGACGCAGGCGTGGCAGGCGCGCGTCGACAAGAATCCGCAGGTCTTCGAGGATCTTAAGAAGTGGTACCCGTTGCGCGACTTCGCGACACCGGACGACATCGCCGATGCGGTGCTGTTCCTCTCATCGCCGATGGCGCGTGTGATTACCGGTGTTGCGTTGCCGGTCGACGGTGGATTGATGGCCGGCAACCGTTTGATGGCGGAAGAGTTGACGCTCGAATCGCTTTGAATGGATTGGATTCGCTTTGAACTGCTTTGACCCGATGGCGCGGCGTGTGCTTTGCTCGATGAAGCAAGGCAGCACGTTCGCATGACAGCACGACGATGAGGACAGCATGGCAGCAGTGCAACTGAGCGGCATCTTCAAACGCTATGGCGACACGCAAGTGGTGCACGGCATCGATCTTCATATCGACGACGGCGAGTTCGTCGTGCTGGTCGGCCCGTCGGGTTGCGGCAAGAGCACGCTGATGCGCATGGTGGCGGGGCTCGAAGAAATCAGCGGCGGCGATCTGATGATTGGCGGCACGCGCGCGAATACGCTTGCACCGCAGCAGCGCAATATTTCGATGGTGTTCCAGAGCTACGCGCTCTATCCGCATCTGTCGGTCTACGAAAACATCGCGTTCGGGCCGCGGATTCGCAAGGAATCGTCGGCGAGTTTCAAGCCGCGGATTGAAGCTGCGGCGAAGATGTTGAACCTCGGCAGTTATCTGGATCGCTTGCCGCGTGCGTTGTCGGGTGGTCAACGTCAGCGGGTGGCGATGGGCCGCGCAGTGGTGCGCGAGCCGTCGCTGTTTCTGTTCGACGAACCGCTGTCCAATCTCGACGCCAAATTGCGCGTGCAGATGCGCACGGAAATCAAGGCGCTGCATCAGCGTCTGAAGAATACGGTGATCTACGTCACGCACGATCAGATCGAAGCGATGACAATGGCCGACCGCATCGTCGTGATGAACGCAGGGCGGATTGAGCAGGTTGGCCGTCCGCTCGATCTGTACGACCGTCCAGCGAATCTGTTTGTCGCGAGTTTCCTCGGTTCGCCGTCGATGAATTTCGCCGAAGGCGTGTTGGTCAATCGCACTGATGGGCAGGGTTTCGCGCTAAAACTCACAGACGGTGGCGAGATCGTGCTGGAAGGCACGCCGGCCTCGGCGGTGGTCGGCGCAAAAATCACACTTGGTGTGCGTCCCGAACACATTGAAACGATGGCTGATAAGCCGGACACCACGATGGAAGTCGAAGTGGTCGAGCCGACTGGCGCCGAGACCCATTTGTACGGGAAAATAGGCGGCAACACGTGGTGCGTGACGACTCGCCAGCGCTCGAAAGTCGAGCCCGGTCAGCGCGTCACGCTGCGTCTGCCGGCCGAGCATATTCATCTGTTCGATACGGAGAGTGGACGCAGACTGGTCTGAACCGCGTGTTGCCGCTTGAGGCTGATTCAAGCTGATTGAAGCTGCGACGCGACGCGGATTCATTTAACCCTTAAGGAACACCGGGTGTCCGCACCGAACTTGATTCCCCACATCCGCGGCGCGCTGGCCAATCTGCGGCCCGCCGAGCGCAAGGTTGCCGAGATGGTGCTGAGCGACGTCGACTTTGCGATGCGCGCGAGCATCACCGAGCTCGCCCAGCGTGCGGACGTGTCCGAGCCTTCCGTCACGCGCTTTTGCCGCGCGATCGGCGCGCATGGTCTGCGCGACTTCAAGATGCAATTGGCGCAGAGCGTGGCGGGCGGGGTGCCGTATGCGTCGACGGCGGTTGCGCGTGACGATGACGTGCAGACGTTGATGGACAAGGTGGGTGAAGCTGCTGTCGACGGGATTACGCATGCGTGTAGTGCGTTGGATCCGGCGGTGGTTGAGAGTGCGATTGCGGCGTTGTCGAGCGCGGGAAGGGTTTTCTTCTTTGGTGTTGGGTCGGGTTCGGGGCTGGTTGCGCAAGATGCGGCTTTGAGGTTTTTGCGGCTTGATATTGCGGCTACTGCGTTTACCGATGGTCATTTGCAGCGGCTTTATGCGGGGCTCATGGAACCCGGTGATGTGGCGTTTGCGATTTCGCATTCGGGGCGCAGCGTCGAAGTGAATGAAAGCATTCAGATCGCCAAGGAGCGTGGCGCCACTACCATTGCGCTGACTAATGTGGGTTCACGGTTAGCGTGGTTGGTCGATATTCCGCTGCTGCTGCGCGTGCCGAGTCCGATCGATCCGAATACGCCAGGCGTGTCCCGGCTCGTGCATCTGTGCATCATGGATGCGTTGGCGATCGGCGTCGCGTTGAAGGCGAGGCCCAAGACGCTTGAAAAGATGCGGCATGCGAAGGCGCGGTTGTCGTCGCATGAGCCGGAAGCGGCGGGGGATTGAGCGGGAAGGGTGGTCCGCTTCACGAACCCTGCGACGAACGCGTGAACAGTCACGCTGCTTGAGGACGCCAGGCGATCATGCCCGCCGTCCGCGCACGAACCTCCGGCGAGGCTAAACAGGTGGCAACGGCTTCGTATCCCGGCGTGCCTGGGTAGGGGGCGACGAGAGTGGGTGGACTGTGATTGGCTGGGCACAGGATGATCGATTCATTTGGACCGATTGCTGCCAGATCCAGGATCGCTGAAGAGCGCGTCATCAGAAACAACGGACGTCCACTCACTTTGGCGCGTTGGCGAAGATGGATGATTAATGCTTCCTGCGTCGCCTGATCTAACCCTTGCTCCACCATGTCGACGACGAGGGCAGCCGGACCTTCGGATTCCAGTTCGACGAGTAGAGCGATTAACGCTTCCGATTCTCCTGCGCCTTCTCCGATAAGCCACGCCAGAGTCTGATCCACTCGCGATTTGAGCGCTGCATCCGCTTCAAGGCGGGCTACGGTCGCGGCATTTCCATCGTTTAGCCGCTCGAGGCTCAGGAAAGCGGCATTCGGTATGTTCTCAGCCAGGCATTTCGCCAGCCGCGTCTTGCCGCTTCCCAACGGACCGATGATGTAGTTCAGCGGTCGGATGTCGCGAAGTTCGAACCGTTCGCCACCCCACGGCCACGGGAGATCAAAGGCAGTGGCGAATTCTGAGGAAGGGGAGAGCAGGCGTGCCAGCTCTCCATCGGCAGGTGCCTGACCTCGTGCAAGATCGGATCGGAGCCCCCTGACCTTGGCTATCGCGCCCACGAGCTGGCGAATTTCCGCTTCAAGCCTCGCCTCGTGGGCAGCCAACGCGGGTTCCAGACTCTGAGGGTCACCTTCCAACACTTGTGCCACTTGGGCGAGGCTGAGGCCGAGCGCGCGCAGGGCCACGATCTCCGCCGCACGATTCATCTCCTCGGGACCGTAGGTACGATATCCGGCGACCGTGCGTGCCGGCGTCACCAAGCCTCGCTGTTCGTAGAGTCGTAGGGCCTTGGTCGAGACGCCGAGCTGTCCCGCCGCTTCGGAAGCACTTAAAAATGGAGTGGAACAACGCATGAGTCACCTCTTCGTTTGCTGATCACTCACATCATGGAGCTGGCCCTTGGGGCCGAGTCAACAGGCTTCCTGCAGTGCTGGAAGGTCAATGATCGTCAGGAATCGAGAAGTTGCAGTGGAACTCAGCGATCAGCGGCTTAAGGGCCCAACCAAATCCACTTCCCGTTGACCCATTGCTCGCGCACGCCCGGTTCCCACGTATGCAGACTCACCTCGTCAAATCTGGCGCCCGCTCGTATGAATGACTTGTCCGTCGCGCCGTTCTCCGACCAGCCCTCCCATAGCCCTGTCTCCGGGCAGAGCATGCCGGTGCAGAGATTCATCATGCCGTATTTCTGGCGCTTCGCAAGGCGGCGTTGTTCAAGCTCTTGCAGTGTGAGATAGCTTCTACGGACTTCGATTCTGCGAAGGTCGACCGGGCTTTGCAAACTGGCAAACTCAGGCCCGTCGTGTTCGAACTTCGCCTCATAGTCGACGTTGACATATACGTCATATGGAGAATCGACGGGCATAGGTAAGCGATAAGCGAATGTAACGCCATCGGGACTGGACGTCGGGTCAATTACCCAAGGATTGAAGTATCTGAGTGATTCCGTTCGCGTCCCGTCAATGCTCTCTCCTTCGACGAGCCGGTGCAGTCCAAGTCGCGTCTCGTAGTCTTCTTTGCGGATTCGCGTGCTTACCCCGTCATTGAATTCAAGCTGAAAGGAGAGTGCTGATGCCTCTTTATCTGATGGGTAGTCTTCTGCAAGGGTGAATTTTAACGTAGCTATGTCCGAGTAATATGCAAAGCCGGACTCCTTCTTGAAGTCAAATCGCCACGTCCGTTTCGGTGAGCCCAATTGTTGTTTAATCTCATCGAAGCTTGTCTTTCCTGCTATCCAGCGTATTCCTAACTCTACAGCCTGCAACGCTCTGGCCTGCTGCTCCGGGGTTGCCTGTTTCACCATCTGACTTGTCTGCATTCTAGTGATCTCCGCCGCTGGCAGTACCGGTTGGGCGACTGTAGCGATCGGCGCGCTCGTAAATGCGGCTGCACTTATCAGCAGGTAGCGTAGGCATGCGCAACCCATTGATCTGATTCCAATAAGCGCTTGCGAGTTCGCGGCAAGAAAAGGCGTCGTTTTCCCACGGGCGACTAGCATAGGCCGCGTACGTTTTGAACGGCTCGGTGGCCATTGCAGCGGCACGGACCTTTGCAGTTTCCTGCTCAAAAGTCGCCGCATCAGGCGCGTGCCGGTCCCATTCACGGGTTGTCTGATGAAAGGTCATGGTTGTAGTCGCGCAACCAAAACCACTGACCGTTGACCCATTGCTCGCGCACGCCCGGTTCCCACGCATGCAGACGCACCTCGTCAAATCTGGCGCCCGCTCGTATGAATAACTTGTCCGTCGCGCCGTTTTCCGACCAGCCTTCCCATAGCCCCGTCTCCGGGCAGAGCATGCCGGTGCAGAGGTTCATCATTCCGTACTTCTGGCGCTTCTCAGCTTGCTGATCGAGACGACGCTGCTCGCGTTTCTCCTGAGTCAGTGCAGGATATGCCCGGCTTAAGATGACATCCATCAGGACTGGCGTTGTTGATCCTCCGTCCTCCATTGGGTTTGCACCGGGATCGCCGAAAGTCAGTTCCACGTCTACCGGGAATCGGCTCGTTGGCCGGTCCAGCGCGCGATAGCGATAGTGGTGCAGATAGATCTGCGGCGGCGTTGTTCCCATATCGTTGCCGGGCCGCCGGTTACCATTTCCATCGATCCAGTATCCGATACCGAGATGAAGCATGTCTTCCAGACTTGATCGGTTGATTCCCTCCATGAGTGGACTGAACCGGATTGTGATGATTGTGGGAACTGGCTTGACCATCATGCGGTTGGCCGTGTAGTCGGCCGGATCGCCTTCCGTCATCAATACGATTTGCGTACGAGGAAGAACTGAATTCTCGAAGGAATATTCCTTACCCACGGAACCCTTGATAGGCTCTGTGGCAAAGTTACCGCCAAAGGCAAGATGGGCGGGATCGAACGGCTGGTCGTCCCGCAGGATTGCCATCGCTGTCGTTAGCATCCTGAGCGCCATTGCGCGCTGCTCGTCGGTAATCGCCGGTCTCATGTCAGCTCCTTGCACCGATTGTCCGGAGGGCTGCTTCATAATCGGCTGTGCATGTACCGGGATTGCGCACCAGAGGATCATCAGGGTTCTGCCAGTATGCTTGAACCACTTCCGCGCAAGCGTAGGCATCTTCTTCATGGAGCTGGCTCCTGTAACCGGTTTCAAATCTCGCCATTTTCTGTGCGATTTCCGGAGTGACCTTCAGCAGGTCGCACGCCTTCTTCTCGGCAAGCGGGACTTCCCGCTTCAGATATTCGCCGCCGGCTGTGTCCTGCATATGGGTAATCAACCAGTAGTAATGAAATACGAGCATCCTGTGCAGCCCCATATGTACGCGTGCATCTTCAGGCAGTGGGGTACTGCCCGCTGCCTGGAAGGCAAACGGCGACATGTGCGATGCATATACGTTCTGAATATTCGGTAGATCCCGGTAGTCATCGGGAAAGTGCTGGAGCAACGAAAACATCCAGAAATACTGCTGACAATGCCGGGACTCGTGATACAGCGTATCGGCAAACGCCCCGAGCCGGTCATCCAGCTCCTTCCGTTTGTCTGTAAGTGCGATGATTTGAGCGATCTCGCTTTCGTTGACCCCGATACTCCAATCTGGACCGAGAAACGAAGCACTGACATCCAGTCGCATGTTGTATTTTTTCGCTCGGATCGCATCGACAATCACAACAGTCGGCATGGCACTACCACTTTCCTTGCCAATGGCATTCCCTCGCGGCAATCCGAACGGGCCAGAGCCGAGCGCATCATGCAGTTGCTGTTGAACCGTATCCTGAATCGCCTTTACTGATCTGAAAGACAGCGGAAATCGGATGCCGGACCAGTCAATTCCTTTCAAGGTAGACTTTATTGCCGCCGTATAGATCTTCGTTACAGAGTATTCAACACGTCGACGCATTGGGATACCCGCGGGCGTATCGGTTTCGCTTGCACCATTGACAAAGTGATGCGATCGCAACCCAAAGTTCATTGGATCGCACGATGCAAATGCGGGTGGCTTGTCTTCCGTCGTGGGTCCCAGTTCCGGAGTGGATGTAGCCTTCCCCGCAACCTTCGTGCTGCGCTTCTCCGGGTTCGCTACCGTTCCGGCGAACGGTCTGTCTGCGTCACGCATGACAACACCCCCGCTGAATGCAATAACCGTGTCCGGTTCGCTGGCGGCGAATATTTCGACTGTTGAAAAAGCGAGCTCGTTGCTCGTCACAAGGCGAGTTTCGCCAAATGCATTGGTTGTGCCCTGCATCGTTCTACCGTCGTCCAAGACTATGCGGTAGGGTTGGTTCGGCAGGGCGAACCCGGTGTCATGTTCGACTAGGATGTAATGTGCAACCAGTTTGCGGGGATTCTCCGGTCGCACCTTCGTCCTTACAGGCCGAACTTGCGGACTGTTGGTCGCGTGGCTAGCTGCATGAATCAGGAATTGGCTGTCGGTGTAACCACGGATGCCTTGTGCGCCGATTTCCAGTTCCGTGCTGCCGCCGTTTAGCCTGACACCTTTTTTCGCTTTCAGGATGATCCAATCGGTTGTGCCTATGATTTCCACCGCTCGCTTTGCGATTATCTCGACCCTGTCGCTCTGAGCCTCGATGCGAACCTTGCCTGCTGCTGCAATCAATCGCATACCTAGCTTGTACGTAAAGATCGAACAACCTTCGCGGATCGTCGCAAACAACGATTTCCCGGCCGCAATACCGATATGGTCACCTGTAGTCAGCGCGAGGTGTTCGTCGCTCGCAATGTGCGTACTGCCCGCTGAGGTTGTCTGAATGCCAGCGGGACTGGCCAGCGTCAGGTGCGGCTCCGCAAATTCGGGAGAGGTATTGTCATCCGTTTTGGCACGGCCCCGTATCGCGTCGTTCTGCGCCTCGATCGCCTTCGTGACCTCGCTCTGGTCCGAGTCTGCCTGTTGTGCTTCGTGCTGTTGCGCAAGGCCTGTCAGGCTCTCGTGCAGATCACGCGCCTGCGTTAGCCGCTGCTCAGTCTCACCCATGTCCTTTGCGTGCGACTGCGCGTTGGATCGTGCCTCGGTAGTAATGAGCATGCCTCTTGCCGCACGTGCCACGCCGTCGCCGTCCGTGCGTAGTTCGAACCCTTCGCCACGTGGGTCCTGTCGGCCCTTGTTGCCGGATATCCGCGTGAGATAACCGAGATTGAGTTGGGAGAAAGCGTGATCGCTTGAAAGTTGTGTCTGGATTTTCCCTTCGGTGTCGTCCATTACCAGGTAATTCGCCCGGGATCCGTTAATCTCGCGTGAGCGGAAGCCCGACAGTGCCTGGTTATCCGGCAGCTTCCAGGCTGGCATCCGGAAGCCGTTGCTAACCCGCCCGGTGACGATCGGCATATCCGGGTCGCCTCGCAGATGGTCGACTATGACTTCTTGCCCCACGCGCGGCAGGTGCGTTGCGCCGAATTCACTGCCCTGCCAAGGCGACGACACGCGCAGCCAGCAGCTTGAGCGTTCATCGCTCCGTCCGACTCGGTCCCAGTGGAACTGGACTTTCACGCGTCCATACGCATCCGTCCAGATTTCCCGGTCGCTGGGACCCGTCACCACCGCCGTTTCCGGGCCATGGACGCGCGGCTTCGGGATCGTGCGTAGCGAGCGGAATACTTCGCTGGTCGGCTGGACTACGAAGTGCGTCACGCACCGATAGCGCCGACCGCCATTCACGACACCGTGCGGCTGCGTTTCCTCGCCGACGTTCTCAATCTCCAGCGTGCTGGACACCACCAGATATTCGCGATTCGCATCGGTCTGCGGGTAGTGCGTCAACCTGAACGTCTGGCCCGTTACCAGACCGCGGAGATAGCCCGTACCGCTCGCGCGCAGTCCCTGACAACGCAACGCCTGCACGCGCACCAGCGAAAGGAAGTCCGCTTCCTGTTCCGGCCGGTTGTGATCGCCAGAAAGACCCGTCGCACCGGCTTGCGGCTGCGCATAGTCACCCCACGAGTAATGTTCCTGATTCGCAAATTCGGTGTCGCGCGGGTCTTGCCGCTTCGCCTGCAAATTGGCGCGCGGCCAGGTGTAGTCGTAGTCAACACGCGTTATGGTGCCTGTCGTCAGCGCGCTACTCACCACCAGCGCGTGAATGTGCTCCTCGTCAATGCGGCGACCCGCTGACGCTTCATAGCGGATCGTCTGATACGCGGTGCTTTGCGGCTTGTGTGCGCCGATGGAGTCACACAGCACCAGGCGGTGCCGCCCGTCGCTGTGAGTGAACCAGAAATAAATACCCCATTCTTGCCAGAGCCTGCAGATAAACGCGAAATCGCTTTCCCAGTTCTGCCTCTGGATATCGCGCTTCGGATACTTTTCGATCAAGTGTTTTTCGACCGGGAACGCATAGGCGCCGAGCACTGCGTCGCTGATCTCAATCACCGTCATGTTCTGGAAAAGGCGGCAGTCCTGATTGAGCGTCGCCAGATGCAACCACGGGCGCAACGTCAGCGAGTAGACGATCGAGCGGCCCTCTTCACGCAGAATGCGCGCTTCAGTGACCAGTCCGGTAATCTCGCGGGTGCTCGCGCCGATGTTTGCGGCACTCGTGCCGCCTGCCGTGCCGGGGATAAAATGGCCGTTGCCTTCGAGTTCGATCAGGCACGTCACTTCGGTGCCAGGCAACCTGTCGAGTTCGATATTTGCGGCTTCGCTGGGAGAAAACGCCAGCGAGTCAGGTGTCTTGAGTTCCAGCGTGTATTCGAACAGTTCGCCAAGCGTCTCGGTGCCGCTCAGACGAACAGGAGTGAGGACTGGAAGACAGTCAAAGCCATAAGTGGGAAGCGCTGCGCCGGACACTGCCAGCGTGTGGGACTGGACGGGGTTGAACATGACGGATGGGTTTAGAACAGACGCGCATAGGCGTCGCGTCATACTGTTTTCTCTCCCGGGCGAATTATCGGCCGGCCGTTTTTTCTGAACGCTTACACCTTGTCTCTTGATATCTCGCCCGACTGTAGGATCGGGAACTGCGCCTCACTGCGGGAAATATCAGACTCCCTGAGCCCGCGCTTAATTATTGAAGATATGGGGGTGACCGGAAAGAGGGCAATGTGAAGATTTGAAAAGGTCGAATAAAGAGATATGCAATTCGCACGTCGAACTAATGAAGCCGCGATTCGAAGCAGAATTCTCCAGCTTGTTGGCACGCCTCGATCTCTCGCTACTTGAAACTGTGCCTTTCTCAAATCAGCCAGATTCTGAACGGATTCTTAGTGTTGGTCCGGCGAACGGCACAGGCTACGCGACGCTGAGGTTCGGCGAGGGCGCAGCGGACTGACGCCGATGGCAAGTGATCTTGCTTCGGCGTCGGCTAACGGTTGTTCTCGTCTGAAAATGCTTCGGCAATCGCCTGCACGATTTGCGCACTCAACTCTGGCCGCTCGTCAAACAGCGGATAGCGCTTGCGCAGTGTGTTCGACACGCTGTTGTCATTCTGCCGGACGCTTCGAATGATGCCGTCCAGATCGTTGTCTGGCGCTTCGAGAAATTCCTTGATGGCGCGCCGTGCTGAGTCGTTGGCGTGCAGAAAGCGCGCTTCGGTGCGCATTTCATGCGTTAGTGTCATGTCGATCACGTCAGCAAGATAGATGACGTGCGCGGTCAGATCTGGATAGCGCCAGGCGGGCAGTGCGTCGTCATAGGCGCGGAAGTGCAGGTTGTATTCGACACCGTCGTCCGCGATCTCGGTCTTGCCGAACGTGTACTGGTCGGCATAGTGATTCATCAACGGGCGCGAAAAGCGTTCGAGCACTTTGTCGTAAGCGGCGCGATCGCGCGTGCTGTGGGTGATCGTGGCGGATACCGGCAAGATAATTGGCGCAGGCACCGCGCCGTCGCGACGCAGGATGTCGTTGATCAGGAAGCGCGAAATGCGGCCGTTACCGTCAGCCATTGGGTGCACATAGACGAAGCCGAACGATGCCGCGGCAGCACGCACGATAGACGCGCCCCCTTCGGTCCGTTCCAGAAAGCGGCTGAGTCCTGCCAGCATCGTTTCGATGTGTTCCCAATGCGGCGCGATATAGTCGACCACCGGTTGATAACGTGCGATGTGTCCCACGTACACCGGGGAGCGGCGGATGCCGTAACGCAGGGCTGATTGCCCGAGGATGCCGCGTTGTAAGACGTCGAGCGTTTCAGCGTTGAACGGATTCGCATGCTGTCCGCATTCGCTTTCCATGACCGCGGCAAAGCGGCGGATTCGATCCTCTTTGTCCTGCTCGTGTTCGATCAGAAAGCTCGCGCGGCTCTCTTTGACCGTCAGCCAGACGGCGCTGCGCATGATCAGATCGATGCCATAGTCCGCTTCCAGTTCGGCAAGCGGTGCGGCAAGGTTATAAGCTTCGGCGCGCTGAACCGCTTCGACACGTCGAATCACCGGGCAGAAGTCCCGATTGCCCGGCAGGTTGTCGCGCACACGCCAACGCGAGTTGTTGACCGGGGTGCCTACGATGAAGTCCTCGGGATTCAGTGCATCGACATAGTTTCCCCGGGAGATGCCCGGCACGTCCAACGGCGCCGGCATCAGCCATTCATAGAAGAAGCAGGCGCGGCGAGCGTACGCGCCAGTGGGCTCGCGGGCGATCCATGCCTCTAACTCATGGCGTACCGGCTGCAGTGCATAAAGCCGAGCGAGGAATTCCAGATGGATGCCCTCGTGCCGGAAGGCGAAAGTCAGGTTATCGGTCAGGCTGGCGGCCGGGCGATAGGGTTCGGGGTAGACCTCCCGGCGGATGTCGCCGTCGGTGGACGTGGAGCGAATCCGTCCGATTTCGCTTTGTACGGCGAACGGGTGAACCGGTACGACGCCGTACGTATTGGATAGCCATTGATAACCGATCTGCGGCATGATTTTCGATCCGGGGTGGCTGGGGCGCGGGCGAGGGCGCGCTGTTTCGCTCAGTTTCGATTATTCGACTCTCAAAACGATTACAAAACGCCTGTTTTCTAAAAAAACGATTATACGGCGTCTGCACATCGTTTCGATTACTCGGCCCTCAAAACGATTACAAAACGCCTGTTTTTCAAAAAAACGATTACTTTTCCTTCTCGAGGCCGCTGATTCAGGTCCCGGACAGCGCCATCCACCCGAACCGCCGCGACAACCTCAGCGTCGCGGCTCGCAAAGTATGCGCGGGACCGCCCGTGAGCTCGCTATCGAAGCTGCCGCTCGGCCCCATCACCGCGAGCACCAGACAGATGCTGCCGGTATGGTCCAACACCGGCGCAGCCAAGGTGTTGATACCCGGCACAGGCCGGCTTAACGCGGTATCGATGCCATCCGCGCGTATTTGCGCGAGCCGCTGCGCATAGGCCTTTGTCTCCCCCGCCTCAGCCCCCGCCAGCCGCAAATGATCCTGCGCCAGCAGCCCATGACGCACGTCGTCCGCGACATAAGCAGCAAACACACGCCCAATCGCCGTATTCACCAGCGACATCACCGTGCCGACCCGCAAGCTCACATGCAGCGGCCGCGCGGACTCTTCCAGTCGCACGACGGTCGGCCCGAGCGGCCCAAGCACCGCCATCGCGACACTCATTCCCGTCGATACCGCCAGTTCGACCACTTCCGGCTCGGCTTCCCGCGTCGGCGACAAACGCTGCAAGCCGATCAGCCCCAGTTCAAGCGCTAAAGGCCCGGCTTCGAAACAACCCGCAGCATCGCGGTTCAGCAAACCTATCTTGAGCAGACTTACCAGATGCGGAAACGCTTTGGCCGGGGGCATGCCCGCAGCGGCCGCAAGATCGCGCAAGCTCAACGGCCGCGCAGCAGCAACCAGCGCACCAAGTAATTCGCCCGTGCTATCGAGCGACTGGATACCGCGCTGCGGTTTCGCATCGGCGGAAGTGGCAGAAGCGCCGGAGGCAGCGTAAGAGGTGTCGAGAGAGTCGGTCACGATGCTGAAGAAGCCAACAAGGAAGGCGCTGCCGCAAGTTCAGCACTGATGTCATGAGCCGCAGCAAGCAGCGCGCGAGCCGTCGGGCCATCGGCGGCAACGTCGATCGCGCCCGTCGAGCCGATCACGGTCAGCGCGAGGCACAAGCGGCCGTCCGCATCGAGCACCGGTGCGCTCAAACTGCTGATACCTGGACTCGGCGCATCGACGCTGCATTCCAATCTGCGTGCGCGGATAGCATCTAAAGCCGCTTCGAACGTGGCACGTTCATCAGGCGGCGTCATCGCGCTACTCGCAGCACCCGACTGATTCGCCCACATCCCCGCCAACGCCTCGCGTGGCAGAAAAGCGCAAAACACGCGACCCGTCGACGTCGCCGGCAGCGACATCACCGTGCCCACATGCAGATTCACATGCAACGGAAATCCCACGTGCTCATAGCGGACGATGGTCGGCCCTTGCGGCCCGGCAATACAGATCGCGACGCTGAACCCGATCGTTTCGGCCAAAGCCACGACGCGCGGCACGGCGGCGCGAAACGCCGGCTGGTTCTCCAGATGCATCAAACCCAGCCGCAACGACAGCGGACCCGGTTCATAACGGCCCGACAATTCGTCGCGTTTGATCAGACCTAAGCGGCTCAAGCTCACCAGATAAGCGTGCGCTTGCCCCGGCGCGATCTGCGCGGCGGTGGCGAGATCGGACAAAGCCAGCGGGCTGCGCGCCTGCGCGAGCGCCAGCAACACGCGGCCGCCTACTTCAACGCTTTGAATCCCGCGCTGCGTTTTGCCGCCATCCGCCGTCTCGTTGCCGCCTGAGCCTTTGCCGGTGGCCGATTTCGCTGCTTTGCTCACGCCCGCGCTCGTCCGTAAAAAGGGTCCATGTTAGCCGAAGCCCCGCGCGAAAGCCGCGCCTTCCTGTCCTTATCTTAGGCTGCCAGGGATTTGCGTATAGCGATACATTTCGCTATTGACAAATAAACCGGCCCGGCCATAAGATGCATTCACCCCGACATACCGGTGCAGTCACAGAGTCAAAACGGGGCGAGACAAGCCTCCAATACCGTCAGCCCGCGCCTCTGAAATCCGAACGCGCAGCCGGCCGTCTCGCCTCACGTCCAACATTTGAGGGAGACAAGCATGGCAAAGGCATTCGCATCCCAGGCCGACCTGGAAGTCAAGAAAGTCACGTGGACCAAGCTATCCGAGAACGCCTACGCGTACACCGCTGAAGGCGATCCGAACTCGGGCGTGATCATCGGCGACGACGGCGTGCTGATCGTCGACACCACCGCCACGCCGGCCATGGCGCAAGACCTCATCGCGAAGATTCGCAGCGTCACCGACAAGCCGATCAAATACGTCGTGCTGTCGCACTACCACGCCGTGCGCGTGCTCGGCGCGTCGGCGTATTTCGAAGAAGGCGCGCAACAGGTGATCGCGAGCCGCGGCACGTACGAGATGATCGTCGAGCGCGGCGAGCAGGACATGAAGTCGGAAATCGAGCGCTTCCCGCGTCTCTTCGCCGGTGTCGAAACGGTGCCGGGCCTGACGTGGCCGACGCTCGTGTTCGAAAAAGAAATGACGCTGTTCCTCGGCAAGCTCGAAGTGCGTATCGCGCATCTGGGCGCGGGTCACACGAAGGGCGATACGGTGGTGTGGCTCCCGTCGCAGAAGGTGCTGTTCTCCGGCGACCTGGTCGAATACGACGCAGCCTGCTATTGCGGCGATGCTCAACTCGAACAATGGCCGGCCACGCTCGAAGCGCTGCGCGCGCTGAAGGCGGAAAAGCTGGTGCCGGGTCGCGGTCCTGCATTGACCACGCCGGAAGACGTCAACAAAGGCCTCGACTACACGAAGGACTTCGTCACTACGCTGTTGCAGCAGGGCCGCGAAGCCGTCGAACAGAAGCTCGATCTGAAGGCCGCGATGGCGCACACGCGCAAGGCAATGGATCCGAAGTTCGGCCATGTGTTCATCTACGAACACTGCCTGCCGTTCGACGTCTCGCGGGCTTTCGATGAAGCGAGCGGCATCACGCATCCGCGCATCTGGACCGCGCAACGCGACAAAGAAATGTGGGACGCGCTGCAAGCCTGATAACAGCATCGAAACGCCGGAAAGCGTCAAGCAGAGCAGAGCGGAGAAGGACGGAGACACAAGATGAGCATCAACTACCAGACGCTGTCGTTCGACTATAAGCCGTGCCGGGAGCAGGCCGGGCAGGGCGATGCGGAACAGGTGGCCTATCCCGTGATCGTGGTCGGCGCGGGGCCGGTGGGCCTCGCTACCGCGATCGATATCGCGCAACAGGGCGTGCCGGTTGTGCTGGTCGACGACGATTGTTCGTTGTCCACCGGTTCGCGAGCGATCTGCTTCTCGAAGCGCTCGCTCGATATTTTCGACCGGCTCGGCTGCGGGCAGCGCATGGTGGACAAGGGCATCAGTTGGAATGTCGGCAAGGTGTTCCTGAAAGATGAACTGGTGTACACGTTCAATCTGCAACCTGAAGCGGGCCACAACCGGCCCGCATTCATCAACCTGCAGCAGTACTACGTCGAAGGCTTCCTGCTCGAACGCGCGCAGGAGATGCCGAATCTCGAGATCCGCTGGAAGAGCAAAGTGGTCGGCGTGCAGCAGAGCGGCACGACTGGCACTGCGCAAGCCAGCGTGACGCTGACCGTCGATACACCGAACGGTCAGTACCCGTTACGCGGCCGCTATGTGGTGGCCGCCGACGGCTCGCGCAGTCTGATGCGCAATCTGATGGGACTCGACAGCCACGGCGTCACGTTCAAAGATCGCTTCCTGATCGCGGACGTGAAGATGGAAGCAGAGTTTCCGACTGAGCGTTGGTTCTGGTTCGATCCGCCGTTCCATCCGAATCAATCGGTGCTGTTGCATCGTCAGCCGGATAACGTGTGGCGGATCGATTTCCAGTTGGGCTGGGACGCCGATCCGGTGCTGGAAAAAACGCCGGAACGCGTGATCCCGCGCGTGCGTGCGTTGCTTGGACCGGAGGCGAAGTTCGAGCTGGAATGGGTCAGCGTCTATACGTTTTCGTGTTTGCGCATGGACCGTTTCCGGCACGGCAACGTGTTGTTCGCGGGCGATTCCGCGCATGGCGTGTCGCCGTTCGGCGCACGTGGCGCGAATAGCGGCGTGCAGGACGCGGAAAACCTCGCATGGAAACTGACGATGGTGCTCGAAGGCAAGGCCTCCGACGCGTTGCTCGATACGTATGCAAGCGAGCGCGAATTCGCCGCTGATGAAAACATCCGCAACTCCACCCGCTCGACCGATTTCATCACGCCGAAGAGTCCGGTTAGCCGGGTGTTCCGCGATGCTGTGCTGAAGCTCGCGCGGCATCACCCGTTTGCGCGGCAGTTGACGAATAGCGGCCGCCTGTCGGTGCCGGCGGTGTTGCGTGATTCACCGCTGAACACAGCGGACAGTGACAGCTTTGAAGGTCTAATGGTGCCGGGGGCATCGTGTGTCGATGCGCCGGTTCATGCCGCCGGGCAACCGGCATGGCTGTTACAGCAACTCGGTCAGCAGTTCACGGGCGTATTGTTCTGCGGCTCGGAAGGTATCGATCAGGCGACGCAAGCTGCGTTGGATGCATTGCGAAGCGGGCCGATTCCGCTGAAGCTCGTTGTGGTCGCAAGTGGCGATGCGCAGATCGATGCGGCTTTGGGTGCAAAGGTTGTGCACGACGTCGACGGTCTTGCAGCCGCTCGTTACGACGGCAAACCCGGCACGTTCTATTTGATCCGGCCGGACCAGCATGTGTGCGCGCGTCGTCGGCAACTCGACGCGAGCTTTGTGGAAGGTGCGTTGAAGCGAGCGTTGTGCGTTGAGGGCACGGCCTGAAGGTAGGGCAAACGCAGCACATCGGCAAAAGAAAATAGCAGGAGACAGTGATGGCATTAAACACGCAACCCAATCTCGCCCGCCCCGACGATTTCTACGAGGCACTGATCGACATGCATCGCGATCTGGACGATGCGCAAAGTCAGTCAGCCAACGCGCAACTGATCCTGTTGCTCGCCAATCATATTGGCGATCACGCGACGCTGCTCGAAGCGATGCGGCATGCACGTGAAGGCGTGACCGATGCTTCGGGGCAAGGTGCGCAGACGCGTTCGCTGGCTGCCTGAACACGCGGCGCGGCGAGTAGTAACGATAAAACGCTGCACGCGCGTGGCCGTTCGAGCCACGCGCAATCCACCACGGCGCGCGGCGCATCGATACCGCCGCATGCCGTTCCAGTAGAAAACCGAAACGCGGCGCATCAAGACGCCGGACCCAGCGGGTCCGTTGGACCCTCACGTTTGGAGATGACCCATGAGCCAATCCCTCGCCCCCACGCTCGCGCCGGGCGCATCCGCTGCTGTGCACGACGACTTGTTATATCGCAAGGTCTCGACGCGGATCATTCCGTTTCTGTTTCTGTGTTACGTGGTGTCGTTTCTCGACCGCATTAATATCGGCTTCGCGCAATTGCAGATGAAGCATGACCTCGGTTTCAGCGACGCCATGTATGGTTTGGGCGCAGCGGTCTTCTATATCGGTTACGTGTTGTGTGAAGTGCCGAGCAATATGCTGCTCGCGCGCTTCGGCGCGCGCCGCACCTTCACGCGGATCATGCTGCTGTGGGGCATCGCATCGGTCGGCATGATGCTGGTGTCGAAGCCCACGCACTTCTACGTGCTGCGTTTTATGCTCGGCGTGTTCGAAGCGGGGTTCTTCCCCGGCATCGTGCTGTATCTGACCTACTGGTATCCGGCGCGGCGGCGCGCAGCCGTGCTGTCGATTTTCTTCGCGGGCGTCGCAGTGGCGGGTGTGCTCGGCGGCCTGGTGTCCGGTTGGATAATGCGCGATATGGGCGGCGTGATGGGGCTGTTCGGCTGGCAGTGGATGTTCGTGATCGAAGGTGCGCCGGCCATCGTACTCGGCCTGCTTGCCGCGTTTTATCTGGTTGATGGTCCGCAGCATGCAACGTGGCTCAACGACGCTGAGAAGGCGAAACTGATCGCGCAGCGCGATGAAGGCCGCCGCGTTTCATCGGACGCGCATTCATCGCGCTCCGTCATACAAGCGCTGCGTAACCCGCGGGTGTATCTGTTCGCGTTCATCTATTTCTCGCTGACCTGCGCGTCGCTGACGCTGAACTTCTGGATGCCGCTGATGATTCGCGACTTCGGCGTTCACGATGTGCTGGCGATCAGCCTGTACACCGTGATTCCGAATGCGGTCGGCGCAGTAGGCCTGATTCTGATCGCGCGGAATTCGGATCGTCGTGGAGAACGACGCCGGCACTTTGCGGTGTGCACGATCGGCGGTGGGGTCGCGCTTTCTCTGCTAACGCTGCATTTGAGCAGCTTCCCGGCGATGCTCGCGATTCTCTCGCTGGCGGCCGTGCTGATCTTCGCCGCGTTGCCGATTTTCTGGACCGTGCCATCGGGCTATCTGTCCGGCACTGCAGCGCCGGCCGGCATTGCGTTGATCAGCAGCATCGGCATTACGAGCGGGATTGTCAGCCCGTGGGTGATCGGTCTGATCAAGACGCACACGGGCAGCATGGACAATGCGTTGTATGTACTGACCGCGCTATTGTTCGTCAGCGGCGTGGCGTTGCTGATTGGCGTGCCGAAGGAAGCGAAGCGGATCTAAAGATCGAAGGGGTTCGGACGTCATATCGGGTAGAGTCACGCATAGTCCTTGCGACTCTTAGGAGTGAGGCCCGAACCTGCAATGCATTCCGTTGAACCTGTTCCCTTACCGCACGACGGCCCGTCCGACGTCTCATTGTGGCGAATCGATTTCGCTTTCGACGCGTCGTTGGAGGATGCCGCCTTCGCCGCGCTCAGCGACGACGAACGCGCGCGAGCCGGCAAATTTCTCCGCCACGAAGACGCGCTGCGTTTCGCGTCCGTGCGCGTGGCGCTGCGCGAGCAACTCGCGCAATGTCTCGGCATCGCGGCACACACCGTCCGGTTCGAACTCGACGAAAACCATCGCCCGCATCTAGCCGATTCCAACGCGCTCGACTTCAACGTATCGCATGCAGGCTCGCATGGGCTCATCGCGATGTCGCCTAAGCGGCGTGTCGGCGTCGATATCGAACATCGCAGCGACAGCTTCGATTGGCATTCGATCGCGACATTGACGCTCGACGCAAGCGAGGCGGTGTGGATCGACAACCTCGATATTGAAGAACAGCGCACCGCGTTTTACGACGCATGGGTCGCCAAAGAAGCGCTCGTCAAAACGACGGGCGTGGGCATCACGCGCGGCTTGCAGCATCTGACGGTGCTGCCGCGTGACAGCGCCGAGGTGACGCTACGCAATGTGATTCCGGATGACATGCGCGAGGTTGCCGCGCGCTGGATCGCGGCGCCTGAAGCCTATGCGGCATGTGTGGCGTGGTCGACGAAAACGTTCACTCGCTAAACGTTTCGTTCGCCAAACACCAACGCCTTCGGCCATCCAACCGCATGCACTTGCGTGATGGGCTGGGCGAGTGCAACCGCCGCACGAATCTTGCCCGACATCGGCAGATCGAGCACATGCCAGCGGCCATGTTCGGCAAGATCGAACGCACAGGATGCGGCATCGCTCGAGAGCAGATCCAGATCGATATCGACCGGCGCATAGCGCAACGCATTGCACAAGCTGCCATAACGCACGCGTTGGCGTGAGGTTTCCCGCGTGTCGTCAAGCGCGGCGCCCGGCGAGGGTACGGCGACGCTCAGACCAAGCGTCGTCGACGCAATGCCGATCACGATCCAGATGCCGGCGTACGCGATATCAATCGTGATGCCGCGGCCGTCGTGCGGATGTCGCGCGCGCAGCTTCTCGTTGCCGTCGTCCTGCAGATCGACCGCATGCGGCTCGCAGTCGAACAGATTCGCGACTATCCAGCGAGTCACCACGCGTGCGCTGATAAAGCGTTTGCGTAGCGCCGCGTTCGGGTGAAGCCGTGCGCGTTCGCGCTCTCCCTTCGACAGCCATGTCTCGCCTTCCTGCACCGGCACCGGCAACCATTCGCAGCGGAACCGCCACAGATGCAACTCACCCGCGCGTGGCGCGGCGACGCTGTGCGGATAGTGGCGCGTTAGCGGATGGGACACGAATTGCGGCGCGGCCGCGCTGACGATCGCGTGTGCGGTCCGAGCAGGTTGAACCGGTCGAGCAGGTTGATCGGCCTGCAAGGCGTTAGCGCTATTCGTTCCGAGCGAGTCGATGCTGTCACGCACACGCGACGGCGCGAGATAAGCGAGTTCCGACGGCATACGCTCGGGTCCTCAATGCATATAGGTGACGCGGCGCGCTTGCACGTCGAGTTCGACACCGGCGTCGAGCAGATCGATGGCGAACCAGCGGATCAGCTTCAAGACGCCACTGACGGCCGGCGCCGGCAGCCATTCGCTCAGCATGCGCAATGCAGCGCCGCTATGCGTCTTTTGCAGCAGCGCGATGGTTTGCAGGATCACGGCTTCGTCCTTGCCGAGATCGCTGGCGCAGCGGCATCGCATGTCGAGCGGACGATAGGACACGTGCATCAGCGAACGCATCAGCAGATCGAAATGTTCGATGCCGTCTTGTCGCAAGCCCACGCCGATCAGGATGTCGCGCCAGTGCACCCCGCCGCGCACGGTTTCACATGCCGGCCGCAGCCAGGTGCGCACGGCGCTGAGGACCGTGCGATCGGGCGCGTCGGTGGAATCCGTGACGTGATCGTCGACCAGTTCAGGACGGCTGCTGTATTGAGAGCGGAAGTTCATCGAGACTCCTGAATGGACACGGTCCAATGAGTCGCGCCGGCCTGATCGGAGGAGGCCACGTCGCAGGCCAGCGCTTGTCGCTCGCGACGGATAGGCGGTGACGCGGTGCGTGCGCCAGGTGCTTGCTTCAATTTTTGGCCGGCTGCGGCGGTAGCCATTCGCGCACATGTTCGCTGCGTGCCGGACGTGCCGTTGCCTGGTCCGAGTTTTTCGACGTGCCGACAAACAGGAAGCCGAGCAGCCGCTCATTCGGTGCGAAGCCCAACGCGTCGTGCAATTGCGCTTCATAGCTGTCCGGTCCCGTGGACCAGAAGCCGCCGTAGCCGAGCGCGTGGATCGCATTCAGCATGTTCATCGTGGCTGCGCCGACCGCCAGCAATTGCTCGACCTCGGGTATCTTCGGATGGGCCGACAGCGCCGCGCCGAGCGCGATCACAAGTGGCGCCGCGTAAGCCTTCTGCCGCCGATGCGCATGCGCGGAGCGCGGCTCGCCCGGCGAACGGGCGCAAGCGAGGTCGACCAGCACGTCGCCGAGCTGGCCGCGTGCGTCGCCGCGGATCGTGACGAAGCGCCACGGCCGCAGATTGCCGTGATCGGGCGCGCGCAAGGCCGCATCGAAGATCAGATCGAGCTCGGCGTCGGCCGGGCCCGGTTCGGTGAGCGGCCATTGGGACTGGCGCGACAGCAGCACTTCAAGTGCGGCCGTCGCCTTGGACCCGGCGGCGGTGTCGGGCGTCGCGGTGGCGGCTGTGCGTTTGCTTTCGGTTTCTGGGCGGCTGATATCTAGCGTGATCATGATTTCGGAGTCGGCGGGTGTCATGGGTGTCATGATGAGCCAATTTCAAGGTAAATGCAAATCATTCGCATTTAGAAAATGAATTGGACAGGGCACTGCATCGGGGTTGGCATAGCCTGCGCGAGGCCAGAAGGCCTTGCAGCTGGGCGTCGGGCGCCTGATCCGCAACTAACCGTCAGCCGAGGGGGAGCGCCCCCAGATATGATGGCGAAATGCCGCAGCAAGCCTGCCGCATCCTTGTCTACCCACGCTAGCCAATGCCGACAAAATCTCTCGACGCCGCATCGACCGCCACGCCCACCGAAGCGGCGCAGCGCCTCCCCACCTTGATGCTGGCTGCCGGCCTGTCCTTAGGCAGCGCGATCGCATTGGGCCTCGCGCGCTTCGCTTACGCATTGCTGTTGCCGTCGATGAAACTCGACCTCGGCTGGAGCTTCGCTCAAGCCGGCGCGATGAATACCGCCAATGCGCTGGGCTATTTACTGGGCGCGCTGGCTTTTCCACGGCTCGCACGCCGCTGGTCGACCGGTGCATTGTTCGGCGCGGGCTGCGTGGCCACTGCGCTTCTGATGGCCATCAGCGGTTTGCTGGCCGACACGCATTCGCTACTCGCGCTGCGCATGATCACCGGCGTGAGCAGTGCGGCGGTTTTCGTCAGCGGCGGCGTGCTGGCGGCGAGGCTTGCGTCGGCGAGACCGCACGATGCAGGGCTCGTGCTCGGTTTGTATTACGGCGGGACCGGGTGGGGCATCGTCGCTTCGTCGGTGCTGGTGCCGTTGACGATTTTCAACGTCGTGCATGGCTGGCAATTCGCGTGGTTCGCGCTGGCCGTTGCGTGCGCGGTGTTCTCCGCGATCGCCATCGGCGCCGCTAGAAAAATCGAAAGCGTGCACGCGATGGGTTCCTCGACCGCGCATGCTTCCGATGCCGCCGACGCGCCACGTTGGCCGCGTTTCAGCCCCGCACTGGCGGGCTATGGACTGTTCGGCGTCGGCTATATCGGCTACATGACGTTCATCGTCGCGCTGCTGCGCAATGCGGGCATGAGCGCGGTGGTGGTGACGGGCTTCTACCTGTTGCTAGGCGTGGCGACGGTCGTTTCGGCACGCTTGTGGTCCAGTCTGCTCGACCGCATGCACGGCGGCCACGCGCTCGCCATACTCAACGCGTTGCTCGCGGTGGCGACGCTGTTGCCCGCGTTGTTCACGCAACCGTGGGTGGCGTTTGTCTCCGGCGTGCTGTTCGGCGCGACGTTTCTCTCGGCCGTGGCGTCGACCACGGCTTTCGTGCGCCACAATCTGCCGGCGAGCCACTGGGGCAAGGGCATAAGCGCATTCACGATCGTGTTCGCGTTCGGACAGATCGTCGGGCCGATGGTGATCGGCTGGGTCTCGGATGGCGCGGGTCTCGCACGTGGGCTGGTCTATTCCGCGTTGCTGCTCGCGGCCGGCGCGGTGCTGGCGGCTTGCCAGAAGCCGTTACGCGGAGCCTGACTGAACGATCCCCAGGTATTCCCGGAGTTCCAGGCGAGTGTCTTAAGCACGTACACTCATCGCTTGTTCCCTGCGCTGAGAGAAACCGTGCCTGTCATCACCTGCATCGAAGATTTACGCGTGCTTGCCGAGCGGCGTGTGCCGCGCATGTTCTACGACTACGCCGACAGTGGCTCGTGGACCGAAAGTACCTACCGCGCCAATGAAAGCGACTTCCAACGCCTGAAGCTGCGCCAGCGCGTGGCGGTCAACATGGCGGGCCGCAGCACGCGCACGGAAATGATCGGTCAGGCGGCCGCCATGCCCGTGGCGCTCGCACCGACGGGGTTGACCGGCATGCAGCATGCCGACGGCGAAATCCTGGCGGCGCGCGCGGCGGAGAAGTTCGGCGTCCCGTTCACCTTGTCCACGATGAGCATCTGCTCGATCGAGGACGTGGCCGCCCAGACCACCCAACCGTTCTGGTTCCAGCTTTACATGATGCGCGACCGCGATTTCATCATGCGGCTGATCGAGCGCGCTCGCGCGGCACGGTGCAGCGCCTTGATGCTGACGCTGGACCTGCAGATCCTCGGCCAACGCCACAAAGACATCAAGAACGGGTTGTCGGCGCCGCCCAAATTGACCCCTGCGAACCTCATCAACCTCGCGACCAAACCGCGCTGGTGCCTCGGCATGCTCGGCACCCGGCGGCGCACCTTCGGCAACATCGTCGGTCATGCGAAGGGCGTGGGCGATCTGTCGTCCCTGAGTTCGTGGACCGCCGAGCAGTTCGATCCGGCGCTGAGCTGGGCAGATGTCGAGTGGGTCAAGAAGATGTGGGGCGGCAAACTCATTCTGAAAGGCATCATGGATGTCGAAGATGCGCGCCTTGCCGCCGACAGCGGCGCCGACGCGTTGATCGTCTCCAACCACGGCGGCCGTCAACTCGACGGTGCGCCTTCTTCGATCTCGGCGCTCCCGGAGATCGCACGCGAGGTCGGCTCGCGCATCGAAGTGTGGATGGATGGCGGCATCCGCAGCGGACAGGACGTGCTGAAAGCCGTTGCGCTCGGCGCGAAAGGCACGCTGATCGGCCGCAGCTTTCTCTACGGGCTGGGTGCAATGGGAGAGGAGGGTGTTACCCGGTGCCTGCAGATCATCCAGAAGGAGCTGGACATCACCATGGCCTTTTGCGGGCACACGGATATCCGTCAGGTGGACGAGCGGATCCTGCTGCCCGACAGGCGTTGAAGGCGGCCGCCAGGCGCGACATCTGGCGTCTGGCAGTCGCCGGTGTTCAGCCAGATGTTCGGCCTAAGCCGTTCGCCGCCACTTCATTCGGCTCGCAGTCTTCCAACGCTTGCAGAAACGTCGAACTCCACCAGTGCACATCGAACTTGCGGATGCGGTTAAGAAGCGCTTCGTGCCGGTTGATCCGCTCGTCAAGCGACATGGTTAGTGCCCGCTGAATGGCCTGCGCCGTGCCTTGCGTGTCGTAGGGATTGACCAGCAGCGCTTCCTTCAATTGCTCGGCGGCCCCGGCAAAACGCGAAAGCACCAGCATGCCCGGGTCGGCAGCGTCCTGCGCCGCGATGAATTCCTTTGCGACCAGATTCATCCCGTCCCGCAAGGGCGTGACGAGCGCCACCCGACTCGCGCGATAAAGACCTGGCAGGCGCTTACGGGCCACGTTCCGATGAATGTAGCGTACCGGCATCCAGTCCAGTTCACCAAAGTCGCCGTTGATCGCGCCGCACAGGCTATCCATCTGACGCCGCAGATCGTCGTAGGCACCGACGTCCTCGCGGCTCGGGGAAGCGATCTGGATCAGCGTCGCGCTATCGCGGTTTTCCGGGTAGTAGGTCAGCAGTTCGCGGAAAGCATGGACGCGTTGCGGCAGCCCCTTCGAGTAGTCCAGCCGGTCGACGCCCACCAGCAAACGCCGCCGCGAATACTCGTCGCGCATCCGGACGAACATGTCGCGGCCTTCCTTCGAGTCGGCAAGACGCTTGAAATCGTCGACGTCGATGCCGATGGGATAGGCGCCGACCCGCAGCGTTCGATTGAATGCCCGAAGGCGATCCGGACTCAAGCGTTGCGCGTGCGCTTCCGATTCGACGTAGTGAGAAAAATGCGTCAGGTCGGCTTCGCTCTGGAAGCCCACCAGATCGTATGCAAAGAGCGAGCGCATCAGCCATTCGTGTTCCGGAATCGCTGCCATGATCAGCGGCGGCGGCATCGGAATATGCAGGAAGAAGCCAATGCGGTTGGTGCATCCCATGGCGCGCAATTCGGCTGCGAGCGGGATCAGTTGGTAATCGTGAACCCAGATGAGATCGTCCGGCTTCAGGAGCGGCAGCAGTTTTTGCGCGAATAACTGGTTGACCCTGCGATAGCCCGCTGCGAATCGCGTGTCGAAATTGGCCAGGTCCAGCCGGTAGTGGAATACCGGCCATAGGACATCGTTGGAGTAACCGAGGTAATACGTGTCGTGATCCTCGCGGCTCAGATCAAGCGTCGCAAGCGTGACGTTGCCGGCCGTTTGGACATGAACTTCCCCGTGGCCGGATTGCGCGCCATCCGCGGCTTCCCGGATCTTGCCGCTCCAGCCGAACCAGAGCCCGCCAGTTTGTTGCAGGCTTTCGCGTACAGCTACGGCGAGTCCGCCGGCTGCAGGCTTGCGAGGGTCGGCAGTGCGATTTGAAACGACGACGAGACGACTCATGAGGTCCTTGTGCTGTTGCGTTCACATGCGATATCCGGCGCGGCCAGCCGTGCCGGACAAGGATCACTTCCTGATTGACGCAGTTTACTATGTCGTCAGCGGATGCTTACGACTGCGCTTCGCCCGTACGCTTCGCTCCTACCGCCTCGGGTGTGCGCGGGCTCGTGCAAGTTAACGATTTCTTCAGATTGCCTCGATAGTGATTTCGGTAGTCCGACCGCAACATGAGGCAAGCGCTACGAACGAGACGCCGCGTGCGAAGTCGTTCGAAACGCCATTGCGGCCAACCGTTTGTTCGTCTGTTGACCGTGTCCGCATTACCTTGCTGGAGTCAGTCAACATGAAAACACTTCGACTCGTGGCGACGTGCGCCGTCGCCCTCATTTTTGGACAAGCGTGGGCGCAAGACAACCCGGTGCAGTCTGCAACACCACCTGCCGCTCAGGACGTCGGCGGCACAACCAGCTCGTCGGCAGGCGAATCAGGATCCGCAGCGAAGCTCACGCGACAACAGGTTTACCAGGACCTTATTCGTTCACGGCAAAGCGGAGAACAAAGCCGCCTGTGGGGCGACCTCTACCACGGCCAATGAAGAACCGGCGCCGTGCGCCGCCCGCCGGCCTTCACGTCGAAGGGCGTAATACGCGCAACGTATGACGGTGCAAGTGGAGGCCCAACGGTACCAAGTCGACAAGCCGCATGCATAGGCTTCTTCCGGGCTTTGCCACGACCGCCCGATCAGTAACCAACATGCTTTTCGACTTTCCGGAACCGTCCCGTCGACCGATAGTGCTGGAACCATGGGTTAGTGCGCAGTTCACACAATCGCGGCGAGCGTTCGGCAACCGCGGCCTCGAGCCAGTGAAACATTTCGTCCGGTTGTGCGAGGCGTGCGTACAATTCCGCAAACAGGAGCGGCGATGTATAGCGCTTTCGGCTCCTTGCCTGTAAATCCTGCAGATACCACTGCAGAACCTTCTGATAGCCACCAGAGTCCCAGATCGCCCGAATGGACGCCGCCCGGGCGAACTCGCTGCACCGTGTCAACGCATCGACGGTCGCTTCGATCGCCTCTTCGTGCCGCCCCTGGACTTCGAATGCAGTAGCCAGCAACTGGTAGATCAACGGCGATCTATTCCCGTGCCCGGTGTCGAGATATTCGCGGATGACCTCCTCGTATCTGCCCGACTGTATTAGACCGAACACGCGCGAACCTTCGAACCCCAGTGGGTCCACACTTTCGGCGAGTTCGAACTGCGCTCTTCCCTCCGCTTCTCGCCCGAGCACCAGTAGAAGCCGTCCGTACAGGCGGCTGGTTTCCGCATGGCTCGGGTTGAGCCGCAATGCCTTCAGAAACTCGGCTTCCGCACGGAGCCAGTCCCAGTCGTAGAAGTAGTGCACACCGGCAAGCGCCTGGTGAGCCTCCGGAAGATTTGCGTCGAGTTCCAGAGCGCGAAGTGCCGATTCGCGCGCTTTGGGGTAACCCTGCGACGGCGCGTAGAACCCATGCGTGGCGGTCGAGCCGAAGATATTCGACAAGCCGACGTAGCCGAGCGCGTAGGTCGGGTCCCGATCGACAGCACTTTCGAAGTAGTTCCGCGCGCGAATGAAGTCCTCGTCGTTTAACGCATGATGTGCGGCGAACCCCGCATCGAAATGAACGCGCCGGGTCCAGTAGTATCGGCCACGCAGGTAGGCATCGTGCGCCATCGGATCGACCGGCAGACGCCTTGCGAGCATGTGTTGCTGCTGTTGCGCGAGCGCCGGCGAGACCTCCTGAGCAAGGGCGGTTCCGACCTCTTTCTGGATATCCAGTGCGCCCCGTGTCATCGGTTCATGCGCACGGCTCCAGATCTGCACCTGATCGACGCAGCGGATCAGGTGCGCCAGGATGCGAACCCTTCCTCCGTCCCGTGTCAGCGAACCTTCGAGCACATAGTCGACTGACAGCTCGTGCGCGATTTCCGCGATGCTCTTATTTACCCGCCGGTAGCGGGCGGCCGTTGTCCTGGCAATGACGAGAATCTGCTCGGGATTGAGCACCCCGATGTTGGCGGAGGTCTCGTCCGCGAGCGCGTCGCAGAGACTGTCTTCGCTTGAATCGCCGGTCTTGTTTTCGAAGGGCAGCACCAGCACGCGGACCGCTTCCGCGGGAATATGCAAAGGCTCTTCGGACAACGTCCGCGTGCCGTTCAGGCGATACCCCTTCCCCTTGACTGTTGTCAGATGCAATGGGTGATCGGGATTTTCGTCTAGCGCAATCCGGATTTTTCTAATTGCTGTATTAATGCTGTTGTCCGTTTCGCGAAAAGCGTTACCTCCCCATAGCGCCCTGACGATGTCTGCGCGCGTCACGAGTTGTCCGTCGCGGGACGCCATCAGGATCAGCAACTCCATCGGCAGGCGTTCGAGAGGGATCTGCTGTCCAGCCCGACGCAATTCGTAGCGCTGGATATCGAGTTCGGTGTCGCCAATCCTGACGAACTCCTGAGGATTCATTTGCGCTCCTGCAACAGCGACTCATTGCCCATTTTGACGCCTATGGCCTCCTGGCGGTGACGCTTCATTCGGAACGACGCAACGAATGCGAATGTCGCGCAAAGCACCATGACAAGCGCGGGTGCAAATGTCCAGTTCGTTGTGGATGCAAGAATGCTTGCGGCGAGCGGCGCTATTGCCATCGGCGCAGCCAGACCGACATTCATAGTGGTGGCGAGGCCGCTGAATCGCACGTCGACGGGAAACATCTCCGCAATCGCACACGCGTAGGTTCCATTTGCACACGAGGCGACGACACCGGCCATCAGAAACAGCAGGGGCAAGCTGGCCTGATGACGCGTCACCGCAACGTAAAAGAAAGGGGCGAACAGCGCTGACAGTACGGCCCCCGACATGAAGACGTAACGTCGCGACAGCAGATCGCCTAAGTACGCTGTGACTAGGATGCAGCCCGAGATGGCGGTTACATACAGGGTCTGGGCGCTCGCAATCTTCCGCGGGTCATAGTGCAGCGTCTGAAGATAGGCTGGCATGTGCGCCACGAAGAGACCACTGGACGCCCCCACCAGTGACGCCGCAGCGACGCCCGTCAGCACGGACGCGGCATGCTTGCGGAACAGTACAGCAAGCGGCTCCCGGTGCCGGGCGCTCACTCTCCCCGCATATTCATCGGTTTCCGCCAACGTGCGCCGCACAACGAAACTCAGCAGACCTAGAAGACCGCCAACCAGAAAGCCGATCCGCCATCCGAATGCGCGGACCTGATCCGAAGTGAAAATCACCTGCACGCCGAGATTGATGCTGATGGCAAGCATCAGCGCAATATTGACAGCGAGAAACACCATGCCGCATAAGATCCCGGGTTTCGCGTGTGCTGTTTCAACGGCATAGATAACTGCTCCCGGCAATTCACCGCCCAGGCACAAACCCTGTGTGATTCGTAGCAGAACCAGGAGCATTGGCGCGGCAACGCCCAGTGATTCGTATGAAGGAAGTATTGCGATGAGCAAAGTCGACACAGCAGCGACCATCGCCGACGAGGCGAAAACAATGCGCCTGCCGTACTTGTCGCCCAGCCGGCCGAGAAAGATGCCGCCCACGAGCCTCGACATGGAACCGGCCGCCAGGACCGCGAACGACAGTGTCTCTGCGGGCACGCCCATTCGTGCCGGGAAGAATTCGCGGCCAATGCTTTGTGCGAAAAAACCATAGACGGCGAAATCGAATACCTCGAGCGCGCCGCCTGTGCTTGCGACGAAAATCATCCAGCGTTGGCGGGGGCTCAAGGAGCAGATCTCAGCTCTTTCTCGACGTCTTGGCGACAAATGGTGTCGGTACGTGCTGACACGCCTCGCTTCCGCATTTCGGGCAAACCGGATGGGCGATCTCATGTTCCGCGAGATGTTCAGCGTGTTCGAACAACTCGCCACATTTCTCGCAACGATATTGGTACGTCGGCATTGCGCTTCTCCAACACGAATTCCACCTGCGCTGGCCAGCTACGGCTCGCCGGCGCTTTCCGGTAGTCTGAAAATTAATTCTAGTGCAGCAAATGCGCAGACATACGCCTCATCGCAGCCAGTGCGCGCCGGTCTACGACGCCACCCGCGACCCGCGCTTCCGCTGGCGGCTGGTTCGTACTAGGCTTGATTGTGGAAGGCATCCGCTGTCTGGCGAAACTTGACGAGCTGACATTCGCTGACAAAAGCAACCTTCCCCCGGTGTTCCTGACGCCACAGAGCGAGGTCCGATATGCAAATGCTTACGGTAACAATCGACAAACCCGAGGCGACGAACTTCATCCTGGGGCAAAGCCACTTCATCAAGTCTGTCGAGGATCTGCACGAGGCACTGGTGGGTACCGTTCCGGGTATCAAGTTTGGTTTGGCCTTTTGTGAAGCATCGGGCAAACGCCTCGTGCGCCGGTCCGGCACCGACGCCGAACTGATCGAGTTGGCGTGCCGGAATGCCATGACCATCGCGGCCGGCCATAGCTTCCTGATCTTTTTGGGCGATGGCTTTTTCCCGGTCAATGTGCTGAACGCGATAAAGGCTGTGCCGGAGGTATGCCGGATCTTCTGTGCGACGGCGAATCCAACGCAGATTCTGGTTGCCGAGACAGATCAGGGGCGCGGTATCCTGGGTGTGGTCGACGGGTTCCCGCCGCTCGGCGTGGAAAACGAGGAGGACGTTCAATGGCGCAAGGACCTGTTACGCGCGATTGGTTACAAAGCGTAGGTGTGGTTACGCTTATTCCGCGACGTGCGCGTTCGCGAGATGCACGCCGGTTGACGTGATCCATGGAGCACCTACATCTCCAGCCCGACACCCTGTGGCCGGCCATCCTGCGCCAGACTGAGCATGCGCTGCGTCGTGGTGCGCTGCGACCGATCGAGACAACCCAGACGCTGATCGAAGAAGGTGGCGTACGCTTCCTGGTCCGCGAGGTCTCAAGCCTCACTCGCAAGGAGGAAGCCCGACAAGCGCCTAAGCCCAACGCCGGGGCGCGCAGTGCGTTCAATCCGTTCCTGCCTTATGACCCGGACCTCTTTGTGGCCGATATCTCGGACACTCACGTCGCCTTGCTCAACAAGTTTAATGTCATCGACCATCATCTCCTGATCGTCACCCGCAGCTTCAAGTCGCAGGACACGCTGCTCGATCTGACGGACTTTGCTGCATTGGTCGAGTGCATGGCTGAGTTCGATGGTCTGGGTTTCTATAACGGCGGCGTGGAGGCCGGCGCGAGTCAACTCCACAAGCATCTGCAGATCGTGCCGCTGCCGCTTGGAGAATCAGGCCCGCCGCTCCCTATCGAGTCCGTCCTTGCATCCGCGTGCATGGACGGTCCGATTCGCAAGGTACCCGGTCTGGATTTCAGGCACGCGTTCGCCCATCTGGAACTGGCGCCTGCCGCCTCAAGGCACGCCGCACACGCCGCTTTCGATTGCTACCACACGTTGCTCGAAGCGGTTGGCCTGCAAGCGGTTGAGGCGAACGGAGAACTTCATCAGTCGGCACCGTACAACCTGCTTGTCGCCCCTCGATGGATGCTGCTCGTGCCAAGGTCTTCGGAATGTGTCGAGGGAATTTCAGTGAATGCGCTGGGGTTCGCGGGATCGCTCTTCGTGCGAGACGCAGCCCAGATGGAAGTCATCAACAGGCTCGGTCCGATGACCGTGCTGCGACGAGTCGCGGTCTCCGCAGACGAATGAGAACGGCAGTCGCTATTTCTCTGGTCACCTAAAATACAGGCATGGTTCTGACCTCAAAGGAGGTTGCCATGACCGAGTCGATGACCAGTTTTGTAGTGGGAATCGCGGTGGTGCTATGCATCGTGATATTTACCGCGATACGTTACAGGCGGGAACACAACGACCGACCGGTCGCCCGCTGGCTGCACACGCATCCGATCAAGGACTGGCTGCACCATAAGCACTGAATGGCGCAACGTGATGTCTGGAAGCGCCGGGCCGCGCGAATGCTGTGGAGGCAGCGATCGCGTGGCGGTCCACAGCGGACTGCGCGGCGCTTCTATGCTGTTTCTTCCGCAAACCGAACTAGATCGCAATCGACGGAATGCTCTTCATGCAGCGGAGGGCAAACATCGAGCGGCTATGGCGAATGCCCGCGATCTTATAGAGCTTCTCGCGCAGAAACCGCTCGTAGCCGGCCGTCCCGTCGACTGCCACTTTGACCAGGTAGTCGTAATCGCCTGACACCAGATACGCCTCCAGCACCTCAGTCAACGTCGCCAGTTCGGCGCCGAAGCGGGCGAGGGCGTCGTCGTCGTGACGGTCGAGCGTGACTTCGAGCAGCACCACGTCGGCGAAGCCGAGCTTCTGCTGATCGAGCAACGCGACGTAGCCGCGGATGTACCCCTCCGTCTCCAACTGACGCGTGCGATTCCAGCACGCCGTGGTCGACATGCCGACCAGTTCGGCGAGTTCGGCGTTGCTCAGGCGCGCGTTCTTCTGCAACTCGCGCATGATCTTCCGATCCTGGTTGTCCAGTGGGCGATTTCGGGTGGTCATGGCATTCTCGGAAGTTTATTCAGATAAATGCCATTTTAAAGGAAGATCGTCCTGCGTCAGGCGGGTGGGCGTATCGCTTTAGGAAGCATATCCAGCCTGCGTCCGGGTATATTTTCAGGGTGCATTCATGCCCGGGACAACCGTCCGGGTCGCCGGCCTCGGGCCTGCGGTCTTGCGCGGCCACAAGCTGCCATCCGGTGTCTCGCTGCCTTCACAGGAAAAGCAGCACGCGGGCGGATTCCGGTGTTACCCGCGCCGGAAGACGCGCTCGCCGGGCATGGTGCATTTTCTTAACTGAATTCTTGCCGACACCAACCGTCCGTACGCGTTCCTTGAACGATCTTCGAGTGCCGCGGCGGCGACGCGCAACGCCGGCAAATCAACAACTTCTCCCGCTCTTCAGCTTGTCTTGGTCGGCGCTCTGGTCGCACTTTGTACGGCGACATTGCGATACACGTCGCGACAGAACTGCATGCCGCCTTCGTGCGCGCCATTGACGGCGGCCGCTATATGCACAGCGCTCACAACAGGTTCAGGCGCCGTCGGATTGACGAGGGTGGCGTCGACGGCAAGTGGATCGGCAGGCGAGGCCCGCATGATACCGATGCCCTTGATCGTTACGGCGAGGCAGGGGTCCGGCACGAGCGGACCATGAGTGGCAGCGACGTTGAAATTGATGTTCAGCGTCCAGAAGCCCTCATGAATGTTCTGATGAATGATCACTGCCTTCACCACGTCCTGGTGTGACAGCGTGTATTCGTTGTTTGCCATCGGTCCCTCCTTGCTCGTACGCAGCGTGTGCGTGCGTATGCAGATATGGCATTTTGCGCGGGCTAATAGGCCTAGTTTTACGCACCGTTTTATACAGCGCAAGTGAAAAGGCAGGTATGTCGACGCGTGATTTTTGCGCTGACGGGAGGAGGGTGACACGCAGGGTGCGAACGTCTCGGGAGGCGCGCGGCCGCCGGGACAGGCAGGGCCGCGCGGATTGATCTTCAGGTGAACTGCTTATGTTGCAAAGGATTAGTGGAAAATGAGGTACAGGATGACCAGTACGATCAACGGGACGCCGAGAAGCCAGCCAAGTAGGTAAGGCATGATGTGATCTCCTTTCGTATCAACGGTTGAATACGATGGTGACTCAGCATCCGGCGTGCCCGTTCAGTTTTACTGCTGACCTGACTACTTCAATTCGGCTATATCACGCCGGCGACGAGCAACACGATCACAATGATCAACACGATGCCAATACCACCGGTCGGTGCGTAACCCCATGAACGGCTATGCGGCCACGTCGGAAACGCACCGATGAGGATAAGGATCAGCACAATCAGAAGAATGGTTCCCAACATATTAATAACCTCCGCTTAGGTTCACAGGACCCGCCTGTCACGACAGCCATGGAGCACGCGGTTTAGGCGAGCTTGCGAAAAGGCAGTATCGATGCCTTGGGGTGAGCAAACCATGTGCCCAAAGTAGAAATCTTGACGCGAATTGTTTAAAACGACCGGTGACTGCTCGCGACCGTATCGACGCGTGGTGCTCTGATGAATCGACCGTCGAGACGATTCGACTTACATCTGGAGCGCTGCTCGCGCTGCACAAGAACCCCTCTCTGCTCTCCTTTCCTCAGACATTTACCGCGCTTCGCAACTTCCCACTGACGTCCCCCAATCGATCGAGACCGTTACGGGCGGTGTTACGTAACGGGCGCGTTACCGCACACGATTCCGCGTCTTTTTTCACTTGTTTTCCGAACGACGGGCTCGGACGAAAACTTATATCTAACAAGCGCTTGCCCAATTTGCCCGGACCAATTGTGAAAGAAATTTAAAGATTGGCATGCTTGCTGCTTTATAGGGTGTGCGGTGCACAAGACTGACAAGACAAGCAGTAAGTGTTGGTGAAGTTCGAATCAACGACTGGCCTGGTCGGGGGTTATCAGGTCGGTTTCCTCAACGCACAAGCGGTGTGATCTTTTGTTCGGATTCATCGTGGCGGCGTTTTGCCTGAGTACCCAGGTTGGACGGGTGCGAATGGCCGGTAGTCAATCCCCCATCGTTGTTCAGGAACGTCCAGTCGCTTGGTTTCGCGCTGGATGAGTGACATCCAGGTTGTTTTGCATTGCGCGCTTCTTCGCGTGCCGGGGTGGTGTTGTTGCGAAGAGCGTGGTGGTGGAAGTACGAGCGACATGAGCTGTTGAAGCGAACACAAGTTGAGCAGCTCGACAAGAACGTTTGGCGCGAGAGACCAGCGTGGGGGATAAAAATGGATACGGCGAATTTTGCGCAGCAAAGAAGAACGATACCGGGGTTGCAAAGCCTGATCGCGCGCTTGCTCGACGTGATGCTCGTCGTCGCCGGGGCGGTGGCCGCTTCGCAAGTGCGATTTGAAGATCTCATGCAAAGCCGTATCGATACCGCCTTCGTTGCGTTTGCTGCGGCGTTTACGTTGGTTCTGTTCCCCGCATTCGGCGTGTACGGCTCATGGCGTGGACGGGCAATGCTGCGCATGGCCGGTCAGGTATCGCTAGCGTGGTTCGTGGTTCAAGGCTGTGGTCTCGCACTGATGTTCTCGCTGCATCGTACGGATTTCATCTCGCGCCTCTGGTTTGCCTATTGGATGGCAATGACGGGCGGTGCGCTGATTGGGTCGCGTCTCGCTGTGCGCGCCGTGCTTGCACGCGTCCGGCACGCGGGGATGAATCTCCGCCGGGTTGCGGTGGTGGGATGCGGGTCGCATTGCCACCAGGTCGTGCGCAATATTGAGGGCTCGACGACTAGTGGATTTCGTGCAGTGGCGGCCTTTGATGTGCGGCCGGTGATGGGGACGATAGGTTCAGGTGTGCCGGTGTACGACGACATCACCAAGTTCGCCGCCTACGTGAGATCCAACGATGTGCAGGAGTTGTGGCTTGCGTTACCGCTTTCCGAGGAACGCACGCTGTCGCGCTTTGTGGCTGAGTTTCGCGACGACCTCGTGAACGTGCGCTTTGTACCTGATATGCGCAGCGTTGCGCTGTTCGATAGCGGCATGATCGATCTGATCGGAATGCCTGCGATCAACCTGGTTGCATCGCCGGTGCCGGCTCGCGCCTTGGTGAAGAAAGAGATTTTCGATCGCGCGTTCGCCGCTTGCGCGCTGGTTGCGCTTGCCCCGGTGCTGATCGCGATTGCGATTGCCGTCAAGCTGTCTTCGCGTGGACCCGTGTTCTTCACGCAGAAGCGCAAGGGTGCGGATGGACGCATCTTCAAGATCTATAAGTTTCGCTCGATGCGTCCTCACGCCGTAGAAACGGGCGTGGTGAAACAGGCCACGCGAGGGGATCCGCGTATTACGCGAGTGGGTGCGTTTCTCAGACGTACTAGCCTGGATGAGTTGCCGCAGTTCTTCAATGTACTGCGCGGCGATATGTCGGTAGTGGGGCCGCGGCCTCATGCGATTGAACACGACGAGCTTTATCAGAAAGTGGTGAACGGCTACATCCATCGGTACCGGATAAAGCCGGGGATCACAGGATGGGCACAGATCAACGGATTCAGAGGGGAGACAGACCGGATCGAAAAGATGCAAGGACGCGTCGAACACGATCTGTATTACCTGCGCAATTGGTCGTTCGGGCTCGACATGCGGATTGTTGCGGCGACGATAGCGAAGGGTCTGGTTCATAGCAACGCGTACTGACACCTGCACACAATAAAAAACACATGGCCATGAAATTACGCGGACAACAACCCCGATCGGCGCCGAGCGCGTTGACGCTTGCTGCAGCCTTAGCGTTTTCCGCTTCGGCGCACGCGGCCGACCCTGCGCTCAATGCACTCGGGCAGGCGGGCGGTTTGGTCATTCCGTATGCGTTTGCACTGCCCGAAGGGATGGTGGAGGCGCAGTACAACAACTACATCGATCCGCGCTACGGGAAGAAAGCGACGGGCGCGCAAATGTATTGGGGCGCGGTGGGGTTGCTGCCTTATGTGGAGTTCTCCGGCGGACTCGCCAATTACCCGGCTGATGTCCACGCGCCATTCAGCGGCGCCGACCACTTCCTGTTTCGTCACCTGATGGGTGATGTCAAGCTCGAAGTACCGAAGTTCTTCAAGTATCAGCCGAGCATTGCGTTCGGTGTGACCGACATTGGCGGCCAGACGCATTTCTTCCGTTCGAAGTACGGCGTGGTGTCGCAAGCATTTGGACCGGTGACGTTGACCGCCGGTTACGGCCAGGGCGATCGCCTCGATGGTTTGTTCGGCGGCGCGCAGGTCTCGCTGTGGAACACGGGCTTGTCGCTGCTTGCAGAAGACGATTCGAAGACGCCTTACGCCGGCGTGCGCTATCAGTCTCCGCGGATTAGCTGGCTCGCCGATGCGAACGTGATCGGCACGTTCATGCGTTCGATCCGCTCGACGGACGGTGTGTCGCCGCGGACGTCGTTCTCGGTGGGCATTCAGATTCCGCTGGGCAAACGCTTTAGCAGTGCGCGGTGTGCAGACGGTTTGTGCGAGGGCCCGCAGGTGCCGGTCGCGCAGACTGCGGATGCCAACGATGACGGTCCCATCCGTCTCGCCAGCCTGCAACCGGTGGATATGCGTGCCGCCACAGTCAACAACAATGCGCTGGCTGCGGCACCGATTACGTATGTGCCACCGCTGCAGTCGTATGCGTCTGTGATGCTGAGTGATGTGACGGCCAAATCGTCGGACGCGCAGTCTCCCGCTATTCCAGAGGCGCTGGACACCTCCGCGCTCGATGAAATCGCCGCGCAACTCTTTGCCGCCGGCCTCGAGCGTGTGCGTGTCGGGATGAGCGGTCGCGATCTGGTTGTTGAGTACGAGAACCACCGCTACAACCAGAACGAAGCCGACGCGCTCGGCATTGCGCTTGGCGTGGCAAGCGTGAATGCGCCGCACGGGACGGACAAGATTCACGTGGTGATCAAGAAGGCCAATGAGCCGTTAGGCGAAGTCATTGTCGATCGCGATGCGTTTGCGCAGTTCGTTGCGGGCGGTGCGCCGACGGCCGCAAGCGCGTCAATGACGATGCGCACGCGTCCGACTTACGACGCGGATTCGATCGCATGGCATGGCAACGAGCATACGCATGGGCTGACGCGGATTCAGATCGAACCGATCGTCAGTTACCTGTACGGCACCGAGTACGGCAACTTCGACATTTCGCTCGGCGCCAACATTGAAGGGTTCGTGCCGTTGTGGCGCGGCGCGGAGTTGTACGCGAGTTATATCGCGCCGATCTACAACACGAAGAACATGGACGAAGGCCGTGTGTTCAGCAATTACCGCCTGCGCGGCGGCCTGAACGCGGTCGCATTGGCACAAAGCTTCTGGATCATTCCGCAAGTGTTCAACGTGGCATCGGTCGGCAAGTTCGATTACTCGTACGTGGGTGTGCAAAACGAAACAACGGTCTTCGTGCCGGGCCGTCCTGACCTGATCCGCTTGCGGCTTGCCTATTTGCACCATGAGCCGGGCCATGACGAATTGCCGGGTGTGAAGAATGCCGAGCTGACTTACCGCTGGGTGCAGCCGTCCTGGAAGCTGTGGATCGAAGCGGGCGTGGCGCGTTTTGTGGGTGGAGACAAGGGACCGGTCGCGACGCTGACGCGCTGGTTCGACGACGTTTCGGTGAGCGTGCACGGCGAACATAGCGGGCAGGGCACGTTTGTGGGCGCAGCAATCAGCTTCCCGCTGACGTTGCGCCAGGGCATGAAGCCGGGGATCAGTCAGGTTTATGGCTCGGAACAGTTCGGGCTTGATTTCCGCACGCGGGTGGGATCGACGAATTATCTGTCGGCCAATGGAGCGGAGAACATGACCTTCCCGTACAGCACGCAGCAGTTCCTGCTGAATCAGGGCCGCTTTAGCGGCGAGTACTTCTCGACCCAGCTTTACCGGATGCGTGATGCGTACCTGCGTTATGGGCGCCCCGGTAGTGGCGAAACGAAGCCGAAGCCGCAAGCGGGTGTACCGGCTGTATCGACGGGCGCTGCGCTTTCACATGGCGTCTGCGGAAACGGTTTGCAGGGTGTAAGCGACGGACGGGCGCTGGTGCCGGTCAATTGTGAATGACTTTCTTTGGAGATAGGCGATGAAGCTTCTAAACGGCGCCACGCTGCGCACGCTGCAGTTCGGATCGATAGTGCTTGCGACCAGTGCGCTGGT
>NZ_VOSW01000042.1 GCF_009690905.1 Paraburkholderia madseniana
CGTCATCGGTTTCGACTTCGATGCGCTTGCCGTTGTGCGAGTAGTGGTACCAGTACAGCAGCATCGAACCGAGCGATGCCATCAGCTTGTCGGCGATGTCGCGTGCGCCCGGCAGGTTGTGGTCGTCTTTCTCAGGCAGCACGGTGCCGAGCACCGACACGCCAGTGCGCATCACATCCATCGGGTGCGCGGCGGCCGGAATCCATTCCAGCGCGGCTTTGACGTTCGCGGGCAAACCGCGCAGCGCCTTGAGCTTCGTCTTGTAGGCGGTCAGTTCGGCCTGCGTCGGCAGCTTTTCGTGGACCAGCAGATACGCGATTTCTTCAAATTCGCATGCACCGGCGATGTCGAGAATGTCGTAGCCGCGGTAATGCAGATCGTTGCCGGTCTTGCCGACCGTGCAAAGGGCAGTGTTGCCAGCCGTCACGCCGGACAGGGCGACGGATTTCTTCGGTTTGAAGGCGCCTGCGTTCGGCGTGCTGTTATCGGCTTCACTCATCATTTCGTCTCCAACTGCGGGGTTGCGTTCGTGCGGCAATCAGCGCGCCGAGCTTGTCTTTCAGGGTTTCGATGCGGTAACCGGTGAAAACGGAGGCTATAACGCAAAGAATGGGCCATGCGGAACGCACGCCGCTAAGTGCCTGATTTAACAAAAAATCATGTCCTGGCCACCTCGCCGCCTGATTTCATAAGTGAAATCGAAGATTTCAAATTCGAAAACGACAGGTGCATAATAGGCGAACCTCTCGTCCTTCCCGCCTCTCTCTCCAGACAACGAGCCCCCGCCGTGAGCACGCCCCCCTTCGACCCCGCGCAGCGCCCTCGCATCTGGGCCGTCAGCATCAGCCGTCTGCGTGATCTGTTCTTCGACATTGCCGGCGAGTACGTCGAACGCGCCGATCTGCGCATCGTCTCGCATGGCTTCGAAGACGCCGTGCATGAGATCGACGCGGTCGGTGCCGGGCGTCCGGATGTCGTGATTGCCGGCGGCTCCAACGGCGCGTATCTGAAAACGCGTGTCAGCGTACCGGTCGTGCTGATCGGCCCAACCGGCTTCGACGTGATGCACGCGCTTGCGCGAGCGCGGCGCGACGGCGCCAGGGTCGCACTCGTCACGCACGGCGACACGCCAGACGAAGTGCGGCGCTTCATCGCCGCGTACGGCATCGATGTGACATTTGCGTCGTATCAGTCGGCGCAGGATGCGGAGAGTGTCGTTCTCGATCTGCGCGATCGCGGCATCCAGGCCGTGGTCGGCCCGGGGCTCATTGCCGACCTCGCGGCGAACGCCGGCATGGGCGCGGTGTTTCTGTACTCACGCGCCTCGGTACGCGCCGCGTTCGATACCGCACTCGAAGTCGCACAGGCCACTCGCCGCGAAACAGTTCGGCGTCAACGGCTCGACAATCTGCTGCAGCATCTGCGCGACGGCGTCGTCGCGCTCGATGCGCAAGGGCGCGTCGAAGCGATGAACCAGCGCCTTGCCAGCGTGCTCGGCATCGATGCGGCACAGGCAGTGGGCCGGGCGCTGCTCGAGCTCGCGCCGGATCTCGCCGGCAGCTTGCCGGACTCAGACGGCGACACGTTCTGCACGGTACGTGGCGCGAGCTACGTCGTACATCGCGGGCCGCTCGCGAGCAGCAGCTCGGCGGCAGGCACCGTGCTGACGTTTCAGGAATCGCGCGCGGTCGAACGGCTCGACCGCACGTTGCGCTCGCGCCAGCGCGTGCAGCAGTTCAGCGCGCGTTATCAGCTTGGCGATATCGTCGGCGTATCCGATTCGATCGAACGGGTCCGCACGCTCGTGCAGCGCTACGCGAAATCGGACGCCACCGTGCTGATTCTCGGCGAAAGCGGCACCGGCAAGGAGATGGTCGCGCAGAGCATGCATCAGTTGAGCGCGCGGCGCGACTTCGCCTTCGTCGCCATCAATTGCGGCGCGTTTCCTGAGGCGTTGCTCGAGAGCGAGTTGTTCGGTTATGAGGAAGGCGCGTTCACCGGTGCACGCAAAGGCGGCAAGGCGGGGCTGATCGAGGTGGCGCACCGCGGGACGCTGTTTCTCGATGAAATCGCCGAGATGCCGCTGTCGTTGCAGAGTCGGTTATTGCGTGTGCTGCAGGAACGTGAAGTCGTGCGGCTGGGTTCGACTGAGCCGACGCGAGTGGACATCCGGGTCGTCGCGGCAACGCATCGCGCGTTGACTGAAGGGATCGAGGCGGGCAGTTTTCGCGCGGACCTTTACTACCGGCTCAACATTCTGAGCATCGCGCTGCCGCCGCTGCGCGAGCGGCCAACCGATCTGCTGCCGCTCGCGGTCGAATTGTTGCTGCAGGCGGCGTCGCGTGAGCCGAGACTGGCGGCTCGCCTGCCCCATGCGGATGCGGCGAGACGCGTCCTCGCTAGTCTCAGTGAGCCGTTAAAGCGCTACACCTGGCCGGGCAACGTGCGTGAACTACAGAACGTGATTGAACGGATTGCGGTTGAACTGGCAGATGCGGACGTGGGCACGGGCACTGACTCAAACGGCGCAGCAGAAACCCTCTTCACGCGCGAGGTACTGCGCACCGTCGCGCCTGAAATCTTCGAGCTGCCCCAAGCGCGCACGAAGAAAGCAGCGCTAACGTTACGCGAGCGCAGCCGTCACGTGGAAGCAGACGAAATCCGCGCCGCCCTCGCCGCCTGCGATGGCGATCGCGATGCGGTTTGCCAGGCACTCGGCATCAGCAAGACGACGTTATGGCGGAAGCTGAACGCGGCGCAGTAGTCTGAACGACGCCGCCGTGTTTTGCCGCGTTCGCACCGGCGCGCGCGATGAACATGCTGGGCGTCATCCCGCAGCATCGTTTGAAATGCCGGCCAAAGTGGCTTTGATCGAAGAATCCCACCTCCGTGGCAACGACCGATCCCGGCACACCTTCGAGCAACAGAGTCTGCGCCCGCTGAATCCGCAGCCCGCACAGATAGCGATACGGTGACGAACCATACTGCTGACGAAACACCGTCGCGAAGCGCGACACGCTGAGCGCGGACAGCGCGGCGAGTTGCGCGAGCGTCACCGGCTCGTCGAAATGGGCTTCGATAAACGCCCGGGCGGCATTGAGACTGATGGACTGTTTCATGGCGTCGCGATGGTCGAGCGGGGCGCGGCTTGCTTCGCGAACCGGGTAACGGAAAACACGTCGAGGGGAATGTCCGTACTACCTGTATCGACGAGCTCGGCCAGCGTCTCGCCAACACCCGGACCGATCTGAAAACCCGAGCCGCAGAAGCCGAATGCGTAGTAAAGACCGTCGACCTTGCTGCTCGGGCCGATCACCGGCTCGCCATCAGGCAGATAGCTTTCCACGCCGCTCCACACGCGAATCACATGCAGCGGCGCCATCGCGGGCACGAGCCGCCGCAACTGCGCGACTTGTCGCACGGTATTGCGCGGCAGGACCGATGCGCGGCTCATCACGGCATCGGCGGGCCCAGCAGGACCGCCGCCGAGAATGATATTGCCGCGCGGAATCTGGCGGAAATAGATGCTCTCTTCCTTGATCGATGTGAACACCCCCATCGACGACTTGAACACATACGGCACCGGCTCGGTCACCGCCATCTGCGGTCCACTCGCGACGAGCGGAACGGGTTCGCCGAACTGTTCGGTGAGGCGGCTCGCCCAAGCGCCCGCGCAGATCACGAGTTGCGCGGCCCAATACACGTCACCGCCTGCGCTCTCCACGCGAAACCGCTCACCGTCTTTTTCGACGCGCACGATCTCAGTGTTCTCGATCACCTGGGCACCGAGCCGCGCGGCCGCACGACCAAACGCAGGCGCGGCGAGACGCGGATTGGCGTGGCCATCGAGTGGCGAAATCGATGCCGCCAGCACCTCGCGTCCGAGAAACGGAAAGCGTTGGAACATGGCGTCGCCGTGCAGCACGTTGAGGTCGAGACCATACGCGCGGGCGTCGATCGCATATTGATCGAAATTCTCCACGTCTTTCTGGTGGTAGCACACGCGTGTGTGGCCCGACGCCAGAAACTCGATGTCCTCGCCAAGCAGTTCCGTGGAGCGTTGCCATGTGCGCAGCGCACGATTCGCCATTGCCAGTTGCGGTAGCGCGCGCCCCTGCCGACGAATGCCGCCGAAGTTCACGCCGCTCGCCTGCTGTCCCGTGAGTCCACGTTCGAGCAGGATCACCGAACGCTTGCGCTGACGCAGGAAGAAGGCGGTTGTCGTCCCCATGATGCCGCCGCCGATCACGATCACATCGGCTTCGTTTGTAGTCGTCGCGCTCATTCGCTCACCTCTTCGGTAAGCGCCACAGGCAGCGGTTTGACCGGCGCCTGGCCGCGCAACCGTCCCACCGAAGACAACGGCACACAAGCCGCCGCCGCGATGATTTCCGCGCCTGCGTGGCCGCAATAGCGCCCCTGACAGCGGCCCATGCCGACGCGCGAAAACGCCTTCGCGCGATTGGCTTCCTGCGCGCCGGTCGCGTGCACCACACGGCGCAGTTCGCCGGCTGTAATTGCTTCACAGCGGCAGACGATCGTTTCATCCGGCAAGGACGCGGCGAATTTCGCCGGCCATGGGAAGGCTTCCCGCAGGCCCGTGGCAAAGCGCGTGAAACGTGCGAGTTCGGCGCGCAACTGCTCGACGCCTCCGACCTGCATGCCGTGATCGCGCAACGCCGCCAAAGCCGCGAGGCGCCCCGAACGTTCGGCTGCATCCGCACCGCGCACTCTTGCGCCATCGCCCGCCAGGTAGACGCCCTTGACGCTGCTACGGCCGTCGTCGTCGATTTGCGGAAGCCACTGCTGCGCGTTGTCGTCGAACAGGAAGCGGCACCCGGCGAGGTCCGCAAGCTGAGTCTCCGGACGCAGGTGATAACCGAGCGCGACGGCATCGCATGCCAGCTCTAAAAGCTCGCCGTCGGCCAAAGCAACCAGGACGCCGCTTACGCCGTCTTGCGGCGAGCCTTTGATCTCCAAAGGTTGCACGCCGCGATGAACCGGCACGCGAGCCTTTGCCAACACACGCGTCAACGCAATCCCCTTTTTGAGCGCGGCGGGAATCGCCAGCAAACGCGGCAGCGCAGCCACACGCTGCATGAATGTCGACGTATCGAGCACTGCGGCCACTTGTGCACCCGCCTTCACGTATTGCGCGGCCACGAGATACAGCAGCGGCCCGCTGCCCATCATCACGATGCGCGAGCCGATCGCGCAGCCCTGCGATTTCAGCGCGACCTGCGCGCCGCCGAGGCTATACGTACCGGCCTGGTGCCAGCCCTTCACCGGCATCAGCCGATCCGTCGCGCCGCTGCAAACAATCAGGGAATCGAACGTTAGCGTCTGGTAGCGTATGCCGCTTGCCAGATGCACGGTGTTCGGCGAGATATTCCAGACCAACGTCTCCGGCAGATAATCGATCTTGTTCTTCAGCGCATCGAAGCTTTGATGCAGCGAAGCGGCGCGTTCAGCCTCGGTGCCGTACAGCGTTTCGTAGCTGCGCGAAAACCCTTCCGGTTGCCGCCGATAGATCTGGCCACCGTCACGCCGTCCTTCATCGATGACCGTCGGCCGCAGCCCCGCTTCGACCAGCGCCTGTGCAGCGCGCACGCCCGCCGGCCCGGTGCCGATGATCACTACACGCGGGGCCATACACCCTCCGCAGCTTCGGCCAGCTTCGTCACGATCGACATGCCCGGCGCCGCAGGCGTACTGCACGCCCGCATGCGTTCGCCTTGCGCGGTCCAGACCCAGCAATCCTGGCACGCGCCCATCAAACAGAAACCGGCCCGGCGGCCATCGCCGAATTCGGAATCGCGCAACGTGCTCACACCGGTCAGCAAGGCAACCATCAACGTGTCGCCCTCGGCGGCCTCGCGCTCGACGCCGTCTACGGTAATCGAAAACGTCTTGCGGCCCGTCTCCGCGAGCCGCACAAATCGTCCGTTCATACCGGGGCCACCTCTTCGGTCTGCAAGCGATTCAACTCGGCGGCCGGATGATGGCAAAGAATCTCCGCGCCCGAAGGTAGTTTCTTCAAGGACGGCGGCGTCATATTGCACATACCGTCGATACGCACCGGGCAGCGCGCGCGGAACGCGCACAACTCGGGAATATCCGCGCACTCACCCATCGCCGGCAACGTGGCACAACCGATCTCGCGGCGCGCATCGAGCCAGCCCGGTTTCAAAGCAGGCACCGAATCCACCAGCAATTCCGTGTACGGGTGATACGGCGGCGCTGCGAGCACATCGCGTTGCCCGGCTTCCACGCGATGCCCCGCGTACAGCACGATCACTTCGTCGCAGATGGCGCGCACGGTCGAGATGTCGTGGCTGATGAACATGTAAGACACGCCGAGTTCACGGCGCAATTCGGCCAGCAGGTCGAGGATCGCCGCGCCGACCACCGTATCGAGCGCGGAGGTCACTTCGTCGCAAAGGATCAACGCAGGATCGGCCGCAAGCGCGCGCGCCAGATTTACGCGCTGCTTCTGGCCGCCGGACAGTCCGGCAGGCGTGCGCGTGGCAATCGAGGCCGGCAGCTTCACCAGATCGAGCAGTTCGAGCATGCGTTTTTTCGCAGCCGAGCCACTCAGATGGTGATAGAACGCGAGCGGGCGGCCCAGAATATCGGCGATCGAATGACTCGGGTTCAGCGCCGTGTCGGCGTTCTGGAACACGATCTGGATCTGGCGATACTGCTCCGGCGTGCGGCGCGACAGTTGTGCGGGCAACGGCTTGCCGTCGAACAACACTTCGCCGCCCGCACGATCGACAAGACCGGCCACCACGCGCGCGAGCGTCGTCTTCCCGGAACCGGATTCGCCAATCACGCCGAGCGTGCTGCCGCGCGGAATCGACAAACTGACGTCGTCGAGCACGCGCACCGCGGGATTGCCGAAGCGATCGATACGTCCGTAACCCGCCGAGAGTCCGCGAATTTCGAGCAGCGGCGGGATGTGCTTGCCGAGACTCTGCGGCGTCTCCAGCTCCGCTTCCGGACGACGTGTAGCGGCGAGCAGTTGACGCGTATAAGCATCCACAGGCGCGTCGAGCACTTGCGCGACCACGCCGTTCTCCTTCACCGCGCCGCCATTCAGCACGACAATGCGGTCCGCCATCTGCGCGACCACAGCCAGATCGTGCGACACGTACACGGCGGTCGTGCCCAGTTCACGAATCACTTTCTTGAAGGCCGCAAGCACCTCGATCTGCGTGGTGACATCTAGCGCGGTGGTCGGCTCGTCGAACACCACCACCGCGGGATCGGTGATCAACGCCATCGCGGCCATCAAGCGCTGCAACTGGCCGCCGGACACCTGATGCGGATACCGCTCGCCGATCGTCTCCGGCGCGGGCAGCGCCAACGCGCGAAACAGGTCGATCGCTTTCGCGCGCGCGGCGTCTTTCGTCATCAAGTGATGCAGCAATGCGGGCTCGGTCACCTGATCCATGATCGTGCGCGCCGGATTGAACCCTGCCGACGCACTCTGCGCAACATACGCCACAGTCCGTGCCCGCAGTGCGCGACGGCCCTTGGCATCGAGCGACAGCACATCCACCTCGCCGACGCGCACCGAGCCACTGCTGATCGAACATCCTGCCCGCGCATAACCGAGCAACGACAACGCGATGGTCGTCTTACCCGAGCCCGACTCGCCGATCAGCGCCAGCACCTCGCCCTTCTTCACCGAAAAATCGACGCCCTTGACGATCTCCGTCACCGGCCCCGGCGCCGCACCGGCGACGACCCGCAGGCCCTTCACTTCAATCATGTCCCGATCAGCCATCATGCACCTCCATGGCTACGGCCACGGCGCCGCAAGTTGTCGATCAGCAGATTCATGCCGATGGTCAGCGTCGCAATCGCAACGGCCGGCATCAGAACGGCAGGCGCGCCCTCGGACAAACCACCGATGTTCTCGCGCACGAGCGACCCCCAATCAGCATTCGGCGGCTGCACGCCAAGGCCGAGGAAACTCAGCCCGCTCAGCAGCAGCACGATGAACACGAAGCGCAAACCAAAATCGGCGAGCATCGGATGAATCATGTTCGGCAGCACTTCGACGCGTGCAATATAGAAGATGCCCTCGCCGCGCGCTCTCGCCACCTGCACGTACTCCAGACCCATCAGGTTCACCGCGAGCGAGCGCGAAATACGGAATGCGCCGGGGATGTAGGCCAAAGCGGCAACCGTCGTCAACATCGGGATCGACGAACCGAACGCCGCGATCACCACGAGCGCGAGCACCTTGCTCGGAATCGAAATCAACGCGTCGAACAGACGGCTCAGGATTTCATCGACCCAGCGCCCGGACACCGCGGCGAGCAAACCGAAGAACGTGCCGATCAAACTGGCGAGCACGGCTGCGGCCAGCGCGAGGCCCATCGTATAGCGCGCGCCGTAGAGAATCCGGCTCAACATATCGCGGCCGAGATAGTCGGTGCCGAGCGGATATGCCGCGCTATAGCGGCCGAAAATCTCCGTCGACGTCAGCGTGCCGCCTTTATACGGTGCAACCAGCGGCCCGATGAACGCGACGATCAGCCAGAAAGTCACCAGCACGAGGCCGATCAGGCCGAGCACGGAGAAACGGTGCACCAGCCGTTTCAACAGGCCCTGCTTCAGCGTTGCCGTCTCGACGACCAGCGGCTCGACGGTGGGTTCATCGAGGCCCAGGTCGTACAGCTCGGTGCTGGCATGGGGAACATGAGGAACGTGGGGATTGGTAGGTTGGCTCATCATCGACGCAGCCTCGGATTGGATACGATTTGACACAGGTCGGCGATCAACACCAACGCGAGATACGCTGCGCAGAACACCATCACGCAGCCCTGCACGAGCGGCATGTCACGATTGGTGACGGCATCCACCATCAGGCTCGCGAGGCCAGGATAGTTGAAGATCGATTCCACGATCACCACGCCGCCGAACAGATACGACAGGCTCAACGCCACCGCATTGGCAATCGGGCCGATGGTGTTGGGCAACACATGCCGCAGCACCACGCGCGCAGGCGACGCGCCCTTCAACACCGCCATTTCCACATACGACGAATTGAGCTGATCGAGCACCGCGGCTCGCGTCATGCGCGCCATCTGCGCGACAATCACGCAGCACAGCGTCATGACCGGCATCGCGTAGATGCGCAGCAGCGCGCCGAACGAATGCACTTCCGAGAGATACGACAGCGCCGGCAGCCAGCGCAGCTTGACAGCGAAGATCAGCACCGCGATGGTGGCGATCAGAAACTCCGGCACGGCCACCGTCGACAGCGTGAGCACGTTGAGCGTGCGATCGAGCAGCGAACCACGGAACATCGCTGACGAAATACCGATCAGCAAGGCCACGGGCACCGAGACCAGCGCCGTCAGCCCGGCCAGCACCAGCGAATTCGGCAGGCGCGTGGCGATCAACTCGCTCACGGGCAGATTGTTCGACAGCGAGGTGCCGAAGTTGCCGCTCACAATATGAATGAGCCACTCGAAGTAGCGTTGCAGCGCCGGCTGGTCGAGCCCGAACTGATGCCTCAATGCCGCGACGGCTTCCGGGGTTGCCGCCTGGCCGAGCGCCTGTTGAGCGGCATCGCCGGGAAGCAGCCCGGTGATGGCGAACACGACCGCGGAGACCAGCAGTAGCGTAAGCAGCGCGAGGCCAAGGCGCGCGGCGATGAGTCGTTGCGCATGTGCTTTCATCGAAAGTCTCCTCTGTCGACCAGAGTTAGCGCTTTAGCTGTCGACTGGAGTTAGCGCTTTAGCGCTTACTCCGGTCCCATGCAAAGCACTTACTCTGGTCCCATGCAACGCAGTTGCCGGTGAAGCCGCACGCCGCGAACAAGCGGCGTGCGTATTGCCGGGTTCGACTTCCCAGTTCGTCAGACTGGAAACCCTTTGTTACTGTCCGTCAGGCACGGCCGGCTCAAGCATCCAGCCAGACGTTTTCCGCGAACATGAAGCCCATCAGGCCGGCCAGCGGAATCGAGCCAAGGCCCTTGAGTTTCGTCGTGTATGCATCGAGCGAACTCTGGAACAGCGGAATGCCGACGCCGCCGTTTTCATGCACCAGCACCTGCATGTCGCCGTAAATCTTCTTGCGCTTCGCATCGTCCGGTTCGCCGCGTGCCGCAAGCAGCATCTGGTCGAACTTCGGGCTCTTCCAGTTCGCTTCGTTCCACGGTGCGTCCGACTTGAAGAACTGGGTGAAGATCACGTCGGCGCTCGGACGCGCGTTGACGTTGCCGAAACCCAGCGGATGCTTCATCCAGTGGTTCGACCAGTAACCATCCGACGGCACGCGCGACACCTGCAGATTCAGACCGGCTTGCGGCGCGACCTGCTGCAGGAACATCGCCATTTCAACGGAGCCTTCCGCTGCCGGCGACGCGAAAATCTGGATCGGCGCGCTGCCGACCTTCGCCTTCTGGAAATAGAACTTCGCCTTGTCCGGATCGAAGGTACGCTGCGGCAAACCGGCCAGGTAGTACTTGTTGGTCGGATCGATAGGTTGGTCGTTGCCGATCGCGCCGTAACCCTGGAAGATCGCGCGGCGCATCTGCTCGCGGTCCTGCAGGTACATCATGCCTCGCCGAAAATCGTCGTTGCCGGTAATGCCGCCTTCGTCGCGAACAACCAGGTCGGTGTACAGACCCGTCTTCGTCTCCAGCACGGAGAATCCGCCGGCGCCCTTGATCTGCGTGGTCGAACGCGGGCTCACCGCGTTGATCAGTTGCACGTCGCCCGAGAGCAGCGCGTTCACGCGCGCCGATTCGTCGCCGATACCGATCAGTTCGACTTCGTCCAGATGCGGCAGGCCCGGCTTCCAGTACTTCTCGTTCTTCACGCCAACCGTACGCACGCCCGGCGAGAATTCCTTGACCTTGAACGGGCCGGTGCCGACCGCCGTTTTGAAGTCCTTGGTGCCATCCTTGATGATCTGGAAATGCGAGGTGGCGAGAATTACCGGCAGATCGGCGTTCGGACCTTCGAGCGTGATCGTCACTTCGTTCGGACCCGTCGCCTTCACTTCCTTGATCTGATCGGCGAGCGTCTTCGCTTTCGACGCCGTCGCCGGATCTTTATGGCGCATGATCGAGTACACGACGTCTGCCGGCGCGAGCGACTTGCCGTCGTGGAACTGCACACCGGGGCGCAGCTTGACGACCCACACCGTCGCATCCGTCGTCTCCAGCGAGGTGGCGAGCGCCATCTTCGCGCCGAGATGCGAATCGAGTTCGGTCAGGCAGTTGTAGAACATGAAGCCGCGGACATAGTCCGTGCCGAGCGCCCCCTTTGCGGGATCAAGCGTGTCGGCGGCCGATGCGGACTGCGTCGCCACCCGGATCTTGCCGCCCTGCTTCGGCTTCGCTTGCGCAAATGCCTCGCCGCTCGCGGTCAACAGGCCGGCGCCCGTCACCGACATCATCCCGGCCGCGGCCATCGCGCGCAGCACGCCGCGCCGCGACGTGCCTTTTGACGTCAATCGCTCCAACTCGGTGCCGAGTTGAAGAGCGCCATGTTGTGAGGTTTCCTTATTCATCGAACTTCTCCGCGAGGGTGACAGGGATAGCAGCGTGGTTTCTAGTGGCAAATACAACAGTGAAGAATCAATAGAAAATGTCTTTGATGCGGTAGTACGTCCCTACCAGCGGCAGGAACCAGGGTTTGCCGGTGTGGCCTGGAATCGCGGGCCACTCGGACTCACGCCACGGATTGCGCTCTTCGTGGCCGTCCATCACGTCGGCCATCACCTGGCCCATGTGCGTCGACATCTGCGTGCCGTGGCCGCTGTAACCCAGCGAAAAATAGATGCCGTCGTGCTGCCCGGCATGCGGCAGGCGGTCCGCGGTCATGTCCACAAGGCCGCCCCAGCAATAGTCGATGCGAGCGTTGGCCAGCATCGGGAACATCGCCGCGAGACCTTGCTGCAGAATTCTGCCGCTCTTCGCGTCCGATGGCCGCTCGGACGCCGTAAAGCGTGCACGGCCACCGAACAGCAGACGTGAATCAGGCGTCACGCGGAAGTAGTTGTGCATCAGCCGCGTGGTGGTATACGCGCGCCGGTTCGGAAACACCTGTGCCAACAGTTCCGGCGACAGCGGTTCCGTCACGACGATGAACGAACCGACCGGCGCAAGCCGCCGTCGGTACCAGCCGAACGGACCATGCCGTGAGGGACCGGTGGCGATCAGCACCTGTTTCGCGCGTACTTCGCCTCGTGCGGTCGTGACCTTGAAGCCGGCGCCGTCCTTCGCGATCGCGGTGACCGCCGCGTTTTCATACAGCTTCGCGCCGCGACGAACCGCGGCATCGGCGAGTCCGACCGTGAACTTGCCCATATGCATCTGGCCGCCGTGCCGTTGCAGCAGTCCGCCGTAAAAACTGTCCGACTGGATCTCGCTGCGAATCCGCTCACGTCCGATTAATTCGATATCCGTATCGACTTCGCGCCGGATCAACTCCGCCGTCTTCTCCAGATGCGCGAGGTGATGCGGTTTCGAGGCCAGCTTCAGCTTGCCGGTTGCGCTGTAATTGCAATCGATGTTTTCCTCGCGAATCAGACGCTCGACCGTATCGACCGCATCCGAAAACGCGCGGTAGCAGGCGCTCGCCCGCTCCACACCGAGTTGCGCGACCAGCGCGACGAAGTCCTGTGCGACGCCGGTATTGACCTGCCCGCCGTTGCGCCCGGACGCGCCGCCGCCGATTCGCCCCGCGTCGAGCACCGTCACCGAAGCGCCGCGCTTGCCCAAGGCCTGCGCCGCCGACAGCCCGGTGAAGCCGCCACCGATCACGACGACATCGGCCTGGCCCTCGACCGGACCTTCACACGCCGAAACGAGCGGCGGTGCGGTGTCGAGCCAATAGGAATCGAGCTTCATCCGGTCTGTCCTTGAGATGGGCAATGAGCGAGGCGGTAAATGTGCAAACGTCGCTTACAGGCCGAGTTCCGCGGCCAGATGCGGAATGTCGTTGACTTCGTAGTACTGGTAGTACGGCGTCGACGGTTCGTGGCCGCGCTTGACGAAGGCCTTGTGTTTGACTCCCATGTCATGCACTGTCATCAGGTCGTAGCGCAGGCTCGACGACACGTGCAGCACGTCTTCCGGATTGCAGTTCAACTGGTCGAACATGTATTCGAAGCCTTGCATGCGCGGCTTGTACGACTGCGCCTGCTCGGCGGTGAAGACTGCGTGGAACGGCGCGCCGAGCTTGTCGACGTTGCTCTGGATCTGGTTGTTCGACGCGTTCGACAGAATCACCAGCTTGTACTTCTTCGCCAGACGCGAAAGGCCTTCCGGTACGTCCGGATGCGGACCCCAGGTCGGCACCGCCGTGTAGATCTTCTCGGCTTCGACTTCATTGAACTCGACATTCATGCGCTTGCAGGCGCGGCGCAACGCATTGACGACCACGTCGCGATACGGCTTCCATGCACCGAGCACTTCGTCACGACGATAGCCGGAGTAAAACGTAACGAGCTTCTCCAGGTCGTCGCCTTGCAGCACGTGGCCGAACATTTCGCGGGTCATGTCCGCCATGCGAAATTTGGTCAGCGTGCCGTAGCAGTCGAAGGTGATGTACTTCGGTTCGAATTCGATCATGGTGCAGTCCTATCGTGGTGGTGAACCCACATTGAGTTCAGTGACGAAAACAGATAAAGCTCATTCCTGTTAAAGATTTAATCAGCGCAAAAACATAGATGTTCCTGATTAGGGCGCTGCTGATGACACAAACCATGCGTTTTGAGGCCGTTGCGCAGCACAGTCTGCGGTGGGTGGGCTGAAAGCCCCGTCCGTATTGGTTTTGCGGGATTCGGTGCTGGCCGGTTCGTTGTACGGGCCGATGAAACCCGAACCCGTGGAACCGCGTACGGGTTTCCGCTTACGAGTCCTTGCTGACATCAAGCACGCAAGTCGATCAACACGCTCTTGAAGCGCAGGTTAGCCTCGTAAGCCTCACGACCGAGGTCCTTGCCGATGCCTGAACGCTTGTAGCCGCCGGTGGGGATCATGAAATCGGAGGTGCGGCCGTAGCGGTTGACCCAGACCGTCCCCGCTTCGAGGCCGCGCACGAAGCGCAGCGCCCGGCCGAGGTCGGCAGTGTGCACACCGGCAGCGAGGCCGTACTCGGGATGCTGGGCGAGCGCGAGCGCTTCTTCTTCGGTGTCGAAGGTTTGCAGTGTCAGCACAGGGCCGAACACTTCTTCCCGCACGGCTTCGGAGTGGGCCGTGACGTCCGTGAGCAAGGTGGGTGTATAGAATGCGCCGCTCGATGCACCCGCCGCCCCGCCGTCGGCCCGCACGCCGCCAAAGCGTAGCGTCGCCCCCGCATCCAGCGTGCGTCCGACGATCCCTTCGATGCGCGCCGCCTGTGGCGCGGAGATGATCGGCGACAACGTGGTGCCCGCTGCCCATGTCGCGCCAGGTTTCAACTCGGCGAAGACCTTGCCGATGCGCTCGGCGAGCGGCTCCGCCAGGCTTCGCTCGACCAGCAGGCGCGAACCCGCCACGCACACCTGGCCGGCATTGCCGGTAATAGCGCCGGCGATCCGGCGCGCTACGTCGTCGAGACGCGGGGCGTCGGCGAACACGATTTGCGGGCTCTTGCCGCCCAGTTCGAGCGTGACCGGCTTGGTGCCGCTATTGGCGCAGGCCGCCATGATCGCGGCGCCGGTACGCGTGGAACCGGTGAAGGTGACCTTGCTGATCTTCGGATGGCGCACCAGTTCATCGCCGGTGACACGGCCATCGCCCTGGATCACGTTGAAGATGCCGGCCGGCACACCCGCCTGCACGGCCAGCTCGGCAAGCCGCAACACCGAAAACGGCGTCATCTCCGAGGGCTTCAACACGACGGCGTTGCCCGCCGCCAGTGCGGGCGCGATCTTCCACGACGCCATCACCAGCGGGAAATTCCATGGCGCGATTGCCCCGATCACGCCGTACGGCTCGGCGATGGTCATGCCGAGGTGGTCATGATCGGTTGCTGCCACATCGCCACCCACCTTGTCGGCGAACTCGGCGTAGAAGCGGATGCCCTCGGCAGTGAACGGCACGTCCCAGCCAACTGCCTGAGCAATCGGACGCGTCGAACCGAGCGCCTCCAGACGGCCCAGGAACGGCGCATCGGCTTCGACCAGCTCGGCGAAACGGCGCAGGATCTTCGCGCGCTCACGCGGCGCCATGCGCGCCCAGCCGCTCGTTCTGAAAGCCTGCCACGCGTTCTCCACCGCGCGGTCTACCATCCCGGCGCCGGCGAGCGGCACTGATGCATAGATCACCGCGTCCGAGGGGCGCGCCACCTCGATGCGGCGCTCACCGCCGCGCTCGTTCTCGTCGACATACTCACCGCCGATGAAATGCCCGCTGCGAATCGCGACGTCGTCCGGATTGAAGCTGTCCATGAGAAAGATTTCCTGTGTGACTGCTGTGGGTCCCGGGCGGTGCGTCTCGACCGCGCCGCCGCCATGGCAAAATCGTAGAGCCAGAGGCGCGGCATATATCGCCGACAAAAATCCCCACGCAGCAGAACACGCTTGTAATGCGCGATGAAACGTGGTGTTTTGCATCGATTTACGATGCGGCCCTGTCGGGCGGCCCGGATAAAAAGATCGTCCTAGTCACACCGCGCACCGAATGACAAAGTGACGGCGTAAGCCTTCAGCCATCCAGGGAGTACGGCGTGTCCGATTCGATTACCTACAGACGCTTTACCCACGAGGACATCGCCGCCGCGCATGCGCTGACGGTCGAGCTCAAATGGCCGCATCGCCCGGACGACTGGAGATTCGTGGCGCAACTCGGCGTGGGTTTTGTCGCGGAAGATGCGAGCGGCGTGATCGGCACGGCGTTGTGCTGGAAATACGGCGCCGACCGGGCCTCACTCGGGATGGTGATCGTCTCCCCCGAGCAGCAAGGGCGCGGCATCGGCAGGAAGCTGATGGATCTGGTGCTGGAAGAACTCGGCGGCCGGGTCACGTTGCTGCACGCCACCACTGCGGGGCAGCCTTTGTATGAAAAGCTCGGCTTTCGCGCGATCGGTACGCTCGACCAGCATCAGGGCGCCGCATTTCAGCCGCCCCTCGTTTCATTGCCGCCGGGGGAACGTCTGCGCCCGCTCGGTTCAAGCGATACGGCACGACTGGTCGAACTGGCCTCGCAGGCAAGCGGTCTGGATCGCGGAGAAGTCTTGCCCGCACTGTTGAGCGCCGCCGACGGCATCGCCCTCGATCGCGACGGCGAACTGGTCGGCTTCGCCCTGTTTCGCCGCTTCGGACGGGGCTTTGCGATCGGACCGGTGGTCGCACCCGAGTCGGAAGATTCGAGCCGCGCCAAAGCGCTGATCAGCCACTGGCTCGCGCTTAACGAAGGCGTGTTCGTGCGCATCGATACGCCGGGCGAGAGCGGGCTAACCGAATGGCTGGAACAGTTGGGGCTGCCGCGGGTAGATACGGTCGTCAAAATGGTTCGACACGCCACGCCGGCTGATCTTGCGAGCGCGGGCAACACCAGCACCAGCGCCGGCAAGGACGCGCCCTACCTGCAATACGGCATCATTAACCAGGCAATCTGCTGATCCACCATGGCTTTCCTTTACAAAGCCGACCCGGCGCGTGGCGCGCAATGGGCCAAACTCTTCGCGCAGAAAGCACCGAACCTGCCGTTCCACGTCTGGCCCGATCTCGGCGACCCGGCAGCAATCCGCTACCTCGCCGCCTGGCAACCGCCGGAAGATCCCACCCGCACCTTCCCCAACCTCGAAATCGTGTTCTCGGTCGGCGCGGGCATCGACCAGTTCGACCTGTCAGGCGTGCCGGCACATATACCGGTGGTTCGGATGATCGAGCCGGGCATTATTGAAGGGATGGTCGAGTACGTGACGCAAGCCGTGCTGACGATTCATCGCGATCTGTTCGACTATGGCCATCAGCAACAACAGCAGGTCTGGCGTGAACTGCCCGCCCAGCCGGCCAGCGCTCGCCGCATTGGCGTGCTGGGGCTCGGCGTGCTGGGCACGGCGGTGCTGGAAAAGCTGCGGCTATTCGGCTTCGCCTGCGCGGGGTGGAGCCGTTCGCCGCGTGAGATCGAGGGCGTCGATTGCTATGCAGGCGAAGGCGCCCTAGACAGGTTTCTCGCCCGCACCGATATTCTGATCTGCCTGTTGCCGCTCACCCCCGCCACACGCGGCCGGCTCAATGCCGAATTGTTCGCGAAGCTGCCGCGCGGCGCATCGCTGATTCAAACGGGGCGCGGTCCGCATCTGAATCAGCCTGATCTGCTGGCAGCGCTGGACAGCGGCCAGTTGCACAACGCCATTCTCGACGTCACCGATCCCGAGCCGCTACCCGCTGGTCATCCGTTGTGGACGCATCCACGTGTGCGTATCACGCCCCATATCGCCAGCTCGACGCGCCCCGAGAGCGCTGTCGACGTGGTGCTCGAGAACCTGCGCCGCCATCGCGAAGGCCTGCCGATGCTCGGTCAGATTGACCGGACCCAGGGATATTGACTCTGGGACACTGAGCGCAGCGCTGAATGGAACCCCCACCCGTCGCGGCTTTTCAGCGTCCGCAGCAGAAAATGCTGAGGCCGCACATCAAAACGCGTCGGATGCGCTTTTCAGACAATTGTTTAGGTGAGCGGGCGATCGTCGTGGGTCAGTAGTATGGAACAGTCAACAGCCCTTCCCCGCGACGAGAAACCATCATGCCGATTCATTCGCTCATTGAAGCCGACCGCAAGCATCTGATTCACCCGGTCATCAACTACCGCGCGCACGAAGCCCGCGGCGTCACCGTCCTCGAATCGGCCAGCGGCGCGTTCCTGCGCGACGCGGCCGGCAACGAACTACTCGATGCCTTCTCCGGCCTCTGGTGCGTGAATGTGGGCTATGGCCAGCAAAGCATTGTCGACGTCGCCACCGAGCAGATGAAGAAACTGCCCTACGCGACCAGCTATTTCCATTTCGGCTCGGCTCCGGCGATCGAATTGGCGCAAAAGCTGGTGGAGGTGTCGCCCGCTTCGCTGCAACACGTGTACTTCACGCTCGGCGGTTCCGATGCAGTGGATTCGGCGATCCGTTTCATCACGCACTACTTCAACGCAACCGGGCGGCCGTCGAAGAAACACATCATCGCGCTGCAACGCGGCTACCACGGCTCGTCGACGATGGGCGCGGGGCTGACCGCCTTGCCCGCGTTCCACCGCAATTTCGATCTGCCGCTGCCGAACCAGCATCATCTGCCGTCGCCGTACGCGTACCGCAACGATTTCGCCGACGGCGCCGCGTTGATCGCCGCCTCGGTCGCCGCGCTCGAAGCAAAGGTGGCCGAACTCGGCGCGGACAACGTCGCGGCCTTCTTCTGCGAACCGATCCAGGGCTCGGGCGGCGTGATCGTGCCGCCGGTCGGCTGGTTGAAAGCGATGCGCGAAAGCTGCCGTAAGCTCGGCATTCTGTTCGTCGCCGATGAAGTCATCACCGGTTTTGGCCGTACGGGTCCGCTGTTCGCATGCCAGGGCGAAAACGTCGAACCGGACCTGATGACGGTGGCAAAGGGTTTGACCTCCGGCTATGCGCCGATGGGCGCCGTGCTGATGTCTGACGAAATCTATCAAGGTATCGCCGATGGCGACGCCGAAGCGATCGTCGGCCACGGCCATACGTATTCGGCGCATCCGGTCAGCGCGGCGATCGGTCTCGAAGTGCTGCGCCTCTATCACGAAGGCGGCCTGCTTGCGAACGGCGTGGCACGTGGCCCGCGTTTCGCCCGCGGCCTCGACGCGCTGCTCGCGCATCCGCTGGTGGGCGACTCGCGCCATCGTGGCCTGCTCGGCGCACTCGAACTGGTATCGGACAAGGACACCAAAGCGGGTTTCGATCCTGCGCTGAAACTGTCCGAACGGATCGCCGCGGCTGCGTATGAAAACCGCCTGATTTTCCGCGCGTTCGGCGACAATATTCTCGGCTTCGCGCCGGCGCTGTCGTACACCGAGGCCGAGTTCGATCTGATGTTCGAGCGCCTTGAAAAAACCCTCGATGACGTTCTCGGAGAAGCCGATGTCCGGGCCGCGCTGAAGGTCAAAATTCATGCCACTGCATGCTAGAGTAGAGGGTCCTTCGAGACCCTTTCACCCATCGCCGGAGCGATAACGTTACGATGAGCAGCGACAGCAAGCTGGACCGGATTGACCTGCGCATACTTTCCCAGTTGCAGAAGAAAGGCCGCATAACCAACGTCGAGCTTGCCGACGCGGTCGGCCTTTCGCCCAGTCCTTGCCTGATCCGCGTCAAGCGTCTGGAGAAGGCCGGCTACATCATCGGGTACGGCGCGCAGATCCAGCTCGAAAAGCTCGGCGACGTGCAGATCGTGTTTACCGAAGTCACGCTCGCCGATCATCGGCGGGAAGACTTCATCAAGTTCGTGAATGCGATCAAAGACGTCGACGAAATCGTGGAGTGCCATCTGGCGAGCGGCGGCTACGATTACCTGCTGAAGTTCGTCACCCGCAGCGTGAGCCACTATCAGAGCATCATCGAGGGTCTGCTGGAGCGTGATATCGGCATCGAGAAGTACTTCAGCTACGTGATCATCAAGTCGCCGTTCGTGAAGAGTCACTATCCGCTCGAAACGCTGTTCTCGCAGAATCACAACTAGTCCAGCAGCCCGTTACGGATAATCGCTGAAGCGGGATGTCGGTTCGGTTTCCGTTGTCGCCGGTGTATAGCCCGGCACATTCGCGCGAAACTGATTGAGCAGACCGTTATCGACCTGCGAAAAGCCTTTGAGCTGAAGCTGCATCAACACGCGCGTGCCGGTGCTCGGCGACGTGGTCGAGCTGGTGGCGTTGGTGTATTTCTCGAACGCCACGCCGAGCGACCAGCAATCCGCGTCGTATTGAAGTCCCAGCAAGCCCGCGATCAGCCGATGGGTGCTCATGTCGTAATTGACACGCGCCACGCTCACAACGTTGTGCAATAAGGGCCATTGCTCGGACACGATGAACTGATTGACCGGTTGAAAATCGAGCGTGCTGTTGGCACGCGTATAGCGATACGCGACATTCAACACCTGCCGTGAAGCCGGTGACCAGCCAAAGCCGGCTTCCGCATTCGTCAGATAGTGGTTGGCCTGACTGTACTCCACCGCCTGTTCCGCCGAAAAACCCGCCCCCAGCTTGTACGACGCGCCGCCAATCACACTCGTGCGCGCAACGGTGCCAATTGCATCGTCTGTGTTGAGCGTCACGCGTGGCGTGCGAAAGTCGTATTGCTCTGCAAGGACGAAACGGGATCGTTCGTCACCGCTCGAAGCATCGATGAAGCGCGTCGTCAGCGCCGCCGTGAGGCGGTTAGCATCCGACACCCGGTCATTGCCGACGAAGCTGTTAGGCATGAACAGTTCCGCCAGCCCGAAATCGGCCGTCGCCGTATCGAACAGCGGCGCGAATGCCTGGTTGCGGTAAGGCGTGTACACATAGAACAGCCGCGGTTCGAGTGTCTGGATGTACGACTGTCCGAAGAGCCGCACGCTTCGCTCGAAGCGCATGCCCGAATCGAGGGTGAAGGTCGGCACGTTGACGTCGAACGTCTTGGGCTGCCCGGCAGGCGCATCCGATCCGATCGTCGTCAGGTCATACGCGGCGAAATGCCATGCGAGCTTCGGCGTGATGAACCAGCCAGGACGCTCGATCGGATAGCTGACGTACGGGTTGAAAACGAAGCGGCTGCCTTGCGTCGCATCGGCCGACGAAATCGTGAAGCGCGTCGCATCCGCTTCGGCGCCGAAGTCGAAGCCCCCCACGTTATAGCGTGCGTAATGAACGTTGACCTGCGGTTCGCGGTTATAGGTCGAGTCGCTTGTAAAAGCCTGCCAACGTTGCTCGCGAGCCAGCACACTCCACGGCCCGTTTGAGTAAGTCAAACCCGCTTCCTGCTGATACAGCGTGGTGGAACCCGTCGGAAACGCGACACCCGACGCAAGATCGGTCACCACCGTCGAGTCCGACACCCGGCTGTAGTTGACGTAGGCGCCAAAGCCCGAGCCGAGGTTCCAGTTCTGATTCAGCGCGATCGAGTACCGATCGGTGTTGGTGATCGCATCGTGTGGCAGCCACGCGATCGAGAGCGTCCCCGAATCGTTCGGCTGCAGATAGCGGTAGCCCGCCGTCAACATCTCGCCTCGCTTCGACATGATGCGAGGCGTCAGCGTTAAATCGTAGTTCGGTGCGAGGTTGAAGTAGTACGGCAACGCGACGTCGACGCCGTTGGTCGAACTGATCGAGAACGTCGGCGGCAGGAAGCCGCTGCGCCGCGCGCCGGACAAGGGAAACGATAGCCATGGGCTCGCCAGTAGCGGCACGCCCTGAAAAAACAGCACACCGTTGTGCGCGATCCCCTCGTCGTTGCCGCTGTCGATGTCGAATTCGGAGGCCTTCAGATACCACGCGGGTTCCGACTCGCATTGGCAGGTGCTGTACGTACCGTGATGAACGACCGTGCGCTCGTTATCGACCAGATCCACGCGTTGAGCGCTACCCCAGCCACCTGTCAGATGAAACCGGTATTTCGGCACGCTGATGTAGCCTTCATTCGCTTCGACGTAGAAATGCGCGTCCGGGCCATCGAACACATTGCCGTTGTCGACCAGTCGCACCTGTCCAAAAGCGTCGGCCTTGTCGGTATCGACGTCGTAGTGCAGTGCATCGCCTTTAACGATCGACGCGTAACGCCGCAGTTGCGCGTGACCCTTCAGCGAAACGTCCGTGGCGGTGGTGGCGGTTACCGAATCGGCGATGGCCGAAGTAACGGACTTGTCGCCCGGCCGCAGGGGTTGCTCGGTCAGTTGCGGATCCAGCCGCAGACCCCAGACACCGTCGAGCGGTTCCGGAATCGCAGACGCACCGACTAATTGAGCATATCCGGCGAGGGGCACGCATCCAGCCGTACCCAGTATGAAAGAAACGAGAGGCCTTAAGCGTAGGCGTCGAAATACACCGCGTAGTATCAAAACAGATAAGGATCGGAAAGGATGACAGACGCATCAAGGCGAACGGAAGCCCTGACTTGCGTCAGGATGAACAGCGGCGAATGCACACGGTGCTATTGGAGTGTGACGTCGTTAGAGCGGGGGTCCGCTGCTGCGCCTGCCCCGCTCGCAGCGCCGCCCAGCGCCTGAAGCAGATACGGAATCTGCTCCGCAGGCAACGAAAACGACAGCCCCGCGCTGCCGGATAGACGGAACCGGATCACGACCATTTCCATGCCGTTCAGTCGGCCGACTTCCCAACCCTGGCAGTGCAGCGCGAAGCCCATCTCCTGATTGTTATGAATCACGCGGTCGGCGTGCTCTATTGCGTTAGGCAGCGCCACCAGCAGATCGTTGAGCACCGAACGGTGCAGCGCCGCCGTGGGTTGATTGCCGTGAATCAGCAGATATTGACCGTCCGCCGTCAACTGCATATCGGTGATCGAATTCAGCATGAACGTCGACGGATCAGACATGACGTGTGCCCTCCTGCACAAGCTCGGAGCGGCCTGCCGCACCGCTCACCGAGTTGCCGGGCGCAGCGCGAAGCGTGCGCATCGACGCCATTGCCAGACGGACTGAAAAGATCAGTGAGGAACTGACGCGCAAGACAGCCGCAAGAACCGCCGGTGAAAGAAATTCAATCATGACCACTTCTCCAGATCGCGTTACGCAGGTAGCGGAATCGACAATTTGACGATAGCAGTGCAAAGTCGCCGCCAGGTTACGCGCGGACTACGCTTCTTTTGAGTCTGTAACGCATTATTTCGACACTCGCGCTCCAATCGGCGTCCGCCTGCGCGGGCGCTCGATGCGCACCTTGGCGGCCTGAATGGTTGGAAAGTTTTCAGTAACGATCGGCAGAAAACGCGTCCCTATACTTCGCGCTTTCCAGAGTCATGGAACGTCGTTTCGAATGCGTCGCTTGCTTTCGAGCGCTCCCGTCTGCGCTCCGCGCGCTGCATCAGGACTGAAAACCCAAGATGAAACTTCAAGTTTTAACGAACCGTATCGCCGGCGCACTCTCGCTCGCCGGTGTCGCGCTGACAAGCGGGGCAGTCCACGCAGCGCAGCCGTTCGTGGTGCAGGACATCCGGATCGAGGGATTGAAGCGCGTCGAGCCCGGTACCGTGTTTGCTTACCTGCCCATCAAGCAGGGCGCCACGTTTAACGACGATAAGGCTTCGGAATCGATTCGCGCGCTGTACGCCACGGGCTTCTTCAACGACGTCAATATCTCGACCGAAGGCAATGTCGTCATCGTTCACGTTCAGGAGCGCCCCGCGGTCGGCACGATCGACTTCGCCGGCATTCACGAGTTCGACAAGGAAAACCTGACCAAGGCACTCAATGCGGTTGGGCTTTCGCACGGCCGCTACTACGACAAGGCGCTAGTCGACAAAGCCGAGCAGGAGTTGAAACGCCAGTACCTGACGCGTGGCTACTATGCCGCCGAAGTCACCACCACGATCACGCCGATCGACCGCAACCGGGTCGCGATACTGTTCTCTGTCGCAGAAGGCCCGAGCGCGAAGATCCGCCAGATCAACTTCATCGGCAACAGCGTTTTCAGCACGGACACGTTACGCGACGAAATGCAGATGTCCACGCCGAACTGGTTCTCGTGGTACACGAAGAACGACCTGTACGCGAAAGACAAGCTGACCGGGGACCTGGAGCGCATCCGCTCGTACTACCTGAACCGTGGCTATCTGGAGTTCAGCTTCGAGTCGACCCAGGTATCGCTTACGCCGGACAAGAAGGAGATGTACCTCACGGTCACGCTGCACGAAGGCGAGCCGTACACGATTTCGTCGATCGAGCTCGCGGGCAATCTGCTCGATCGCGAGCCCGAGCTGGCCAAGCTGATCAATATCAAACCAGGCGAGCGTTTCAACGCTGAAAAATTGCAGGCAACCACCAAGGCGATCGTCGACAAACTCGGTGAATACGGCTACGCGTTTGCCACCGTCAACGCGCAGCCGCAGATCGATCAGGAACACCACAAGGTCGACCTGACGCTGCAAGTGGACCCGAGCCGCCGCGTGTACGTGCGTCACATCAACGTGGTCGGCAACTCACGCACGCGTGATGAAGTGGTGCGCCGTGAAATGCGTCAGCTTGAAAGCTCGTGGTTCGATTCGAACCGCCTCGCGCTGTCGAAAGACCGGGTCAACCGTCTCGGCTATTTCACCGATGTCGACGTGACCACAGTGCCGGTGGAAGGCTCGCCGGACCAGGTCGATGTGGACGTCAAGGTGAGCGAAAAGCCCACCGGCGCGATTACCTTGGGCGCGGGCTACTCGTCCACGGACAAGGTGGTGTTGTCGGCCGGGATTTCGCAGGACAACGTGTTCGGCTCCGGCACCAGCCTCGCCCTCAACGTGAACACCGCGAAGACCTACCGCACCCTGACCCTGACGCAAACCGATCCGTACTTCACGGTGGACGGCATCAAGCGGATCACCGACGTCTACTACCGAACCTCCTATCCGCTTTACAACTATACCGACACGAGTTTCCGGATCATCACCGTGGGCGCGGACCTGAAATTCGGCATTCCGTTCTCCGAAGCCGACACCGTTTACTTCGGCGCCGGTCTCGAACAGGACCGGCTGTCCATTGATTTGTCGACACCTCAGAGCTACAAGGACTATGTAGCCGAATTCGGCAGCGTGGTGAACAACGTGCCGCTCACGGTGGGTTGGGCCCGGGACAATCGCGACAGTGCATTGGTGCCGAGCCGGGGCTATTTCTTTCAAGCCAATGGCGAAGTGGGCACCCCACTTGGCAACACCGAGTACTACAAGGCGGACGTTCAGGCGCAGTATTACTATTCGTTCGCACGCGGTTTCATTCTCGGCTTGAATCTTCAAGGCGGCTACGGCAACGGCTTTGCCGGTAAAGCCTATCCGATCTTCAAGAATTACTACGCGGGTGGTATCGGCTCGGTACGCGGCTACGACGCGGGCTCACTCGGTCCGACCGACAAGACGACCGGCGACCCGATCGGCGGCTCGCGCATGGTCGTGGCCAACGTCGAGATGACCTTCCCGCTGCCGGGCACCGGCTGGGACCGCACGCTGCGCGTCTTCACCTTCATGGATGCGGGCAACGTCTGGGGCGACGAAGGCAACAGCACGGGCGCCAACGGCTTGCGGTACAGCTACGGCGCGGGTCTTGAGTGGATTTCACCGATCGGCCCACTCAAGCTGTCCGTCGGTTTCCCGCTAATCAAACACTCCACCGACAAGTACCAGGTATTCCAGTTTCAGATCGGCACATCGTTCTGATCACGTCGTTCTGCTTTTCAACGCCCGCGGTCATGGCATGAGGACCGCGAGCGTCACCTGCATCATTCCCTCACGCTTTCAGCCGCGCCCATGCGCCCAACCGGTATGAATCAGTTCGGGGCCCGTTCAAAGCACATCATCTGCGTCCTCCTGCTCCAATTTCACAAAGTCTCCTCAATTTCACCATTGTTGCTGCGACATTGATATCTATCATTCGCTCATCATCAGCGCGACCCTGTCCGGTCCGCTTTCTGAGTTCGATAGGTCGCTCCAAAGCAGCAGATGGTTGAATTGGCTGAATGTGAACATCGCACGGGCTGCAACCGTCGATTCCGGTTGGGAGGTAACGCAGATTTATGACGATCAGCCTTCTTGTAGTCGAACCCGATCAATCCGTCCGGGATCAGTTGCGCTTTCACCTTCACAAGAACCAGATCGCACTCTCCGTGCTGTATAGCGCGGCTCAGCTTGTCAGCCGGGTGGAACTGGAGTGTCCGTCAGCGATTCTGTTGCGCGCCGAGTCGCCGATGAGCGAGGCGCGTGAGGCGCTCCGGCAACTGCGGCTCGCGGGCTACGACATGCCCATCTTCGTACAAAGCACCTCTGATGAGATCGTCGACAAAATCGTCGCCTTCGAATTGGGTGCGGACGACTATATCGTCGACCCAATCGATCCATACGAATTGACCGCCAGAATCAAACGCGCCGTGCAACGCTGCAACCGATCGCTTTGCGACGCGCCGGAAATTCGTGAGAAGGTGTTGTTCGGCAGTTACCAGATAGACTTCGCTACGCGGCGCCTGCTCAAGGACGGCTCCGAAATCTCGCTGCGCTCAGGCCAGTTTGCGTTGCTCAAGCTGTTCGCAAGCAATCCGATGCGAATCTTGACGCGTTCGATGGTCAACAGCCAGCTAGGAAGAGCGGAGAGCCAGAAGGCCAGTCTGGATGTTGCGGTCTGCCGCTTGCGCGGCGTGATAGAGGCAGATCCGGCCAATCCCAGGTTCATTCAGACCCTGCGCGGACGAGGCTATATGTTCGTACCGTCGCTCGAATAGCTCGAATAACAACCCTTGCTTGAGGCGGGCAAAAGCGAACGGCATCGCACGACACGTTGCGTGCTTGCCGCCATACCGCGTTACTTTTGAACTTCTTCTAACGCTAGCTGCATGATGGGCAACGTCATCGCGGCGTCGATCACGTCAATGATGTCGATATAGCCGACATAGTCGGAATACAGGTCACTGGTCGCCGCCAGCAGGCCACCGAACCCGTAGTTGAAATCCGCCGAAACGATTGGCCTGAATCCCGAGGCATAGTGTGCCCGCGACGCGCACCCGTTCAGATCATCGACAACGCCGGCAGAAACGCTGTGATTTCCAGGTGCGAAAGCATTGATGCTCTCCCGGCGCAAACCATGGCGAATTGGAGGGCAGCAGATCGATGCCACGACCAGGACGACGATGAGGATGCGCATAAGGGAAGTGTTCAGAGTTGATCTTGAAAGTCAGACAGCCATAGGATAACGAAGTTTTTTTGGCTCAATTACAATCCCTTTCCGCTGGCCCGACCTACATGCAGCAACCAGGTTCAGCAGCGCTCAACCGCGCCGCAGACGCCCGCGGCCCGCAGGCGTAGAGGGGTCGTCTGCCAGAGTGTGGCGCTGACCGTTGCGATGCATCCGCACGCGCTCCCGAATCTCGGCCGCGGTCGCGGCGCCTCGCACGGCAACGCAAGAGTATTCACCGTTGCGGTTGATCCATTCCACGATCCGGCAGCACTCGCCCCACGGCTGCATGAGCGGTGCTGACACGCGGCAGCCGCGTATCTTCACGACGTCGGTGGCGAGTGGTGCGCTAACGCCGTTTTCAGCCGCGCCGCGAGTTGCGGCAGCAGTTGCTGTCTTTCGGCCGGGCCGGAAACCGCGCGACTCGGCGCGATTCACAGGTGAGGAGACTTGCATGAGATTGCTCCACTGACGGATCTGATCACCGGACATGGCCTCTTTGTCAGGCCATCGTAAAAGTGCCATACCATCATATCCAGACAACACGCAGACACAACGAAGAAAGGATGGAGAAGTTGTGGAGATTCGTCGGTAAGTGTGGATTGACGTAGCATTCATCTAGAATTCAGACATGCAAAGTGAAACTATCCGAATTCGTCCAAGCCGCCCTTTAGGGACCTTTCTCTCGCGCGCGCGGCAGCAGCGAACGAAGATGCGCTTTGGCATTACCTGGAAAATGTTCCTCGCCGTTTTAATCGCTTGTCTCGCGATTTCCCTGACGATGGGCTACGCCTTGCGCGTGAGCTTCGAAAACGGCTTCCTGCACTACGTTCGGGAACGCAACGCCGGGCGCATCAAAGCCGTCATGGCGAAGGTGACGAGCGAATACGCCGCTCACGGCAACTGGAATTTCCTGCGCGAGCATCCCGAAGCATGGCTCACGCTGCTGGACGGCGCCGCGCACGACGCCCTGCGCGAAGAACTCGCCACGGCGCAGATGGGCAAGTTGCCAGGCTGGAGAACCTTTCCCGGGAGTGGCAGCGTGCAGCAACTGCTTGGGCCGCTTTCCGGCCCGTCTGAGGGACCGCACTGGGGCATGCGCCTGCCACCTGCGCCACCTTCCGGTCCAGACATCGCAATGGAACGTGACCGTGTATCGGCAAGCGGTGTCGTGAGCGGCGACAGTCGCTATGACCGGCCGCCTCCTTCAGCCCCATTGGCGTCGTCTCCCGTCTCGCCCCCGTCGCATGACAGCATGACCCGTGACACGCCGCCCGAGGGGCCGCCCGTCACACTCTACGACGCCCGCCATGAACTCGTGGCGAGCACCGGCCAGCCACCCCCACCCGGCAGCACGATGCGACCCGTCGTCTACGCCGGCAAGGTGGTGGGCTGGCTTGCCGTGAACGGGCCCGACACCCTGTCGGACGCCGCCGACATCGCATTCCAGGCACAGCAGAAACGCGCGACCTGGGAGATCGCGGGCGTGGCTATCGTGCTCGCGGCGCTAGTCGCGCTGGTCCTTGCGCGCATCGTGCTCGCACCAGTCAAGCGCTTGATGAATGCGACCCACCGCCTGGCCGGCGGGGACTACACGGCCCGGGTGCCGGCCGGCAGACGCGACGAGCTCGGCCGGCTTGCGGGCGACTTCAACGTATTGGCCGACTCGCTGCAAAAAACCGAGCGCTCCCGGCGCGATTTCATTGCGGATATTTCACACGAGCTGCGCACGCCGCTCGCCGTGCTCCGCGGCGAGCTGGAAGCCATCGAAGACGGCGTGCATGTGTTCAACCGCGATTCGCTCACTTCGCTGCAAACCGAAGTGAACATGCTCAACAAGCTCATCGAAGATCTGTACGAGCTTTCGCTGAGCGATGTCGGCGCACTCAGTTATCGCAAGACGCCGACCCATGTCGGGCAACTGGCGCGGGCGTCGATCGAGGCCATGCGGGAGTCGTTCAAGGCGAAACGGATCGAGCTCGACCTGACCTGCATGCCGGACATTGCCGACACGGCTTTCGCGGTCGATCCCGCGCGCTTCGTACAACTGCTGAAAAACCTGTTGCAGAATTCGTTGCGGTATACCGATCCGGACGGCCACGTGCGCGTGTCGCTTTCGCAGAGCGCCAGCGGTTGGCAACTCGACGTGCAGGACTCCCTGCCCGGCGTGCCCGAAGCCGCGCTCGCGCACCTGTTCGACCGTTTCTATCGCGTGGACGAATCGCGCAGCCGTCAGAACGGCGGTGCGGGCCTCGGCCTCTCGCTGTGCCACGCTATTGTGACGGCGCATGGCGGCACGATCGGCGCCAAGGCCTCGCCTCTGGGCGGCGTCTGGATCACTGCCCGCTTTCCATCGGAAGGAGACGTGACAACATGACCGAAGGGCGCCCTTCGCACATCCTGATCGTCGAGGATGAACCCAAGCTCGCCGCCGTGCTCGAAGCGTATTTGCAGCTCGAGGGCTTCGCCACCACGATCCTCGACGATGGTCATCAAGTGATGCCCTTCATTCGCTCAACACCGCCGGCGCTGATGCTGCTCGACCTCATGCTGCCCGGGCGCAGCGGCATGGATATCTGCCGCGAGCTACGGCAATTTTCGGCGTTGCCCGTCATTATCCTGACCGCGCGCATCGACGAAATCGACCGTCTGCTGGGTCTCGAGATCGGTGCCGACGACTACGTCTGCAAACCGTTCAGTCCGCGCGAAGTGGTGGCGCGCGTCAAGGCAATCCTGCGCCGTGCAACGCCTGCCGCGGCGGCTGCGGACGGATTGCCACAGGGGCAACCGGGTTCACAGGGTCTCCAGGTCGACGAGCAGTTTCATCACGCCTTACTCGACGGTAAGGAACTCAAGCTCACCCCGCTTGAATTGCGGCTCCTCGCGCTACTCATGAAATCGCCGGGACGCATTTTTTCCCGCGACTACCTGCTGAGTCATCTCTACGCGGATCACCGGGTGGTCACCGACCGCACCATCGACAGCCATATCAAGAACCTGCGCCGCAAGCTGCAGGGTGCGCGGCCGGACAGCGAACCTATCGCGTCCGTGTACGGCGTAGGTTACCGGCTGGAAATCTGATCGATACGATCGGATGCCTCTATGCCGTCTTCATCTGACGCTGGCCGTTTTCGAATTCAGCTCGCCTTTTCCGCCGCCGTTGTATCGGGCGGCGGACTCCATTGCGCGAACTCCTCGCTCAGAAAGTCGACACATACCCGCACTTTCGCCGACTGAGCGAGCCGCGCCGGATACACCGCCCACAGGTTCGCGGGTTGCGTGACATCCGGCAACACCTGCCGCAACTGGCCGCTGTCGAGCAACGGCCGCACGTCCCACATCGAGCGCAGCACGATTCCGCGTCCGGCCAACGCCCATTGCACGGCCACCTCACCGTGATTGGTCGACAGCGGTCCCGTGACCTTGATCGATGCCGCCTCGCCGCGCACCGTCAAACGCCAGAGACCGAATGGATGGTCGCGCTCCTTGATCGCGAGACACGCGTGCGACGACAGGTCCGCGAGTTGCCGCGGCGCACCGTGCCGCGCGAGGTATTCCGGCGACGCGCACAGTACCCGGTGATTCGACGCGAGCCGTTTGGCGATCAGATGCGGCGCGATTTCGTCGCCGATACGGACATCGAGGTCGAAGCCTTCGCCGCCCACGTCGACGAGCCGGTCGAACAGATCGAGCCGCACACTCAATTGCGGATACCGGTCGGAGAACCGGGCCAGCGCGGGCGCGACGAAACGGCGGCCAAAGCCGAAGCTGCTGGAGATGCGCAATTTGCCGCCAGGGATGCGGCGCGTAGTGGAAACGTCTTCCACCAGCTGGTCGACGTCGTCGAGAATCTTTTCGGCCCAGGTGTAGACCCGTTCACCAGCCTCCGTAATCGCGACGCGCCGCGTGGAACGGTGCAATAACCGCGTACCGAGCGTAGTCTCGAGCACATTGATGCGTTTGCTGACGTACGCCGCGGACACCGACAGCGCCTCCGCCGCCGCGCTGAAACTCGATTTGCGCGCCACTTCGCAAAACACGCGCAAATCGCCTAGATCGGGTGATGGGACGGCGTTCATAGGTCGCTCGGTCGCAGAAGGGTTTGTACACGATTCGTGCACAGTGGCTTAACTAAAGTGACTATTTTAAGCTCAAACAGCAGGAATAAAATAAGCGCTATCGAACCATCGAAATTCCCAACGGAGGAGCAGGAACATGTCGAAGACCTATCGGATTGCGGTCATACCGGGCGACGGCATCGGCGTCGAAGTGATGCCGGAAGCCATTCGCGTGCTGGAGACGGTGAAAAAGCGCTTCGGCATCGAACTGGAGTATCAGCACATCGAATGGGCGAGCTGCGATTACTATGCCAAGCACGGCAAGATGATGCCGGACGACTGGAAAGCCCAACTGCAATCCGCCGACGCGATTCTGTTCGGCGCGGTCGGCTGGCCCGACACGGTGCCTGACCATATCTCGCTGTGGGGGTCGCTCCTGAAGTTCCGGCGCGAATTCGACCAGTACATCAACCTGCGCCCTGCCCGGCTCTTCGCCGGTGTGCCTTCGCCGCTCGCGGGCCGCAAGGCGGGTGACATCGATTTCTGGATCGTGCGTGAGAACACCGAGGGCGAATATTCGTCGGTGGGCGGCGTGATGTTCGAAGGCACCGAGCGTGAGTTCGTGCTGCAGGAATCCGTGTTCACGCGGCACGGCAGCGAACGCGTGCTGAAGTTCGCTTTCGATCTCGCGCAACGGCGCGAACGCAAGAAGATCACCGTGGCGACGAAGAGCAACGGTATCGCGATCAGCATGCCGTGGTGGGACAAATGCGCGGCCGGCGTCGCGGCGCAATACCCGGATGTCACGTGGGACAAGCAGCACATCGACATTCTCTGCGCGCGCTTCGTGCTCAACCCGGATCGCTTCGACGTCGTGGTTGCGACCAATCTGTTCGGCGACATCCTCTCCGATCTCGGTCCGGCCTGCACGGGCACGATCGGCCTCGCGCCGTCGGGCAATCTGAACCCGGACCGCAAGTTTCCGTCGCTGTTCGAACCGGTGCACGGTTCGGCGCCTGACATCGCCGGCAAGAACATCGCCAATCCGATTGCGATGATCTGGTCCGCCGCGATGATGCTCGACTTCCTCGGCAATCACGAAGGCAAGGAACGCGAGGCGCATGACGCGATTCTCGCGGCGATCGAAGCAACGCTGATCGAAGGCCCGCATACTGGCGACCTCGGCGGCAAGGCGAACACCACCGAAGTCGGTCAGGCAATCGCGGCTAAACTCGCCTGAGCCTAACGATCTGTCGCGATCTGTCGATCCTAACCCTCTGCGAGGACACGTTCGAATGAGCATGGAAGCCTATCCCATCGAAGTCGAATTCCCCGATATTTCGGTTCACGAGCAATCGTCGTCCGGCATTGCCTACGTTCATACGTTCGACTCCGGCGTGCCGGGACCGCATGTGATGATCAACGCGCTCACGCACGGCAATGAAGTGTGCGGGGCGATCGTCGTCGACGAACTGCTGCGGCGCGCGTTGAGGCCGCGTCGTGGACGCCTTACGCTTGCCTTTGCGAACGTCGCTGCGTATCGGCGCTTCGACCCGGCAAAGCCCGACGCCGCCCGCTTCGTCGATCAGGACTTCAACCGCGTGTGGACCGCCGCGGTGCTCGACGATACGTCGCGCACGTCGAGCGAATTGACCCGCGCACGCGAGATGCGCCCGGTGATCGACACAGTCGATGCGCTCCTCGATCTGCATTCGATGCATGAGAAATGCAAGCCGCTGATCGTGGCGGGACCGCTGCAGAAAGGCATCGACCTTGCGGTGCGTCTCGGCACACCCGCTACGGTGATCTGCGACGAGGGCCATCCCGAAGGCCGCCGCATGCGCGATTACGAAGGCTTCGGCACCGCGGATAGCGCGAAACACGCCTTGCTGATCGAATGCGGACAACACTGGGAACGAAGCGCAGTCGCCGTGGCTCGCGATACGACCGCACGCTTTCTGCTGCTGGCAGGCGTGATCGATGAAGCCGATCTGCCGGACGGCTGGCTGGCGCCGCTGCCGCCCACCCAGCACATCGTCCGCGTCACACAGCCGGTGGTCGCGACCAGTATGGATTTTCGTTTCGCGGCGCCCTACACCGGACTGGAGATCTTTCCGGAGGCCGGCACGGTCATCGGCTGGTCGAATGGCGAAGCGGTGGTCACGCCTTACGACAACTGCATGCTCGTGATGCCGTCGCTGCGGCAATTGCGTCCCGGTGTCACCGTCGTGCGGCTGGGCAAGATCGAACAGACCGTGACGAACACGAGCGGCCGGTGACTCGGCTCATGCACATTCAAAAGGTAACGTGAAAATGAAGGTTCAAAGCATCAAGCAAAGCGTGAATCTGCAGAATCTGGAGGACTGGGGCACGGCGGGGCTGCCGGGCACGACGCCGATTCAGGTGTCCGGCGTGCAGCGCGTGATCAAGGGCAGCGAAGCCATCGACACCGGTATTTTCGAATGCACGGCGGGCACGTACCGTCGCTCGGTCAAGCAGGCCGAGGTGATGCACTTCCTCGCGGGACGCGGCCGCTTCACGCCCGATAACGAAGAGACCATCCATTTCGAAAGCGGCGACACGCTCTTTTTCGAAGCCAATACCGAAGGTCTTTGGGAAGTCGAGGAAACCATGCGAAAGGTCTATGTGATCTTTTGAGCACGGCCCCGAGCGCCGTCCTCGGCGCTCGCCCCACCTGCACGTCCCGTTCCCGGCGCACCCTGCGCCGCGGCATCCCCAGCCATTCCCACTGTTCTGTCGCTCTGCCTCATTGGATGGGGCCTCAGTGCCATGGTCGGGTAATCCCGCGTTGCCCCTCGTTGTCAAACTACTTACAGTTCGGCGTGTTCTTATAGAGAATCAGCGTTCTTTATACGAACAAACCAGGTGAAATTATCGGCGCCTGGATCACCTGCATCTTCTCGCAGGTCGAGGCAGGTCAACCTGCCCGAGTACTATGCATTGTCGAAGCGCATCGATCTGTATGCGCTACAGGCGTTCCAGCGCACCAACGGCAACACGCTCGGCACGGCAGGTTCGGGCCTCATCGTCACGGCCAGCGCGACCATCGGCGATGGCTTCCACAGCGCGCCGTCGCCGGCATAGGCATCGTGCACCGCTTCCAACCGGCGTACGATCGTAATAGAAAGGAAGGCTCGTTACGGCGAGCCTTTACGTATTCTGCAGTCAGGAGACCACCATGAGCCGCAGCAACGCTGTGAACGTTCAAACGTTTATCAACGACCACCCCTTCTCGCCGTTCCAGTGGCTCATCTTTTTCATGTGTTTCATCATCGTCCTGCTGGACGGTTTTGACACGGCCGCGATCGGCTTCATTGCACCGTCGCTGATCTCCGAATGGGGCATCACCCGGCCGGCGCTCGCGCCAGTGTTGAGCGCGGCGCTGTTCGGCCTCGCGTGCGGCGCGCTCGTCTCAGGGCCGCTGTCCGACCGGCTCGGGCGGCGCTCGATGCTGCTCGGCTCGGTGCTGCTGTTCGGCGTGACCTGCTTCGCTTCGGCGTTCTCGAACAACATCGAACACCTGACGATCTTGCGCTTCGTCACCGGCGTCGGCCTCGGCGCGGCCATGCCGAACGCCGTGACGATGATGGGCGAGTACTGTCCGGATCGCCGCCGCGCGACCGTGATCAATCTGATGTTCTGCGGCTTTCCGCTCGGCGCCGCCTTCGGCGGCTTTCTCGCTGCGTGGATGATTCCGCACTTCGGCTGGCGCAGCGTGCTGGTGCTTGGCGGTATCACGCCGCTCTTGCTGCTGATCGTGCTGGTGCTGAAGATGCCGGAATCGGTCCGCTATATGGTGGCCAATAGCAAGCCGGTCGAACGGATCCGCGCAGCGCTGGCACGCATTTCGAGCGACGCCACGCAGGCCGACAGCTTCGTCATGACCGAAACCGCGCCGCAAACCGGCGGCAAGGGCATAGGCGTGGTGCTCTCGCGCTCGTACATCGTCGGCTCGGTGATGCTGTGGATCGCCTACTTCATGGGCCTCGTGATCTTCTACGCGTCGATCAACTGGATGCCGATTCTGCTGAAGGACGCCGGACTCACGCCGCAACGCGCGACGCTGATTTCCGCGCTGTTCCCGCTCGGTGGCGTCGGCGCCGTGCTGTGCGGCGTGCTGATGGACCGCTTCAACGCGAACCGCATCATCGCGGCCTGCTATGCGCTGACCGCGGTGAGCGTGTATTTCATCGGCCAGGCAGTTGGCAATGTGGGCGCGCTGGTGTTTATCGTGTTCGTCGCCGGCGTGCTGATGAATACCGCGCAATCGTCGATGCCGGCGCTTGCCGCCGCGTTCTACCCGACGCAGGGTCGCGGCACGGGCGTGGCGTGGATGCTGGGGATCGGCCGCTTCGGCGGGATCGCGGGTTCGTTCCTCGTGGCCGAACTGACGCGCCGCCACTTCACCTTTGGCGGGATCTTCGCGATGGTTGCGGTGGCAGGTCTGATTTCGTGCGTGGCGTTGCTGATCAAGCAGGCGGCACGGCCGCATGTGGCGGCAGAGACCGGCGCGAAAGCGGAGTCGTTTGGGCATTGAAAAGGCGGGAGGTGCGAGTAAAAGGCACCGTCCGTCACTTCCCGATAAACTACGCCGTTATTGATTCGGGCGGGCACGGCAATGGTCAATGCCATTGCCTTTGCACCGTCGCCCATCTAACGACAGGATTCAGTCAATGAAACGCGTAGTTGTATCGGCCGTGCTCGCACTGTGCCTCGCACAGCCGACCGTTGAAGCCGTTGCACAAACAGTCAGCGATCAATGTTTTGCGATCGGCGATATTGCCGGCCAGGTGGCTTCGTGGCGTGCGCACAAGAAGACGAAAGCGCAGGCGCTTGCCCAAGCGGCCAAGTACTACAAAGGTGAATCCGACCGGCAAGCAGTCTCCGCCATCGTCGAAAAGATCTACAGCCCGAACGCCCCCCACATGACACCCGATCAGGCCAGCATGGCGTTCACATCGGACTGTGCAAACCAGCAGAAATCGCAGGCACCCGCGCAGTAGTGCCTGCTATCCGCACGGCCATTTCGCCGCACTAGCGGTTAGAGCCAGGACTAGCGCTTGCGGAACGCATCCAGCGACGTCAACGCGTTGCCGTGAAAATCGAACAACGTGTTGTTGTCCCACTGATCGCCCGCGCCGACTTTCCATCCGACATTCGGCGTCGGAATCCATTCCGGCTCCCACCAGAACACGCCCTTGCCGTGGCCACCGGGTATCGCCTTCACGATATCCGTCACCGCACCGATAAATTGCGCCTGGCCGGCCGGTGTCTGCGGGAAGGTCGTGGAGCCGGTATTGGTCATCGCGTTGGGTTCCGAATCGCCGTCGCTGGTGGTCCACGGATACGCGGTCTCGACGACCATCACGTCCTTTCCGTAGCGCGTCGCCATATCGTTCGCATTGTTCTGCAAATCGCTTAGCGCGCCTTGCCACTGCGGGTAGTAGGACAAGCCGATCACATCAAACGTGACGTCGCGTTGTACCGCGCTGTCGAACCACCAACGGCTCGTTGCATTGTTGCCGCCGCTGTCGAGGTGCAGCATGACCTTGATCCGTTCATCGACGGATTTCACCGCGTCGTGCCCGGCCTTCAACAGTTGCGCGAGGTTGTCCCACTGATCGTATTTGCCGAGCGGCCACAGCATGCCGCCCGTGATTTCGTTGCCGACCTGAACCCACTCCGGATGCACGCCATCGCGCTTGAGCATCGTGAGGACCTTCGACGTGTACTCGGATAGCAGCGCACAGGTTTGCTCGATATCCTTGCCAGCCCAGTCGTGAGGCGGATACTGCTTGCCCGGATCGGCCCACCAGTCGCTGTAGTGGAAATCGATCAGTATGCGCATGCCGAGCGCAGCGACGCGGCGAGCCAGAACGCGTACATGTTCGGCATTGTTGTAACCGGTGGCGGGACTTTGGTCGGCCGGAAAAAAGTTCGGATTGCCAGGATCGTTCCACACTTTGATGCGGATCGAGTCGACACCATGACTCTTCAGAATGAAAAGACAGTCGAGCGGCACACCGTGCTCGTAAAACTTCGCGCCATTGGCCTCGAGTTCCAGCAGCGTCGACACGTCCGCTCCCTTTGCAAACCCTTTTCCGCGGCCGAACAAACCCAGTTCACCGGCAACGGCTGGCACGCCGACCGTTGCGCCAACACCAGCGGCGGCCCCAGCAGATGCAAGCCACCCGAGCATTTCTCTTCTGTTCATCCGTCATCCTCCATCGATTGAATGGCGGTTCTTTTAGAGGCCGCCTGTTCCGGGTTGAAGTGCCTAAATTTCTGGCGCCATTTCTCCCTCCGATAACGCGCTCATCTCACTTCTCGCTTCTCACTTGCTCAAGCCCGTTGACGTGCTGGGCTACGCATTCCTCCACGCACATACGTCACCGGTTTTCAACTCCGAATGTCCCAGCACAAACATCGCATTGGTTGGCGCTGGCGCTTGCACTAGCTCCGGACCGAAGTTGAACGCGAAGGTCAGATCGCCGCGTCGGCGAATGCGCAAGCCCTCAGCCAGCAATTGCGTCTCGATACCCGCCTGCTTCGCCGCCTGCTGCAAAACCTCGCGATGCAACGCGTGCGACAACCACCCCGCCACATAGCGAACCCTTCCGTGGGTGAGTATCGCCGGCCACGTGTCGTCGAATTGCGCGTCGACGGTCGTCTCGCCATTGGCGCGAACGTGCTCACGCCAATGCAGCGCAACGCCCTGCGTGTCTCCGATCGAAAGCGCTGGCGTAAGCGTCGGGCGCAGCGTTTCGACTTCGAGCACCTGCATCGGCAGAACGCGTTGCAATGCGCCGGGTGGCAAGCTCGAAGGAATGGCGAAGGTCGTGGTCTTCGAACCGCTCCTCGGGCCGAATACCCATTGCGCCGAACTCCGCTCGATCTGATCGACGAGCGTGTCGTCGATCACGGCAATGCTCGGCACCACCACTAACCGGTACGGCGAAAGATCGGCCTTGCTCGACACGATATCGACGTCGAGGCCGAGTTCACGCAGCGCCTCGTAGTAGTCGAACGCCAGCGTCTGATAGTCGAAGGTTTTGCCATGACGCTGAATCTCGAACATCCACTGCGTCTCGTAGTCGAACACGATCGCGGTGGCCGCGCGCGCCGGCGCACCGAGGCCGGACAGCACTGCGGACGAGGCAATTTCACGCGCCGCCTGCTGCACTTCAAGGCCGCCAGGCGACAGTTCGTTGTTCGGCAAGTTGAGACCCGAATGCATCTGTTCCTGCGCATACGGACACTGACGCCAGCGGAAATACGACACCAGTTCCGCGCCATGTGCGAACGCTTCATAAGCCCACAGCCTGACCATGCCCTTCGCGGGCACCGGATTCCACGGCGCCCAGTTCACCGGCCCTGCCTGTTGCTCCATCACCCAGAAGCGGCCAGCGCCAATCGCGCGGTAGCGGTCGTGATCGAACGCGGAGACGTCGGGATGCGCGGTGCGCGCGTAACGCGCCTTCTGCTCTTCAGGCAGTGCGATCGATTCCGTACGCGCGATCGGATAGCTGTCCCAGGCCGCCACGTCGAGCGCGTTGTCTTCGGTGAAACGGTAATGATCGAAGGTCGTAAAGAAGCCCATGAAGTTGTGCAGCAGATCCGCCTCGGGTGCATGCTCACGCAGCACGTCGATCTGCTCGCGATGGAAGCCGGCCACCTCATCCGACATGAAGCGGCGGAAATCGAGCAGATGGATCGGATTGGCGTCGGTGGGCGTGAGGTTCGGCAGGCCGATCGTCTCGAACGACGGATACTCCATGCTCCAGAACACGTTGCCCCATGCATCGTTCAACGTCTCGACGCGCTCGTAGCGATGCTGCAACCACGTCTGAAAGCGCGCCAGTGCCGCGCCCGAATAACTCGGCACGGTCTCGTGGCAGCCGAGTTCGTTGTCGGTCTGCCACGCGACGATAGACGGATGCCGTCCATAGCGCTCCACCATCGCGGTGACAATGCGTACGCACTCACGCCGATAGGTTTCGCTGGAAATATCGTAGTGGCGACGCGAGCCGAAATTCCAGCGCACGCCGTCCGCACGCACCGGCAACACGTCCGGGTGCGCGTCGATCAACCATTTCGGCGGCGAAGCGGTGGGTGTACCCAGCACGAGTTTCAGTCCCGCCGCCGCCAGCGTCTCGACGGCTTCATCGAGCCAGCCCCAGGCGAATTCGTCGGCGCGCGGCTCCATCCGGCTCCACGCGAATTCGGCGATCCGCACATGCGTGATGCCGAGCTCGACCATACGTTTCGCATCGTCGGCCCACATCGAACGCGGCCATTGTTCGGGGTAGTAGCAAACACCAAGTTGCATGAGAGAGTCTCTTTGTTAAATGACGGCAAACGGGCGATCAGCCCTTGCTTGCGCCGAAAGTCAGACCGGCGACGAAATGCTTCTGCATCAGGAAAAACATCAGCACGGAGGGCAATGCGGCGAGTACCGAGCCGGCGGCAACCAGATTCCATGCCGTCGTCCACTGGCCTTTAAGCGCGGCGACGCCCACGGTGATCGGCGCAGCCTCATCGCCTTGCGTGAGGCACAGCGCCCAGAAGTAGTCGTTCCAGACAAACGTGAACACGAGGATGCCCAGCGCGGCGAGCGCGGGACGAATCAGCGGCAGCACGATGCGCCAGTAGATCGTCCATTCGCTGGCCCCTTCCACGCGCGCCGCCTCGATCATCTCGAACGGCAACTGCTTGATGAAGTTACGCAGAAACAGCGTGCAAAAGCCGGTCTGAAACGACACATGAAAAATCACCAGCGCCCACACGCTATTGAATAGGCCCACTTTCAGCGCCATATCACGCACCGGGATCATCAGAATCTGGATCGGTACGAAATTGCCGGCTACAAAGGCGAACAGCACAGCGGTATTGCCCGGGAACCGGTAGGTCGCCAAAGCAAAACCCGCCATCGAAGCGAGCATGATCGCGCCGATCACCGAGGGCACCGTGATCAACACGCTATTGGCGAAGTAATGGAGCATCGGCGTTTGCGTGAGCGCCGTGCCGTAGTTTTCGATTAACGTAAAATGCTTGGGCCAGCCCCAGTAATCGCCTTGCGACAACTCGTCCGACGAGCGGATCGACGTGACGAGCACAGCCAGCATCGGCAGCAGCCATATCAGCAGCGCAAGCGGCAACGACGCTTTGTACAACGTGCGGTTGAGCGGTTTCCAGCGTTCGACGGGAAGCGGATACATGACACGTGACTCCTGGAAATCAGTGTTCTTCGCGCAGCATGCGGCGCAGATGAAACACGATGTAGACGAGCATGATGGCGAACAGCACGACGGCAATCGCCGCGGAATACCCTTCGCGGTAGTACTTGATCGCCTGGTCGTACATGTAATAGGCGAGCACGGTCGAGCTATCGAAGGGACCGCCGCCGCTCATCACCGCAATCAGGTCGAAGCTGCGCAGCGCGCCGATCACGGTCAGCACCACTGCCATGAATGTGGCGGGCCGTAGTTGCGGAAGGATCACGTGCCATAGCAGACGCACGCCTTTTGCGCCCTCCATGCGTGCCGCCTCGACCACTTCGGGATTGATGCCTGTCAGCCCGGTGAGATACAGCACCATGCAAAACGGCGTTTGCGGCCACAGCGCGGCGAAGATGATGCCGAAGGTGACGGTGTGCGGATCGCCGAGCACAGGAATGCCATGACCGACGATCAACCTCAGCAAGCCGAAACCCGGATCGTAAAACCAACTGAACACGAGCCCCACCACCACGCCCGATAGCACGAATGGCGCAAAAAACAGCGACTTCACGACCCGCATGCCACGGATATGCTGGTTCAGATACAACGCGAACAACAGCCCGAGCGGCGGCGCCAACAGGAATAGCGCGAGCCAGATCAGGTTGTTCTTGAGCGCCGTATAGAACGTGTCCGCATGAAACAGTTCGATGTAGTTATCGAAGCCCGCGAACGTCTTCGGCGTCATGCCGTCCCAGTTGTAAAAGCTGAGCGAAATACTGCTGATGATCGGGTAGACCACGCACAGGCAAAACAACACACAGCCCGGCAGCAGGAAGAAAAGCGCCGCGCGGTGCTGATGACGGCGCGTCGTAGAGACGTGCCGGTGCCGCGCCGCGGGTAGGCGGCGCGCTGCGGAATGAGACATGATCGGGCCTCGTCGGAGATCGAAGGCGAGCGCCAGCGCTTGCTGCCTTGCTGGCGCTCCGGGGCTTACTTCTTGTAGATGCGCTTGCGGGTCGCTTCGAGGCGGACCAGCATGGCGTCGAGTTGCGACGGATCGCTGTAGAACTGCTGCATCGCCTTCATGCCTTCGTCGGCCATTTCCTTCTGCATGTCGCGATCGTAGAACTGCGCGATACCGCCCTTCGTGTTCGCGAGGGTCTGGAAGCCGACCTTCGAAATCTCGTCTTCAGGTTCGGCCGACTGGCTGTTCGACGGCAACGTCCCCCAACCCTTCGCGAGATCGGCGTTGATCTGCGGCTGTTCCATGAAGGCAAGCAGTCTGCGGGCATCGGCCTTGTTCTTTGCTTTGGCCGGAACCAGCAGCACATTGACCGGACCGTCTTCGGCCATCGGTACGTTCGCGTCGATCACCGGGAAGCGGAAGAAACCGGTCTGCGGCCGGAGGGACGCCGGAATGCTCGCTGAGAAAAACGTGCCCATCAGCATCATCGACGCCTTGCCATTCACGAGAAACGGCGCAATCGAATCGAGGTCGTAGGAGAGCGCGTTGTCGATGAAGTAGTGATCGTCGATCAGCGTTTTCCACGCGGTGTAGACCTTTTTAACGCGTGCATCGGTGTAGGGAATTTCGCCGGCCATCAACTGCTGGTGGAATGCGTTGCCGTTGATGCGCAGGTCGAGATAGTCGAACCACGCGGCAAGCGTCCAGCTATCGCGCGCCGCGACGGCGATCGGTGCCACGCCGCTGGCCTTCAGCTTCTTGCAGGCGTCGAGAAATTCATCCCACGTTTTCGGTTCGCCTTTGATACCGGCCTTCTCGAACAGATCCTTGCGATAGAAGAAGCCGTAGGCGTCGTAACCGAGCGGCGCGGCGTACTGCTTGCCCTTATACGTCGAGGCGTCCTTCACCGACGCATACTGCTGCGACCAGCCGTTCTTGCTCCAGTCCGAGGACAGGTCTTCTAGCAGGCCGCGTTGCGCGTAATACGCCATGCGCTCGCCGTCGTGCCACGACACGACATCAGGCGGATCGGTGGCGAGCCAGCCGCCCATCTGCACCTTGTACGCTTCCTCGCTGATGTAGGTCACCTTGAGGTCGACGTCGGGATTGGCTTTCTTGAACTTGTCGAACGCGTCCTGCCACGTAGAGCGCTGATTACCGCGCGCCGATACGTTGACGGTCAACGTGGCCGCGTCAGCCGCGGTGGCGCAGAGCGCGCCTGCAACCAGTGCGACCCCAATCGACGCGTATGCCAGACGGCGAAGGCGAAGAGAAATCATCTTATGTCTCCTTGACTACCTTGTTGGCTGACAGCGGCTCGCTGCCAGACGATGTACCCGCTCTTTGGCGGAATAGGGTTTTGTGAACTCGGTGGTGCCCTGGATTCCCGAGATGCGCCAGGCGCCTCAAGCGGCGACCCGCTCGGGCTCGAACGTGCTGCGCCGCAGTGCAACGCCATCCGCATCGAACAGATGACATGCGGCAGGCGGAACGTGAATGCAGATGCGCTCGCCCGAACCAATCGGCGTATCGCCCGCGGCCTTGGCGATGAGCGTGCCACCGGCGTGATCCGCGTGAATATAGCTGTGCTCGCCGAGGCGCTCCGATAGCACCGTGACGCACTGAATAAACTGCTCGTCGCCAGAAAGGCGCAGATGTTCCGGGCGCACGCCGAGCGTGACAGACTGCCCGCGCTGAAGACGTTGACCGTCCACGTGAGCGACCAGCCGTTCGCCGCTTTCCGTCAGCGTGACGGCCACCTTGCCCGCTTCGATCGAATCGACCACGGCATCGATGAAATTCATTCGCGGCGAACCGATGAAGCCCGCCACAAAGCGCGACTTCGGATGGTGATACAACTCGAGCGGCGCGCCGCTCTGCGCGATGCTGCCGAAGCGCTCGGCATCCGCTCCTGCATGCAGCAACACGATTCTGTCGGCAAGGGTCATCGCCTCGACCTGATCGTGGGTCACATAGACCACGCTCGCGTTCGCGAAGCGCTGGTGCAGGCGGGCGATTTCGACACGCGTCTGGCCGCGCAATGCGGCGTCGAGATTCGACAACGGTTCGTCGAACAGGAACACGCCGGGCTCACGCACGATGGCCCGGCCGATCGCAACACGCTGCCGCTGCCCGCCCGAAAGCGCTTTCGGATAACGGTCAAGGAAGGCGTCCAGTTGCAGAATGCGCGCGGCTTCGTGCACCTTCCGGTCGATCACGTCCTTGGGTTGCTTCGCGAGTTTCAGGCCGAACGCCATGTTGTCAAACACGGTCATGTGCGGAAACAGCGCGTAGCTCTGGAACACCATCGCCACGCCGCGTCCGGCGGCGGGCACATCGTTCATGAGGCGGCCGCCGATGTGCAGCTCGCCTTCGCTCAGGTCTTCGAGACCGGCGATCATTCTCAGCAGGGTCGACTTGCCGCAACCCGAGGGCCCGAGAAACACGCAGAACTCGTGCTGCGCGATCTCGAGATTCACGCGCCGGATCACCGGCAGATGGTCACCGTACGACTTCTGCACGTTCGTAAGACGAATCGTTGCCATGCTGCTGCCTCCTTGATTTAACCGCTTAAATTTCTATGAAAAATAAACGGCTGGCTCTTGTGCAGCAGGCATTTAATCGCTTAAATTCGAGTTCGAAGGGAAAAGTCATAGTGGGTGTCTCCGCTGTATTTTCCAGCAAGTTATCAATGTCGCCGGTTGCTTGCAACATTTGAATCGCGCTCCCTGAATATGGGATAAACAGAACATGGTCACCCTTTCCGAAGTCGCAAAGCGCGCACACGTTACTGCCGCCACCGTTTCCAACGTCCTGCGCAACCGCGAGAAGGTCCGCCCGGAGACTGCCGAACGCGTGCTCAAGGCGATCGCCGATCTCGGCTACCGGCCCAATCTGAACGCCCGCGCGCTGGCCGAGGGTCACTCGTCGACCTTGGCCTTGATGTTGTCGAACATCTCGAACCCGTTCTACCCCGAGTTCGTGTTGGCCGCCGAGCGAGCGGCACGCAAAGCCGGATACTTCCTGATGGTTTGCAATACCGACGACGATGCGGAGGTCGGCCGTGCGTATCTGAACCAGATCGCCGGCACACTCGCGGACGGTGTCCTCGTGATGAACACGGACATCAAGTTCAACGATTTGTGCGCGTCGGCCACGCACGGCGCGCCGATCTTGCTGGCGATGTGGGAACACCCGGAGGCGCCGCCCGCCCTGCCCTGCATCGCCGTGGATTTTGCTCATGCGGGTGCGCTTGCCGCGAGGCATCTGCTTGAATTGGGTCACCGCGAGATCGGTCTTCTGATCGGCGACGGGTGCGGCGGCTTGCAGGATGCGCGCTCCAACGGATTTCGCGCGGTGGTGCACGAGGCCGGTATCGAAACAGACGCGGCCGCAGTGCTGCAGATCCGCGACTCGATCGACGCTGGCTACGCCGCCTGCATGCAGTTGATGGCGAACCGCCCTCACCTCTCCGCGATTTTCGCGACCAACGATCTGCTGGCGATCGGCGCGGCACAGGCGTTGATCACGCTTGGCCGCGCCGTGCCGAACGACGTGTCGGTCATCGGCATTACGGACATTCAACTGGCGCACCAGGTGCATCCTGCGTTGACGACGGTCGCGATCCAGACGGCAGCCGTCGCGGAGTTGTCGATCGAGAGCCTGATCCGGCTGATCCAGACGCCTGAACAGCAACCGTCGATGGTGCTCGCGCCGCCGCCGCAACTCATTGTGCGGGCGTCGACGGGACCGCGGCGCATGAGTTGAGGCGCGAGCCTGTGCGTACAGCAGGCCGCGCAACAGGGCCGTCGCCAGCCGCCACCCATCCCGGCACGGTGCCTTCACCGCAGATTCAGCAGAAAATGCTGTGGCGGCCCGAAAAAAACGCTCCGTGCGCCGTCCAGACCTCGATTGGCGATTTCATCGACTGTCGCGCACGGGTAGCATCGAAGCATCAATCTGAAGGAGCAACCCCGATGTCTCTCGCATTGACCCGCAAAGAACTGATTCGCCCGCAGAACCTGATCGACGGCAAGTGGATCGACGCCGCCGACGCCGCGCGCTTTCCCGTCACCAACCCGGCCACCGGCGAATTGATCGTCGAAGTCGCGAACAGCGGCGCAGCGGACGCCCGCGCCGCCACCGACGCCGCGGCCCGCGCGTTCCCCGCATGGCGCGACAAGCTGCCGCGCGAACGCGCGGAGATTCTGCGCCGCTGGCACGCGCTGATCGTCGCCAATACCGAAGACCTCGCCAAGCTGATGTCGACGGAACAAGGCAAGCCGCTCGCGGAAAGCCGTGGCGAAGTCGCCTACGGCGCCTCGTACGTCGCGTGGTTCGCCGACGAGGCGACACGCATCTACGGCGATCTGATCCCGCAGCAACAACGCGGCAAACGCATGAGCGCGGTGAAGGAACCGGTCGGCGTGGTCGCGGCGATCACGCCGTGGAATTTCCCGCTGGCGATGATTGCGCGCAAGATCGCGCCCGCGCTCGCGGCTGGATGCACGGTCGTGGCCAAGCCCGCGGAAGACACGCCACTCACGGCGCTCGCGCTGGCCGCGCTCGCCCAGGAAGCGGGCTTGCCGGACGGCGTGCTGAACATGCTGTCGGCTTCGCGTGAACAGGGCATTGCGGCGGTCGCTGACTGGCTCGCCGACGGACGCGTACGCAAGATCACGTTCACGGGCTCGACGCCGGTCGGCAAGCATCTCGCCCGCGAATCGGCTGGCACGCTGAAGAAGCTGTCGCTGGAATTGGGCGGCAATGCCCCCTTCATCGTATTCGACGACGCCGATCTCGACGCGGCGGTCACCGGTCTGATGGCATCCAAGTTCCGCAACGGCGGTCAGACTTGCGTGTGCCCGAACCGGGTTTATGTGCAATCGGGTGTCTACGCGCGTTTCGCCGATCTGCTCGCGAAACGCGTCGCCGCGCTGAAGGTTGCGCCCGCAACCGATCCGGACGCGCAGATCGGCCCGATGATCAACGAACGCGCAATCGACAAGATTGCCCGGCACGTAGAAGATGCCGTCAAACACGGTGCAAAAGTGCTGACTGGCGGAAAGCGCCTGACCGAACTCGGCCCGAACTACTATGCACCGACCGTGTTGACCGACGCGCGGGACGACATGATCGTTTGTTGCGAAGAAACCTTTGGGCCCGTTGCGCCGCTGTTCCGTTTCGATGACGAAGCCGAAGCGATCCGTCTTTCCAATGACACGCCTTTCGGCCTCGCCGCCTACTTCTACACGCAGGACGTGCGACGCATCAATCGCGTCGCAGCCCAGCTCGAAGCGGGTGTGATCGGTATCAACGAAGGCGCCGTGTCGAGCGAAGCGGCGCCGTTTGGCGGGGTGAAAGAATCGGGCTACGGCCGCGAAGGGTCGAAGTACGGGCTCGACGATTACATGTCGATCAAGTATCTGTGCCAGGGCGGACTGGATTAAGGAGCCGCCGCGCGTTCCATGATCTGGCGCCCCAACGCGGCCTCTTCGAGGAGCCGCTGCGGCGCCAGAACTTCCCCCCGGGCGCACCGGCATTGCACCGTCCACCGCATAACCCGTTATCCTCTTCCTACTGAAGATCAGGAAAAACGGATATGAATCTTAGGGCGTTGCAGTGCTTCGTGATTCTGGCGGAGGAGCTCAATTTCAGCCGCGCCGCCGAGCGCTTGCATATCGCGCAGCCCGCGTTGAGCCAGCAGATCCGATCACTTGAGGAGCGGCTCGGCACGCAACTGGTCGATCGGGCAAGACGCCCGCTGAGTCTGACCGAAGCCGGCCACTACCTCTGCACGGAGGCGCGTCAGATACTGGGTTCGTTGGAACAGGTGTCCCTTACAGCGCAAGAAATCGGTGTCGGCCGGCGCGGCTGGCTCAGCATCGGCTTCACGCGCTCGGCGATGTACAGCATCCTGCCGCCCGCGCTCAAGGCGTTTCACAACGCGTTCCCTCAGGTCGAACTCAAGCTTTTCGAGTTGCTCACCGAGGAACAAACCGATGCGTTGCGCGACATGCGCATTCACATCGGCATCGGGCGACAGCCGCTCGCGATTGATGGCTGCACGTCCTATCCGCTGCTGCGCGAGCGTGTCATGGTCGCGCTCGAACCGGGTCATCCGCTCGCCGCGCACAAGACCGTGCGAATTGCCGAGCTCGCCGATACGCCCTTGATTCTGTATCCGAAGCACCAGAACGCACAGTTCAAACGCTCGGTGCAAACGCTCTATCGCGATGCGGGCGTGACTCCGGTTGTCGCTCACCAGGCCTATGAAATTCAAACCGCGATTGCACTCGTAGCAGCGGGCCTCGGCGTGACGTTCATCGGCGAATCGGTTGCACGGCATGGACGCACGGACGTTGTGTTCCGCCACCTTAGTGGTCCCGGTTCGTCATACCGATCGACGCTCGCGGCCACCTTTCGCACCGACGATGCCTCACCGCATCTGCGCGCCTTCCTCGCCTGTCTCCCCGCGCCGCTTGCTGACGCCGCACTATAAGTAAAAACCTATACAAGCATAAGCAAGCGGTCTTGGACTCTCCGTCCGGGCGTTCTTATCATTGGCTTCACGCTTCAGCCACCGCCCGTTCATGAGCGCATCAGCGCATACAGGCACGAGCGGCGGCCGCTGAAGTCCGGCCGTCAAACGTGCGGCCAACGGGACACTGCCGGCGTTCGATCCGGCAGGCCAACCATAAGAACGCCGCCACGGCTGATGAAGCCGTCGCAGCAAGGTAGGAGACAGCATGACCTCATTCGACGAAGCCGCCACCATGCGCAAAGTGTACGGGCGATTAATGCCCCTGCTCTTTGCGATGATGTTCTTCAACTATCTGGACCGGATCAATATCGGATTCGCCGCGCTGGACATGAACAAGCAGTTGGGCTTCAGTCCAGCCGTGTTCGGTTTCGCGGGCAGCATCTTCTTCGTCGGCTATATGTTGCTGGAAGTGCCGAGCAATCTGTTGCTGCATCGGGTCGGCGCGCGCCGCTGGATCGCGCGCATTCTGCTGACGTGGGGCGCGGTCGCGGCAGCCACCGCCTTCGTCTTCAACGATTCGAGCTTCTATGTGTTGCGCTTTCTGCTGGGCGTGATGGAAGCGGGCTTTTTGCCGGGCGTAGCGGTCTATCTGACGAAATGGTTTCCGGTGCGCTACCGGGCGCGCGCGGTGGGCGGCTACATCATCGCGGGTTCGTTTTCGGCAGTACTGGGCGGTCCGATCTCGACAACGTTGATGACCTACGCGAACGGCATTCTCGGTTTGCAGGGATGGCAATGGATGTTCATCCTCGAAGGCCTCCCGGCGATGGCGCTCGGTCTGCTGACGCTGCGCATCATGACCGAACGTCCGGCCGACGCCAAATGGCTCTCCGATGACGAAAAGCGTTGGCTCGAATCGACGCTCGCAGCCGAACGCGAAGCTGTGGGCGGTAGCACCCATTTTCCGCTGCTGCGCGTGGCGAGTGACATCCGCGTATGGAGTCTCGCGTGTCTGTTCGGCTGCGCGCTGGTCGGCATTTATGGCCTGTTTCTGTGGCTGCCGCAGATCGTCAAGAGCCTCGGCCATCTGAGCAACATCGAGGTCGGCTTTCTGTCCGCCGCGCCGCCGCTCTTGGGCGTGTTGGGCACGTTCCTGATCAGCCGCAGTTCCGATCGCACGGGCGACCGCAAGAAGCACCTCGCCTTCGTGTACGGCATGAGCGCATTGGCGATTGCCGGCAGTGCGTATGCGCCGAACCCTGTGATCGCCTACGCGCTGCTGTGCCTGACTGGTTTGTTCATCTATGCGGGTAACCCGCTGTTCTGGAGCCTCGCGTCGTCGTTCAGAACGGGCGCTGCGGGCGCCGCGACGATCGCGCTGATCAATACCATCGCGCAGTTCGGCGGTCTGGTCGGTCCCTGGAGCATCGGGCTGGTGCGCAACGCCACCGGCAACTTCAAGCTGGCCTTGCTGACGATTGCAGCGTTTCTGGTGGTCGCGACGATCATCGCACTCGTGATGCGCGTCACGCCGGCTGAAGACGAAGCCGCCTCGCTCGCGACCGGCGACCCTGCCCCGCGCATCTGAGCACCGTGACCGACGAAACAGCGAAGGCAGCGAACGCATAGCGCGGACAGGTAAACATCCACAAGGACACCAACGGGTTTTTCACACCATGATCATCGATTGCCACGGTCACTACACCACTTCGCCGCCGCAGCACGAGGCCTGGCGCGCGCAGCAGATCGCCGCGCTGAAAAACGGCGGCTCGCCGCCACCACGCCCCCTCATTACGGACGACGAAATTCGCGAGAGCATCGAAACCGGCCAGATTCGCATCCAGCGCGAACGCGGCACCGACCTCACGATCTTTTCGCCGCGCGCCGCCGGCATGGGGCATCACCTCGCCACGGCCGAAGCCAACGCCGTTTGGTCGAGCGAATCCAACGACCTCATCCATCGCGTGGTTTCGCTGTTTCCGCGCAACTTCGTCGGCGTGTGCCAACTGCCGCAGGCGCCGGGCGTGGCGCCGGCCAATTGCATCGCCGAACTGCGGCGTTGCGTGGAAGAGCTGGGCTTTATCGGCTGCAATCTGAATCCGGATCCTTCCGGCGGACATTGGTCGGGGCTGCCGATTACGGACCGCTCGTGGTATCCGCTCTATGAAGCGATGGTGGACCTCGACGTGCCTGCAATGATTCACGTGTCCTCGTCGTGCAATCCGAATTTTCATGCGACGGGCGCGCATTACATCAACGGCGACACCTCGGCGTTCATGCAGTTGCTGCAGGGCGATCTGTTCGCCGACTTCCCGACCTTGCGCTTCATCATTCCGCACGGCGGCGGCGCGGTGCCCTATCACTGGGGCCGCTATCGCGGACTCGCGCAGGACATGAAGCGGCCGCTGCTCAGTGAATACCTGATGAAGAACGTGTTCTTCGATACCTGCGTGTATCACCAGCCCGGCGCTGAGCTGCTCGCCAAGGTCATTCCTGTTGAGAACATCCTGTTCGCCTCGGAAACCATCGGTGCGGTTCAGGGTATCGATCCGGAAACCGGTCACTACTACGACGACACGCGGCGCTATATCGACGCCATTGAATGGCTCAGCGCCGCGGACCGTCAGCGCATCTACGAAGACAACGCCCGCGCGGTGTACCCGCGGCTGTCCCATCAACTCGAGCAGCAATTCGCCACGCAAGGGGCAACGATATGACTGTCACTACGAATCCCATCGGCTGGCGCGAACACGAATCCGCGCCTCAGGCCAACCCGGCAACGCTCGACGCATTGCGTGAACTGGCGGTTTCTCTCCTCAGCGACAACATGGCGCGTGCGAGCGGCATGGTCGGCTTGCGGCCGTATCATCAGCCCAAACCGATGGCTGGCACGGCGGTCACGGTCCACACCCGCCCCGGCGACAACCTCGCGATCCATCGCGCGTTCGACTTTTGCCGGCCGGGCGACGTGCTCGTGATCGACGGCGCAGGAGATCTGACGCAAGCGCTGATGGGCGAGATCATGGCCAGCTTCGCGGAGAGTCTGGGCGTGCAGGGCCTTGTGATCGACGGTGCGATCCGCGATGTCGGCGCGCTACGTCAGCGCGATTTCCCGGTATACGCGCGCGGCGTGACGCATCGTGGGCCTTACAAGAACGGCCCTGGCGAGATCAACGTGCCGGTCACGGTCGGCGGGATGGTGGTTCATCCTGGGGACATCATCGTTGGCGATGAAGACGGTTTGCTCGCGATCTCGCCGGCTGACGTAGAAGCGGTGATCGAAGGCGCGCGGCGGCAGAATGCGAAAGAAACGGCGGCGTTGAAGTCGATCGCCAATGGGTGCTTTGACCGTTCGTGGGTCGTGCCGCATCGCGACCGGATGATGAACGGCTGACTTCACGCACGACGCCAGAGCGTGCATGATGCTGGCTGGTTCCTGCCGCGTAGCTTGAGTCGCGGCGAACCAGCTAACATCGTCCTAAACCTGCAGGAATCGTGTGCCTCATGGCGGAATATCTGAACGCTGCAATGCTCCTTGAACTTGCGCAACGTGCGGAAGAGCGCACTGCCGCGCCTTGCATGTGTACAAAAACGCCGCTGGACGGTTGGCACTCGCAGCCGCTGTCTCTCGACGAAACGCAGTTCAAGGAAGTCGGCACGCTTGCACCGGAGGACGATCCGGAACCGACGTTCAGCGAATACCTACCGGGCAAAACGACCTACTGGTCGGCCGACGCACCGATCGCACCGCGTTACTTCCCATACAACCGCTGTGCCGTCTGGCAGTGCGGGTTATGCGACCGTCTTTATCTGCGGTACACGGAAGGGGGTGGCTACTTCGTCGATCGCAGGATTCGCGCTATACAGTCGGCACTGATCGAGGACATTCCGCTTCCCGAGTAACGCTAGAGATGCAACGCGCGGAGTTAATGCCCCGGCTTCAGCGCCGCATACGTCCCCGGCGTGATCCCATAGGCCCGCTTGAAAAGCCGGTTGAGATGGCTTTGATCGTAAAAGCCGACGGCCGCGGCAGCGCTCGCCGCACTGTGCCCCGCCGCAAGCATGCGTTTGGCCGCGAGTAGCCGCACCTGCGTTGCGTAGGCGTGCGGCGGCAGGCCAAACTCCTTGCAGAAGGCACGCGTGAGGTAATAGCGGCTCAGCCCCACCAGTTCCGCCAGCTCATCGACCGGAATATCGCGCGCATAGTTGGCGGCAACGTACTCCCGCACCTGCGCCATCTTGTGGGCTTCGCGCCGCGCCTCGCCGAGCTCGTGTCGCGATTGTCCATATCGTCCGACCAGCATCCCCATCGCCGCCCACCAATTCGCCTGCCGCTCCATCAGCGAGACCGAGCCGTGCTGGTCGAGACTCGCATGCGCTTTGACCAGCAGGCCGGCCAGATGCGCATCCTGATAGAGCCCCGGCGGGATCAGAAGCGGTTTGTCGGAACGCGAGTCCGGTGAAAACACAGCACCCAGCGCGCCCAGGCCTTCCATGTCGAGATAAATGGCGCGGTAATTCCATTCGCGGCCTTCCCACACCTCGCCGCTGTGATATTCGCCGGGTCCAAACACGAGCACGCTACCGGGTCCGGCGACATCGCTGCCGGTGCGCGTATGACACTGCCCCGCACCGGACTGCGTCATGACAATGACGAGTTCGTCGTGCAGATGCCGGTCGAATTTGTGCTCGCCGTAGCGGGCGCTGGCGAGACAGGCGCCGTCGAGCGCGCCGTCTCGCCAGCACACCACTTCCGGCTCGCTTTTATCCGATGTGTCCATGGCTCGCTCTCCCGGGATGCCCTTCAAACCAGCTCGATTCTGACCCGGCGATTGCGGCGCCCCTTGTTTTCTATCTTCACGATGCGGATCGGTTTCGATTGCGCCGTGTTGGTCAGATGCGTGCCGCCGCAAGCCTGCCGGTCCAGGTCGCCGATTTCGACGATCCGCACCGTGCCGTCGGAGGTCGGCGGCGGCGCCACCGAGAGGCTGCGGATCAGGCCCTGCGTCGATTTTGCCTCCGCTGCGCTGACGTAGTAGGTCCATACGTCCATGGCGCTGCGGATCACCTCGTTGGCCGGTTCCTCGAGCAGGCGCAATGCATCGTTGTCCGCCTCAGGCAGATCGAAATCCATGCGGGCGGTGCCGTCGGCATTGATCTGCGCGCCGGTCACGAGTGCGCCGGCGAAGCGCTGATACACGAGGGCGTTGAGAATATGCGTGGCGGTATGAAGCTGGGCGACGGTGGCGCGCCGGGCCGCGTCGACGGCCACGTGGACCTCGCCGTTCAGTTCGAGCGGCTCGTCGAGCAGATGCCAGAGCATGCCGCCTTCCGGCGCGACGCCGGTAATGCGGACGGCGCCGTGCGCGTGGGTCAGGGTTGCGGCGTCCGAGACCTGGCCTCCGCCGCCCGGGTGCAAGGCCGTGCGGCCTAGCACGACGGCGCCGGGCCGCGAGGCGATCACGCTCGTTTCAAACTCGAGTAAGTCCGGCTGCTCATGGCAAAGATAGTGCGCCACCTTGAATTCCCCGCATGAAATGACTGATTACGCCTAGGATACTCAGTCTCATGGGAGGTCGTCTTGGTCAAAAATGCTCTGTGCGGTTGGGGCCGGACCATCAGTTTCACGGCGTCCGGAAACAAACCCCCGGTTGATATAATTTTCCAGTCGCCTATGACCGGGCACGCTCACCAGAAGCAAATATTTCGCCCGTCATACGTCAATCTGACTGGAAGATTCGATGTCCCAACAAATTGCCAACACGAGTCGACCGCCCACCCTCACCGGGCTTTTCCTTATATTCAGCCGTATTGGACTCACCAGCTTCGGTGGTGGCCTGAGCGGTTGGCTCCTGCGCGAATTCGTCCAGGATCGCGACTGGATCAGTGAAGAAGACTTTTTGAACGGCCTGGCCATCTCTCAAGCGCTGCCGGGCATCAACGTCAAAAACATGGCGATCTGGATCGGCCACCGTCTGCTCGGTTGGCGCGGCGCGTTGCTGGCGGTTGCCGGCATCATCATCCCACCCGCGATCGTCATCATTATTCTCGGCACAGTCCTCAGTCATCTGCTGCAGTATCCGCTCGCTCACATCCTGCTTGCGGGCGCAGCGGCAGCGGCCACCGGCCTGTCGTTGTCGATGGGCGTGACGACCGCACGCCGGGTGCCACGCAGACTCCTCCCGCTGCTGTTCCTCGCGGGTACCTTCGTCGCGGTCGGCATATTGCGCCTGCCGCTGGTGTGGGTCGTGATCGGCGCGGGAGGCCTGAGCGTGCTGTTCGAATACATCAAACTGCGCAAAGCCTGACCATGTCGAATCGCGTTCTTCTACAGCTTGCGGCCGTTTTCGCGCCCCTGTCACTGGTGACGATAGGCGGTGGCCAGGCCATCATCGCCGACATCCAACGGCAGGTTGTCGACGTGCATGGATGGCTGACACATGCCCAGTTCGGTGTCGACTTCGCCATCTCGCGCATGGCGCCCGGCCCCGGGTCGCTGCTAGCCACCTTGATCGGCTGGCAGATTGCCGGGTTCTGGGGCGCCGTGGTGGCCACACTGGCATTGCTCGCCCCGACCGGCATCCTGATCTACGGCGTGACCCACATCTGGACGCGCTATAAAGGCGCGGCGTGGAAACTGGCGCTCGAGCGCGGGCTGCGCCCCGTCGCCTCCGGCATGATTCTCGCCGCGGGATGGGTTCTGTTGAAATCTCTCGACGGTGGGCTTCCGGCTAAAGCGATTGCCCTCATGTCAGTGGGGACGCTGCTTGGCACGCGGATCAATCCGCTGCTTCTGTTGCTTTGCGGTGCGTTGATGCTGCTCGGTATGTACGAGCTTGGCGCCAGCCTTCCGTCCATCCTTCAAGTTCACATGGCAAGCTAGTGCAATTCCGTCACGGCGTCTGCAGCGTGCCGTCCTTCAAGCGGGTTTGCGTCCACGTCGTCACGGTGTTTTCGCAAGGATATTTCGCGGCCTCGGTTTCGTCGATGTCCACGCCCAAGCCCGGTTTGTCATTGGCATAAACGTGTCCGTTCCTGAATTCCGGCAGACCCGGGAAGACATCCAGCAAGGCGTCTCTCGGCCCCTTAAGGTCCTGGATCACGAAGTTCGGCGGCTCGGTTCCCGACCATTCCTGCACGCCGAAATTGCGCGCGGCGAGATCGATATGGATATTCGCTGCATGCGCCAGCGGCGACATATCGCCCGGACCGTGCCATGCGGTCCGTACCCCGAACTGCTCGGCGAATATCTGCAGCTTACGGCCTGCGGTGATGCCGCCGATCTGGCTGAGATGCACACGAATAAAGTCGATCAGGCGCTCGGTGATCAGAAACCGCCATTCATACGGGTTGTTGAACAGCTCGCCCTGGGCCAACGGCGTAGTCGTTTTGGCGCGTAGCTGACGCATCCATTCGCCTTCCTCGAGCGCAATCGCGTCTTCGAGAAAGAACAGCTCGTACTGTTCCAGCTCGCACGCGAAGCGGATCGCTTCAACCGGCTTCAGGCGTTCATGCACGTCATGGCACAACTCGACGTCGAAACCAATCTTGCTGCGAATGCCGTCGAACAGCTTGAGCGTCTCCCGCATGTACTTTCTGCTGTCGAGATACACGCCATCCGCGGCGCCTTCGGGCGCGCTCGCTGGCGCCTTGCCGAAGCTACCCCCGCCATAGCCGCCGCTCTGGCAACGAATATGCGTGATGCCCTGCTCGCGATACTTCTGGATGTTCTCGCACAACTCGTTCAGATCGCGACCGTCCGCATGGCGATAAATCGGCACGCCTTCGCGGCACTTGCCGCCGAACAACTGATAGAGCGGCATGTTCGCCATCTTGCCCTTGATGTCCCACAGCGCCATATCCACACCGGAAATCGCGTTGTTCTCGATCGCACCGTTGCGCCAGTACGCGTTCTGATGCATCAGTTGCCACAGTTCCTCAATCGTCTCGGCGTCACGACCGATCAGCAACGGCCGCAGGTATTCCTCGATGAGGCACGTCACCGCCACGTGCCGGTAGGCGAATGTCGCGCATCCGAGACCGACCAGACCGGGCTGGTTAGTCTCGATCTTCACGACGATCAGGTTGATGCCTTCCGGCGCGGTCAGGATGACCTTTACATCGGTAATCAGGGTTGCCATGTTCTGTCTGCCAAAATCGAATCAATCAAACGAAGTCGAATTGCGCTCTTCTTCGCCAAAACGTGACGTCCGAGGTGTCAGGAAAGACGGACCTGCGCGAGAGATTCCCCGGGCGTTACGTGCGACGCAACGACAATGAAGCAGCACGCTTGGCGTGCTCGTCGGCATTCGCGGGCACGGTCATCATCAGGATCACCGAGAGAAGCAGGCCGGCCGCCATGAAAATATACGAAGCCGCCGGGCTGCCGGTCGCGCCGTTCAGATAGCCCACCACCCACGAACCGAGAAACGCCCCCAACGCACCGCATGCGTTGATGAGGCCGATCGCGCCGCCCAGCACGTTGCTCGGAATCAGTTCCGGCACGAGTGCGAAGAACGGGCCATACGGCGCGTACATCGTTGCACCTGCAACGACCAGCAGCGCGAACGAGATCCAGAAGTGCGAGCCGCCGATCAGATAGGAAGCGACGAACGCAATGGTCCCGACGAGCAGCAGCGGCCAGACGAACAGCTTGCGATTACGCGTCTTGTCCGAGAGCCACGACGCGAGCAGCATCAGGATGATTGCGGCGAGATAAGGCACAGCGGCGAGCCAGCCCACCGACACGATGTCGATCGTCGAGGCGGCTTTGAGGATCGACGGCAGCCACATGATGAAGCCGTACACGCCGATGCTCCACAGCGCATGAATCGCGCAAAACTTGATCACGATCGACGAACGGAACGCTGCCTTGTAATTACGCACCGGCGCGATATGGGCCTGCTCGGCCGTCAGGCGCGCGTCGAGTTCAGTCTTTTCGGCATCGCTCATCCAGGGCGCGTCGGCCGGACGGTCTTTCACCGTGAACCACCAGACCACGGCCCATGCGATGGCAGGCATGCCCTCAAGGATGAACATCTCGCGCCAGCCGAAACTGCGAACCAGATAGCCCGACACCACCGACATCCACAGCACCGTCACCGGATTGCCGAGAATCAGGAACGTGTTGGCGCGCGAGCGCTCGCTGCGTGTGAACCAGCGGCTGATGTACATCAGCATCGACGGCATCACGGCCGCCTCCACGACGCCGAGCGTGAAGCGCAGCACCATTAGCATCGGAATATTGCTGACCATGCCGGTCGCCGCCGCGCACAATCCCCACAGAATCAGACTGAAGAAGATCAGCTTCTTCACGCTATTGCGCTGTGCGTAAATCGCACCGGGCACCTGAAACAGGCAGTAGCCGAGAAAGAACAGCGAGCCAATCAGCGACGAAGTGCCATGGGTGATGCCGAGATCCTTGTCGATCCCGGCCGCGGCGGCGAAGCCGTAATTCGCGCGGTCGAGATAGGCGAGGCTATACGTGATGAAGATGATGGGCATCAGATACCACCATCTTTGAGTTGCTACGGGTTTGACGCTTTCCATGATGTCTCCGGATCAGTGCGGCGCACGAACTATCTGATGCGAGTGGCTGTTTGTTTTGGTCTACTCGCGTGGACCTGCTTTTAAAGAACGGCTAGCCAGCCACCATCGACGTAGATGATCTGGCCGTTCACATAGCTCGACGCCGGTGAAGCCAGATACACCGCCGTGCCGACGAGTTCTTCCGGCTTGCCCCAGCGTTGTGAGGGATTGCTGCTCTTGACCCATGCGTCGAAAGCGGCGTTCTCGATCAGCGGCTTGTTCATGTCGGTCAGGATGTACCCCGGGCCGATCGCGTTCGCCTGAATGTCCGAGGCCGCCCACTCGGCGCTCATGGCGCGGGTCAGCATCTTGATGCCGCCCTTCGCCGCCGTATAGGCGCCGACCGTCGCGCGCCCGGTTTCGCTCGTGAGCGAGCCGATGTTGATGATCTTGCCGCCCGTGCCGCGCGCGATCATGCGGCGCGCGGCCTGCTTCGCGACGATGAAGGCGCTCGTCAGATTGGTGTCGATCACGCGCTGCCAGTCGCTCAGTTCGAGTTCGACGAGCGGCTTGCGAAACTGGATGCCGGCGTTGTTGACCACGATATCGACTTGCACGCCGTCCTTGTCCCACTGCGCGAATGCGTCGGCAACGGCGCTTTCGTCGGTCACATCGAAGGCGCGGCCTTGCGCATTGAAACCCTTGTCGCTCAGACGGGCGACCGCTTCGGCCACCGTGTCGGCGCGCGTGCCGTTCAGGATGACGTTCGCACCGGCGGCCGCCAGTCCCTCGGCAAGCGCGAATCCGATGCCGCGCGCCGAGCCGGTAACGAGTGCCGTGCGGCCGCTCAGATCGAATAGCTGTGTCATGCGTGTGTCCTCTCGATGTTCAGAAACGAGGCGCGAGTGCGCCCCTCGCGATCCCGACGAGGGTCGCGATGAAATGGGTTACGACGATTGCTACGCGGGTTGATCGTTGGCGGTTCGGTCCAGCGCGGCGCGGTCCTCGAAGTCCTGCTCGGCGCGCCTGATGAGCGTGAGTACGGCCTCTTCCGCCGCGACGGGATCCCCCTTCTCGATCGCGACGCACAGTGCCTCGTGCATCGGCAGCGAACGGGCCGGACCGCCGGCGATTTCAGAGCTGAGTTCGAAACTGGTGCGCAGGATCGCCGACAGCGCGTTCTGCATCTGCTGGACGAACTGGTTGTGGCAGGCGGTAAGGATGGCGCCGTGAAACGCGAGGTCGGCGGGAACGTACTCGCCGTGGCCGGCGACCGCGCGTTCCATTGCCTTGAAAGCCCGCCGGACCGCGATGCGGTCTTCATCAGTTGCGCGTTTCGCGGCAAGCCTCGCCGCGTTCGGCTCGATGATCAGGCGCAGTTCCATCAGATCTTCGATGAGGCCGGGCTCGACGGCGCTTGCACGCGCACGCCACATGATCACGTCCGGGTCGAACAACTGCCATTGCGCACGCGGCAGCACGACCGTGCCGTAGCGGCGGCGCACCTGCAGCATGCCCTTGGCGGAGAGCGACTTCATCGTCTCGCGGATGGTGATGCGGCTCACCTGCATCTGCTCGGCAAGCACCGGCTCGGCGGGAAGAATGTCGCCGGGCATGAATTTGCCTGAACAAATCTGTTCACCCATCTGATTCAGGACCTGCCTGTGCAAAGTCGCCACGATTTGCCCTCTATGTCATACGTATGATGTAGAAAGATAGGCGCGACGAGGCCGCATGGCAATTCGGGTTCACCCGCAGTGCGGGTGGGAAGGGGTAGCCGGTATGGAGGGCGTTGCTGCGATGGAAGGGATTGCCGGAGCGCACGGCGCCGGGCAAACGCGCTGCGGCTCCGCTGGGCACGGAGCAACGCGCCGCAAAGCGCACTACCGGTTGCGTCAAACCTTTGCGATATGCGTCTCGGCGATCGCGCGGACGTCGATACGGCGCGGCAGGATAGCGTCGCGATCCGCGCTATCAGCAACCTTCTGGAGCGCGGCGATATCCGCCTCGGTCACGAAGTGCTGTTTCAATGCCGCGCGCTGCGTGATCTGCTTCGCGGCGTCGAGTGGCGAGCGCGTCAAGGTCGAGTAGATCTGCGCGTAGGCATCGGGATTCGCAAGCGCCCAATCACCCGCGCGTTGCAGCCGAAGCAGAACGTCTGCGATAGCCGCGCGTTTGCGCGTATCCGCCAGCGCGGCGCCCGATGCAGTGATGAAGCCGAGGCCACTATTGATCCCAGAACCGTCCCGCAAAATACGCGCGCCACGTTGGACCGCGATACCGTAGTACGGATCGAATGTCGCCCACACGTCGATTGAACCGGACGCGAACGCCGCAAACGCATCGACCGGCAGGATGAAACGAACCTTGACGTCGTCCTTCGAGAGTCCTGCTTCGGCGAGCGCACCGTACAACTGGAATTGCGAAATGCTGCCGCGCGCCGACGACACGAATACGGTGCGCCCCTTCAGATCCGCCACCGTGCGAATCGGTGAATTGGGCGCAACCAGAATACCGAGTTGCGCGCCCGACCCCACACGCGTCGCGACGATCTTCAAGGTCGGATCGCCGACAGCCGCTGCAAGCACAGGCAAGTCGCCCGCCGGGGCAAGATCGACGGCGCCCGCGCGTTGCGCCTCGAAGAGTGGCGCGGCACCCTGGAAGTTAGCCCAGCGAAATGCGTACGGCGTGCCGTCGAGAACCTTGGCCGCTTCGGCAAGCGCCCGTGTGCCGCCGGCCTGGTCGCCGAGCACGATCGTGGTCGATGCCAGATCGGCGGCCTGCACGTTGAGTGAATGAAATGCGCCGGTTGCGGCAAGCGCCGGAACTGCGCCGAGCAGCTTCAGCGTGCGTCGCCGCGCGGAAAAAGATGTGGAAACAGAAACGGCCATATGCCCTCGCTTGCAATATTTCTGCAAGCGTAGCGATCAGGACGCTTCGTGAGAATGATTCAATTCCGATATCGTTATCTCGATCGGGCAGCTATCTTTTTCACCCCAGCGCGAGCCCGTCACTTACGACTTCTCGAATATGCCGCGATACGCGCCGTACATCGACAGAACGATCAGCGCGCTGACCAGCGGCGAGGACCGGCCGTCCGATCATTCGCCGCACTAATACAAAGGATTAGAAAACAGACTTTTACTTATTGTTTTTGGCTTCCGATAAAGGCACCAGGCCATGCGCGCAATGGCTGCGTTCATCCACTGAAACCGCCATGCCTCAAGGAGAAACCCATGACGTCCTACCGCCCCACGGACACGCCAGCGCCACCGCCAGGAGATGGCACCCCGGTCAACATGAAAAAGATCGCGGTGGCGAGTGTGATCGGCACGACTGTCGAATGGTATGACCTGTTCGTTTTCGCCACCGCCTCGGCACTCGTCTTCAATAAGGTGTTCTTTCCCGGCTTTGTCCCGTTGGTCGGCACCTTGCTGGCGTTCGGCACGTTCGCCTCCGCCTACCTCGCGCGCATCGTCGGTGCCGCCCTGTTCGGCCATTTCGGCGACCGCCTCGGACGCAAGGCGATGCTGCTGGTCTCGCTCATCATCATGGGCATCGCGACGTTCTCGATTGGGCTGCTGCCGAACTACGCGTCGATTGGCATCTGGGCGCCCATTCTGTTGCTCACCTTGCGCGTCATTCAGGGGCTCGCGCTCGGCGGCGAATGGGGCGGCGCCGTGCTGATGGCGGTGGAACACGCGCCGGCCGGCAAGCGTGGACTGTATGGCTCGTGGGTGCAAATCGGCGTGCCTGCCGGTACCCTGATCGCCAATCTGGCGTTTCTGCTCTGCAATGCCACGCTGTCAAACGACGCACTGCTCTCCTGGGGTTGGCGCATTCCGTTCCTTGCGAGCGCATTGCTCGTGGGTGTCGGGCTTTATATCCGCCTGAACACATCGGAAACGCCGTCGTTTCGCAAAGTCAAGGAGGCCGACGCGCAGGTCAAGTTGCCGATCGCCGAGGTTCTCACCCGATACTGGAAGCAGGTTCTGCTCGGCGGCATCGCGACGATGTCGACGGGCACCTCGTTCAACCTGATCGTCGCTTTCGGGCTAACCTATGGGACGCAGACGCTGGGCTTCTCACGTAACGCGATGCTTTCCATCGCGCTGATTGCCTGCGCACTCTGCATCGTGTTGTTGCCGGCCTTCGGCAAGTTATCCGACGTCGTGGGCCGCAAGCCGGTAATCATCGGCGGCATCGTCGCCGAGGCCTTGCTCGCTTTTCCGCTTTTCTGGCTGCTGGATACGCGCGAGTTTCCGTTCGCGCTGCTCGGCTATCTGCTGATGATGACCGCCTTCGCCGCGAACTATGGACCCATCGCCACCTTCCTCGCGGAGCTGTTCGGCACCGAGGTTCGCTACTCCGGTCTGTCGGTGAGCTATATGTTGTCCGGGCTGCTCGGCAGTGCGGCCACGCCCATTGTCACCACCGCGCTGTTGTCCGCTACAGGCCGCGGTTCGTCGGTGGCGTGGTACATGATGGGCTCGGCTGCTGTTTCGGTACTCGCGCTCGTGCTGCTCGCGGAGACGCTTCGCCGTGATATCTCGTCTGCGGCGCGCACCAATGCCGCCACGGCGAGCCTTTCGTGAAGGTCTGATATGAAAACGGAAAATGCCGCTCTGATGCAAGCCTCACCCGACTCATCCTTACTGCACAGTCTCGAATCCGTCAGCTTCCCGACGCTAGGGCACTTCATGGAAGACGGCTTCGCGGACCATCGCCTTCGCGCGATGGTCCCCAATGTGAAGGTGATCGGGCGCGCGGTGACGCTCAAGCTACAGTCGCCCGACGCCATCCCCGTGAACCGCGCCCTCTCGCAACTCAAACCCGGCGACGTGCTGGTGATCGACATGAGCGGTAACCATACGCATGCGCCGGTCGGAGCGGTCACGGCATGTGCCGCGCTCAACGCCGGCGCGAGGGGTGTTATCGTCGACGGCGTGGTGACCGATCTCATCGAACTACGCAGCACGGGGCTGCCGGTGTTCGCGCGCGGAACATCGTTGCTCACGACCAAAAAGCGCGACACGATGTCGAGCCTGTTCAACGAGCCGGTGGTGTGCGGTGGGGTCGTGGTGCGCCCAGGCGACATCGTGCTGGCCGACGACAACGGTGTACAGTTCGCTGAAGCACTGGCCCTTACCGACGTGATCGATCTGGCGCTGGCTTCCGACCACGCGGAGCCCGCGATACTGGCTCGCCTTAACGCCAAAGCACCGCTTCACGAGGTCCTGCAATGCTTCATGTCGTAAAGTATTCACGCGGCTAATGATCAGCATTAGAACAATCAAGTTGACGGACACTGACGCGCTAACGAACACTACGTGCACTACAGCAAGTGAGAACCTGGGAGTCTTCTGAAATGCAATCCACGCCCACATCCGACCGCATGAGCGACAAACCGGCACCGATCGGTGCCGAACAGCAGGTACGGGAGGAACTGGCGGCGCTCTACCGGCTGGCCGCTCACTTCCGCATGACCGACATGATCGATACGCACATCACGGCGCGCCTGCCCAGTTTGCCGGGCGAGCCGCCGGCATTTCTGATCAACCGCTACGGCGTGCTGTTTCACGAAATGCGCGCGTCGGACCTCGTGAAGATCGATCATCTCGGCAACGTCGTCGACGAGCGGGCGCACAGCGACCCCGCGTTGTTTCGTGTGAACGCCGCAGGGTTCACGATTCATTCGGCCATCCACGCGGCTCGCGACGATCTGCATTTCGTGATCCATACGCATACAGCCGCCGGAACAGCCGTATCGGCGCAGGAGCAGGGGCTGCTGCCGATCAGTCAGCATGCGTTGAAGTTCTACGGCAAGCTCGCTTACCACGACTACGAGGGCATCGCGCTCGAACTCGGCGAGCGCGAGCGTCTGGTGCGCGACCTCGGTTCCTGCAAGGCGATGATCCTGCGCAATCATGGCTTGCTTGCGGCAGGCGCGACGGCAGCCGAAGCGTTCCACGAGATCTATTTCCTCGAGCGGGCCTGTCAGGCGCAAATCCAGGCGCTGGCCGGCGGCAGCGCGCTGCGCATCCCGCCGCGAGAAGTGTGCGAGCTGACAGCGAGCCAGTTCGCTCGCGACGACTCCGCGGGAATTTCGGAGCTGGCGTGGCGCGCGGCGTTACGGTTGATCGACGACCCGCAATCCGACTACCGCAACTAGGCCCGTTCTCCGGTTCGATGCAATGACCAAATTAGTTCTGATGAGCCGTGACTTCGACATGTCACACCTGGTGCAGCCGATTCTGCGCGCCGCCCCTGAGTTCGATGTCGTGATGCATGGCGAGCGGTCCAGCGGCGACGCTGACATCGCCGTGTGCTGGAACCCACCGGCCGGCGCGCTGGCGGCGCTGCCGAAACTGCGGCTCGTGCATAGCATCGCTGCGGGCGTCGACAACATCCTGTCCGACCCTGCCCTGCCTGCCGTGCCGCTGTGCCGGGTCGTCGATCCGCAACACGCACGCGGCATGAGCGAATTCGTCACGTGGGGGGCGCTACACTTCCATCGCCAGCTCGACCGTGTGCTTGCCAATCAGCGTCTTAACCGCTGGTTCCGCGACGATCAGCGCGATGCTTCCGAATGCGCCGTCGGCATCATGGGACTGGGAGAAATCGGCAGCCGCGTCGCGACGGATTTGCAGCGCTTCGGCTTCGCGGTGCGCGGCTGGGCGCGCAAGCCCCGCGAACTGCCAGGCGTGACGACCTTCGCCGGTCCCGAGCAATTCAAGCCATTCCTTCAGGGGACGGACATCCTCGTGTGTCTCTTGCCGCTCACGCACGAAACCCGCTGGATTCTCAATGCGAACATGTTCGAGCACTTACGGCCTGGCGCGAAGCTGATTCACGTCGGTCGCGGCGAACATCTGGTGCCTGCGGACCTGATCGCGGCGCTCAAGAACGGGCAGATCGGCGGTGCGATCGTCGACGTGTTTCCAACCGAACCGCTACCGCCCGAAGATCATTTGTGGCGCGCACCCAATCTGATCGTGACGCCGCACATGGCGTCGGTGGCAAGCTCGGAAACGATCGCCACGCAGGTGGCGCACAACGCGCGCAGGCTGATCCGCGGTGAACCGCTGCAGAACGTGGTGGACGTGACGCGCGGCTACTAAGCGTGAGGCTCGAGGCCAGCACCTTCCGCCTGACCATCGATGAACACATTCAGCGCATCGATAAACGCGGCTTCAGCGGCGCTCAGCTTGCGGTCCTGTGACCACAGCATGTAGATATCGAGGTCGGCCACGCCTTCATCCGGCGGCAGCCGCTGAAGGCGGCCTTGAGCGATGTCATCGCGCACAACGTGTTCAGGCAGGCAGCCAATGCCGAAGCCCGCGAAGATGAAACGCCTCACCTCGGTCATGCTCGACGATGAGCCGACCACGCGTCCGGTGAAACCCATTTCGTCACGAAAGAACGTGAGCGGCGACAGGTGGTCGCCCACTTTGTCGCCGGTGAAAGAGACGAACTTTTCGCCGGCGAGATCGGCGACCCGAAGGTCGTTGCGCCCAAAGAGCGGATGATGACGTCCGCAGAAAAGTGCATACCGTTGACGTAGAAACACGCGGCTGTCGACCCGCTTGGGTAACGCGCGCCGCGGCGTCAATCCGAGTGTTGCGGACTTTTGCTGGAGACTGTTCACCACATCAGCGCTGCGCATTTCCTGGCTTTCGAGTTCGATACGCGGATACGTGCGATGGAACTCCGCCAGAAACGTGTCGTAGGCCGGGAAATCGATGCCGCTGACGGTACTCACGCGCACCATGCCGGAGATATCGTGTTCGCGATCCACCTCGGCAAGCGACAGCCGCGAGATCGTGCCGTACACGTCTTCAGCAATCTGCTTCACTTCGATGCCGGCCTGCGTGACTTCGATACGCGGACCGTGACGATCCACGAGGCGCAGACCCAACTGCTCCTCCAACCGGCGCAACGCCTGGCTCACGGCGGGCTGTGTCAAGTGCAGCTTCGTCGCCGCGCGACTCACGCTGCCTTCTTTCGCAATGGCGAGAAAAGTCCGCAGCAGGTTCCAGTCGAGGCGGTCGTTGAGATAGGTGTCCGGGCGGTCTTTGCTCACGATGAGCCTCACTGGTTTCATCATCCGCCAAAATTATACTTAGGATTAGAATTAGAAATTAGACTTATCATTTTTGATTACGGATAAAGGCATCACGACGAACCCGACGCGGTCAGTACGCCGCGGCTTCAGGAGTGTGTGATGCTAAAGATCAATGGTGAGCGGCTCTGGACGAGCCTGATGAACATGGCCGCCGTCGGCGCCACGGCAGGCGGCGGTGTGCGGCGCCTCGCACTGACCGAACAGGACGCGGCCGGCCGGGCGCTTTTCTCGCAGTGGTGCGTCGAGGCGGGGTTGACGTTGTCGGTCGACCAGGTCGGCAATCTTTTCGCGCGGCGCGCCGGCAAACGGAACGACGCCGCGCCAGTAGCAAGTGGAAGCCACCTCGACACCCAACCCGAGGGCGGCCGCTTCGACGGGGTCTATGGCGTGCTCGCCGCGCTCGAAGTCGTTCGCACGCTGAACGATGCGAACATTCAAACCGATAAGCCCATCGAAATCGTCGTGTGGACCAACGAGGAAGGCGCGCGCTTCACGCCGGCCATGCTCGGTTCAGCGGCCTTCACAGGCGTCATGCCGCTCGCCCAGGCATTGAACACGCGCGACGCAGCAGGGACATCGGTCGAGCAGGCATTGCAAGCAACCGGTTATGCCGGCACGCGTGCCGTGCCCGGCATCGTCTTCGACGCCTACTTCGAAGCGCATATCGAACAGGGTCCGGTGCTCGAGGAAAGTGGCGTGCCGATCGGCGTCGTCACCGGCGGCCAGGCGATTCGCTGGCTCGATGTGCGCGTGCGTGGGCAGGCCGCGCACGCAGGCACGACACCGATGCAGTACCGCCGCGATGCGCTATTTGCGAGCGCGGAAATGGCCGCGGAACTGGAGAGCATCGCGGCAGACTTCTTCCCGCAGGGTCTCGCCACCATCGGCGAGCTGCACATACGCAACGCATCGCGCAATACGATCGCGGCGGACCTGTCGTTCACGGTGGACCTGCGCCACCCCGACGATGCGATGATCGAAAAAATGGAAGCCGCGCTGCGCGAGCGCTTCGATGTCATCGCCAGGCGCCGCCGCCTCGCAGTCGAAGTGGGGCAGCATTGGGTCAGCCCGGCTACGCCGTTCGACCCTCAATGCATTGCGGCTGTCGGCAACGCGGTAGAGGCGCTGGACTATCCGCGTCAACGCATCGTCAGCGGTGCCGGACATGACGCGATCCATCTCGCGAAACATTGTCCGACCGCGATGATTTTCATCCCCTGCGTCGACGGCCTGAGCCATAACGAAGCCGAAGACGCGTTGCCGGCAGACGTCACGCGCGGCACGGATGTGCTGCTTCACGCGATGCTGGCGCGCGCGGGGCAGGCCGTATGAACACGCATCAAACGCCGCGTCCGCCAGGCATCCGGCGCACATGGCTCTTCGTACCCGGCAACCATGCCGAGGCCCACGCGGTCGCGCTGCAAAGCGGTGCGGATGCAATCGTCGCCGACCTCGAAGAAATGACTTCACCGCAAGACCGGCCACAGGCACGCGAACGCATTGTCACGCTATTGCGCGACGCGGCTCGCGCCGGCACGTTCGGCTCGGTACGGATCAACAAACTGGAACACGACGGCAATGCCGATCTCGAAGGCGTCATGCCCGGCACCCCACGGGCGATTTTTCTGCCGCACGCGGAGAGCGCGGCTCAACTCGCCGCGCTCGACGATGCGCTGGCCGTCATCGAGCGCAAGCTGGGCATTCCGGAGGGCTCGACGGAGGTGGTTCCAGTTATCGAATCCGCAAAGGGTCTGGTCCATCTGGGAGCGCTACTTCAGGTGGGTGCACGGATAAAGTGCTGCATGCTGGCGGTCGAAGACCTGGCGGCGAATCTCGGCGCTCGCCGCACGCCGGGCGGTCACGAACTGCTTTACGCACGCAGCCGCTTTCTGATCGAGTGCGTTGCCGCCGGCTGCGTGCCGATCGATCTTCCTTGTACGTATCGGTCGGCGCAGATGCTTGGGCAGGACCTGGACATCTCCACGCAACTCGGATTCGCATCGAAAAGCGTCGTGTTTCCCGAACACGTGCCCGCGATTCACCGCGCGCTGACGCCATCCGCGGAGGACGTGCAGGCAGCGCGTGCGCTTGTCGACGCACACGCAGTACAGCAGGCGAATCCATCCCCTATCGGATCGGTATGGATCGACTATCCGGAGCGCAACAACGCGCAACGCTTGATCGCGCGTGACGCGCTGCTCCGTGCCTTTGACGAAAGCGGCAACGCATAAGCCGGGCTAGCATTAGCCGCCTCGATACTGAAGATTAAAAATCCGAATTTGGCGGGCGTATTTCGGCGACCCATAAAGACAGCAGCCAAACCAACGCTGCGCGTTCAACAACAGGATTCCCCATGTCCCCTTCTGAACAGACTCATCAGCCCGTGCGCGCCGCCACCGCGGCTTTTATCGGCACGGCCGTCGAGTTTTACGACTACTACACCTATGCGACGGCCGCCGCGCTCGTGCTCGGCGAGGTGTTCTTCCCGAGCAGCAATCACTTTCTCAGTACGATGGCTTCGTTCGGCACGTTCTTTGTCGGCTTCATTGCGCGTCCATTGAGCGGCGCGGTGTTCGGGCATCTCGGCGACAAGCTGGGCCGCAAGAAGATGCTGCTGCTGACCATGTTCCTGATGGGGATCGCCACCACCGGCATTGGCTTGCTGCCCGGCTACGCCAGCATCGGCATCTGGGCACCGGTCTCGCTCGTGCTGTTGCGAATTCTCCAGGGTATTGCCGTGGGCGGCGAATGGGGCGGCGCGGTATTGATGGCGAGCGAGCACGCGCCAACCGGCCGCAAGACGTTCTTCGCGTCCTTTCCGCAGATGGGCAGCCCGGCCGGGTTGATTCTTTCGCTCGTGTCGTTCAGGCTCGTCACGTCTCTCGATCACGCAAGCTTCGTAGCCTGGGGTTGGCGCCTGCCGTTTCTGGCCAGCTTCGTGCTGCTGTTGATCGGCATGGCGATTCGTCTCGGCGTTAAGGAATCGCCCGAGTTCGAGCAGCTTCGCAAGAATCGCGAGGTGCTGAAGTCGCCCGTCAAGGAAGTGCTGCGCACCGCGTGGTATCCGATCGTCATGGCGGCGATGGCCACAACGATCGGCTCCGCCGGGTTCTTCTTCACCAATACGTTCATGATTTCGTATGTCACCGGTTATCTCGGCATGTCGAAATCGTTCATTCTCGATTGCCTGTTTATCGTCACCCTCATCCAGTTGGCGTCTCAGCCGGTTTCGGCGCTGCTGGCTCAACGGGTTGGAGAGACTCGCTTTCTGACCTGCGCCGCCCTGCTATCCATGCTTACGCCCTACCCGATGTTCCTGCTCGTCCAGACACAAAATCCGGTCGCGATCGTGGCGGGTATCTCGCTCGCGGTGGTGGTGCTGTCCGCTGTCTATGCGGTCATCGCCGGTTTCATGACGCCGGCATTTCCCACGCAGGTCCGGTACTCCGGCATTTCGATCGCTTATCAACTGTGCGCGACGATCGCCGGTGGGACGACACCTTTGATCGGTACGATGCTCGCGCAGAACTACAAGGGCGAGTGGCTGCCGCTGGCGATTTTCTTCAGCGTGCTTTCGGCGGTGTCGCTGGTTGGAATCGTGGGGCTCGGGCGTTATCGCAAGGGGATACGCGCGGAGGGATCTGCCGCGATGCTTGCTAACTAAGGCGGGCCGACAGGGAGCGATCGGGGAAAGTCATGTCGATTGGCAATTGCTGCGGTGGGCATGGACGCAAACCGGCCGAACGCACGCGCGCTCGTGAACCGCACGCGGGGATGCTCGAAGTGACATAATTCCCGCGTCGTTGCTTTGCAACGCGACCACTACTTTCACGCCGCAAAACCAGGAGATTCACATGAGCAAGGGATATTGGGTGACCGCATACCGCGCGACGAAGGACCCGTCGAAACTGGCTGCGTATGCGCAACTGGCAGCGCCCGCAGTGGCAGCCGCTAACGGCAAATTCATCGTGCGCGGCGTCGCCGAAGAAGCACACGAGCAAGGTTTGAAGGAGCGGACCGTCGTGATCGAGTTTCCGACCTACGAGCAGGCCGTTGCCGCCTACGAGAGCGACGCCTACAAGAAAGCGCTTGAAGCGCTGGGCGACGGTGTCGAGCGCGATCTGCGCATCGTTCGCGGCGTCGAGTAACGATGCGTGCGCTCAGCCGGCCGCGGCGGCCTGCACGAGCGCGCCGATACCGTCGATAGCATTCATCGACTCTGCAGGTGCGCCGTGCCGCGCCTGCAGGTAGCTCGTTGCGTTATACGAGAGCCACACCCGGGTGTTGACGGTCCTGCCGCGGGTTGCCTGGAATCACGCTGGCCGGCTGGGGTCGCCGGAAACGTTCGGTTGTTCGGCCGTCGATGTTCCCTTTGCCATAACCGCGCGATGGATCGCTTCAGTCAGCGAATTGTTGATCTCGATGAGCCGGTGCATCTCATCCTGGATATTTAGAAGCGCCTCAGCGTCCTTGTAGGTCTGTAGCGCCTGCTTGTCTGAGGCTGCGGCCGCCACCTTCTGGCCCACCATGATGACTGACAGCAGCACCAACTGCAAAAAAGTCTGAGCGATCCAGGCGATCAGCGTCGACACTCCACCCTGAATGGCAGATGGCAAGCTGATAAGCGCGATCACCGCAAAGACATAGGCACACCACATCGTGCCAACCGCGTTGGTGATGACAAGGGCGATTCGCCCGTTCAGGCCCAAATGCTCCTGCACGGTCAGGTGCGGTCCGGTTTTTTCGCGTTCCTTGAGTCGCTGATTGGGAAGATGTTCGGTTTTCATTACTGGGTCCCCATTGGAGAGTGAGTAATCCGCGGCACTACGAGCGCTTCACTGCCCTGGTCTCGATTAACTCGCGCAGTGCGTCATCCACCGTCTCCTGCAGCACAAAGCGCAACTGGCTTCGTGCGTCGGCCGGGATGTCCTCGAGGTCCGACGCATTGCGCGCAGGCAGCAGCACGGTCCCAATGCCGGCGCGCAAGGCGGCAAGCACCTTTTCCTTGATGCCGCCCACTGGCAGGACAATGCCGCGCAGGCTGATCTCGCCAGTCACAGCACAATCGCTGCGCACGGCTTGCCCCATCAACAGCGATGCGATCGCAATGAACAGGGCCACCCCGGCACTAGGGCCGTCCTTTGGGACCGCGCCGGCCGGCACGTGGACATTCGAAGTCCAGCAACAGGCAACCGTGTTCGGAGTCGCGCCCGGCCAGGCGGTAGCGCCCGGCCGGAAGACGGATATGTCGCTCGAAGCGGCCATAGGGAATTTCCATGTAATGGACCGCTCCCCCGGCGAAGGCCCGAGGCAACGTCCTCTCGGCCACGACGACCAGCGTCCCGCCTTCGAGGTCCAGGCTGACCTGATCGGGAGCCACGCCGGGCAACGCCACCACGATCGCCAGCCGGCCGTCATGCTCGAACACCTCGATCGGCGGCTCCCATACCGGCACCAGCGCATGCTGACCAGCTAACCGGAAGAACTGGCGATGCAATCGCTCGGCGCGCTCAAGCGCGTCGACGGCGGCTTCCCACATCATGGTATGGCGGGTGGATGTCACGGCTGGCTCCCTGCCTGTTCTGTCAGCCCAACACTGGCTGTCCATTCATCAAAGGCCAACGGTGCACGCGTGTCAAGCAAGCGAGGGTGAATGCACCGCTCCAACTAGTCCGGTCAGCGGGTCCAGAAGTCGTATTGGACCAGTTGATTATAGTCAGCCTGGTCACGCTCGATGGAGGTCGAAATGTCGATGTACTGATCAATACGGCCGATAGTTACTATCGCCTTTTGCGCTGTTGATGTGAGCCATTGATCATGCGGAGAACGTAAAGTGGCGAGCCTTCTGCTGTGCTGCCACATCCGACGTGCTGCCTGGAGCGCCAACCCGTGGATTTGCGTTTCGAGTACAAAAGGGGGGACCGATGTCAGCCCCCTGATGAGGTTTGTAATCTACGTTAAGGAACGAAGAGTTCAATGCCAAGTGGTAGCGGATCTCCCTTCGAACCGCTTCGAATTGCAAGTGCAGCCTTCTCGCTGATCAACTCGCGGTGCCGTTCGAACTCCTGCAACAAGTCGCTTTTGTGGGCACCTGCTTGCGACAACTCCTTAAGCACTTCCCTGCTCACAATGCAGAAGTGATGGACGCTGTCGACTCTGATGCCGAACTTAACAGCCTCACCGTCATTTGCGACACTAATGCCTTCGATGTTATCAGCCATCATCGCCTCCGTTGGCAGCTAGCTGTGCAAGAAGCCTAGCACGAAATATCTAACCGTCACGGACTCTTCCGTCAACGCGCGCTGGCATCAACGGCAACGCGGATGAGCGGGATATGCCTAGTCGAAAATCAGGAAATCCTTACATCAAGCCGTATCGCGATGTCGCCGTATACCCGGTAAGGCGCCGCCAGTTCCTTGAGCGCGACACCATTTCCGCTGCAAGCGTCCCGAAGGAAACAAAGTGAATCAATTCGCGTACAGCATCCGGCTCAAGATCATTGTCGTCCTCGGTGCCTGCATCACACTGACGGCCGCGATGGGTGTGATGGCGATCCTCGGGCTCGCAACCATGTCGATCCACGAACTCCTACCGATGGACACTTACCGGTGAATCCGCAGACGTTTGTCCTACAGGCGCGGCTTTACGATCGCGTCACGGCGCTTAAAGCGCGCATGACTGAAGCGCATGATCGAGCGAAGGGGCTGATCGAGCGCGCCCAGGGTTGTCTCGCCGTGCTGGATCATCTGCGACAAAGCACCGCCGCCCTGGCAAACATTTCCCCGGGCGGTGATATCAGTCTTTTTATCGAGGAGCTGCGTCGCTCAGAAAGCGGCTGGCACGATCAGTTGCAAATGTTGAGGGCGCTGCTGACTGAACTCACGGATCAGACTCATAGCGCCTGCGGCGAGATCGAGTCGCTCGCCGTGCTTGCGCTTGGCGCGCAAACTGCCCCCGAGACGATTGCCGACGCAGAGCGCGCTGTCGAAGCGAGTGAAGCCCACTTTCAGGAGGTAAGCGCGCAACTGGAAGCGACGCAGTTGTGGTTCGAACAGTTCGACACGCAGATCAATACGATCATGGCCAGTTTGCGAAAATCGCGCTAGGTTCGGGCAAGAAGGGGGGCTATCGTGCCGCCGTTTGAACACCCGGATAAAAGCCCACAACCAGCACGATGTATGCGAGTGCCGCGAAAATACCGGCGAGGGTGCCGAGCCAGTCCCTGGCGGCTGCGCCGCGCGTGAAATGGACCGGAATCCCCACCAGCAGGTACGCGACCGAGAAAACGATCGCAACCATCAAGGGCGGGGGTGCGAACGAAACGACGACTTCGGCAAAGGGCCGCATTCGCACACCTCATGGAAGTCCGAAACAGCCGCGCTATCGCAGCGGCGAGTTCCGGTGCCCGATCACTCGGGGCTATCGCGCGCTGAGAATATCCGCCGAACCGCGCGCGATGCCCGGGTAGCAGACAGACCGGTTAATGAAGCTGTTCCACGAGGGCATCAGCGCCCTTGTCGAGGCCGGTCTTCGCGGCACTCAAGGAACCAAAGGCTGCCGGCAGATTCATGGCATTCGGATACTGCTTCGAAACGTATGCCTTCAGCAGACGGCCGCTGGGACCGTCAAAGACCTCGACTGAGTAAGTAACCGAGCCGCTGAATGCACCCTGCCCGCCGCGGATTGCCTGTACGCCGTTATAGAGATTGCCCGCAAGGTCGAAATGCATGACCTGTCCGACAAGTAACGTCGTCTTTTCGGCGCCGGTGAGTGTCAGCTTGATCCGCAGCGTATTCGGGCCGGCCTGGTTCGCAACGCTGAACCGTTTCGCGAGTTTTTCGGAGAACGTCTTCCCCATGTAATCGGCGAGCGCCGCCTTGTCGGCTTCCTTCAGGTCGCCGAACTGGTTGTCGCTCCCTTGGTACACGGTGACCGGGTCCAGTATCACCTGCGTGTATTGAGGCCAGGCAACTGAAGTGGCGTACTTGTAGGGAACCTTGCCTGAGTCGTCATCGCGGTTCTGCTTCAACTGCGACGACGATGCGATACCCGTGTAGGCCACCGGTTGCACGCCGGCACACGCCGTCAGGGTTAGCACCGCTACTCCGGTGAAAAGAAGCGGGACTAGTTTGTTCTTGAACATTTAGGTTTCCTCGAAAGCCCAGTTAAGTGCCAGGTGGCGCTCAGTTCAGGCGAGAACTGATCAGGCCGCCACAGTAGCATCGACACAATAAGATGTAAACCGTCCAGACGGTCTGTACATTAAAAAACCGAGCGCGTACAATTACGCTTTGTCAGGAGACCGCCTGCTCCGTGGGCGGTACGCAGGGCCATTCGCCAGCAGTGTGTTGCAGCCGGCTATTTGTCCACACACAGAAGAGAGGCGCGCCAGCGATCAGGTGCGCGCTGCAATCGTCGCAACGTCATCAATATCGATAATGGATAACCAGACCCGCTCGGAGATTTCCCGCAAAAAGGCGATTGCTGCCGCTTTCACCATCCTCACCCGAGATGGTGTTGGAGGGCTTACGTTCGATTCGCTGTCGCGTGAGAGTGGTATCAGCAAGGGTGGACTGCTTCATCAGTTCCGCACGAAGCACGGCGTGCTGTGCGCGCTGTTGGAACAGCATCAGATTCAGTTCGAGCAAATCGGACGCGAATATATGGCGAAGGAAGGCGCATCGAAGGCTGAACCAACGCTTGCAGCCCAGATTGCAATGTATCGGGAATCCTCGAATCAACCGCATTCCGTGGCACGGGCCATTCTTGCAGCGCTCGTCGAGAGTCCTGAATTACTCGAAAGCATCAAGGCGTCTGACACGGCAAAAATGAAGGCGTTGCAGGACGAGGCGCCTGACCTCGAATTGTCATTGTTGCGATACTTTGCGGCCAGCGGTCTCGCATTTCATTCCTTGATGGGACTGTCGCAATTGAGCAATTCGGCACGGAACAGACTATTCGATCGTCTTCTTGACGAAGAGAGCTGGCCGGCGCAGATTCCACAACCCAAGCCTCGTAAGCGGTCAGCCCGCTAACCGCCGCTGGCGCGCAGGGAACGCGTGATCGGCGAGCGTTGACTGATTAGCCACGCTGCGCCGAACGCGCCGTTCAATACAGCGTGACCGCGTACCAATCACCTCTCGGTTAGGTGATCGGTGGCGTTTTCACACGCCCCAGGTCGTGGATCGCCTCGACCCGTTGCGTCGCGAGCACAACACTTCGAACGCGTGCGCATTGCCCTGGTTGCAGTGACACTGCCCGCATAATACAAACCGTCTATCCGGTTTACATGTAGTATTTGCAGTGCTAAGCTGAGCCCTCACCTGAATCGTCAGCTCTGGGACCTCCCAGAAAGACACGTGTGAAGGCAACGGCCAATCGGGCCCAGCCCCGTCGAGTTAGCCGATGTCTACTCCCTTACGACCCTCACCCCGAAAGTCAGCTTGGGGCGTTTCTGGATCGTGTTTCCACGAGCGGATGCAGAAGATGAATAGAGACAACTTGTTCGCATGTCACGAATGTGACTTCCTTCAGCGAGAAACGCCGCTAGTTGAGCGCGGTGCTGCGCGATGTCAACGATGTGGTGCTGCGCTCTACCGATACCGAAACGTGCCGACGTCGCACGAGTGGGCACTGGCGTTCACCTTGGCCGCGGCGATTCTCTTCGCTGTTGCCAACCGCTTTCCGATCTTTGAACTCTGGGTCAATGGGGCATCTGTCGAAACCACCCTTTTCGGCGCCACTTCCGCGCTTTACGCAGATGGCATGTGGCCGATCGCAGGCCTTGTGTTCGTGACAACACTCCTGATGCCTTCATTGAACATCGCAGCGGTGATCTATCTTCTCCTGCCGTTGCATACGGGCGGATTTCCTCACAAACCTGAAATCGTTCTTCGCGTGCTGCGGCACGTTGCGCCATGGGGAATGATCGAGGTGTTGATGGTCGGCATGCTGATCGCGCTCGTCAAACTCCAGCACATCGCGACAGTCGTACCCGGGGTGGGTGCGTGGGCGTTCGGAGCCGTGATGATTCTGCTTGCCGCGGCGACTGTTGCGTTTAACCCCCGTGAACTATGGGCCCGAATCGACACGATGCGAGGCGACGCCGACATGTCACACGCGCAGAATGCAAGCATCACGGCAGCAACCGCCGCGCGCGCAGGTCTGTTCGCCTGTCACGATTGCGGCCTGCTCTCAAAGCCGCTGTTCCCCCATGTCCACGCCGGAATCTGCCCACGTTGTGGCGCGGTGCTGCACTCGCGCAAGCCCAATAGTCTGGGTCGCACGTGGGCATTCCTGTTCGCCGCGATGATCCTTTACATCCCCGCCATTCTCCTGCCGGTCATGGTCACCAGTACCTTATTTGGCGCCCGCTCCGACACGATCCTGAGCGGCATCGTGTTGCTCTGGACCTCCGGATCGTGGTTGCTGGCAATAATCGTTTTCATCGCAAGCATCGTGGTGCCCGTGCTCAAGATTCTTTCGTTAGCCTATCTCGCGTGGAGTACCCAGTTGCGCTCTCCGCGAATTCCTCACCAACGCACGCGTATTTATCGATTGATTGAGTTTGTCGGTCGCTGGTCGATGCTCGATATCTACGTGATCACCATCCTTGTCGCGTTCGTGCAATTCGGTTCAATCGCAACAATCGACGCGGGTTCCGGATCGATTGCCTTCGGCGCGGTGGTTGTACTGACCATGTTCGCGGCGTTGTCGTTCGACCCGCGGCTCATCTGGGACGCAGTGGAGTCAGAACGTGAATGAATTGTCCGGACAGAAAGAGGATCAGGATACGTCCGGTTTTCCGAGCGCCGTTGCTGTCAAACATTCGAAGTGGCGCATGCAGCTCGTGTGGCTGGTGCCCATTGTCGCCGTGCTGATCGCCGGTTGGCTGGCCGTGAAGTCCGTCATGCAAACAGGCCCGACCATCACGATCAGGTTTTCCACCGGCGAGGGTATTGAGGCCGGCAAGACGAAGATCAAGTTCAAGAACGTCGATATTGGCGTAATCAGGAACGTTGAACTCTCCGACGATCACAAGACAGTGCTTGCAAGCGCCGAAATGTCCCGCAACGCGTCCAGCATGCTCGTCGACGATACCCGCTTCTGGGTCGTTCGGCCGCGTATATCGGGCGGCACGGTATCGGGCATCGGTACGTTGTTGTCCGGTTCACACGTCGGAATGGATATCGGTACATCGCAAAAGGCGCGACGCGATTTCGTCGGACTCGAGTCACCGCCAGTACTCGCTTCCGGTGCGCCGGGGCGGGAGTTCGTGCTTAAAAGTGAAAACCTCGGCTCACTCGATATCGGTTCGCCGGTGTTTTTCAGAAGGCTTCAGGTTGGCCAGATCGTCTCCTACGCGCTCGATCCCGAAGGCGCGGGGATGATCGTACACATCTTTGTCAACGCGCCTTACGACAAGTACGTGACGAACGACACCCGCTTCTGGCACGCAAGCGGCGTCGATGTGACCGTGGATACGACCGGCGTGAAGGTGGACACCGAATCTTTGGTATCGATCCTGATTGGTGGCCTTGCATTCGAGAGTCCACCCGACACAAAGACTGGGGTTGAAGCCGATGCCCTGCACCAGTACCCGCTTTTCCTCAATCGAACAGAAGCGATGAAGCGGCATGACTCAATCACCGATAAGTACGTGTTGAACTTCAAGGAGTCTGTGCGTGGGCTCACCGTGGGAGCACCCATCGACTTCCGCGGGATCGTCATCGGCGAGGTATCGGCGATCAACACACACTTCGATCCGGCTACGCGGGAATTCAGCATTCCGGTCGAAGTCAACATTTTCCCGGAGCGCCTCATTCCACGCGACGAATGGAAAGACCAAGGTGGTCAAATATCCTCGGCTCGAAAGGAATTCGCGGACTACCTGATCTCAAAGGGGCTGCGGGCACAACTGAGGACAGCGAGCCTGCTGACCGGACAACTGTACATCGCAATCGATTTCTTCCCCTCCGCGCCGAAAGTGACCATGGACTGGAGTAAAAAGACGCCGCAACTGCCTACGGTGCCCGGCAATCTGCAGGGGCTTCAGGAATCGATTACCGATCTCGTCGCGAAGCTGAACCGTATTCCGTTTGAAGGAATAGCCACAGACTTGCGCAAGACACTGGGTGACGCGGACACGCTGTTGAATACGATCAATACGGATATTGCACCTGACGCAAAAACGACGATGGCCGCAGCCCGTGAAGCACTCGCGTCCGTGAATCGCACGATGCAAAGCGATTCGCCACTTCAGCAAAGCACCGCCGACACCATGCGCGAGGTCTCGCGGGCTGCCGCCTCGATCCGTTCGCTTGCGGAATACCTCGAACGTCATCCCGAAGCGCTGATCCGCGGCAAAACCGAGGACAAGCCATGAGCCGACGTTCAGCATTACCTGTGTCGATGATTGCGCTTGTTCTTGCCACTGGATGCGCAACGTCGCCGACGCCGGCGTTCTACACATTGAGCCCTGTCCAGCATATTGAACAGTCGCCAGGCGCTAGTCCAATTGCAATCGCAATAGATCTGGTTACGGTTCCCGAACTGGTCGATCGTTCGCAAATAGTCACGAAGCTCGACGCGAACCGCGTCCGTATCGACGAGTTTGCGCGCTGGGCCGATCCATTGAAGAGTCAGATTCCCCGCGTACTCGCTGCGGATCTGGCGGAGATCATTCCAGGGGCGATCGTATCGACTTTTCCTCAGCGCGCGAATGACAACGCCTACCGCGTAACGGTTGACGTGCAGAACTTCGATTCATCGGCGGACGGTACGGTGATGCTGGCCGTTATCTGGTCGGTGCGTCCTCCAAACGGAGGAAAGCAGATTGCAGGACGTTCTTTCGTCCATGAGACCGCTGTCGGGTCAGGTTACGACGGCTTGGTCAAAGCGCACAGCCGAGCTCTGTTGTCCGTGGCGAAGGATATCGCTGCGGCGACGCAATCGGCTTTGCGGTTATGAAAGCGCCAGGTGCGCGCTTTCGCGTCAGGAGAATACGCTCGCTAGTTCTTTATGAAGATCACAAGGTAGATTGGAACCCGTCGCCCTGCCATGCCGAAGTGGATAGCGCAGCGACCGGCACTACGTTAGCACCGGTCGCTGCGTCGTTCAGGCCGTACTTGCGTGAAGGGAGTCAAATACCGGAATCCGCCCTTCCTGGTCTGGATGGTGAGATGCAGAATTACGCCGCCTGCGTTTCAGCATGGAACGGATAGTCGGTGTAACCGCGTGCGTCACCGCCATAAAAAGTACTACGGTCGTACCGGTTGAGTGGCAGATTCAACCGCAGGCGCTCCGGCAAATCGGGGTTGGCGATGAAGTGGCGGCCAAACGCTACGATGTCCGCGTGGCCCGCTTCGATGATCGCGTCCGCAGTCTCTTTCGTGAAACCGCCTGCAGCGATTAGCGTGCCGGTGAACTTCGGGCGCAGATGGCGCGCCGCGACCGGATCGTGAACTTCGCCGATCGTCTCCGTGCCCTTGATGCGCGGCTCGACCACGTGGAGATAGCCGATGCCACGCTTGTCCAACTGCTCCGTCACGTAACCGAAGGTGGTTTCCGGATCGCTGTCATACATCGAGCCATAGGTGCCGCTCGGTGCAATGCGCACGCCAACCCGATCCGCTCCCCACACCGAAATCAGTGCATCCGTCACTTCGAGGAAGAAGCGGGCGCGATTTTCAATCGCTCCACCGTACTCGTCGGTGCGAGCATTTGAACCGTCCTGGAGAAACTGGTCCGGCAGGTAGCCGTTTGCGCCGTGCAGCTCCACACCGTCGAAGCCCGCGCGCAGTGCCCGCTCGGCACCCCTGCGGAAGTCCTCGATAATGGCGGGGATTTCGTGCAATTCAAGTGCACGGGGCATCGAGAATTCGACTTCGCCGTTCACCGAATACGCATGGCCTTCAGCTCTCAGCGCCGACGGAGCGACGGGCGCCGCACCACCGGGCTGAAGATCGGGGTGAGACTGACGGCCAACATGCCACAACTGCAGGAAGATGCGAGCGCCTTTGGCGTGCACGGCATCCGTGATCCGGCGCCACCCTGCAATCTGATCGTCGGAGTAGATTCCCGGGGCCATTGCATAGCCGTAGCCTTGTACGGAAACGGGGGTTGCCTCAGTGACGATGAGACCACCTTCGGTTGCGCGCTGCGTGTAGTACTCAACCATCAGATCGCCCGGCACGTCGCCGGGCTCCGAACGCATGCGTGTCAATGGCGCCATCGCGACGCGATGGGAAAGCGTGTAGGGGCCCACTTTGACGGCTGAAAACAGCTTGCTCATGGAGTTACTCCTTGCGGATCAGTTAGCACCGGCTTGCGGTACGAGTGCGGTAACACGTTCGATGACTCTTGCAGCTGCGGCGGCGAGCCACAACGACGATTTGCTGTCAGACGAGCTCCTGATAGCGGTTCGCCAGACACAGAGACATCGTCGTTGAATTGAACGGATCAGGGTAGGCAGCGCGACTGCATAACACTCATTCCCTTGGGGCATATCGGGCGAACTTCGTCTCTATCGGCGAACAGCTTACGGCGCAAGGGAAAGCGCTGAGGATAAGAACGCGTTACCGTATGCCTGTGCGGCATGAGTGTTATGCCGACGCTACGGAAAACAACGTGGCGCGGTGGTGTATCTTCCGGCAAGCAGGTTTCGTCGCGCGTGTTTGACGGTGCGACGCTCGAGCCCCAGACATCCGTTCCAGGAGGGACGACCGTGGACCGACTGACAGCGATGGAAACGTTTGTGTGTGTGGTGGAGTCCGGTTCTTTTTCGGCGGCAGCGCGGTTGCTGAACGTTGGGCAGCCCGCCGTTTCCAAGTCCATCGCGCAACTCGAAGAGCGGCTCGCGGTTCGACTGCTGCTTCGCTCGACGCGCGGGCTGACGCCGACCGAAGCAGGCCACGCATTTTACGAGCGCGCAAAGCGGGCGATCGAAGAGGCGGACGAGGCGGAGGTTGCGGCAAGAGGATCGGCTGGCGCCCTCTCGGGTCGTCTCAGGATTTCAGCAGCGGTGACCTTTGCGCGGATTCACATCCTTCCAAGGCTCCAGACATTTCTTGATCGACACCCTGAACTCAACATCGACATTGTGCTCGACGATGAAAACATCGATCTGCTGGAACGCGGCATCGACGTAGCAGTCAGGATGGGAGTGCTTGGCGACTCGAACATGACCGCACGCAAGGTCGGTCACGGGCGGCGTTGCGTCGTCGGCACGCCAGCCTGGTTCGCAAAAGCCGGCGAACCGCGGGTACCTGCGGATCTGCTATCGCATCAGGCGATCGTGTACGAGCAGGGCGGCGGCGGAAGCGTGTGGTCGTTCAGGCAAGGCAATTCGGAAACGTCAATTGTCGTCGCCGGGCGCGTCCGCGTGAACGCGGCGGAAGGCGTACGCGCGGCCGTGCTCGCCGACATGGGCGTCGCGATCGCTTCGGAATGGATGTTCACGCCGGAACTCGCAAGTGGTGCCGTCAAACGCGTGCTGCCCGACTGGGAATTGCCGGGTATCGACCTGTGGGCAGTTTTTCCCAGTGGGCGCATGGTCAGTGCAAAGGCACGCGCTTTCGTCGCCTGGATTGAGGAGATATTCGGCCCTCAGATTGAAGCCTTGCCAATCGAAGCGCCGCCATCGACAAACAACGTTTGACCCGTAATGAAAGCAGCGTCATCGGACAGCAGGAAAGTGATGGCTGCAGCAATCTCGTCAGGCTTGCCGAAGCGTTTCATTGGGACGGCGGCGAGATAGCGCTGCTCCCCTTCGCTTCCTGGCGCGTTGTTGGCCCTAAACAGTTCGGTTTCCGTGGGGCCGGGCGCGACGGAATTGACTGTGATGCCGGTGGTCGCCAGCTCAAGCGCCCAGGAGCGCGAAAAACTCACCAGGGCGGACTTGGCGGCGGCATAAGCCGTACGCTCCACGATGCCAAGGACAGTGAGGCTCGTTATGTTGACGATTCGCCCCCAGCCTTGGGCGCTCATGTTGGGCAGGAGTGCTTGCGCCGCCTGTACAGCCGGATGCAGATTGAGCGACATGACGGAGTCGAGCGTGTCCAGATCGATGGCGCCCAGCCTCTGCGGTTTGACCAGCCCAACGTTATTGACCAGACCGTCGAACTTGTATTCCGCCACAAGCCTATCGAGCGTAGCCTGCGTTTTCACGCGGTCGGACAGGTCGACAGGCACGAGCGTTCCTGGGAAGCCAGGGTCGTCTGCCTGGCGTGCCAGTCCCACAACCCGGTGCCCGTCTGCGTTCAGTCGCGCTGCGACGGCTCTGCCGATGCCTTTGCTGGCACCGGTTACAAGAAAAGTGCGTGATTTCATATTGCCTCGATGTTGATGTACCAGCTTGCCTGTCCAATCGTTCCCGACGGTTCACGGCCGGGAACGAAACAGGACCGAATCAGGACCGAATCAGGACGCCGAAGCGACCTTCTTGCGGAGAACCGGCAACATATCCTGGGGCTCCGGACGGTGCGTATAGTCAGGGTTGACTTCCGAGTACAGGATCGTTCCGTCTTGCCCGACCACGTAGCGCGCCGGCATCGGCAACGTCCAACTGTCATCTCCGTTGAACGCCGGCAGATCGTTCTTGAGGTTCTTGTACAGATCCACGAGATAGTCGGGCAAAGCAAAGCGGATGCCGAATGCGGCGGCCACATCATTGTGCGTGTCGCTCAGGATCGGGAAGTTCAGCTTGTTGGTGCGGACCGATTTGCGGCTGTTCACGGCATTCTGCGGGGAGATCGCAACCAGACTTGCACCTTCGGCCTTGAACGACGGCAGCGCTTCTTCCAGGGCCGTCAGTTCAAGATTGCAATACGGGCACCATACGCCGCGGTAGAAGCTGATTACGAGCGGCCCCTGCTTCAGCAGCTCGACAGACGACACGGGTTTGCCCTCCGGATCATTGAGGGTAAATTCCGGTGCTAGGTCGCCTGCTTTGAGCGCGCGTGCGGCCTGGCCGGACGCCACGAGTTCGGCCGTCGCACGTTCCATGACCGGATGGATTTCCGGCGGTGCAAAGAATGGGGCTTTACCGCCTTTGAAATCGGCCTTGAATGCATCGAGCCTGGCTTGAAGTGACATGACAATCTCCTTCCTGATGATGTTCAACGCACATTGCGTGGGAGGGATAGTCCGTCAATGCAAACCGCCGGAGAAGACAGCGCGATTGCATAACTGTCATTCCTGCTGGGCATGGGAGGCGCCGGGTAGATGCCTGCTACGGTCTCGCAGTACGTAGCAAAAATTCCGGAACTCCTTGGAAGCGTAGGCTGGCGAAAGGCAGCCGAATCGTACAATCGCGCGGAAATCCTCTATTGTCCAGCCACCCGAAATACCGCCACCACAGAACGCAGGCGCCCTGCCTGTTCGTCGAGCGACGCCGCGGCCGCGGCCGCCTGCTCCACCAGCGCAGCGTTCTGCTGCGTCACTTCATCCATCTGCGACACCGCACGGCTGACCTGCTCAATGCCTGTACTCTGCTCGTCCGACGCGGAGGAAATCTCACCCATGATGTCGGTTACCCGGCGAATCGACTGTTCGATCTCGGCCATCCGGCCACCGGCTACCTCGACCAGCCGGGTGCCGCCGCTGACATTCGCCACCGACGCCTGGATCAGGCTCTTGATATCTTTCGCGGCTGCGGCGCTGCGTTGCGCAAGGGCGCGGACCTCGCCTGCCACGACAGCAAAACCGCGCCCCTCCTCGCCTGCCCGCGCTGCCTCGACAGCGGCGTTGAGCGCAAGGATGTTGGTTTGAAAAGCAATGGCTTCGATAACCGAGGTGATCTCGGCGATCTTTTTCGACTCGCTCTCGATCTGCTTCATCGTCCCGACCACTTCCTGCACCGCGGAACCTCCGCGCGCTGTGGCCTCGGTCGCGGCATTGGCGAGCCCGTTTGCCTGTCTTGCGTTGTCCGCGTTCTGCTTAACGGTCGCCGTAATCTGCTCCATGCTGGCGGCCGTTTCCTGCAATGACGCCGCCTGCTCTTCTGTGCGTTGGGACAGATCAAGGTTGCCTTGCGCGATTTCGCCTGAACCCGTCGCGATCGAATGACTCGTCGACTGAATCTCGGACACGACGGCCGCGAGCTTTGATTTCATGTCGTTCAGCACGCATAGCAGGCTGCCCGGTAACGCCCGTCCCACTTCAACCTCGACGGCCAGATTGCCGTCCGCGATTTGCGTGGCGATATGAGCCGCGTAAGCAGGCTCCCCGCCGAGAGCCCTCTTCACGCCACGCGTTGCGGCCCATGCGATCGCGCCAACCGCGGTGAAGATGACGGCTGCAATGGAACCCAGAACGATGACGAGCTTCATGAACGCTGCGTTGATGTCGTCATAGAAAAAACCGGTGCCGATCCACCAGTCCCAATCGGGTATCGCAACCACGCCTTGCAACTTCGGCTCCGGGTCCGCATCCGGGTTGCGCTTCACGAGTACGTCGACGAGCGCAATATGCGAAGCCGCCATGCCCTCACGGTAAGCCTCGCTGTCGGTCAACCCTGTCGTGGTTTTATTGCCCTTAGCCCTGGTCCCGATGAACCGGGCATTCGGGTGGACCAGATTCACGCCATCGGCCGTGGTGACCCAGTAGTAGCTCTTCGTGTTCGCGTTGAGCTGGGAGACGACGTCTTTGGCGGCCTGTTGGGCCTGGTCGCGCGTTAGCACGCCACGCGACTGCAGGTCGCGGTAGTGATTGACAAGATGCTCGGCTTTCGTCAGAAGAATAACGATCTGCTCCCGCCGACTGTCGACAAGCGAGCTGCGTACAGTCTGAACGGCGGTTGCCGCAACGAGTACAACGCCAACCAAGGCCGCGACGACCAGAGCCAGCAACTTGGTGGACAACTTCATGTGAACGCCCCAATTTGTTAACTATCTGGTACATTTAACGGCATTCACGACAGGCTTCTTCAAGCCTCTTGACCCAGGATAAACCCTCGGCCATCTGCAGTTCTGTGACAAGGGGGATGACTTGAAACGGCTCTGTCAAGTTGACGGGAGTAGGTTGCCGTTTCCGCTCACGCGTAGTTATCCTTATTAGGTGACGTTGCCGGCAACGATAGCGACGGTCCAACCATCGCATGTCGAAAGCGAATTACGGTGGCGGAGTAACGCTACGCCGCCACCCCACGCGCTTAGAAGCGGTGAATGATACCCACGCCTGCCGCGAACTGGCTGCGTGACGAGGACGGCGCGCTGTTCTGACCGTCGCCGATATCGGCCGTTGCGTTGATGATGCTCTTGCCGTTCGTTCCGATCGTCTGGCCACCCGCACGCTGATAGGCTTCCAGCGCATACAGCCCCGTACGCTTGGAGAGGCTGTAGTACTGCG
>NZ_VOSW01000043.1 GCF_009690905.1 Paraburkholderia madseniana
CGACGCATTCGGGAAGTAGTGCGACCTGCTTGCGGTCATCGCCTTCAACGAATCGCTTCATGAGTCACCCGGTCTCAATGAGTTGATTCAGTTTAGGCGATGAGTGCGTTTTCACACAGGCTCGGCCATTAACAGCCTTTCGCAGTCGCGCAAAGATTGTCATTCGAGCGGCTGCTACAAACCGATCAGCGGACCTTCGAACGTGGCCATCCTCTCGGTGATCTGCGGCCGTCGAACGTTTCCTCGATACAGCTGACTGTATAAGCATTCAACCGCCATGTGATCGGCTGCCGTGTAACCGGCTGCCGGGTAGCCGGTTACCGTTCACGCCGCCCGTGCGGTCGTGTCGAGCTTAGCGAGCACTCGTGCATGTCATAGGGATCGGCGATTTATCGCGGTTTTTATCGCTTGGTCAAACGTTCCCGGGAGCGATGTAAGCGGTTTTCACGATTGTATAGAACTCGCGCGCATAGGTGCCTTGTTCACGGGGACCCAGGCTCGAACCTTTGCGCCCGCCGAATGGAACGTGGTAATCGACGCCCGCTGTCGGCGTATTGATCATTACCATACCGGCCTGTACGTGACGCTTGAAATGGCTCGCATGAGCCAGCGACATGGTGCAGATGCCAGCGGAAAGGCCGAATGGCGTGTCGTTGGCTACGGCAAGCGCTTCCTCGTAATCCGCGACCTTGATGACGGAAGCGACAGGACCGAACACTTCCTCCCTGTTGATCGTCATCGCCGAGGTCGTGTTGGTCACGAGAGCGGGCGCCAGGAAAAATCCTTCGGTCGCCGAGGGAACACGGTCACCGCCAAACACCGAACCACCTTCGGCACGTGCGAGTTCGATATAACGCTCGTCCTGTTCTAGCTGTTTGGCGTCGACAACGGGACCGATCTGCGTCGACGCATCCAGCGCGTTACCAATCTTGAGACTGCGCATGCGCGCCTGCATGGCCTCGACAAAACGGTCGTGGATGCCGCTCGTCACGATCAGGCGGCTAGATGCGGTACAACGCTGGCCGGTGGAGTAGAAAGCGCCGTTGATGCAGGCCTCGACCGCGACGTCCAGATCGGCATCGTCGAGCACGACCATCGGGTTCTTGCCACCCATCTCGAGCTGGAATTTCTTACCGGTGGCGACGCATTTCGCGGCGATCGCCTGGCCGGTCCCAACCGAGCCCGTGAAGCTGATGGCATCCACGTCAGCTGATTTGACGAGTGTTTCGCCGACGATCGAACCCGTGCCCATGACGAGATTGATTACGCCCGCTGGTGCACCGCCTTCGGCGATGATCTTGACGAGTTCCCATACGCTCCCCGGCACGAGTTCCGCCGGCTTGATGACCACGCAGTTTCCATACGCGAGCGCAGGCGCGATCTTCCAGGCGGGAATAGCGATCGGGAAGTTCCACGGCGTGATCAGACCGATGACGCCTAGCGGTTCGCGTGTGACTTCGACCGTCAGTCCCGGGCGGACGGACGGCAAAATCTCGCCGCCGACCCGCAATGCCTCGCCCGCGAAGAATTTGAAAATCTGTCCGGCGCGTCCCACTTCGCCGACTGCTTCGGCGAGCGTTTTCCCTTCCTCGCGTGCCAGCAGCTTACCGAGTTCGTTTTTGCGCGCAAGGATGGTGCTGCCGACCTGGTCGAGCAAGTCAAAGCGCTGTTGTGGGGTACTGAGCGACCACGTGCGAAAGGCTGAGCGTGCAGACGCGATTGCTTTCTGTGTCTGATCTGCGCTGGCCCGTGCGAAATGGCCGATCACGTCGCTCGTGTCCGAAGGGTTCACATTAGGAGCGAAGTCGTTGCCATCGACCCATTCGCCGCCAATGAAGTTCTTGAATTGCGTCATCGTAAATCCGTCAGTGAGTAAATATCTGCTTGATCAACCGAGGTTCAGCAGCGAGCGCTCGGCGAGATTGGCGTACAGCGCACGCACGCCGAATGTCCACGGAGCGATTTGGGTCGACAGCCACACGGTGTTGACGAGCGCGCCAAGCGGAGGGGCGCTGATCGTCACGCGGTCGCCGAGGTGATGCGTAAAGCCGCCACCCGGCGCATCGCGATCTTTGATCGGAGAGAACATCGTGCCGAGGAACAACATGAAGCCGTCGGGATACTGATGGTGCTTGCCCCAGGTCTGACTCACCAGGTCAAGAGGGTCACGGCTGATCTCCCGCATATGGCTGATGCCTTCAAGCACGAAGCCGTCGTCGGTACCTTCCACGCGCAACGAAACACTCGTTTCACGAATCGTGTCCAGTGTGAACCGTCCGTCGAACAGGCGAATGAACGGGCCGATCGCGCATGAGCCGTTGTTATCCTTACATTTGCCCAGCAGCAGGGCGGAGCGGCCTTCGATGTCGCGCAGATTGACGTCGTTACCCAGTGTGGCGCCCACCGCCTCGCCCCTGCTGTTGACTGCGAGGACGATCTCCGGCTCTGGGTTGTTCCACTTCGAAGCAGGCAACAAGCCGATATCGGCACCGAGTCCGACTGAAGACATAGGCTGCGACTTCGAAAATACCTCTGCATCGGGACCGATTCCGACTTCCATGTACTGCGACCATGCACCGCGTCGCTGCAGCTCTTCCTTAAGCTTGGCGGCAGCTTCTGAGCCGGGCTTGATTTTCGACAGATCGGTGCCGATCAGACGCGTGATCGCAGCGCGCACTTCCTCAGCCTTCGCAGCTTCGCCGCCTGCCTGCTCTTCAATGACGCGCTCAAGAAGGCTAATGGCGAACGTTACGCCACAGGCTTTGATGGCTTGCAGATCGCAGGGAGCCAGGAGGTAGGGTTGATCGTCTTTCCGTTGTGCGGCGACGGTGGCTTCGATCAGATTGCCGACATGACCCAGAGATTCGCCGGAAGCCTGCCGGACGAGTTCTACGAGATCCTGGCGATCGAAAAGATCGGACACTGTTGGTGCGATGCGGGAGATATCGAATACTTCCCCGCCGCGAACCGCAACGACGCACGGTCCCGCGCCGTTTTTCGTTTGACGCCACACGCGGCCAACGAGCAGGGCACCGTCGAGATCGTGAGGCAGATAGCTGGAATATGAGGTCATGAACGGATCCAATGTGCATTGAAAGTGGTGGCAACGGTAGCCGCAATAAGGATAAAACTCTGGTGACGCTAGAAGCGGTGGACGATACCCACGCCTGCTGCGAACATGCTGCGCGACGACGACGGAGTCGACTGGAAGCCGTCGCCGATCGATGCCGTTGCGGCGATCGAGCGGTTGGTCGGGCCACCCGGGAACGTCGGCGTGGCGAGCGTACGGCCGTTCGCACGCTGGAACGCTTGAAGTGCGTAGAACCCGGTACGTTTGGACAACGCGTAGTACTGGGACAGGTTGAACTGGTGGTACGACGCTGCGTCGTCGATTCCGTTCGCCTTGCTCGCCCACGTGTAGCTGTAGCCTGCAGCGAAGTCCCATGCCGTCGTGGGCTTCCAGTGCAGCACGGTGCCGGCGGTGTTGAAAACCTGCTCGTCAGTGAACTTCGACAGCACGCCCGGGATGTACTGAACGTTCGTGTACGTCGCCGAGATATCCCACGCGCTGTTGAACACGTAGCCGACGCCGACCGCGAAGCGATTCTGCGCCTGCGCGCCCTGATAGCCGTTCGTCACCGCCGACACACCCGACTGGCCAGCCGTATTCATCGTCGAATCCGTACCGTAGACGCCGCCGCCGACGGTCGAGTTGTTGATGCGCGAGAACGCAACCGTACCGCCGATCGGGCCTTGCTGATACTGGATCGCCGCCGACCACGTCGAACCGCGATACACGCTGTCCGGCACGCCTGCGAGCGAGTACGAGCCGCTGACCGTCACGCCGTAGAGCTTCGGAGAGGTATATACGATCGAGTTGTTCGCGCGGTAGATCGTGTCCAATGCGTCCAGATCGCCCGGGTGCGCGCCGAAGTAGCCGGTCAGCCAGTTCGTGGGGCTGTACGGCGCCATCAGTGTGTAGTAAGACGTGTACTGACGACCCAATGTCAGCGTACCGAAGGTCTGATTCGTCAGACCGACCCAGGCTTGACGGCCGAACATCGCGTTCGCGTATTGCTGCGCGCCGCTGTTGATGTTGAAGCCCGACTCCAACTGGAAGATGGCCTTGGTGCCGCCGCCCACATCTTCTGCGCCCTTCAGGCCGAAGCGGCTTCCCGCCCAGATGCCCGATGCCATCTTGACGTTCGAGCGACCACCGCTCGTCGAACCGAGCGACGTCTGGCTGCTCTGATAAACGATCGAATCATCGACGATACCGTAGAGCGTCACGCTGCTTTGAGCGAACGCCGGCGCAACTGCCGCGAGTGCCGTTGCTGCGGCAACGGCGGCCTTGTTCAAGTAGAAACCCTTCATTAAATTCTCCTCTATGTCCACGTGAATTGCTTTTGCCCTATCGGATCGGTACGAGCGCCTTGAGTACGCTCATATCGACCCTTGGTGTCGTCGGATTACTTGCAACTACATTCTTCGGCTCGCGCGTCATATCAATTACGGACAACTAACGTAGGTGTGCGGCGCGCCGCTTCCAGATGAAACTAGAGCAACTAGACCTGCGGGAAATTCCTCGTTAAAGCGCTAGATCCATCAGGTTGCGAGCAGCTACCCATGCTGCGGCGATTGACACCGATCCTTAGGCGCATGCAGGTCGGCTGTCTCGCGTTTTTCCTACGCTACAGATTTCTGACTAGGAAACGGGATCCAGTTTAATAGACACTCCGCCCTGTTTGGCCGAGGCGTAGGCCGCGTCCATGACTTGCATCATCAGCTCCGCATCCCGCAACGATGCGATCGGCTTTGCGCCAGTCCGACTTTCGGCGAGCACACGCTTGACAAACAAGGGGTAATAGACGTCGGTCTCAAGCTGGAGGCGGCGGCTTCGCGTGCCGGCAGAAAGATTATTTCTGTCGCGGATCTCGATCCGGTCCGGACCAGACTTCGCGTACATGCGGTTCGAAGCAAGAGTGAAAGAAAATTCGCGCTGCTCGTCGGGTGTACTGGGGAAGCTATATCCCGTTTCCACCAGGCCGATCACGCGGTCTTCGGTTTGCATTGTCAGCAGCGAATAGTCCTCAACGGCCGTTTGATGCGTTCTTGAGTTCATCGTGGCAGAGACTCGGACGATCTCCTTGCCAGTGAGCAATCTGAACAGGTCGATGAAGTGAGTCGCCACATTGATTGTCGATCCGCCTCCGGAATACACAGGATCGAGCGCCCAGCTGGCACCGGCCGCTTCGTATCGACTGGGCGGTCCCACAATGAAACGGAACGACATGTAGTTGAAGTCCGACGGTATGCGCCCCTCCGCATCTTCGAGCGAGCTGAGCAACTCGCTCATCCGGAAGATCAATGGCACTGCGCAATAAAGATTGGCTTCCTCGGTCAGTTTGCGAAGTCGGGTGATCTGCGACATGTTGACGCCGCACGGTTTCTCCAGCGCAAAGGGAATGTTACGCGCGATCACGGCCTCAGCGAGCGCCGGCATCTCAGAATGCCGCCCGAACACGAATGCGAAATCGACTTCCTCACGCTCGAGCAGTTCATAGGCCGACGAGTACAGCTTGCTTCCGAATCGTGCGGCAATTGCCTCGCCCTTGACATCCTCCGCATCTGACACGGCAACCACTTCAATCCCGGGCGCGTCCAGCGCATCGAGATAGAGTGGCACATGCCAATGACTGACTTCCAGTAAAGCAACTCTCATGCGTATTCTCCTTTGAGATTTTTACTCATCGCGGGCCGTGTCCGGTGCTGATCGTCCATCGGGGCGGTAATCGAATCCCAGAAACTTAAGTGCATAGACAGCCTGCCCCTGATGCATCGGGCCCCCGTCCTGGGTACGGCATCCACGCGCCTGCGCGGCGCGGCGAAGCGGCGTTGGCTCGGACGCATTGATGATGTCGACGACGATGGCGCCAGGCGCGAGCCGCTCAGGATCAACTGGCATGGCATCGTTCGCTTTCATGCCAAGCGGCGTGGCATTGATAACGATGTCGAAGCCTTGCGGATCGGGTGGCCCCGAACGTACGTCGCAGCCGGTTTCAGCAGCAACAGATGCCGCAAGGTCGCCAGCCCGATGCCCGTCGACATCGGATACGGTTAGCTTGCTAGCGCCTGCGGACGCAACCGCAAATGCGATGGCGCTCCCCGCACCTCCGGCGCCTAAGAGAAGCACGGACTTATTCACCGGGTGGTTGCCTTCCCACTGCATCCCAAGAACGCAACCGACGCCATCAAATATCGCGCCGACCCAACGTCCATCTGCTTCGCAACGGATGACGTTGAGCGCGCCGACCTGACGGGCAGTTGGATCTAGTTCATCGACAAATTCCAGCATCCGTTGCTTATGAGGCATGGTGACGAGCAGGCCGGAGAGATTGCCCATCGCTCGTGCACCGCTGACGAACTCGGACAGGTTTTCCGCCTTCACCCAGAACGGAACGCAAGCCGCGTCCACGCGCTGTTCAGCAAAAAGCTGGTTCAACAATTGTGGCGACTTAGCTGCCGTCAGTGGATCGCCCACTAATCCATAAAGTCGCGATTTACCTGTGATATGTGGATCCATAGCTGTTTGGTGTTCGATGTTGGCTGAAGGCGCAGTCTTGCGTGACTGCTCGGAAATGTGGCGTACCAAGCGCGTGTCGGACACATACAATCTCCGACCGAGCCCCTTTGATGACGAAGACCGCATCTCTTTGACGCAACGCGCTCAATTCGACTTTGGGCCGTCTGCGGCTGTCGGATGCGCCGAGAACTGGCGTTCTCATGACACTCGAGAAGGCCCCAAGGGTATAAACAGTCACTTCCAAGGCGCCGGCGGTACGTCCAGATCCCAAGTCCCGTAGACAGCGGGCTCGTTAATCTCGATGACCTCGAGGTCGTCGGAGCGCCCTATCACGTTGTGCGGCACGCCGGCAGGCTGCGACAGGCCGTCACCAGCGTTAAGCGTCACGTCGCCCTCCACTCCGGCGAAACGGAACGTCACGGATCCGCGCAGCACATACAGGTAGTGCCCAGTCATGTCGTGCCAGTGCCAGCCAGTGGGATCGGTGAACGGCTTCAGCGCACGAATGTGTTTCGCTCCGATGCGACCGTTGGTCACCGCGGCGAGTCCGAGGTCGCGATACTCAGAGTCGGCGCGCAGGCCCTCTTGGTTCCAGGGCGACTCGGCCGCGCTGATGCGCGCAAACGCGCTTAGAGATTGCGCGAGCTCGCGCGGGCCGTCGTAACGGGGTGTGTCTTCGTTGTGCATGTGCGTTCCCTTTGTGCGGTGTCAATCGATTTGCAAGCGCCGCAGTCGCATCGTTTATGTTCGGCTCATGCCAAGTTGCACCAACACAGTGGTCGCAACGAGTAGGGCCGGCCAGAACGGCTACGAGCGAATCTGATTTGCGAGATCCTGGGCATCGGCAGTTTTGATTCCTCCGGCCATCGCTTCGCCGCGCAAGCGCTCGTACTCGACTTTGGGTACCGGGACCGCATCGCGGTCGCCGAGATCGTTGAGGCGGATCCGATACGTCTCCCGCGTAGTGAAAGCAGCGAACGCGGCGACAAGACAAATGCCGAACGTCAGCAAACCGATCTTCAGCGGAATATTGGTGGAGCCGGGGGGCGCGACAGCTACGAAGAGTGTTGGCGTCAGTGCAGCAAGCGTCGTCCCAACGTTTTGTCCGATGGCCATTCCCGTCACGCGCACCCGCGTGCGGAATAATTCTGGGAAAAGGCTCGGGAAGACACCGTTGAAGCCTTGGTAGGCAACGCCCCACATCAGCATCGAAAGAATCAGCGAGAGCCAGAGGTTATGGATGCTGATGGCGTAGAGGTATGCGAACGAGAGCAGCCCGGCGCTGAGGACGCCTGCGAGAACGGGCGGCCTGCGGCCAATTCTGTCAGAGAGATTGCCGACGAAGGGAATCAGTATGACCGAGCAGATGTTGCCAAGAACCGGAATCAAAAGAAAGACGCCGGCAGAAAAGCCGATACCGTAGGCCGGCTGGACCGCATACGCGGCGCCGAAAACTGTAGCGAGAAGCGCGATGACGGCGGTGAGCGCCATGCAGATTACGCGCAAGACATCGTCCCAACTCTGCCGGAGGACTTCGACGACCGGTGAGGCAGGAACTTCGCCATGGGCCTGCTCCTCGGAGAAAGCCGGAGTTTCCTCGACCTGGCGGCGAATGACGTAGCCGACGATGATAACGACAAAACTGAGGAGGAACGGAATTCGCCATCCCCAGGAAGCGAACTGGTCCTTCGGCATGTAATGCGCGAGGGGCAGGAAGACCGCTGCCGCTAGGAGCTGCCCAGCTTGCACCCCTTGGAGCGTGAAGCTCGCAAAGTAGCCACGCCGGCCGAACGGTGCATGCTCAAGAATCATGGAACTGGCGCCGGAGACCTCTCCCGCGACGGCGAACCCCTGAATGAGCCGGAGGGTGACAAGCATCACCGGAGCCCAGATGCCGGCCTGCTGATACGTGGGCAAGAGTCCCACGCCCATCGTCGAAATGCCCATTAAAAACATGCAGAAAATCAGCACCGTCTTCCGGCCGTGTCGGTCGCCGACGTGGCCAAGCACCATCGCGCCTATTGGTCGGGCGACATAGCCGACGCCGAAAGTCGCCAGTGATGCGATGATGGCAACCGTCGGGTTGCCAGAGGGAAAGAAGAGCTGCGGAAAGAGTAATGACGCTGCGGTCGCGTAAATAAAGAAGTCGTAGTACTCGAGCGCTGAGCCGATCCAGCCGCTGGCCGCGGCTATCTTCGACTGGCGCTGACGATGGGCCTCAGCTTGGGTGCTTCCGTTCATGACTTGTCTCCGTCGTGGATTGACTTTTCGGCGCCGTTCCGTTATTGTTGTAACACCGTTCCAGTAAGAACAATGTTACCCATATTATGAGAGTTGTCAAGGGAGCCGTTGACCGTTCGCTTCAGGCGATCGAGTTGCTCGCACGTGAAGCGCGCTGGATGCGTATGTCCGATATCGCCGCTGAACTCGAGCTGGAGAAAGGCCCCGCCCATCGCGTGCTTGCGCAGCTGTGCGAGCAGGGCTGGGCTGAACAAGATGAACAGACCTCCCAGTACCGCTTGACCTTGAAGCTTTCTTTGCTTGGTCAGCGGTTCCTGCACGGGCTCGGGTTGCCGGGCCTGGTGCAGCCGATTCTCGACGAACTCGCAGCGCAATGTCACGAGCTAGTTCGGCTGACGGTCGTCAATGAAGGGACGCTCGCGTGGTTCGCTGCGTCTCAAGGCGCGGCGCCCGGTCTCATGTATTCGCCGTCCATGCATAGTCCCATCGCATTGCATGCCACATCGGTCGGAAAGGTGTGGTTGGCGACAATGTCAAACGACGAAGCAATCGGGCTCGCACTGCGCGGGGGGCTCGGCCAGCCCAACGGCGCAGGGACATCGAAGGCGATTAATAGCGTCGACCGATTGATACCGGAGCTCGAACTGACGAGGCAACGTGGCTATGGTCTGGTCGTCGAGGAAGCCGAGCCAGGTGTCGTCGCGATGGCCGTGACCGTGCGCTCGCTGATTGACGGGGCGATAGTCGGGACGATGAGCATTGCTGGGCCGGTCTTACGCATACCGCCGGAGCGTTACGACGCCTTTTACGCGCTACTGCGCGAAGCATCCGCGAAGTTGGGAGCTGTCTGGCCGCGACAGAGCGTCGATCGGCACGTCAACGAGGCGGCCTGAGATGCCGGACGCAGTTCATGCTTCTCAGCGAGTCGCCCTTTGGCATGAGAAGGCAGCAAGCATTCTCGTCGCAGCGCGCCGTCAAGGCACGCAAGTGGAGCGCCTCCCCGTTGAACTGCGGCCTTCAACGGTTGACGAGGGCTTCGCGATCCAGCGAAAGGTGAGTGATGCCCTTGAGAGTAGAACCGGCGCATGGAAATGCGCGCTTCCGCAGCCGGGCAAGGTCATCGCTGCGCCGATCTACGACGCCGATATTCATCGAGGCGATGTATGTCGCATGAGTGGGTCTCCGCGTGTCTCTGTAAGGGCGGAGCCGGAACTGGCCTGCCTGCTGAACCGCGACCTGCCGCCGCGGCGCGAAACCTACAGCGAAGCTGAAGCGCTCGACGCTCTCGGGCACACGCACCTCGCGCTCGAATTGCTAGGCAGTCGTTATTCGCATCCCGAAACGCTGTCGTTTCCTGAACTACTGGCAGACGGCCTGTTCAATGCCGGCCTTGTCATCGGCCCCCGCGTTAAATCTCGGGAGGGCGCGACGCTGGCCGATCTCCCCGTCGAATTCGACGTCAGTCTGGCCAGCGTCGGCGAAGAACCAGTCATGTGTGCGGGACGCCACCCTGACCGGGGTGCGCTCCAGCCGATTGTGTGGCTCGTCAATTTCCTTCGCGTCCGCGGCCTCGGGCTGCATGCCGGCCAAGCTGTGATCACCGGGTCCTACGCGGGCGTTCTGGAGTTGCCAGTTGGTCGCGAGTTGCATATCGGCTTCGGCGACCTCGGCACATTGCCGATTACTTTTCTGTCTTGATAGGAGTACTAGATGCGTCTCGTCCGTTTTGGCCAGCCTGGTCAGGAGCACCCCGGTATCATCGATTCGAGCGGCGCGATCCGCGATCTGACCGGCATCGTGAGCGACATCGATGGAACGACCATAACGCCAGCCGCCCTTGCAAAGCTGAGCGAACTTGATCTGGATCGCCTACCCGTCGTTGAGGCGGGGACGCGTCTTGGCGCCTGCGTCGGCAATGTCCGTAACCTCGTGTGCATTGGCCTGAACTACTCCGATCATGCTGCTGAAACCGACACGCCGATCCCACGCGAACCTGTGGTGTTCAACAAACACACGGGCTCCATCAGCGGCCCGAACGATCCGGTCGTCTTGCCCGCAGACGCGCGCAAGCTCGATTGGGAGGTGGAACTCGGCGTGGTGATCGGCAAACCCGCGTGGCAGATCGACGAAGCCAACGCGCTGGACCATGTGGCGGGTTACTGTCTTGCGAATGATGTTTCGGAACGTGCGTATCAGCTCGAACGCGAAGGCCAGTGGACCAAGGGCAAAAGCGGATTCTCATTCGCTCCGCTTGGTCCTTGGCTGCTGACACGCGACGAAGTTCCCGATCCGCAGGTGCTCGACCTGTGGCTGGACGTGAACGGTACGCGCCGTCAGACGGGCAACACACGCACGATGATTTTCAACGTCGCGCACATCGTGGCGTATCTCAGCCGCTTCATGCCTTTAATGGCGGGCGACGTGATTATTACGGGCACGCCTCCTGGCGTAGGCCTCGGTCAGAAGCCGCCTGTCTTCCTGAAAGCAGGCGACACCATGACGCTCGGTGGCAGCGGGCTCGGCGAGCAGGCACAAAAGGTTGTGCAGTACGTGGATACGCTTGGCGCAGCGTGGGGCCGCGGCGAGTATCCGTCGACACTTTAAGACGATTCGATTTCTCAAAGGGAGGAGATATGAGCCTTGCTGGAACGGGCGTCGTCGCCATCTGGCATGACCTGCTGCCGGAAGCGAAGGACGAATTTTACGAGTGGCACAATCGCGAGCACATGCCCGAACGCGCCGGGATTCCAGGGTTCAGGCGCGGTCGGCGCTTCATAGCACTGGATGCAGGTCCTGAGTACTTCAATCTTTACGAGGCTGACACGGTCGAGGTGCTTGGCGCGCAAGACTACCTTTCTCGGCTGAATACGCCGACGCCGTGGACCAAGCAGGTGGTCGCCTCTTTCCGGAGCGTCGCACGCTCAATCTGTCACGTGGCCTATTCGGACGGTGTTGGGCAGGGTGCCAATCTCATGACTGTGCGCTTCGACGTTGCATCGGATGCACGGGCGGAGGTCGTGAAGGGTGTGCGTCAGCGCGTCCTACCGCCCCTCGTCGACCTACCGGGTATCACGGGCGTGCACCTTTGCCTTGCCGACGAGGAGATCAGCAAGGTGGAAACGGCGGAGAAGAAGGCGCGTTCAGAAGGCACCCAGGTACCGACATGGATCGTGTTAGTCGAAGGGTGCCGGGCAGACTATGTCCGTTCAGCGGTGGACCGTTTCGTTTCGGGACTCGCGGCATTGCCCCAGGCCGGCGCGACAGCACCGGACACGACCCTCTATCAACTTGAGTACACGCGCTGCAAAACGCCCTGGAGCGCTGGCTGAGCGGTTAAGCGTCATCTGAGGACCGCTGCATGGCCCTTCGCGCGAATCCCACGTGGCTAAGCGCGACCGGCCTTTACCCTGAGAAACGTAGGAGTAGTGCCATGTCGTTGAATATCGCCGACACTTCAGAGCCATCCACCGCGTCGATGTCGGCTCGTGTCATACGGCTCAATCCTGCCGACGATGTTGTTATCGCGCTCGAACAGCTTGTGTCGGGCATGGTGCTCGGCAAGGAAGCAGTGACCGTGTCGGGACTGATTCCACCCGGGCACAAAGTGGCGACACATGACATCGGTCAGGGTGAGGCGGTGCACCGCTACGGCCAGGTAATCGGCTTTGCAAGCCAGCCAATTCGCGCGGGGCAGCATGTTCATACCCATAATCTTGCGATGGGCGATTTTGCGCGCGACTACGCGTTCGGTCAGGCCGCGCGTCCGACTGTTCCGTCGAATGAGCCGGCAACATTTCAGGGCATTGTCCGCGCAGACGGGCAAGTCGCCACACGGAACTATATCGGGATCCTCACCTCGGTGAACTGCTCGGCCACGGTTGCACGAGCCATTGCTGATCATTTCCGCCGCGACTTCCATCCCGAAGAACTGGCCGCGTTCCCGAATGTCGATGGCGTCGTGGCACTCACACACGGGTCCGGTTGCGCTATCGACTCTGAAGGCGATGGTCTAGCGATCTTGCAGCGCACGATTGGCGGCTATGCATGTCATCCGAACTTCGCAAGCGTGCTGCTCATCGGTCTCGGGTGTGAAACGAACCAGATCCCGCGACTTCTTGAGACACAGGGACTCCGGGAACACGACCGCTTGCGAACGTTCACGATCCAGGATAGCGGTGGTACGACACTGACGATCGCGAAGGGTATTGAACTGGTTCGGCGCATGTTGCCCGAAGCGAACAACGTGAGGCGGGAGCCGGTCGGTGCAAGTCATCTCACGGTCGGTCTTCAATGCGGAGGGTCGGACGGGTATTCCGGCATCACCGCCAATCCCGTGCTTGGTGCAGCCGTTGATCTACTCGTGCAACACGGAGGCACCGCGATTCTCTCGGAGACGCCCGAAATCTATGGCGCGGAGCACTTACTTACGCGCCGCGCCGAAACGCCCGAGGTGGGTCGGAAGCTGATTGATCGCATCAAGTGGTGGGAAGCGTATGCGCATCGGCAAGGGGCGCAAATGAACAACAATCCGTCTGCGGGCAACAAGGCAGGTGGCTTGACGACCGTCCTTGAAAAATCGCTGGGAGGCATTGCGAAAGCCGGCTCTACCAATCTGACCGAGGTGTACGAATATGCTCAGCCGGTCACGGCGCGCGGTCTGGTGTTTATGGACACGCCCGGCTACGACCCGGTGTCGGCTACGGGCCAGGTGGCCGGCGGTGCGAACCTGATCTGCTTCACGACGGGACGTGGTTCAGCTTACGGCTGCGCGCCGGCGCCATCCGTCAAACTTGCGACGAACACAGCACTATGGCAACGACAGTCTGATGATATAGACCTGAACTGCGGAGAACTGTTGGAAGGACGAGCGACGATCGAGCAACTAGGCCGCGTTCTTTTCGAATTGCTGCTAGATGTCGCCTCGGGAACCCGTTCTCGCAGTGAGCAGCACGGTTACGGACAAAACGAATTCGTACCTTGGCAAATTAGCGCGATCATGTGAGCGCACCTCAATACCGTTCCAGCCTCCAATACTGCTGCGCAGACAGTGACTTCCCCGCGCTGGCTTTCCCTAGGCGGCGGGTGTAAGCGAGACTGAAAGGCTGCTTTGCATCGCACTTCTGCCTCTGGGCACTCGGCGGTATGACGGTCTGCTTCGGGTCGCCTGCTGACCGTCGTGCCAAGCAATATCTGAGCGCTGTTACTCGGTCGAACCAAATTTGCGCATAGCGCTGACGGGCTAATATGACGTGGGTAATGTCAACTACGAATTCCGCCCATTCGAAGTGATCGTCGTACCCGTTTGAGGCGCTGAAAGCGACGTCGACGAAGCCCGTCGCACATAGGGATGGTTGTGCGCAGTGGCCATCGCGCAAACGGCGGCGTCGAGGGACTCCGAATTGGAGCGGCATCGGTGCTGCGCGCGATGCCGCGCTGCTGGCTAACATCATGAGTGGCGTCCAGACTCGATGCATGTCTGGGCTGGGTCATCCGATCGACATGGAGCGGGGCCGTGACTTGCCGCAAGCTGAAGGTTTACGCACTCGTATTCTGCGTCGCGGGCGCATTGTTGGGCAGCGTCGCGGCATCGGCAGATGAAGTTAAGGTGATGATCTCGGGCGGGTTTGCGTCAGCCTATCGCGCACTGGGGCCACAATTCGAGGAGGCGGCCGGCGATACGCTGGTCACCGTCTGGGGGCCTGTGGTGGGCACGGCCGCAAATGCCATCCCTGTGCGACTTGCGCGCGGCGAGTGGGCAGACGTGCTGATCGTGGTCGGCTATGCGCTCGACGATCAGATCAACGCCGGCAAGGTCGTGTCTGGCAGCAAGGTGGACTTCGCACGCTCGGCAATCGGCATCGCGGCTCGCGAGGGGGCGCCGAAGCCGGATATCAGCTCGGTCGACGCATTGCGGGGCACACTGCTCGCCGCGAAGTCGATCGTCTATCCGGACGACGCGAATGGAGTCTACATCGGCAGTGAACTATTCCGGCGTCTCGGTATCGAGGGGCGGGTAGAGCACAAGAGCCGCATGATCCCGGCCGAGCGGGTCGCCAGTGTCGTCGCGAACGGCGAAGCGGAGATCGGATTTCAGCAGATCGTCGAACTGTTGCCGGTGGACGGGGTGACGGTGGTCGGCAGTTTGCCCGCGGAGGTACAAAGGTACACGGTGTTTTCCGGGGGCATCGCCGCCAATGCCAAAAATCCAGCGGGCGCAGAGGCGCTGATCCGTTTTCTGTCATCGCCGGACGCGGCCCCCGCGATTGAGGGGACCGGGCTCGAACCACTAACACCGAAGACTGCGAACTGAGCGAAGCTGTGAGCCCAGCGGGCCGGCGACCTAGGTGACGGTCGGATCTTCCGAGAACGGCCAGGAAGCGACGTTCACGTGATGCCGCGGTTGGACACTGGAGCGTCGGTAGCACATCGATTGTGTTGAAAAAGTCTTGTTTTGGGTCAGGGCGCTGGAGTTGGCACGACGTTATCGAGTTGTGACGATCGGCGAAGCGGTGAACTTGGGCGAGGCAACGATCCTCATTTCTCGTCATGCAACTGCCTGGTTCATCTGCTTGCTTCCTGACATGAACCGCTTGGCCATTCTTCGCAGGTTTTGCGCAGTCGCTGCCATCAGGAACTCATCATGAGCACCGCTTGGACCTCGCAGTCGCAAACGGTCCAGTTTCAGGATGCGTTTGAGATGGGCAAAGAGCATTTCCACCTTCTTTCGCTCACGGCAAGATCGCTTGTATTCCGGCGTCTTCGCAATACGCCTCGTTTCGTCACGCGCAGCTTCATGGATGCTGCGGGCGATCTTGCGGAATGGTGTATTCGGACAGCAGCGGTCCTTCATCGAACAGCTCTCGCAGTCGAGCTGACTTGCCCGATAGATGATCGTGTCAGCCTTCGTGACGCGCGAGCGCGGATTCGTGAATTTGCGCCGATCACTGCGTAGTGCGTGCCCGGTGGGACAGCGATATTCATTGGCCAGTTCATCCCATAGGAACTCGCTGCTGGACAATGTATTGTCCTTGCGCGTCGTTTTATCCCAGACCGGAACATGTGGTGCAATCTCCTTCTCTTCGATCATCCAGGCAAGCATCGCTGCCGAGCCATACGCGGTGTCGCCTGCAAGACGTCGAGGTTTGAGATCATGCCGCCGCTCAACGCGGTCAATCATCGTCCTGGTTGATTCCACTTCGTGCGAACGGTTCGCGGGCGTCGCCTCGACGTCAACGATGATCCCTGCCTGCAGGTCAATCAGATAATTGGTCGAGTAGGCGAAGAACGGCAAGCCACCCTTGGCGGCTGTCCAGCTCGCGGCGGGATCCGTAAGAGATATCCTCCTTGGCGGGGTCGATGTCTCTGCCATCTCCGCCGCTTCGGTGCCCGCTGGATTCGCTTCTTCCAATGCTTCCAGATACTCGCGCACCGCACGGCTTTGTCCCTTGACGCAACCCCAGTCGATGGGCCCAGAACCCGGAACACCGCGTGCAGAGCTCGCGTCGGCTCTGATGATGCTTGCGTCAATCGCGAATCCTTCACCCTTTACGAGGCCTTCGGACATGCACCGACCCAGCACTGACTCGAACACATGGCGTAGTACATCGCTATCGCGGAAGCGACCGTGGCGGTTCTTGGAGAATGTCGAGTGTTCGGGTACGGCGTCCTCCAGGCCCAGGCGACAGAACCATCGATACGCCAGGTTCAGATGCACCTCTTCGCATAGCCTACGCTCGGACCGGATGCCGAAACAGTAGCCGACGATCAACATGCGGATCATGAGCTCCGGATCAATCGATGGCCGCCCCATCGGACTGTAGAACGGCGCGAGATGCTGGCGTAGATCGCGCAGATCAAGGAAGTGATCGATGCCTCTCAACAGGTGTTCGCGAGGGACGTGATTATCGAGGTTAAACGAGTAGAAGAGTTTGTCCTGTCCGCTGCCCAGTTGACCCATCATGACGAATCACTCCCGTCGATCGATGTCTTCCAGGATACCGAACATTCCGAACCACGGGCGACTTTTTCAACACAATCCATCGAAAGCGGTCACTGAAACTAGCAAACGCGGTGACGGTTGATCGGCCGAAGCGGTCACTCACGAAAGCAGGATTTCGCCGGTCTCACAGACGGCAGTGAAACAAATCTACAGCTATTAAGCTGACAATAAGCTTGGGTCTCTTATCCTGATGATGACGCGAAAGCAATTCGCTCACTTCCCTTTTTTTGAATGGAGGCCTGACATGTTGCGTCACATTACTGCCACTACCCGAACCGTTCTTGCCATCACCACCCTGACTGGCCTCGTTGCCATCGATCAGGCCGTCACATCACACCGCAGTTCCGTAAGTGCGCCCAAGCAGACGCAGACGACTCTCACGGATGACGCCAGGGGATCGCCGATGGACGCGGGCAATGCGCCGCTGTCCTCGTTGCAGCTCGCGGTGTTGCTTGAAGGATTCAACTGGCAGGCGCTCAACGATGCCGCACAAGCTGCATACGCGCGCACTCCGTAACGTCAGGGAGGCTCGCCGCACGGCGGGCCTTTTTCACTATTTCGCCGCATACCCGTCAGTGCATGACGCGCTGTCGTCTGCGCGCGTTCACGGGATTGGCGATTTCGTCTGTCGGAACTGAATGCGTTGCGCCTGGTGAACAGCCGATACGCGACGTCATAAAAAGTTCTTATCTCCCACGGCGCACAATCGTATCAGCCAAGCGGTACAAGCCTTCGGTGGAAATCCGGTGCTGCTGGCGATCGAGCAATTCAGTGTTGCTCAAAAATTGCGCGGACTGCAAAGATAGACTCGCTCGATCCCTTACCGGATCTTGCGGCGAGGCACCAGACGCAGCGGCGGGGCCCGGAAGGGACGTGCGGTTCCTATGACCCAGAGGAGCCGAATTCCCCCACTTCCGATGGATGATCAAGTGAAAGTCAATTCTCTAATTCTCGCGTCTGCAGCAATGTGGGCCACGGTGGCCCATGCGCAGAGCAGCGTGACGCTATACGGTCTTCTCGATGCCGGCGTCACGTATACGAACAATCAACATGTCAGCGGCACGACAGGTCACAGCAACGTGCAGGCGACCAGTGGCAATCTCAATTCCGACAGATGGGGACTGCGCGGCAGCGAAGATCTCGGCTCCGGTATGCATGCCATCTTCACGTTGGAGAACGGTTTCAGCATCACCAACGGAAAATTGGGCCAGGGTGGCCGTATGTTCGGCCGTCAGGCCTGGGTGGGCCTCGCGACAGACCAGTACGGCTCAGTGACACTAGGGCGTCAATACGATTCGGTAGTCGACTATCTTGGACCCATGAGCCTGACTGGCACGCAGTATGGAGGCACCCAGTTCGCTCACCCGTTTGACAACGATAATCTCGATAACTCGTTTCGCGTCGACAACGCGATCAAGTATGCGAGCGCGAACTATAGTGGCCTGAAGTTCGGCGGCGTCTATGGCTTTTCAAACCAGGCCGGCGCCTTTGCGAACAACCGTCTGTATAGCCTGGGCGCGTCATACAACACCGGTCCGTTGAACGTCGCGGCGGCCTACATGGAGATCAATCAGCCCGGGGTGAATAGTGGCGGCGCCCTGGACGGCACCAGCACGTCCGCCGACGCACCGTTCACCGCGCAACGTCAGCGCGTCTGGGGCGCGGGAGCGAACTATTCGTTTGGCGCCGCAACCGTCGGACTGGTATGGACCCAGACGAAGCTTGACAGTGCGACCACAATCAGCACCGGCTCGCCATCGAGCCCCACGAAGTTCGGCAATGCAAGCGGCCTTAGCTTCAACAACTATGAACTCAATGCGCGCTACGACCTGACGCCGGCGTGGCGTATCTCAGGCGCCTATACATTTACCGATGGTCGCCTGAGCAACGCGACAACGAACGCCAAACCCAAGTGGAACCAGATCAGCCTGCTGAGCGACTATGCGCTCTCCAAGCGGACGGATCTCTATCTCGAAGGCGTGTATCAACATGTCAACGGCGCGAGCGGCACCGTGTTGAACGGTGCGTTGATCAACGGTATTGGCGCGCAGTCGGCGACGAATACGCAAGTTGCGGTGACCGCAGGCATTCGCACCCGCTTCTAACTCCCAGCCCTCACAAGACGCGGCCGTCCCGCCGCACTTCCTCAAGATATCTCATCATCGAAAATACAAATGATTCAGAAAAAGTTAGTCACCCTGCTGAGTCTGGCCGCGACGCTATCCGCATGCGGCGGCAACAGTTCATCGACGCCCGCCGCGACACCCGCGTCTATAGCCGTCCCTGCTTCAGTGACCGCCGCTCAGTCGGGCTACAAGATTTCGGTCTTTGCCAAGGCGCCCGGCACGCTTTTGCCCGACGATCTCGTCCAGCACGGCAGCAACATCTTCGCCGTTGCGCAAGACAGCAATAACAATCCGGACGGAACGACAGTCGCGGGTACGTCGCCGCAAAGCCAGGTGATCGAGTACGATCTGAACGGCAATGTCGTCAAGACGTTCAACGTACCGGGACACCCGGACGGCATCATGGAGTTCGATTCGCACACGGTGTGGGTCAGCACCAATGAAGACGCGAACCCGCTTTTGATCGTGATCGATACCACGGCCAATACCCAGACAACGCTCGCGCCTGACGTTACGCCGGCACATGGTGGCGGACTCGATGACATGAAGCAGCTCAACGGGGTGGTGTATGTGTCCGCATCGCATCCTACACTGGGAGCCGCTACTGTAACGGCGCCTAAAGGCGTGAGTTCGGTGCCGTCGGCTTATACCGTCACCCTGAATCCGGACAACAAGACGTTTCATCTGACGCCCGCTCTGATGGGCAATGCGGCAGCGACGAACATTGCAACGAATACGCAAGTCATGCTTAACATGACCGATCCGGATTCGATGGCAATCGACCCGGCCGGCAACGTGGTCGTCGATAGTCAGGCCGACGCCGAACTCGTGTTCCTGAAGAACCCTGGTGCGAGTCAGTCGGTGAGCGTGTTGCCGCTTATGTTGTCCGGCAACGCTGCACCGGTGGACGACACGCGTTGGGCACCTTCAGGCAGTTCGTTCATGCTGGTGTCGGACAATAAAACTCAGTTGATCTATCGCATCGATGCAAGCGCTGGCTTTACGGCCGGAACGGCGTACGCCTCCGGCCAGGGCACGCTGTTGCAGCTCAACACTTCGACGGGGGCAATGACGCCGGTCTATACCGGGATGGGTTCCCCGCACGGAATGATCTTTGTAGGCCAGTAGCCGGCCCACTGCTGTCCATTCGGCGCACGCGATGCAGTGCGCTGGATGGGCAGCCGACTCGGACCTCGCGTCGTATCAGATGACACGCTCGAGGCGAGCCCTGCGCTTGGGCACGCTTGGGCCATTGTGTGAAGCAATCGGGTATGGAATTCAAGAAACTCGACCGTCTGCTCCGGGTTGACTCCGGTCTCAGGTCTCGCTCGTAAGCGCCCCTTCACCGAGCGCGGGACAAGACGGCTTGCGAACGTCCGCAAAGGCCGACAACTCGCCGAACGGCACGATTGGGCGAAGGTCCGCTGTACCTTGGAAGCCGTCGTTGAAGGAGCAACGGGTCGAGGGCCCTTGTGGGTCGATCAGCGACTGTCGTCATCCGGCTCAGTGCGGCCAACTGCGGACGCTCGTTAGCGAACTCTCAGGGACGTCCGAACGTCGGCTGCCCCGCCGACATCGGGCGTTCGCGAGCGCCAATGGCTGGACGTCAGCGCGTGCGGACGTTCGTGTTGTATTCGAATCAACTTTCTGCGAATTATTGTCTTCCGCTAGTTTTGCTTTTCCATGCCGAAGTGAGCCTATTCATTTCAGCCTCATAAGTCGCGCAAAGTTTAACGATTCGCTCGAGGCAACCGCCGACGCGCAACATGCATTCGTCTCATTCGGGATGCGTGAGAACAACGTCGAAGCTTGGTGTGCGTGTCCCTCATGCTCCGTGCCGTTCCGGATCGCCCTGACCCGGATGTGCTGCCATTCCACTCCGGAATGATGGCTATTGCCTCGCGGCCTCTACTGCACATGGACGCTTGCGGCCAAGATAGCGACACCCAACACTCTTCGAGGATGACGTCATGAGCAAGCTCTTCAGTCGTACGAAAGTCGGACATTTCGATCTGCAACACCGTGTAGTTCTCGCGCCGCTTACGAGAATGCGTACCGAGCCGAGCAATGTCCCGGGTGATCTCATGGTGGAGTACTACGCACAGCGTGCGACGGACGGTGGCCTGCTCATTACCGACGCGACGGCCGTGTCCCAGCTCGGCATCGCTTACGTCGATGCGCCCGGGATCTACACCGAGGAACAAGTCAAGGGCTGGAAGCGCGTGATCGATGCCGTTCATGCCAAGGGAGCACGCATCTTTCTGCAGATGTGGCACGCGGGCCGTCAGGCGCATCCTGCCAACACTGGCGGGGTCACACCCGTCGCCCCGTCGCCGTTGCGTTCGCTCGAGCATGCTGCGATTCGCGACGAGAGCGGCCAGGTCAGCGAGGCGGAACTGATCGTGCCTCGCCCCCTCGAGACCGCGGAAATCCCCGTTATCGTCGAGCAATTCCGTCGCAGCGCTGAACTCGCAAAGCAGGCCGGCTTCGACGGCGTTGAGCTCCACGGTGCCAACGGCTACCTGTTCGAGCAGTTCCTGCTCGACGGCACGAACCATCGCAGTGACGAGTACGGCGGCTCGATCGAGAACCGCGCTCGTTTCCTATTCGATACGCTCGATGCAGTCGTTTCCGTGTGGGGTCCCGCTCGCGTGGCCGTCCGTCTTTCGCCGAGCGGCGTTTACGGCACCATGTCCGATAGCAATCCGCATGCGACGTTCGGCTATGTGGCGGGCCGGCTCAATCAGTATGACCTCGCATACGTCCACGTGATCGAACCGCGCATTCGCGGCATTGTGGAGAAGGAGACGACCGACGCGGACGTCTCTTCGAAGGACATTCGCCGAATCTACAAGGGCACGATCATTGCCGCCGGCGGTTTCACCGGTGAGAGCGCTGAGCAGATCGTTGTCGATGGCCATGCGGATCTCGTTGCCTTCGGCCGGATGTTCATTTCGAACCCCGATCTTCCGGAGCGACTGCGTACTGGCGCGCCGCTCAATCGATACGATCGCTCGACGTTCTACGGTGGCGACGCGCGGGGCTACACCGACTACAAATCGCTGCCTGAAGAAGTCGCGGCCTGAATGTGTTTGCGGGCCAAGGGCGGCGCAGTGGCCGTTGACCCCGTCGCCCTTGAGTTCGGGCGCGCTGTTCTGCGGGTAAAACGCAGTACCAACCCGATTCCGTCGATGAATCGACGCCATCCACTCGCATTTCGGCGGGTCAACCGCAAGTTGTTTCCGACCGCAATCGGCCTGGCGCATCACAAGGAAATTGGCTGCACGTTGTAGCGGGTGAGGAGTGCTTCGCTTCACGCGATGACATCGGCAACGCATCGGCATGCCGGAGCCGAGTACCGCGTTTTCATCGTCGAAGGTGGCGAGTGAGGCGCCAGCGCCGTTGAGGTGGAAGCCCGGCCCTGTAGAGCGGCATTGCCTGCTGGAATGAATCTTATGCCGCGCCCGGCACTACCTCGCTGACCTGCTCCTCGCTAGCATGTTCTGCGTCGGCTCAGGGCTGCATTCAAACGGCAGAGGCCTGGAACGGCTAGCACAATCGGAGGAACGATGAAGTTCAGAGCAATGAATATGGGCTTTGGCGCGCACGTCGATGAGGTCGATCTAACCTCGTTGACGCAAGACGATGTGGATCGGTTACATACGGCGCTTCTCGAGCACGGCTTGCTGGTCATCCGGAATCAGAAGCTTTCGCCTGCAGGGCAGGTCAGGATCTCGGAGGTCTTTGGCACGCTCGAAACGTTTCCGTCGGGCGAAGGGCAGTTGGCCGAATATCCGCAAATCTTTCGCGTGGCCAGCCACCCCGCTAAAGGCCATACGAACGTTGGCCGCTACTGGCATTCCGACGGCTCGTTCCGTGCAGAAGCCACGCCTATCTCGATCTGGTATCTGGTCGCGCAACCGGCCACTGGCGGCGAGACGCTTTTTGCCGATCTGCGGGAGGCGTACAGGGCCTTGCCCGATGAGAGGAAGCCCGCGATCGATGGTCTCATCACGCTGCATCGAAACGGGATAAGACATCCGCTCGTCATGCGGCATCCTGCGACACGCGAGCCGTCGATCTATTTCAATGTCGGTCTTACCGGCGGCGTCGTGGGCTATACGCCTGAACAGTTCATGGCATTGCGGACCGATCTGAACGATCACCTTTCCCGCGCAGGTGCCGCTTACGTCCATCACTGGCGCGAAGGCGACGTCATCATTGCCGACAACTTCCGGGTTGCCCACCGGGCTACGCCGATCTCGGTGGATCAGCATCGCATTCTCGATCGAACGACGATACGGGCTGATGGCGTTTACTGGGGCAAGGCGCAGAAGTGAAGGGCCGCAGCCCGTGGGCGTGCCGGCCCGCGCGAAATACTCCATTTTGCCGACGACGCGCCGCGCGCTCTGCGCAATGCGGCGCGCCGTCGTCGTCGGGTCACACGCCCTACGCCAGGAACAGCGTGTCGTGGGAAGCAAACGCGGAGCCACGTGGAAGAGGCGCGATGCCGCGCTTCAGGATCGGCGTGCCAACGCCGTCGAGGCCGGGAGGAAACGCGGCAACGTCGTCGCTGAACCCGCAGAGCGGCGCGCCATCGCCCGAGAAGGCCAGAGACTGGCCATATCCGTTTCCGTTGGGTCCGGATGCGCTCGCCACCACTACCTTCATGTCGCCGTTCCTGTCGCCGATTGATCGCCCCGGGATCGCCTTCATCATCGCGGCAAGCGGCGGCCCACAGCATGCCGTCACGGGCATAACCGGCTTTCCTCGCTGGCATGGATTGCCGGATGCCGATCTCTTTTGCGACACGCGGCGCCTCGGGCAAAGCCTGCATCGTTGCGGCGCAGCCCGCTACGAGGACCGCTACCGGGCAGACGCGCGGCCTCGCACCTTGCGTAGCGCTCGAACGAGGTCGTTATTCATTGCGCGGGCTTTCCGGCAAACAGAAATCGGCTGAGTGCGAGCAGCGGGAACAGCATGCCGACGACCCCGACCCAAGTCCAGCCGCCGTGCCTGTACAGCGTGCTCGCGATTGCGGAGCCGGCGGCGGCGCCGCCGACGAAGACGCTCGTCATGTAGATCGAGTTCAGACGGTTGCGGCTCTTCGGATCGAGCAGGTAAATTTCGCGCTGTCCCAGGACCAGGTTCATCTGCACCGCAAAGTCGAGCAGCACGCCGGTGCCGACGAGCCCGAACACGCCGAGGCCCGGTAGCGTCAGTGCCAGCAGCACCGTGACGAGCGTCATCACGACTGCGCCGAAGCCGAATACCGCGCGCCACCCGAACTGCGCGGCGATGAAGCTCGAGATCGGACGCGAGAGCAGAATGCCGAGCACCAGCCCGCTCATGATCGTGCCGACCACGCGGCCACGCGTCTCGGCCGCCGCGAAATCTGCGCTGCGAGCCTCGTCGGTTGCCGAGTCGACGGCTGCGAGAATCGCCTTGGCGCGCTCGTAGAAGCGTCCACCGGGTTCGGTGACAGAGAGGTGTCGCGTCGTGCGATGCAGCACGACGGTCTGCAACTGCTGCTCCAGCGCCGTGACTGCGCGCGAAACCTGCGCAGCCGTCACGTTGTTTTCTTTCGCGACGGCGGTGAAGGAACCGGTTTCGACCACGCGGACGAATATCCGCATACTGCTGACGATATCTGCCATTCTGTTCCCGGACGGTGAGACCACCCATTTTTCTCCGGAGCGCTGGCTTGGAGCCAACCTTTCTCAATGTGCTACCGCATCCTGGCGCAGTCTGACATCAGGCGTGGCGGGGGCGTTAGACGTCGTATGCCTGCCTGGAATGGATGTTATGCGTATCGAGGGTCTTCTACCAGCGTGACGCCGCGCGCATCATCTGCTCACCACGAATTTCCCGTTTGGAGAAGATCATGAGCACGTTCCCGTCATACACCATTGAGACCGCACCGGCCGCTTCGAAACCCGCCCTGGAAGACGCGAAAAAGACCTTTGGCTTTGTGCCGAATCTCCAGTCTCACATGGCCGAATCGCCTGAGCTCCTTGCCGGCTACTCCGCCCTCTGGGACCTCTTTGCCAGGAGTACGCTTACCTCGCATGAGCAGCAGGTCGTCTATCTGACCTCGAACTTCGAAAACAATTGCCATTACTGTATGGCCGGCCATTCGGCACTTGCCCGGATGATCAAGATGGATCCCGCTGTCATCGCCGCGCTGCGCGATGGAGAGCCGCTGCCTGATCCGAAGCTTGAAGCCCTGCATCGCTTCACGACGATTGTCGTACGCGAACGCGGCTTTGCTTCTGATGCGGATGTCGAGGCATTTCTCGCCGCCGGCTTCACGCGCCAGAATGTGCTTGAAGTGATACTCGGCGTTGCCACGAAGGTCATGAGCAACTATACGAACCACATCGTACATACGCAGTACGACCCGTTCATGAAGGGCAACGAGTGGACGAAGCCGGTAAAGTCCGCCGCCTGACCCGTGCGCTCGATGCGTCGATATCTTCTGGAGGTCTCGTAACATGACCAACACAACTGCAAGAAAGCCTGATGAGCGTGCTATCCCTTATCAGCTGCCTCAACCGCCTGACATGTCACCCGACATCGTGCACTTGGGCATACTCGATAAATGGCTGGAGGACGATAACCTTTGGGTGCCGATGACGCCGACTGTTTCGTTCAAGCCGCTGCTTCTCAGCGCCAGCCAGGGCTACTACGTCAATCTACTTAGAGTGCGCCAGTCCGGCGTGCTCTCGCGTCACCGTCATACCGGGCCTGTCCACGCGATCGTTCTGCGAGGCAGATGGTATTACCTCGAGCACGACTGGGTTGCGGAGCAGGGTGGCTACGCACACGAGCCGGCAGGCGAGACGCACACCCTGTACGTGCCCGAGGACGTAACTGAGATGATCACGTGGTTCCATGTTACGGACGGGTACACCTACGTCGATCCCCAAGGCACAGCAGTGGGATACGAAGATGTGTTCACGAAAATCGAAGCGGCTCGCAGGCATTACGAAGAGATCGGCCTCGGCGCCGACTACGTAAAGCAGTTCATTCGCTAAGCGTATTCGTTATCTGCGGGCTTCGGATGCCGCGAAAGCACGAACGAAGATGTGCCCCATGCGCGGCGGAGGCCGCGCACCTCGATCGCCCGGCACAACGGGCTGCAACGGAGGATTTTCACCATGGAACGAAAAACTGTTGACGTGAATGGCGTACCGGTCAGCTACCTGAGCGCCGGTGACCCGGCAGGATCCGTCTTGTTGTTGCTGCACGGCACCTATTGGAGCCGCGTATGGCAGCCGGTACTCGACGATCTGGCCGCTGCCGGATTACGCCCCATCGCGGTAGATTTCCCTGGTTCCGGCCGCTCGGGTGGCGAGCTGACCATTGCGGATGCCTCGATTCCCGCTTTGGCGGGTTGGCTGCCGCGCTTCCTGGATGCGCTCGGTATCGCGGGACCGGTAGGCGTCGCCGGGCACGACATTGGCGGGGGCATTGCGCAGGAGGTGCTGGTCGATGGAACGATAGAGGTCAGCAAGCTGGCGCTCGTCAATGCAGTGATGTTCGATTCGTGGCCAGTGCCCGGCGTTGCCCGGTTCCGCGATCCGGCGGTGGCCGCTGCGACGACGACGGAGGATATCCTTGCTGCCCGTCGCAAGTCAGTCCTCACGGCACTGGCCAGGCCAACAACGGAAAGCGAAGTGGCCGAGTATCTCGAACCTTGGACGGACCCGCGCGTCGCACGGTCGTGGATCGCCTTGGCCGGTGCGGCGGACAATCGTTACACGATGGAGCTGTTGCCGCGCCTTCGCGCGTCGCAGACGCCAAAGCTGCTCGTCTGGGGCGAAGACGACAGCTTCCAGCTCGTCGAGCACGCGGAGCGCTTCGCCAAAGAGATCCCGAACACGCAGCTTGTCCGGATTCCCAAGGCGGGCCACATCCCCATGGAAAATGACGCTGTCGCAGTGGCTCGCGCGTTGGCTGGGTTCTTCATCTGACGCAGAGCAGCAGGCGGGAGTGGTTGTCGCTCGCCGGTCCTTTCCCAGCTCGCGGATGGGACTCATGCAAGGTTCGGCAAGGTACTTGCCGGTCAGGCGTCCGGTCAATTGTGTGTGTTTCGAAAGCGAGGCGGCGAACTCTCGCGTTACTCCAGGGGGCTTGGTGAGAAGCCCTTCCACAGTATCTAGTGAAGTCGGCCCGCTGCAGACTGGCAGGGCTAATTCAGTCAGTTCGGACATAGGAGAACATCATGCAAACGAATCTGGAAAACTATTTCACTGCCTACCGCAACCTGAAGTTGATGCGGGATGAGGACGGCGTGCTGGTCGTGCAATTCCATAGCAATGGCGGCCCGCTCACTTTCACGGCAGAGGCCCACACGGAGGTTGTTGATGCGTTCTACCGGATTTCGCAGGACCGGGCGAACAAGATCGTCATCCTCACGGGTGCAGGCGGGGACTTCATGACCGGGGTTGACTGGGCATCTTTCAAGGACGTCTCCGATCCCGACGTTTGGAGCCAGATCCATGACGAAGGCGTTCAGGTCCTGGAAAACATCGCCAATATACGCGTGCCAGTCATCGCGGCCATCGAGGGGCGTGCCCATATCCACTCGGAGTATGTTCTGCTGGCCAACGTCATCGTGGCAACAGAAGACGCATCCTTTCACGACATGGGCCACTATGCTGCGGGTGTCGTGCCTGGCGACGGTATCTTTACCACCTGGAGCTATCGCGCGGGAGCGGGACGGGCAGAAGCTTTCCTGCTCAACGCGCAGCCGATTACGGCGGCGGTCGCACGCGAGTGGGGGGTGGTTGCTGAGGTCGTGCCAGACGGCCAGGCGCTTGGCCGCGCACAGGAATTGGCGAGGCAGTATTTGAAAGCGCCGGAAGTGGCACGCCGCAACACGCGCGTACACTTTATTTGGCCCTTGAAGCAACGCATCGTGCAGGAAGTTGGCTATGGGTTGTCGCTCGAAGGCGCCTCCGCAGCCGCCCTTGTGAAAACAATGCAGGCGAAGAGCTGACCGCTACGAGCGGCACCTCTCGATTTGCGGAAATATGGGAAGGCGAGTGCGTTGTCGGGTACCGTTGTGGCGCACTTGCTCAGGCCCGAGATCGATCCCTACCGCGGCCTCGCACCGCGATTGATCCGGAGCTCATGATCCGCATGTTGAAGAGTAGAAAAGTTTGTGCTGTTCGCCGCCCATCATGACGAATCACTCCCGTCGATCGATGTCTTCCAGGATACCGAACAATCCGTACGTCGGCAGACTTTTTCAACACAATCCGTTACTGAGCTGACGATGGGGGACTAGTCGGGGCGAACGGCAGCTTTGACTGTCGCCGAGGCCGACAGTGCGAGAGGCGCGCCTCGTTCGTATTCTACGTTCGGTAGCCGGGGTCGGCGTGGCGCACCTGGCCAATACTCGCAAGCAGTGGACGGCAGCGATCTGCCGGACTGGCAACGGACATTCGACACGAGAGCCACATGAAAGCGATTGAATTGCGTCAACTGCGCTACTTCTCGATTCTTGCGCGGGAACTCCATTTCGGCCGGGCGGCCGACCTCGCGTCGATAACGCAATCTGCGCTTAGCCAGCAGATTGCGAAACTGGAAGAACTGGTGGGCGCGCAATTACTGAACCGCGACCGGCGCGGCGTGACGCTGACCGCTTCGGGCGAGGCTCTGCGGAACAGCGCCGACGCCATCTTCGCTCAGGTTGAGCGCGCGTTGCGTGAAGCGCAAGATGCCGCAGGCAGTCGAGAATCCAGGCTCTCGATCGGTCTGGTCGAGTACGCGAATCTGCCGTTTATTCCGCCTGCGCTCATTCGTCTGCAGACACTATATCCGGACATAACGATAGAGCGCCACGAGATGAACACGGCGCAGCAGATCACCGCGCTGACCAAGAAACATATCGACATCGGCTTCGGCGTATTGGTCGACACTGCACCAGACAACGACGACGTACTGGTTCAGCCGCTGTTCGAAGCAGACTGGGTCTTGTTGATGCGCAGCGATCACCGGCTGGCAAACGTCGACTGTCTGAACCTTTGCGATCTTGCGCAGGAGCGATTGATCGGCTCGGCACGTGCGGTCAATGCGCCGCTTTATGACTCGATGGTTGCTCAGTTCCAGCAAGCTGGCTTCACACCAAACTTCATCTATGAAACGACGCAGGTACAAGTTGGCGTCACGCTCATCGAACAAGGGCTCGGCGCAATGATCGGCACCACATACCTATTCTCGTCGCTTCCAAAAACTTTGCGCTACCGGCAGATCAACGGCCTCGAGCCCGTAACGGTCCAGATGCTGTCGCGCACAAACGAACGCAATTCACTGATACTTGACTTTCTCGATCTGGCGGCTGAAGAAGCGCGTTGCGCGCAAACCCGCGCTACTGCGCCTCGCGCCTCCAGTCGATAGGCAGCATTTAGGTGCGCCTGCTCAACCGTGATCGGCGTGAAGTAACGTTGACTCTGCCAAGCGAGCACTACGCGACAGCGTCGATGCCATCATCCGGCAGGTAGAGCAGGTGCTACGGATTATTCGGGAAGCGGCGGGCTATCAGAGTTTCAAGATCTCGGTTGGCCACATTGGAGATGCCGATCTGCCGTTCATCCCGCTCGTGTTGATTCGGTTTCGGGCGCTATATCTAGCCATCACGGTTGAGCGCCGCGAGATGAACACGGCGCAGCAAATCGCCGCGCTAAAAAAACTGCATCGATTGGGGTTATCTTTGCCAGCAGGCAGCGTGCTCAACGATGCGGAGATTCTAACGGAGCCTCTGCTCGAATCGAACTGTGCGCTGCTGATGCGCAGCCACCACCGACTCGCGAACGTCGACTGCCTCAAACTTGTCGACCTTGTGCTGAGCGTCTGATCACCTCGGCGCGCGGGCAAATGCTCCTCTCTACCAATCGACCGTAGCGCATTTCTAAAGCACCGGCCTCAGGGCAAATTTCGTCTACGAAAACTTGCAGGCGCAAGCCGGAACTACGCTGATCGAACAGAGACCTGGAGTAGTGACCGGTGCGATCAACCCGTTCACGTCATTGCCGCAGACAATCAACTATAGGCTCATCAATGACATGGAGCCGATGTCGGTTCAAATGGTTCTCGCGTTTGAAAGAGCGCGATTCGCTGATTTTCGATTTCGTTGAAGTGATTACCGAAGAAGCGTGTCGCTTGCGTGCTTTGAACCTCCAGCCGGGCGCACCTCGCGATAAGTACGCGGTTCGCTTCACGTGTCGGATCGATTAGCGCTAGTAATCGGCCTTGCAAGTATTTCGAATTGGCTAATACCGGTGATGTCATCCAAACTTCTCCTCAACGCACGAGCGGCTTGATGAATAGGTGGACCGCCGTCGAGATCATCCGCCGGCTTGCGTTCGTGTACCGTCTGTTCGTGCGTATCGTGAGAATTCTGAAATGGATGTGACATCACGAGAACGCATGCGAGAGATTGCAACAAACCGCGCAATCGAAGTATTTCGCGCATTCCCAATCGACTGGAGTATTGAAGATGACCCAAGCACAAGCGAAGCCCGGAAAGACTCTTTTGTCCCCTAACGATCACACACTGATAATGATCGACCATCAGTCGCAGATGGCATTCGCGACGAAGTCGATCGATGCGGTTCTTCTGCGCAACAATGTCGCATTGGTCGCGAAAGCGGCCCGCGAGTTTAGCGTGTCGACGATTCTGACTACTGTCGCAGAAAAGCTCTTCTCCGGTCCGATTTTCGAAGAAATCAGCTCGACATTTCCTGGTCAGACGGCGATCGATCGGACTAACATGAATATGTGGGAGGACCCGCGCATCACAGCTCGCGTAAATGAAATCGGAAAATCACGCATCGTGATGGCGGGTCTCTGGACCAGCGTCTGTATCGTCGGGCCGGCGCTTTCAGCGCTTGATCAGGGGTTTGAAGTGTACGTGATCACTGATGCGTGCGGCGATGTTTCGGACGAAGCGCATCAACGTGCGCTAGATCGTCTCGTCCAACAGGGCGCACGCCCGATGACGTCGCTGCAGTATTTGCTCGAGTTGCAACGCGATTGGGCTCGGACCGAAACCTACAATGAAACAGTTAAAACCTCGGTTGCGCATGGCGGCGGTTACGGACTGGGTCTGATCTATGCGAAGACAATGTTCGGCGGTTCCGAGGGACACTGAACAAGATTTGTCATACCCGCTCGGCCCTGGTCGTTTATCGCCGGGGTGGAGCCGGTGGCGATAATCGAAGTGCGGGTTTGCCGGTGACAGCGATCAGCAACACGGTGATTGTTTTATAGTTAGCATAACGATATGTATCGCATTATTAACGTCGCGCAATTAAATCAGTTGTCCGATTTTTTCTGTGAATAATCGTAGGTTGACGTGATCTTCAATTGGTGATGCAGCCAGTCGATCTCGCTCCTTTGCGTAATTAAATCGAGCGACTGGCGCGCTTCAATTCGATATTTCGACGTCAGGGCAGGACCAATGAAACTCTATCTGTTATCGCTGGGCGCCGGCATCCTGGTCGGCATTATCTATAGCCTGATCAATGTACGTTCGCCAGCACCTCCGCTTATCGCACTGCTGGGTCTGCTGGGCATGCTGATCGGCGAGCAGGCGATTCCTTCCGCGAGGCAGTTGTTGGGTTATTCGACGCCACCGGCGCTATCGCATCAGGCGAGCGGAACCGATCGTCTTTCCAGCACCCGGTCGGGTCATGCCGTGTTGCAGGCAGACCGGGGGCTTGATGGCAACGAGGAGGAACACTCATGAGCATTACCATTACTCAACCGGACCTGATCCTCTACAACGGCCGGGTGACGACGCTGGATCGTTCGAACCCCACGGCAACGGCTGTTGCGATGAAGGATGGCAAGTTTGCTGCGGTGGGCAGCGACGTCGAGGTTCTGCCGCTCGCAGGGTCATCAACCCGGGTGATCGACCTGACGGGGCGCAGAGTACTGCCCGGACTGATCGACAACCACATTCACATCATTCGCGGCGGACTGAACTTCAACATGGAGCTGCGTTGGGATGGCGTGCGCTCCCTTGCCACCGCGATGGACATGCTGCGCGAGCAGGTTGCCGTCACTCCGGCGCCGCAATGGGTGCGCGTGGTGGGTGGATTCACCGAGCATCAATTCGACGAGAAACGCTTGCCCACGATCGAAGAGCTGAATGCGGTTGCGCCCGATACACCCGTGTTCATTCTGCATTTGTACGATCGCGCGCTACTGAATGCGGCGGCTCTGCGCGTGGCGGGCTACACGAAGGACACACCGGAGCCCCCGGGAGGACAGATCGTGCGAGACAGCGCCGGCAATCCGACCGGCCTGCTGCTCGCGCAGCCGAATGCATCGATCCTGTACGCGACGCTGGCAAAGGGTCCGAAGCTGCCGTTCGACTATCGGGTGAATTCGACACGCCACTTCATGCGCGAACTTAACCGGTTGGGCGTGACCGGTGCGATCGACGCGGGCGGCGGCTCCCAGAACTATCCGGACGATTACGAGGTGATCCAGAAACTGTCCGACGAGGGCCAACTGACGATCCGTCTCGCATACAACCTGTTCACGCAGAAGCCGAAGGCGGAGAAGGAAGACTTCCTGAACTGGACGAAGACGTCGAAGTACAAGCAGGGTAACGATTACTTCCGCCACAACGGCGCAGGCGAGAATCTGGTGTTCTCGGCGGCGGACTTCGAGGACTTCCGTGTCGCACGTCCGGATATGCCCCCGCAGATGGAGGGAGAGCTGGAAGAAGTCGTGCGCGTACTGGCGGAGAACCGTTGGCCGTGGCGTATGCATGCGACCTATGACGAAACGATAAGCCGCGCGCTCGACGTGTTCGAGAAGGTCAACAGGGACGTGCCGCTTGCCGGCATCAACTGGTTCTTCGATCACGCCGAGACGATTTCCGAGAAATCGATGGACCGAGTCGCTGCGCTGGGTGGTGGCGTCGCGGTGCAGCACCGGATGGCGTACCAGGGAGAGTACTTTGTAGAGCGCTACGGTGCGAAGGCCGCCGAGGCCACGCCGCCGGTTGCGAAGATGCTGGAGAAGGGAATCCGGACTTCGTCCGGTACGGACGCAACACGGGTCGCGTCGTACGACCCTTGGGTATCGCTGTCGTGGCTGGTGACGGGCAAGACGGTGGGTGGTCTGCGGATGTATCCGCAGCGGAACTGCCTTGATCGCGAAACAGCCCTGCGCATGTGGACCGAAAATGTGACCTGGTTCTCGAACGAGGAGGGCAAGAAAGGCCGGATCGAGGCAGGTCAGTTTGCAGACCTGATCGTCCCGGACCGCGACTTCTTTGCGTGCGCTGAGGGCGAGATTGCCGATACCACGTCGCTGCTGACCGTGGTGGGTGGCAAGGTGGTATACGGCACAGGCGAATTCGCGTCGTTCGACGACAGCGCACCGCCGCCCGCGATGCCGGACTGGTCACCGGTGCGTCGCTTTGGTGGTTTCGCCGGGTGGAAGAACGCGAGCGGCAACGGCGAAGCGGCGCTGCAGCAGGTCGCAGCGGCGTCGTGTGGTTGTGCGACGGCATGCGGTGTGCACGGTCACGCGCATGCCCGCGCGTGGACGGCCAATGCGCCGACCTCGGACCTGCATGGCTTCTGGGGCGCGCTCGGCTGCTCCTGCTGGGCGGTCTGACGTGAGGACAGGCGCGCTACAGGGAAATCCGTCGTGGGTGGCCGCGTTGCTGGCACGGTGGTGGGTGCTGCCGCTGGCGCGGCTCGCCCTCGTGTCTGCGTATCTGATCGGGGGTATCGACAAGCTCGCGCATTTCCATGACGCCATTCTGGAGCAGGAGCATTTCAGCCTGCATCCAGGGGCGCTGTGGGCGACGCTGGCGATTGTCGTCGAACTGGGCGGCTCCTTCTGCGTGGTTTTCAACCGGCTTGTCTGGCTGGGCGCAGGCGGACTGTCCGCACTGACCGCCGTTGCCATGCTGGTCGCCAACAATTTCTGGAGTCTCTCTGGCAATGCACGTTTCATCGCATTGAACGGGTTTTTTGAGCACCTCGGGCTGATTGCCGCCTTTATTGCCGTGACGTATCTGGCCAGCGGCGCACACCGGTCCCGTGGCAAGACATAGCTGAACCCAAAGAGGAACTTTCACCATCATGCATAACAGAGGAACTTTCAACATCATGCGTAAATTCCGTTCCCTCGCTGTAACCGCGCTGGTCGCGGGCACGCTCGCCGTGGCCTCGTCGCTGGCACTAGCCAGCCCCCCGGTGCTAGCCAGGCCCACGGCGACGCCGTCGTTGGCCGTAGGGCCGCAGTACGACACGACACACGTCTACGTCGCGCCCGAGGACTTCGACAGGTTTACCGACAGCTTCGTCGCGACGTTTGGCGGCCATAAGTCGCAGCGGGGCGTCTTCCAGGTGACGCCGACGTCGAGCCGGACGATGTCGCAGCTCGTGTTCACGCCGGTCGGCACGTTGTCAGTATTTGGCTTCAAGACGCCGGTTCCGTACCCGTTCGGCAGTGAGCGCACCGGCTATCTCGTGACCGACATGGATGCGGCGGTGAAGTCGGCGATGGCGCATGGCGCGGATGTATATGTGGACACGTTCCCGGATCCGATCGGGCGTGATGCGCTGATCTCGTGGCCGGGTGGTGTGCACATGCAGCTGTACTGGCACAAGCAGGCGCCGTACTACGATCCGCTGGAGACGGTGCCGGAAAATCGCGTGTATGTGTCGCCGGAGCGCGCGAAAGCGCTCATCCACGATTTCGTCGTGTTCTCGCACGGCAAGGTCGTGTCCGATGACCGCAACGCACCGGGCATCGAGATTGGCCGGCCGGCCGACACGTATCGTCGGGTCCGGATCGAATCAGGCTTCGGCAAGATCACCGTCCTCGTGACAGACGGCCATCTGCCTTACCCGTTCGGGTACGAGTTGACCGGCTACGAGGTGAAGGATCTCGCCAACACGCTGAAGAAAGCGCAGGCGGCCGGCGCGACCGTACTCGTGCAGCCGTTCACCTCGGGTGGCCGCGACGCCGCGCTCGTGCAGTTCCCGGGCGGTTACATCGCCGAGCTTCACGCGGTCGCGCACTGAGCCAGGTCGGATGTACCGGCGGTCCCAGCCCGGGAAGAAGGCGGGGACGGGCTGGTTTCGTTTGATTGCCCGCCACGTCGCCGCCGGGAGGTCCCCGGGTCAGATGATTCCGGCGGCTGAGGCGCCGGAAACGGATTGCAGGCGACGGGTCCGATCTATTCCTGGGAATTCCTTGAGCCCTCGATGCAGCAATGCTTCGAGGGTTTTTGTTCCGGCATATCTCGCAGGGGCGAACATGCGGAATTCAGTTGGTTGCATCGATCACCAAGGCCGACCGATGCAGGTGTCGCTGCAACGTATCTGGCCGTCGCTTTAACGCATGCCCGCGTTAACTGATATATGCACAATGGCAGCCACGATCAAGTGTCCGGCATGGACGACGTAAACGCGTACCGCCGTCGTGAGGGGGCGATACGTTCAACCTGAATCGAGGACCCCGACATGAATGAGCCAATTCCTGCGCAGGTAGCGTTTGAAAGCCTGGCATCGACGATTCCAGACATCGACTTCACGGATTGCACCGCTACGGCGCTAGTCGTGGTCGACGTTCAGTACAGCGACGCCGCAGCCGACCGTGGCTGGGTCAAGGCATGCGAAGCGATAGAACCCGGTTCGATGCATTACTACCTCGAAAGGCTCGAGCGCACGACCATTCCTGCAATTCGCACGTTGCTCGATGCCTTTCGTCGAATGGGAAGACCGGTCATTCACCTTGCAATTGGGTCGGCGTATCGAGATATGCGTGATTGCCCGATACGGTTTCGCGAATGGTCGCGCATGCTGGAAAGGGCCAGTGGCATCGAGGACTTATGGTGGACGGAAAATCCGGACTATGCGTTCCGCGAGGAGGTCGCCCCTCTGGATGGAGAGACTGTGATTCGCAAGACCACGCAAGGTGCGTTTAACGGTAGTGAAATGCAGAATGTCCTGGATCGTATGGGGATCAAAAATCTGGTATTCACTGGGGTGGTGACGAGTTGCTGCGTCGAGACGACAGCACGGGATGCTGCAGACCGGGGTTTCGGCTGCGCGCTGGTTTCAGACGCTTGCGCCGATTGCGATCCGGTCATGCATGATGCTGCGCTGTCTAACTTCGGGCTTTACTTCGGCAAGATTGTGCCCACTGCGGATGACCTCGTCAGGACGTTGACCGAGAAGGGACGCATGTAGCTGATAACCGTGTCCGCAAATGCGGCACCCGGGGCGAACAACTCGGCCACCATTCGGCGCCAAGCGCGTTGCCGGCTCGTGCAACTAGCGCGTACGGCAGAACCGACAGTAGCCGCAGCAAACCGAGCAGCAGCCGATAACCGAGACTTTTCATGCTTACACCTGTTGTCAGTGGATACATTGATGACCACGCAGTTCGAGGTGCAACTGGACCAGCCACGCAAACGGGCAGTCATCGGCAATCGATGCTACGAGATCGTGCTTCCCGATCAGTTGAACCTTATGCGCGAGCCTCGCTGCGTCGAACGCTTGCCGCGCACGCCAGCGCAGCGCCAGCATGATCACGGCGCCGAGCAGAAAAATGCTGCCCTGGTAAGGCAATGTAGGCGTGCCGTCGTCGAGCAGGCCGAGCAGCGATGCGAGACTGACGCACGGGACGATCGCGATAACTGTCGAAACCGAAAAGAGCACGAGGTTGGCGCGCAGTGCGGTCGCAGTACTGGCTTTCATGGACACGCTCCCACAGTCGGATGAACTCGGCCTTCATACTGGACGCGCATGGCTTACCAGACACTTAACGGTGAGCTGCGCAGACTGTCATGCTTCGGCCATGCCGCTATTGACGTGAGGGATCTGGGTAGTCCGGCAACTTGTCGGAGTCGGCGGATCTCGTCGAGAGCATGTGGCGCCTCTGCAGGTAGAGGTCGCGAGTGAACGAATAGGGATCGATCGCGGCCTGTGAAAGCAGGTCCGAGGCGCTTAGAAGATCGGCGCGTTTGCTGACAATACGAGTGCCGGTCACCGACACCTGAACGGCAACTGGTGCGGCCGCGAACGGGTTGAGCAGAACGCCTGCCGCGACGTCGCTGACATCCCGCACGCTGCTCGGGCCGAACAACGGCATCACCAGATATGGGCCAATCGGTACGCCATAGTGCGCAAGCGTCAGGCCGAAATCCTGATGGTGCTTGGGCAAGCCCGCAGGCGTCGCCCAGTCGATCAGGCCGCCAATCCCCAAGGTGGAGTTGAACGCAAAGCGCACTACATCCTCGCTCGCGTCTGTCGCTTTCAGTTGCAGCAGGTCATTGGCAAAGTTGCCGATATCGCTGAGATTGGAAAAGAAATTCCGGACTGCCGTCTGTACGGGCGTCGGCGTTACCTTCTGATAGGCGGTTGCTACTGGTTTGACCGCGTATTTGTCGACCTTGTCGTTGAACGAGTAGATGGTCCGGTTCATCGGTTCAAGCGGGTCGCCGGCGGTGCGCCCGGGCCCCGTTGCGCATCCCGATGAAAGAAGCACCGTGGTGGCGAGCGCCAGAGTATTCAGATCGCGCCTTTTCATCGGGGGACTCCCGGTACAAAAATGACAGAAAAGAGGTACTAGCCATGCAGCGCTGCGGCCGTGGCGAAGGACAGTCGATGGGATGGTGCGACCGGAACACTTACCGGCCACTTACTGGCCGCTTGGCAATTACATTGCAGTCCCTTACCGCTAACACTGCATGAATCGTTCTGATCGAAGCAGACGGCTTCCGGATCAGTGAGTCTTGACGCCGGGCGCACGCACTGTGCACGCGACACTACTCGGTCGGTTTGTACAACAGGATTTCACATCCGGGCGTCGTGTCCTTGAAACGGATCGACATGCCGTGCATGCCCGCTACCGCCAGCACAAGGCTCAGGCCGAGCCCGCTGCCGGGCGTGTGACGGCTCGCTTCACCGCGATAAAAGCGCCGTAGCACCGCTTGCTGTTCGGCGGGTGCGATGCCTGGCCCGTCGTCCGAAACGGTGATGCCCGCGCCGGTCTTGTCGCGGAACACCTTGATTCGCACATGGCCGCCGTGCGGTGCGAACTTGATGGCGTTTTCCACCAGATTCGCCAGTGCCTCGAATAGCAGGTTCGGATCGCCCTGGATCTCAAGCGGCCCCGATACCGTTCGCTGCAATTCGAAGGCGATTTGCTTGTCTTCGGCAGTTGGATCGTAGAATTCGAAGACGTCGTCGGCGACGGCAGCCAGATCGACCGTTGCGAAACCCGCATGGCGCACGCCGCTTTCGATTTCCGAAATGCGCAGCAGCGCGTTGAAGGTGCGCAGCAGCCCGCTGGTCTCGATGATGGTTTCATCGATTGCCGCGCGATACTCCGCTTCGGTTTTGGCGCGCCGCTGCGCACGTTCGAGTCCGCCGAGCATCCGGGTGAGCGGTGTGCGCAGATCGTGCGCGATCGCATCGCACACACCCTTGACTTCGTTCATGAGCCGTTCGATTTCGTCGAGCATGCCGTTCACGACGCCTACCAACCGATCCACGTCGTCCCGTTTCGAATGCATCGGCAAACGCCTGCTGAGATTGCCGGCGACGATTTCTTCGATCGAGGCAGTCACCGCGTCGAGCCGCCGCATGGCCGAAATGCCGATCAGACCCGCTCCGACCAGGCCGATCACGAGTGTGATCATGGCGGTGGAAAGCAGCGCGTGCAGCAGTTCTTCGTCGAAGTGGTCGAGTTCGCGGGTGTTCTGGCATTGCAATGCGATGCGGCTATCCGGTACGCGCGCGGCAATGCATCGGCCGGGCGGGTGGCCGGGCAGCTTCGCGAGCCGCATGGAAAACGGCTGGTCGAACACAGGGATAGCCGGTTGATCGCCCGCGTAGCCGCCGGCAAGATGTTTTCCTGCAGCGTCGAACAGACCGAACGGGCGCTGGTGGCGCGGATCGAACTGGTTTTGATGTTCGAATCGCGCGACCAGTTCATCCGGCTCTTCGCGTGTCAACTGTGCGTGCTCGCGCATCAGCCAGTCGTCGATGCGTTCCTGTTCGAAGCCGGTGATTTCGCGGTACAGGTAACCGAACAACAGTATCGCGATCACGCCGAACAGCATCAGGAACAGCGTGGCGAGGCGAAAGCCGGTGGTGCGATGCAGGTCAGTCAGGCGCATGGAGCATGTACCCCGAACCGCGCACGGTATCGATCATCGGAGCCGTCCCGTCCGGGTCGAGCTTCTTTCTCAGGCGGCTGATATGCACGTCGATCACATTGGTCCGCTCGTCGAGCCGGTAATCCCACACAGCCTCGAACAGCATGGTGCGGCTCACCACCTGGCCCTCATGCTGCATCAGGTATTCGAGCAGCCGGTATTCGCGCGGCAAGAGCGACACCGGACGGCCGGCGCAGCTCACTTCGCGCTTGAGCGGGTCGAGACGCAATGGGCCGACCTGATATTCCTGCACACCGGGTGCCGCTTCGCGCCGGCGCATCAGCGCGTCGAGCCGTGCGGTCAGCTCGATGAATTCGAACGGCTTGGTCAGATAGTCGTCGCCGCCGGCGCGCAAGCCGCGCACGCGTTCGTCGACCGCGGACAGGGCGCTCAGAATCAATACCGGCGTGACCACGCCGGCGCTGCGCAACGCCGCCAGCATGCCGAGCCCTTCGAGGCCACCCGGCAACATGCGATCGAGCACGATGGCGTCATAACTGTTGGCGACCGCGAGCATCAAACCGTCGCGGCCCGTGCTCGCGGCCTGCACCTTGCAGCCGTGATCGGTGAGCGCTTCAACGATCTCCGCGAGGGTTTGCTCGTCGTCCTCGACGACCAATACATTCGACATGCCTTTTTCCAGAAGTGAGCGCGTGTCGAGCCTGCGCGAACCGCGCCGTTTACACTACGCTCGTACCTGCGATGTCCGCAGTATGCCGCGTGAAGCCGCACAGGCGTTTCGCGCCAACATGAAAAAATTTTAATGTAAGTCCTCATTGCCTTGATTAGCGCATGCGAGTCCTTCTGATCGAAGACGATACGCGCGCCAGCCATTTTCTGGCGCGCGGGTTGAGCGAGAGCGGTCTCATTGTCGACGCGGTGGCCGACGGTGCGACCGGTCTCGCGTACGCGCGCGAGGGCATCTACGACGTGATTGTGACTGATCGGCTTTTGCCGGCGCTCGATGGCATCGCCCTCGTGCAGCAATTGCGCGCAGGCGGCGATACCACGCCGGTGCTGATGCTGTCCGCGGTCGGCGGGCTGAACGAGCGCGTGGAGGGCATCCGCGCCGGTTGCGACGACTATCTTGTGAAGCCGTATGCCTTCGTCGAAGTGCTGGCGAGAATCGAGGCGCTTGCACGGCGCGCAGATCGCAGCAGGATGAGCGAGAGGCTCGAATGCGCGGATCTGATGCTCGACACGCGGGCGCGAACCGCGACGCGCGGCGGCCGCGATCTACGCCTGCAGCACCGCGAATTCCTGTTGCTCGAATGTCTGGCGCGACGCGAAGGGCAGGTCGTCACGCGCAGCATGCTGCTCGAGGCAGCGTGGAATTACGATTTCGAACCGCGCGGCAATATCATCGATATGCACATGCATCGCTTGCGGGCGAAGGTGGATCGCGATTTTCCGGTGGCGCTGATTCATACCGTGGTGGGTGCGGGTTATGTGCTGAACCCGGCACCTTAGCAGGTGCTTTGCGGCGACATGGATACGCGCTCCGACGGCGTGTTGCGGCGCATTAAATTTTTTTCATTATTGGGCGAAAGCGCCGACAGGACCCGCTGACTACTCTGGCGACATTCCCATGTTGCCGGAGTGTTCTCCAATGTCAGGGCTGTCCCGTCCGGCGCCGTTTTCGCGCGTCGTCAGTCCTCGTGCGCCTCATCGGGCCCTGCGTGCTGCCGCATGTGCCGCATGCGCACTCGGCGTCGCGGTTCTGGCCGGGTGCTCGCTCGTGCCGGCCTATCAGCGGCCGGGTGCGCCGCTCGCGCAGCGCTTCGACGGCGCGGCGAATGCTTCGCTCGCCGATACCGTTCCCGTCAGGAGCGGCTGGTGGCGCGAATATCACGACCCCGCGCTCGATGCGCTGGTCGATCGCAGTCTGCGCAACAACTTCACGCTGGCGTCCGCGATTGCGAGCGTCGAACAGGCGCGCGGCAACGCCGAGAAAGCCGGCGCGCCGCAGTATCCGTCGCTCTCGCTCGGCGCCACCTTCGACCGCGCTCACCAGGGGCGTGGCTCGACCACCAAAACCCAAAGCCTGTTCGCCGAAGCCAGTTACGAGGTCGACTTCTGGGGCTTTAACGCCGCTAACGCCAGCGCGGCGGACCTGCTCGCGCGCGCATCCGAGTTCGATCGCGATACAGTGGCGTTGACGCTGACCGCATCGGTGGCGGACACGTATTTCCAGGTGCAGAGCCTGCGCCGCCGTCTGGCGATCGCACGGTCCATTTCCGACGATGCCGCGCACATTCTGCAACTGTTGCTCGCGCAACAGGAGGCGGGCGTTGCAACCGAGCTGCAGGTCCAGCAGCAGCGCAATGCGCTCGCCACCTTCCAGGCGGCGGTCCCGGCGCTGCAACAGCAACTGGACACCAACATCCATGCGCTCGCCGTGCTGGTGGGCACCGCGCCTGAGCAGTTCACGGTCAACGACACCGCGCTCGCCGGAATCGCCATTCCCCAGCCGCGTCCGAATCTGCCGGCCAGCCTGCTGGAAACGCGCCCCGATATCCGCTCGAAGGAAGCGCAGTTGCAGTCGGCTAATGAGAGCGTCGGCGCGGCACGCGCGGCCTTTCTGCCGAACATCGTGCTGACCGCCGACGGCGGGCTCAGCAGCAAGTCCCTTTCGCATTTTCTGTCGAGTCCGTTTGCGAGCCTCGCCACGTCGCTGGCCGCGCCGCTGTTCGACGGCGGCGCGCTGCACGGTCAGTTGCACGCAAGCCAGGCCGCCGAAGCCAAGGGCGTCGCCGATTACCGGCAGGCCGTGGTGACTGCGCTGCAGGACGTCGAGGATTCGCTCTCGGCGGCGCAACAGCAGCAGCTCGCGGAAGCCGCCGACCAGACCGCCGCTGACGCTGCCCGCAAAGCCGCCACGCTCGCGCAAGCCCAATACAAGCTCGGCACCGTCGACTTTCTGACCGTACTCGACGCCCAACGCACGCTCTATCAAGCCGAAGACACACTGGTGCAGGCGCGGCTCGCGCGCCTCCAAGCGTCGGTGAGCCTGTTTCGCGCGTTCGGCGGCGGCTTCGGTGTCACCGATAGCGGCACCGCTTCCACTCCTACGCCTTCCCGCTCATGAACCCTGCTGATATTCCGAATCACGAGGCGCCCCGGGCGCGCCGTCGCGCGCCGCTCGCGGTGGCGTGCGTTGTCCTTGCCTTGATTCTTGGCGCGTGGTTATGGCCGAAGCATCCGGCTGTGAAGCCCGTGGCTGCGGTGCCGGTCAACGCGGGTCATCCGGTGATCAGCGATTTTCCGATTCGCGTGGTCGCAGTGGGTACGGTCCTCGCACTCAATACTGTGGACGTCAAAGTGCGTGTGGACGGCCAGTTGCAGCGCGTGGCTTTCACTGAAGGGCAGGATGTGAAGGCAGGGCAGTTGCTCGCGCAACTCGACCAGGGACCGCTCACTGCGCAATTGCATCAGGCGGAAGCGGCGCAACGCAAGGACCAGGCCTCGCTTGATAACGCGAGGCTCGATCTCGCGCGTTACTCGAAGCTCGTCGGCATTGGCGCGGCGACCACCCAGGCCGTGGACACCGCGAAGGCGCAAGTCGAAGCGCTCGCCGCCACGGTCGCTGCAGATGCAGCGCTGGTGCAGAGCGATCGCCTGCAACTGAGCTTCACCATGCTCTTCGCGCCGTTCACAGGCCGTGTGGGCGCGCGCGAAGCCGACATCGGCGCGATCGTGCATCCCACCGACACGACCGGTATCGTCACCGTCACGCAAATGGAGCCGATTACCGTGCTGTTCTCCGTGCCGCAAGACGTGCTCCCCGACCTGCTAGCGAATCAGGCGGCCGCGCCGTTGGCGGTGAACGTGACCACGCGTTCCGGCAGCACCGCGCTCGCCGACGGCACGCTCGTGTTCATCGATAGTACGGTCGATCCCACCACCGGTCAGATCAAACTCAAGGCCTCCTTCACCAACAGGGATCGCAAGCTGTGGCCGGGCGAGCTGGTGAATGCGCGCGTGCTGTTGCGTACCGATACGCAGCGGGTCGCCGTGCCGAGCCGCGCGGTGGTGAACACGCAGAACGGCACGCAGTTATACGTGATCAACGCGAATGGCACGGCGCAGATGCGTCCGGTGAAAATCGGCGTGACGGTCGACGGAATGACGGAAATTCGCAGCGGTGTCGCCCTTAAGGATTTGGTCGTGTTTGATGGACAAAGCCGCTTGAACCCAGGCGTGCGCGTGGCGGCGACCACGGTGCCGACAGTAGCCCAGGCACCGGTCAACGCAGACTCGACGGGCAGCCAGGCCAACCAGGACAATCCGTCATGAGCCTGATGGAACGGTTCATCAAACGGCGCATTGCGACCAGTTTTCTTGCTATCGCGGTGCTGCTGGCGGGCGCGGTGGCGTATTTCCTGCTGCCGGTCGCGCCCTTGCCACAAGTCGACTTTCCGACCATTCAGGTCGTGGCGAAGTTGCCGGGTGCGAGCGCCGAGACCATGGCGACTTCGGTAGCGACGCCACTCGAACGACAACTCTCGCTGATCGCGGGCATCACGCAGATGACGTCGTCGAGCTCGCTGGGCACGACCAACATCGCGGTGCAATTCGACTTGTCGCGCGATATCAACGGCGCGGCGCAGGACGTGCAGACGGCGATCAACGCGGCCGGCGGCACCTTGCCGAAGAATCTGCCGAACCCGCCGACCTATGAAAAGGTCAACCCGGCCGACTTCACCTTGCTGTCACTCGCGCTGACGTCGCCTTCGCTCACGCTCACGCAACTCGACAGCTACGCCGAAGACTATCTGGCGCAGCAGATCTCGCAGATGCCCGGCGTCGGCCTGGTCGATTTTCACGGCCAGCAGCGGCCTGCCGTACGCATCCAGCTCGATCCCGACAAGCTCACCGCGCGTGGCCTCACGCTGGAAGATGTGCGCTCGATCGTCGGCGTGCAGACGGTGAATGCACCCAAGGGCAGCCTGAACGGCCCGGATCGCTCGGTGATTTTCAACGCCACCGACCAGATCACGACCGCCTCCGAGTATCGCGATCTTGTGATCGCGTACAAGAACGGCGCGCCGATTCGCGTATCGGATCTCGGCACCGTTCTGAACGCCGCCGAAGACAACCAGCAGGCCGCGTGGCTTCAGCACGAACGCGCGATCATCCTCGATATTCACAAGCAGCCTGGCTACAACGTCGTGCAGACGATTGCCAACATCAAGGCGAAGCTGCCTGCGCTGGAAGCGACGCTGCCCGCCGCCGCGCATCTGCATGTCGTGGGCGATCGCACGCAAACCATCAATGCGTCGGTGCACGACGTGCAGTTCACGCTGATGCTGACGGTCGCGCTGGTCGTGATGGTCATCTTCTCGTTTCTGCGCAACGTGTGGGCGACGATCATTCCGAGCCTGACGATTCCTTTGTCGCTGGTCGCTACGTTCGGCGTGATGTATCTGCTCGGCTATAGCCTCGACAATCTGTCGCTGATGGGGTTGACCATCGCGGTGGGTTTCGTGGTGGACGATGCGATCGTCGTGATCGAAAACGTGATGCGGCATGTCGAGGAAGGCGTGCCGCGCATGAAAGCCGCGCTGCTCGGCGTGATGGAAGTGCGCTTCACCATTATCTCGATGACGATCTCGCTGATCGCGGTGTTCATTCCGATCCTGTTGATGGGCGGCATTGTCGGACGCCTGTTCCGCGAATTCGCGGTGACAGTGAGCGCGGCGATCCTGATGTCGGCGCTGGTCTCGCTGACCGTCACGCCGATGCTATGCGGCTGGCTGATCCGCTCGCCTGAGCCGGATGACACAGGGCGGATGCGCAAGCTTGAAGCCTGGCTCGAACGAGGCTTTGTCGCGGTGGAGCGGCGTTACGAGCGAGGTCTCGATTGGGTGTTGAATTGGCCGAAACTGATGCTTGGCGTGACGATCGCGACGATCGTCGCGACTATCGCGCTGTTCGTCGTGATCCCGAAGGGCTTCTTCCCGCAGGAAGACTCCGGTTTGATCATGGGTGTCGCGCAGGCCGCGCCGGATATTTCCCCGCGCGCGATGTCTTTGAAAATGCAGCAACTGGGCAATATTATCGAAGCCGATCCCGCCGTCGATAACGTCTACTACTGGATGGGTGCAAATCCGACCGTGAGCCAGGGCCGCGTGATGATCAACCTGAAAGCGTTCGGTCAGCGCAAGGACAGCGCCGCGCAGGTGCTCAATCGCCTGAAACCGCAACTGGCGAAGGTGATGGGCATTTCCTTGTCGATGCAGGTCCGCCAGGATATTCAGGTGGGCGGCCGCATCAGCGCCGCGCAGTATCAGTACACGCTTCAGGACCCCGATATCAATGAACTTAATCATTGGGCGGGCGTACTAACCGATAAGCTGTCGAAGCTCCCGCAACTCGCCGACGTCACTTCGGATCAGCAAGCGGCAGCCACCAGCGCTACGCTCGTGATCGACCGCAGCACGGCTTCGCGTTTCGGTATTACTGCTCAAGCCATCGACGACACGCTATACGACGCGTTCGGTCAACGGCAGATCGCGACGCTGTTCACACAGTTGAACCAGTACCACGTTGTCGAAGAAGTCGATCCGGGCTTCCAGTTGACCACCGATGCGCTCGCGCACCTCTACGTGCGTTCGCCGCTGACGAATGAACTGGTGCCGCTCAACACGCTCGCAAAGATCGAAAACAACGTCTCGCCGATTTCCGTGAATCACCAGGGGTTGTTCCCGGCCGTGACGATCTCGTTCAATCTGGCGCCGGGGCAATCGCTCGGCAATGCCGTGACGGCGATTCGCCAGGCCGAAGTCGCGGCAGGCAAACCCGACAGTTTGACGGGCTCGTTCCAGGGCACGGCGCAGGCGTTTCAGGCGTCGCTCGCGAGCGAACCGTATCTGATCGCCGCGGCGCTGGTGGTGGTGTATCTGATTCTCGGCATTCTGTACGAAAGCGCGATTCATCCGCTCACCATTATTTCGACGCTGCCCTCGGCGGGTGTGGGCGCGTTGCTGGCGCTGATGCTGTGCGGCCAGGATCTCTCGATCATGGGGATGATCGGCATCATTCTGCTGATTGGTATCGTGAAGAAAAACGCCATCATGATGATCGATTTCGCGCTTGTGGCCGAGCGTGAGCAAGGCTTATCGCCGCGCGAGGCGATCCGTCAGGCGTGCGTACTGCGCTTCCGGCCGATCATGATGACGACGCTCGCCGCGCTGTTTGGCGCCCTGCCGCTCGCGCTCGGCCACGGCGCGGGGGCGGAATTGCGTGTCCCGCTGGGTATTGCGATTGTCGGCGGCCTGATCGTTTCGCAGATGCTGACGCTTTTCACGACGCCGGTGGTGCATCTGTGGTTCGATCGTCTGTCCCATTGGCTGGCGAAACGGCGCGCGAAAGGCGGCATGCTCGAGCGTGAACCGGTAGGTTGAGCGCCGACGGCGCGCAACGCGGTGCATAGCGGCCGGTGCTTGACTGCCGGCGCGCTCACCCTGCTCAGCGTGTCGTCTCGGCACGCATTCCAATTCTGCGGGACCGCCGCCGATCCGGCGCGGCGGTCCTTACCCTCCGGCTGAACTTCCTGAGTGCGTTAGTGCACTTTGGCTGCGGCCTCCTTGGCGAGCAGGCGTTGCGCCTGTTGATCGCCCTTTCCTGCTTCCTGCGCGGTTTGAACCGACGTCTCGCTTGCTTCGGCCAACAAAGCACGTGCGGCGCTGCTGATGTTGACCGTATACGACGACGCTGACGAAGCGGACGACGCGGGCGTGCTGGTGCTCGACCCCGTAGCCGAAGAGGCGCTCGTGCCCGATGCCGGGGCGCTAGACGCTGAACTCGAGGTAGACGCGGCGGATGAAGCCGCTGCTTGTGCGGCGTTTTGACCGATTGCCTGAATGGACATCCCAATCTCCCGATAGAGAAAATACGTGTGTACTGCGTTCTGTCTATCGGCCTCGATTCGGAGTGCTTGAGCAGTATATTTTTTCAAACTTTCCATCTTCTTAAGGATCTCTTAAGGAGAGGTAAAAATGCCAAACGGTTCTCGCCCGCATTCGGCACAGACTGGCAGCAAGAACACTAATAGCGACGAACTTTGCAGACGCCTGGAGGCATACCAGTCGGCGTAGTTTTACGCGCCGTCACCGTTCAGTCATGCGCGCATGTTTCCATATATTTCGTTTCATTACCGGGTGCCTGGCATATGCCGGTGCCTCTGCCTTTCCCGATCGCATACCTGTTTTCGGAGACGAACATGCCCAGCATTCGATCTGCTTACGCAGTAAGCCGCATTTTTAGTTGCACCGCACTAGCGTTCACCGCCTTCAGTTTCGCGGCTGGCGGCGCCAACGCACAAACGGCGGCGAAGCCGTTAGTCACTCCGGGTTTTAGCATAACCGTGTTCGCGGCGGGTTCCGGCGGGTTGATGAGCGCACCGGATTCACTGGCCGTGCTCGATGGTCACGTTTGGGTTGGCTATGCGAATAACGGCGCACCAGATGGCTCGAACGGCGCGATGAGCGTGATTGTTGAATACGCGCAAGACGGCAGTGTCGTGAAGACTTATCAAGTCCCGGGACACAACGATGGCCTGAAGATCAATCCGTATACTCGCGAGATCTGGGCGATGCAGAATGAGGATGCGAATCCAAACCTCGTCATCATTAATCCCTCGACCGGCCAGGCATCCAAACCGTATTCCTTTGGCAAGACGCTGCACGGCGGCGGTTACGATGACATCGTGTTCAAGGACGGCCAGGCCTACTTCAGCGCGTCCAATCCCACCCTTAACAGTAGCGGCAAGAATATGGGGCCCGCGATTGTCCGCGTTGTGCACCTTGATGCGAGCACCTACACAATCGACGTCACTCCGGTAATGCGCGGCACATTGGACGCCAGCAACATTCCGTTTGGCACGGTGGCGAACCTGACCCTGACCGATCCGGATTCAATGACGCTGACGCCGTCGGGTGATGTACTGCTCGATGATCAGGGAGATGGTCAGCTTGTCTTGTTGCGCTCGTCGGGCGACGAACCGCGAGTGCAATATCTGCCGCTTCTCGGCAACGTGCAGGTGGACGACACGGTATTCGCCACTGCGCGACGGGGCTACCTGCTGGTGTCCGATACGAAGGCGAACGTGGTGTACAAGATTAGTGCCAATGTCTGGCAGCGCGACGCGGCGTTCTCCGCATCAACGGGCGTGGCCGCTACAAGTAGCACGCCGGCGGTGCCGGCTTATGTCGGCCAACTTGATCTGCGTAGCGGAGCACTCCTTCCTCTGGTGACCAATTTGGTAAGTCCGCACGGCATGGCCTTTGTATCGACAGACGACCAGCAGTAACGGCCGCGCGTTGATTGCAGGATGACGTGGTCGCCGTAAGCAATTCTGCGGCGATTGCGTTGGCCGAACGCGCGATTGTCCCCTGGAGCGGACGCGGTCATGGAGGTAGCGCCATCCGCTTGCCGACCGTATCTCTTCCTCAAGCGATTCCCAGTGCCTGCAATATGGGTAGATGTATTTCAGCAAAGCGATTCGCTTTCGCAATCAGATCGTCGCGGGTGTTCAGCGGGCTAACGGAAACTCCTTCCATGGCGTGAGCCGGCGTGGGGTTCCTGTGCAAAGCAGCTTCGGCGAATTCGGCCCACTGTGTGGGTTCCCTTAAATGACGTCGCCTTGCCAACAGGAAGAGCTGTGGCACACGGGGAATCAAAACACCCGATCCGGACACGGGACTGACCAGAAATTGTACGTCCCCATGCTGGAGCGCCTGCTCGCAAATGGCGGCGTTCAGCCTGTCCGACGACGGACGAGCCAGATTAACGTGCGCCTCGTCCTGTACATTCAGCAACACGCCGGCCCCCACTAACAATGTCACGGCCTTGACGATGAGGGGGAGTGTAATCCCACGTCCGCGGACGCTGTTTTCGATATCGGAGAGACGTGCGGGGTGATGGCTGGCAAGCGCGTCGAGAATCGGACCATATGAGCTTTCCGGTAGCGTCGCTTCTCCCAGCGCTCCGCGCACCTTCAGCAAGACCGCAGCCCTCGGCAGCGCCAGCATGACGCGATGCGCGCGCAGCGCCGTCTGCTGCACCTCGTCACCGAGCGTCCGGCTCCCTTTGACCCAATAATCTCGCCGCATCGACCGGTTGATGCAAAAGTCTCGTACGGTCTCCCGTAAAGCGGTATCCGGAATGCCCACCAACAAGGCGCGTTGAGCTGGGTTGAGATTGATCTCGTCGACGTGATCGCGATAGTCCGCAGAACAGCCATAGGTCAAACCGCTCGCGGCAAGCGATGATGTGACCTGCGAGAAAGTCATGGGCTGCCAGTCACGATTGAAATATTCATGCGCGAGGTAGTGCGTGTTCTCGTTGCACAATGCGTCGACACGTTCAGCCAGCTGCGGGTTGACCACTGCGTAGCCGGGTTGCGTCGCAACCACGGTCTTTACGAAGTCTAACGCCGCTGCAATGTGCGTCTGGACTTGCGTTTCGGCGGGCACGCCGCCGTGGGCATTCAACCTCGCGCTCGCCTGGAAATGACAGTTCATCAATTCGCGCACGGGCAACATCGTGGCCCACCCGGGCTGGGTGTTATAGCTCATATACACGACGCCGCCGTCATTGAGTTTGCGTCGTATGAAATCGGCAATGAGCGCACGGTTTTCGTCGGAAATCCAGCTCCAGATGCCGTGCATGCCAATGAAATCAAATTTCGGCAATTCGTCTCGCCTGCAAAATTCTGCGAAGCTTTCGGCGAACAAGCTTGCCTGCGATCCGGCGCACTGTGTCAATTGCCGTGCAAAGCTCGCATGAGACGGGTTGAAGTCAGTACCGAACCATCTTGTAGCTGACCCGGCTGCGTGGATATTCACGCTGACGCCGTGGCCGAATCCCAGTTCGCAGGCGGTACGCAGGGCCGGAGGGGCGAATCCCGACTGTAGTAACGGAAGTCTAAGGCGCAGCGGATCCAGTTCGTCGCAATAGCCATACGTGTACGCAATACCATCAATGCTGCCGGCTTCCCACTCACTCACGTTCTAGCTCTCGTTTTCTTGAAGGATCGCCGTGCTGGAACGGCGACTTCCCAACCCACTTTCAGCGGAGGCCGGGTGATACGGTCAACGTCACCGGGCGCGGATCGCCTCGCCGTCGGGTCGACGTGATGCGAAGCCTCTCATAGCGCGGACCTCTTTGTCTATTCACAGTCCGACGCCAGACATTCCTGCGTGGTTTCCCGCTCTGATAGCAAGTCCCTCAGGTTCTCATAAGGTAACGTCCCTTACATTCATTCGCCGACGGCGATGCCGCCCAACTGCTGGTCGGCTGATCCGGGATGAGGTTCGAGTCTTTGGTCATTCGACACACCTCGTTATCCAATCGACATTCGTCCTTCGACATGAATAGCTCCGACTCCCAGCCCCAATCCGATGTGTGGTCCGATTGGCTGTTACATATCCGGCACGGAGATGATCCAACGCACGAACGAGCCCTCCATGTCGAACTCAAACACCATGTGGACCGCGTTCTGGCCGGCGCGAGGCTTACCCCTGGCATGACGCTCGCCGACATCGGTACCGGCGATGGGCTGATCGGTTTAAGCGCGATCGACCGCATAGGCCCATCGCTGCGCGTGCTTATGACGGATATTTCGGCACCTCTGCTTCGTCACACTGAAGCACTCGCAGTTCAGCGGAACATCCAGGATCAGTGCGTCTTCATCCAATGCTCCGCCGAATCGCTCGATGGCATTGAGGCTGGCACTGTCGATGCAGTCACGACACGGGCCGTTCTCGCGTATGTCCCGGACAAGATGGTCGCCCTGCGGGAATTTCATCGGATTCTCAGGCCCGGTGGCCGGCTGTCGATCGCCGAACCGATTATGCGCGACGATGCAATCGAGGCAAGCTCGCTGCGGAAAATCGTTGAAGGTCTGCCCGAGAAAGCAGGGGACAACTTCTTCCACCTGCTGCATCGCTGGAAATCCGCTCAGTTTCCCGATACTGACGAAAAAATTTCTGCGAATCCGATTGCCAACTACGGCGAACGCGATCTGGTCCGCTTCGCTTTAGATGCGGGGTTCGCGGATATTCATATGGAGTTTCACATTGATGTACGTCCCGCCGCGGTCACCTCCTGGGACGTGCTGCTTGGCAGCTCGCCGCACCCTTGGGCTCCGCGGCTCGGCGACATTCTCGCGACGCAGTTCACAGTGGACGAACGACTATTCTTCGAACAGATCCTCCGCCCGCAAGTTGAAGGTCGCCGATTGGTCACGGCCGAGCGCACCGCTTACCTTACCGCGCTAAAGTCTCTTCGCTGACGCACATAGCGGCTTCGATCACATGCGGTCCCCGTACCAAGTTGTATCCCGCTCGATTTCCGGAAATTCTGTAAACCCTTGAGTCGACGATGTTAAGCGGCGACGTGACCTTCGCGCGTGTCATCTCTCTGTTCCATCTCCATCACCACGATTCGCAGACCATTGCTGAACTGGCCGAGGCAACTGGCCTGAGTCATGCTGCGGCCAGTCGTATGGTCGACGGACTGTATCGGGAAGGCGTGGTGGATCGTCGGGAGGCGGCCGAGGATCGCAGGCAGAAGTGTGTTGAATTGACACCTGCTGGCTTGAAAAAAATCGAGGCCATGCGCCAGGTAACACCCGAGGCCTATGCCGAGATGATGGCGCAAGTGCCAAAGGAACTACGTATCAGGCTCGACGAGATCCTGATGGAGCTCGAGCCGTACGTGATCCCTTCTGAACCAGAGCGGGGAGGCCGTCCGCGTAAACCCCGGTCGCGTCGCCAAAGCTGAGAAGGACGCGGCAACAATCGAATCGGCGGCAACGCTGGCCCGTTAGACCGCAGACACATAACGATTCACGAAGCGGCAGGGACCAGCCGCTTCAAGGCTTTTCGAATAGGCGCACTGCCATTACCATCCAGCGTGCGGGCGAGCCACCGCGTCTCGCGCACTTTACTGCGACCGAAATTCAGGTACACAATCAGCACGGATATTGCAGTTCGCAGTCTCCAGTCCTTTTGATTATTCGTGCCCTCAAGGTGCTCACCCGGGTCACAATCCGTGCCCACTCATTTGGAATCTCTCCATGAGCGATAAATCGTCGGGCGGAGTTGGAGAATTGGTGTCAGGCGGCAGCCGCCACCACCAGATTTTTCCAACGCTGAATGAAAGACAGTTTGCACTATTGGAGAGGTACGGTGAGCGACGCAGGCTGAACACGGGCGATGTGCTGTTCTCCGAAGGCGACCGGCACATTCCCATGTTCGCCATCGTCTCAGGGACTATCGAGGCGACGAGAGGCTCAGGAGACGGTCTCCATGTGCTGGGCAGGCACGGTCCAGGCAGCTTCACAGGTGAGGTCGGAACGCTTGCCGGCCGCGCCGCGGTGGCCACGGCGCGCGCCACCAGTGATTGCGAAGTGATCGTTATCGACGAGGAATCGCTGCGCGCGCTCGTCATCGCGGAAGCTGAATTAAGCGAAACAATCATGCGCGCGTTCATCCTGCGCCGGGTCGCTTTTATTCAGGACCAGAGCGGGGGTATTCTGGTCATTGGCAGTTCGGCGTCCGCGGCCACGTTCCGTCTTCGGCATTTTCTGAGCCGCAACGGTCAGCCATCGGCCTACTTCGATATCGTCGAGCATCAGGAAGCGCAGGCGCTTCTCGAACGCAATGGCGCGACAGAAGCTGATATACCAGTGGTCATCACGCTACAAGGTCACGTTCTGAAGTGCCCGACCCACCGCGCCGTGGCCGATGCAATCGGTCTCAGTCCCGACAAGCTGAATGGCGAGCGGTTCGATGTGGTCGTGGTGGGCGCCGGACCGGCAGGTCTTGCGGCCGCGGTATACGCGGCCTCCGAAGGCTTGAAGGTCGCGGTCCTCGACACCAAGGCGCCGGGTGGCCAGGCGGGTACCAGTTCAAAGATAGAAAATTACTTCGGGTTTCCAACGGGCATCTCGGGTCAAGCGCTTGCCGGGCGCGGCCTGTCGCAATGCCGGAAATTCGGTGCCGAGGTCGGCGTACCCATTGAAGCGCTCGGCATCGATTGCCAGGACGCACCGCCTTTTCACATTCGGCTCAATTACGACGAGCACGTATATGCCAGCGCCGTCGTCATTGCTACTGGCGCGCGTTATCGGAAACCGTCGCTGGACCGCCTGGAGAATTTCGAGGGGCGCGGCGTTTACTACAGCGCAACGTTCATGGAAGCCGCGTTTTGTGCCAACGAAGAATTGATTATCGTTGGTGGCGGAAATTCAGCCGGTCAGGCAGCGGTCTTCCTCGCGGGATTTGCGCGGCATGTTCACATCGTGATTCGCGGTGACGGACTCAATGCGAGCATGTCGAATTATCTGATCCGACGGATCGATGCGGCGTCCAACATTACCGTTCATCAGCGGACCCAAGTCGTGGAGCTGTACGGCGAGGAGCGGCTTGAATCGGTCAAATGGGACCGGCAAGGGGAGATCGAACAGAAACCGATCCGGCACGTCTTCCTGTTTCTCGGTGCGCAGCCCAGTACCGGCTGGCTCGGCGATTGTGTTGCGCTGGACAAGAACGGCTTCGTGCTCACCGGCACCGATGCACTTAAGGCGTGTCCGCCGGATCGTCCGCCTCGATTTCTGGAGACGAGCCGGCCAGGCATCTTTGCAGTTGGTGACGTTCGCAGTGGTTCGGTGAAGAGGGTCGCGGCTGCTGTCGGAGAGGGCGCCGCTGTCCTTCAGTCGCTGCATGAATATTTGGCTCTGTATGAGTGAAGTCTGACTGCGAGTGTCAACAAAATAGCGGCGTTGGGACGCATGCCGTGCTTGCCAGCGAGATCCGTGTCGTCAGGTATGACATGCTACGATTCCTCGAAGATCACGATGGAGGTAGCTATGTGGGACAAGATCGAACACAACGGATATGAAGTCTGGGTCCTTCCGATCCTTGCATACGGTCCACCGGCCCCAACCACCTTGTGGCACTACTCGGCGTACATCTGTCGCCACGGTTCCGATGCCCACCTCGCCGGGCAGAGCATTCGCTTCCAGGAACTTGTCGCCACCTTCGGCAGCGAAGAAGCGGCCCGCGAGGCTGGGTATGTAGAAGGAAAGCGGCGTGTCGACCTGATGGTCGAAGGCGGCTCGGTTGTCAGCAACGGCTGATCACTGCTCTAGTTGTTCAAAATGCAACTCTGGATTCAACCATGCGCACGATGCGCTGATCTCTACGGGCAGTCGGCTACTGCGGCTCCGCATGACGACCTGACGCCTAACGGCGTCGGCACCGTGAAGGATACGCGAGCAGAAGAGCACTACACGTGCGTGCGGTGCGGCGCCGTGTTTGCACGCATTCTCGCAGGTGCGCCCACGCGACAGATCTGGATGCTCCTGAACGCGGGGCAGCACTGATTATCTTGCGCCAGAGGGTCGGCTTGCGGATAGTATCCTTCATACGAGGATTCCTCGAAGATACCGACGGAGGCCGCTATGTGGACCTGTCGAAACTGCAATGTCTCGTTCGACTTCGATCGCGTCGAGCCGGAACTGGATGAACAAGGATTCTTTTTCCTCTGTCCCGCCTGTGACTACCGCAACAAGCTGGTGGATACAGGTCCAGACGCGACCGGGCGCCCGAAGCTTGTCCAGAGCGACGACGGGGTCTCGCGTCAAGATCAGTCTGACTGAAGACAACGCTGCCGAACACCTTCCGCGGGGAATTGCGCTCGAGGCGCGCCGCGTCGCCGTCGCAGACGATCCGGCGAGGAAATTGGCTGGTGAACCAGAAAAAGAAGCAGCGCATAATAGTGGAATTCCTTTGGCAGAATGATGGAGGCAGATATGGCCACGTTTGCTATAGACGCCATTCGCATCAATCCGACGAACGACAGGATTACCCATGTGCGTTGGGCTCCCGTCGACCCGGCGACGCGTGATTGGTTGTCCCCCACGTCGATTGTCGAGGTGGCCGAAGTCGTGGCCACGATCCGTCGGGGGAATGCTGTTTGGTCCCTTTTTACGCTCGGCGGCATACGGTTTCTGGGGCCAAAAATCGTGTCTGTCGCTCACACCGACGGCCATGACGGGATTGACACTGATGTCCCCGGCGAGCACGTCGAAAAATGTATTGACGACCTGCCGCACGTTTGACCGCGCACACTCGGTCAGGCGGACCTTGGCGTAGCGGTGCTGTCGCTGCGCACGGTCACGGTGTCCTCGAAAATCATTCGCAAAGACCGCAAATCGACGTGCAAGGCGGCGCGCCTTCCTGCTTGCCCTCGAGGCGAAACATATCGAACTGGCGGCCGCCGCGGCCCGGATAATTGCGCCGTTGCAAAGAGCGTCGCCATGTTTAATGTAAATTGGTCGCTCTTGAGAGCGCCTTTCAGCGAGACACCATGAGAAACGGAAAACCAAAACTAACGCGCCGGGATGCCGACGGTCTTTTCCCCGACCTGCAGCAAAGCGGCGCCCGTCTCGCTAGCCGGCCTGATAACCCGTTTGGAGAAGAAGTATCCAGAACAACCGATCGACGTGATCGTGGCGAGGCAAAGCTTTGGAAAGATAACCTCGTTACCTTGCCTGCAGCGATCGAGTTGCCTCCGGGGTACGAGTCGGTGTCGCACGTGCGCGATGCGATGGAGCGGGCCTGGCGTATGAAATGGGTCCGGGAAAGCGGCAATGAGGTCGTCGCGGAATTTCCTGAAGGCTGGGCGGCCATTCGGCCGGCCAGCGGCGCAGTGGAGTTAAAGGACGCAACCGGCGTGGTCCGGGCCGTGTACGGCTGGGCAGGGGATGCTGAAGTGAGACTCCTGCCACGGTATCGGGTCGAAACGCAGGAGAACAGTTCGAGCGGTCTTGGCAGTTTGCTTGTCCGTGATCGCGAGAACGGACAGATTCTCGAGAGGTCGTCGACATGGTCTGCGCAGACCGGGACCAACCACCCCGATTGGACCCGGCTGTCGGCGTGGCTCGACAAGCAGCATCCGCTTCACCGGGATCCGCTGCGGTTGTGGACGGACTGCGAAGACAATCGCGGTTGAATTCGACCCAACGAAAATCCGCGTCCCGCTGTCTCCGCCGCGAGGCATGCAACTCCCGTGCCGTCGCCATTCGCAAAGAACACCATCATGCAACACCTGAAATACCTGACAGGCTACCCAGCCGGGCTACAGGAAAAAGTCAAAAAACTGATAGCCGACGAACAACTAGGCCCTTACCTCGCGAAGCGGTACCCCGACACGCACCAAGTGCAAACAGACCGGGCCCTGTACGAGTACTGCGCGGAGCTCAAGCGCGAACACCTTCGCAACGGCGCGCAAATCGACAAAGTCACTTACGATAGCAAGCTCGACGTTGTGCGCCACGCACTCGGCCTGCATACGAGCATCTCGCGTGTGCAGGGCGGCAAACTGAAGGCAAAAAAAGAAATCCGCATCGCCTCGCTATTCAGGGACGCCGCGCCGGAATTCCTGAAAATGATCGTCGTGCACGAACTCGCTCACTTGAAAGAAAGCGACCACAACAAGGCGTTCTACCGCCTCTGCGAGTTCATGCAACCGGGCTACCACCAGATTGAATTCGATCTGCGCTTGTATCTCACGCACCGCGATCTGAAGAAGGCTCAGACCTGAGCGTTAAGCCTCGAGCTTCGGGATTCACTGATGATCAGAATCCCGCGAAACTCGCAAACGATGGCAACGGTCAGCGGTCAAGCGGCAACCGCTTCGGCTGCTTCAACCGTCTCAACCGCCGACGCCGTCAACAACACCGGAATCGACTTCGAAGTCGGCGTCCCCGCGCCATCGGCAACCGAAGAGAGCGGCACCAGCGGATTCGTCTCCGGATAGTAAGCGCCAAGACACCCACGCGGAATGTCGTATTCCACCAGCAGGAACCCAGCCGCGTGACGCTCGATTCCATCGGCCCACACGCTCTTGATATCCACACGCTGGCCCGCAACGAAACCCAGCATCGCGAGATCGTCCTTGTTGGCGAACAGTACGCGCCGCTGCCCATATACGCCGCGATAACGGTCGTCGAGGCCGTAAATCGTCGTGTTGTACTGGTCGTGTGAACGCGTCGTCATCAAGGTCATCAGCCGTTCGCCATGCTCGGCGCGCGCCTGATGAATCGGCGTGTCGACGTCAATCGCATGCACGAGGAACTGCGCCTTGCCGCTTGGCGTCTTCCAGATCCGCTCGCGCGACGCCACACCCAGGTGAAAACCGCCGGGGTTCTTGAGACGCTCGTTGTAGTTCTGGAAGCCGTCGATCACCTGCGCAATGCCGTCGCGAATCAACGCGTAGTCTGCTGCCTGCGCGAGCCAATCGACCTTGGCGCTGCCGAGCGTGGCGTGCGCCATGCGCGCGACGATGGCAATCTCCGACAACAGATTCTCCGAGGCCGGCTTGTTCATGCCGTACGAGATGTGCACCATGCTCATCGAATCCTCGACGCTCACGCCTTGCGCCACACCATTCTGCAGATCGATTTCGGTGCGTCCGAGCGTCGGCAGAATCAGCGCGTCGCGGCCATGTATGAGGTGGCTGCGGTTCAGTTTGGTCGTGATGTGGACGGTCAGTTCGCACGAGCGCATCGCTTCCCATGTGCGCGGCGTGTCCGGCGTCGCGATCGAGAAGTTGCCGCCGAGGCCGATAAACACCTTCACCTTGCCGTCGAGCATCGCCTGGATCGTGTTGACGACGTCGAGACCATGCTCACGCGGCGGTTCGAAATCGTAGACTTCGCCGAGCCGATCGAGAAACGCCTGAGTCGGCCGTTCTTCGATGCCGACCGTGCGGTCGCCCTGCACATTCGAGTGTCCGCGCACCGGGCACAAGCCCGCGCCGCGGCGGCCGATATTGCCGCGCATCATCATCAGGTTCGACAGGATCTGCACCGTCGGCACGGAGTTCTTGTGCTGCGTGAGGCCCATGCCCCACGTCGAAATCACTGCACGGCCCTTCACGTAGATGTCGGCAAGCTTCAGTACGTCTTCAAACGGCACACCCGATTCGGCGACGATCGTGTCCCAGCTTTCGGCACGCAAATCGTCGGCGAACGCATCGAAGCCGACCGTGTGTTCGGCGATGAACGCGACGTCGAGCACGCGTTCCAGACCCGAGGCCAACGCTTCGTCGTCGAGTTCGATCACGCGTTTGGCAACGCCCTTGATCAAGGCGAAATCGCCGCCCACCTTTGGGCGGATGAATACGGAGCTGATCTTCGTGCTGCCCATCGTGATCATTTCCACCGGATGCTGCGGGCTGGCAAAGCGTTCGAGGCCTCGTTCCTTCAGCGGATTGATCGACACGATGGTCGCGCCGCGCTTCGCGCATTCACGCAGTTCGCCGAGCATGCGCGGATGGTTGGTCGCCGGATTCTGGCCGAAGATCAGCAGCGTATCGGCGTGTTCGAAGTCGTCGAGCGTGACTGTGCCTTTGCCGATGCCGACCGTGTGCGGCAAGCCGCGGCTGGTGGCTTCGTGGCACATGTTCGAGCAATCGGGGAAATTGTTGGTGCCGTACATGCGCACGAACAACTGGTACAGGAAGGCGGCTTCGTTGCTGGCGCGCCCCGACGTGTAGAAGGCGGCGCTGTCCGGATCGTCGAGGCGTTTCAGGTGGTCGGCAATGAGGTCGAATGCTTCGTCCCAGCCGATCGGCACGTAACGGTCGCGCACGGCGTCATAGACGAGCGGGTCGGTCAGGCGGCCATGTTGTTCCAACTCGAAATCCGACTGCGCCATCAGTTCTTCGACCGTATGTTCCTCGAAGAACGCCGGCGTCACGCGCTTGCTGGTCGCCTCGGCCGCCACAGCCTTGACGCCGTTTTCGCAGAACTCGAAGGTCGACGCATGCTCGCGGTCCGGCCACGCGCAACCCGGGCAGTCGAAGCCGTCCGGCTGATTCTGCTTGAGCAGCATGCGGTAGTCGCCGCCCGTCACCTTTTCCTTGAGGAGGTTGATGGCGACGTATTTGAGCGCGCCCCAGCCAGCGGCGGGGTGGGTATACGGTTCGATGCGAGCTTCAGGTTTCTTCATGATCTTGCCGCCGGAGGTGGCTTGGACGAGGCTTTATGCCGATGCATGAAAGCCTACTGTGTTCCAAAAACGGCGCAGCATACAGAAAATCGGAAAGGAGAGGGGTACAGTTGGTGGAAATTTGTCATAGACTGGCGTTCCCGCCCATGTTTTTGTTCGAGCCTGGTCCTTGAAACTGTACGAAAAACTCGCCGACGAAATGACCGAAGCCGTACGCCGCGGCGTCTTCGCGGCGGGCGAGCGGATTCCGTCGGTGCGGCAGGCGAGCCAGCAGCACGGCGTCAGCATCAAGACCGTGTTGCACGCATACGCGTTGCTGGAAAGCCGGGGGATTGTCGAAACCAGGCCGCAGTCGGGCTATTTCGTGCGCGATGCGGTGGCGACGGCGGCCGCGCTCGACGAGCCGCGTCTGAACCGCCAGCCGGCAACCCAGGCGCTGCCGGTGGCCGCTGAGGTCGACGTAAGCCGCCTCGTGCTGTCGACCCTGCGCAGCATCCGCGCGCATGATGCCGTTCCGCTCGGCTCACCGTATCCCGATCCGTCGCTGTTTCCGTGGCGGCGCATCAACCAGTACGCAAATGCGATCGCCCGGCGTCACGCGAGCTGGAATCTGATCGACGACCTGCCGCCCGGCAATCCCGAGCTGATCCGGCAGATCGCGCGGCGCTATGCCGAGAATGGCGTGCCGGTCGATCCCGACGAAATCATCATCACGCTCGGCGCGACGGAGGCGATCAACCTCAGCTTGCAGGCGGTCGCCAAGCCGGGCGACACGGTCGCCGTCGAGTCGCCGACTTACTACGCGATGCTGCACGCCATCGAGCGTCTCGGCATGCGCGCCATCGAAGTGGCGACGCATCCGGTCCACGGCATCGACATCGAGGCATTGGCCCAGGTCATCGCGCGGCAGAAGATCGCCGCGTGCATGGTGATGCCGAACTTCCAGAATCCGCTCGGTTTCCAGATGCCGGACGCGCGCAAGCAGCAACTGGTCGAACTGCTCGCCGCGCACGAGATTCCTGCCATCGAGAACGATGTCTATCAGGAGTTGTACTTCGGCGAGGCGCGTCCATCGACGCTGAAGAACTACGACACCAAAGGGCTGGTGCTGCATTGCGCGTCGTTTTCGAAGAGCCTCACCGCTTCGTACCGGATCGGCTGGGCGATGCCGGGGCGCTACCGCGCACAGGTCGAGAAGCTGAAGTTTCTCAACACGCTGACCACGCCTTCGGTGCCGCAAGTCGCCGTCGCCGATTACCTGAAGCAGGACGGCTACGACCGGCATCTGCGGCACGTGCGCAAGATCTACCGGCAACAGGCGAGCATCATGATGGCGATGGTGCAGCGGTTTTTTCCGGCGGGCACGCGCATGTCGGCGCCGCAAGGCGGGTACGTGCTGTGGGTGGAGTTGCCAGAACGGGTCGATTCGATGCGGCTCTATCAGGCGGCGCTCGCGCGCAGCATCACGATCGGGCCAGGCATGATGTTTTCGATGCGCGACGATTTTCGCCACTTCATCCGGCTCAATTACAGCTATCCGTGGACGGCGCAGACCGAGGCGGCATTGAAGACGCTGGGTGAACTGGTGGCGCAGATGGCCTGATCGGCCTTGAGAAAAGCGAGGAGACATTCACGATGGAAGACGAGGAACTCGATCCGGTACTGGTAGCCGTGCTGGCGCAGTTGTGGCGCGCGCATTTGGAGACGCCTGGCGGCGCGTGGTCGCTCGCCAAGCTTTCTAAACAGGCGGATGTGCCGATGAGCGGCTTACGACGGCAGTTAACGGCGCTGGTCGACGGCGGCCTGGTGGACACCACGTTCAACGAGGAAGGCACGGGAACGGCGCGCCTGAGCGAGATCGGGCAGGGCTTGTGCGCGGATTTGTTCGGTGAGGGCGATTCGCCCGGCGAAGAGCAGGCGGACCCGCCGCCGCGCGTTCACTGAGGTTTTTGCCACCAAAATACAGATTTCGTTATGGGCGAGATAACGAGAAATAATTTTTCCGCGGAAATTGACCTTCGAATATGACCCCCTATGCTGGAGCCTTGCCCGGGACAGTCCCGGCACTTTGGCAGGCACCTGGAAATCATCTTCGGAGAATTCATGAAAGCAAAGCTGGCGCGAGTGCTGCATCACTCATTGCGCATCAAAACCGTCCGGACCGTTCTTGCCGCAGCGTTCGGCGCGTCCCTCGCGCTCGGTGCCGGAGCGGCAGCCGCCGCGACTGCGCAGCCGCTCGGCATCGCCTTCGTCTACCTCGGTAATCCGGGCGACGCCGGCTGGACCTACGCGCACGAGCAGGGCGTGAAAGAGGTCGAGGCGAAATTCGGCGACAAGATCAAGGTGACGCGCGTCGAGAACGTGCCGGAGTCGGCGGATTCGGAGCGCGTGTTTCGCGATCTGGCGTCTAAGGGCAACAAGATCGTGGTCGGCTCGAGTTTCGGCTTCCAGGATTTCGAGCTGAAGGTCGCCAAGGACTTCCCGGACGCCGTGTTCGAACATGCGACCGGCTACAAGAAGGCCGCCAACTTCGCCACCTATGACGTGCGGACCTACCAGAGCGCCTACCTGGCCGGACTGGTCGCCGGCTATACGACGAAGTCCAACACGCTCGGCTTTGTCGGCTCGGTGCCGGTGCCGGAGGTGGTGCGCAACATCAACGCATTCACGATGGGTGCGCGCTCGGTCAATCCGAATGCACGCGTGAAGGTCGTGTGGATCAATAGCTGGTTCGACCCGGGCCTCGAAAAGCAGGCCGCCGAGACGCTGATCGGCCAGGGCGCCGACGTGCTGATCCAGAACACCGATTCGACGGCGACGATGCAGACAGCCGAGCAGAGGAAAGTGCATGCATTCGGCTGGGACTCCGATATGAAGAAGTTCGGGCCGAACGCGCAGTTGGGCGCGTGCGTGAGCAACTGGGGCGTGTACTACACGCATCTGGTGCAGCAGGTGATGGCGGGTTCGTGGAATAACTCGCCCGTGTGGTGGGGGCTGAAAGAGAAGGCGATCGATCTGGCCAACATCAACACGAATGCGGTGTCGCCGACGGCGCAAAAGGCGTTGAGCCAGAAGCGTGACGACATCATCTCCGGCAAGTTCAATCCGTTTGCCGGTCCGATCGCGGATCAGTCCGGTGTGGTGAAGGTCGCCGCGGGCAAGTCGTTGAGCGATGCGGAGCTGCTGCGTTTGAACTGGTTCGTGCAAGGCGTCGACGGTTCGCTGCCGAAGTAAGGCATTGATTGGCTTGCCTAACTATTATTAAAAACTAAAGGAGATCGCCCGTGAGTCTTACCGTCCCGACCGATGCCGGCGCCGCTGGAGTGGCGCCGGCCTATCCGCCGCAGGGTTTAACGCCGACGCACGAGCAGGTCGTACGGCATCTGCGGCATTCGAGCCGGGTAGCCGAGCGGGCGACGCTGCTGGGACACCATCCGTTCGGCGCGGTGCTGGTCGGCCCGGATCAGGAGACCGTGTTGATGGAGCAGGGCAATGTCGATACGGTGAATCACGCCGAGTCGGTCCTGGCTCGCGTGGCGGCGTTGAATTTCACGCCGGAGTATTTGTGGAGTTGCACGCTCTACACGTCAGTCGAGCCTTGCTGCATGTGTGCCGGCACGATGTACTGGGCCAATATCGGCCGCGTCGTGTTTGGCATGACCGAGAAGCGCTTGCTGGAGGCGACCGGCGATCATTCCGAGAATCCCACCATGAGCGTGGATTGCCGGTATGTGTTCGATCACTGCCAGAAGCCCGTCGAGGTGATCGGCCCGGTGCCCGAGGTGGAGAGTGAGGTGATGGAGGTTCAGCGGCGGTTCTGGAGCGCCCGGTAGCGCTATCGCACTTCCGCCGGCGCGAGCATCGCCAGTCCGCAGAACCAGTCGCCGCCGTGCGGCTGATATTTCCACTTACTGTTGTTCTCCCTGATCACAGTGGAACACTGGTCGTTCACGACGATTCCGGGATCCGCCGCGGTGCATCGAAGCATCGCGGTTTCGGTTTGCTGTAGCGCGGGCATCACCGCCTTACGTTGAGTGTCGGGTTCGGCCGGACCATCCTGGGTTCCCGTTCGGATACTTTCGATCAGCCGCTGCAGTTCCTCGATCCGCGTCGCATACCACGTCCCCAGACACGCCGCATCGCGGCAATTCGCTTCCCGCCACGCCCACTTGCTGTCACTGTCAGTGAGGAAGGCGCGACGGTTGATGACCCGTCGCCGCGCTTTCCAGTACAGTTGGCCAAGCGTGTCATCGAGCTTCGAGAGCGCAGGGTCGTTGCAGATCATCCGTTCGGTGAGCGAGCGTCCCCTGGTGCAGTCGAAGCTGGTGGCGTGAGCGGGCAGATGCGTGAGCATCAGTGCGGCGACAAGGATTGGTCGGAAAATTTTCATGGTGCTCCCGGCGGTGCATGGGTTTTTCATGCAATGGATGATCGGCCGAGTCGCCGGAATGCAGATGCCCGAAAACAGCGTGAGTTCGGGTGGGTGATTACCAAATCTTGCTTTGCACGGGGCGCACTGGAACGGCTTGGGCAAGTCCGTAAGCATTTGCCGGGTGGTTTCAGGCATGTGCATTGCGGGTGCGGATGAGTAGGCGCTGTGGCCGCCACACCGCTTGAAGCGACGACCAGGCCCGACGCATTCACACGTGCATGCAGGCAGGCACACATGCAAGCCGTAGCGGCACGCACGCAAACGCGGGACGTAAAAAACGGGAGATAAAATGAAACAACACCTCGTTCGATGCATGTATGTGGCGGCCAGCTTGCTGGCGCTGCCAGCAGTGGCGTCCGCACAGTCGCAGGCCTATACGAACAGCACGGTCAACGTGCGCGCCGGGCCGGCTTCGGATTATCCCGTCGTGACGCAGTTGCCGGGTGGTGTCCCGGTTAGCGTGATGGGTTGCATCAGCAACTACCAATGGTGTGACGTCGCCGCACCGAACTTGCGCGGTTGGGTCTATGCGGCGCGACTCAGCTATCCCTATCAGGGCAGCAATGTGCCGGTGATGAGTTACGGCACGGTGATCGGCTTGCCGATCGTGACGTTCTCGATCGGTACTTACTGGGGCAATTATTATCAGGGCCGGCCGTGGTACGGGCAGCAATCCCGCTGGGCGCATCATCCGCCTCCGCCACCGCCGAGACCCGGTGCCGGACGGCCACCCGGGAATGCGGGTGGTCGGCCGCCAGGCAGTCGGCCACCGGATAATGCAGGCGGACGTCCACCGGGCGGGCAACAGCCGGGCAATGGAGGCGGACGTCCACCAGGCGGGCAGCAGTCGGGCAATGGAGGCGGTCGGCCACCGGGTGGTCAACAGCCTGGCAACGCGGGCGGTCGTCCACCGGGTGGGCAGCAACCGGACAATGCGGGTGGCCGTCCACCAGGCGGGCAGCAACCGGACAATGCGGGTGGCCGTCCACCAGGTGGGCAGCAACCGGGCAATGCGGGTGGCCGTCCACCGGGCGGGCAGCAACCGGACAATGCGGGTGGCCGTCCACCAGGTGGGCAGCAACCGGGCAATGCGGGTGGCCGTCCACCAGGCGGGCAGCAACCGGGCAATGCAGGCGGCCGTCCGCAGGGTGGCCAGCAAAGCGGTGAGAATAACCGCCCTCAAGGTGGGTCTCCACAGGGCGGCGGTAGACCGCCAGGAAGTGGAAACAACTGAGGCAGGGTGGAACGGTCCATCCGGTCCACCCATTCCCTTCAATAGGCCGCGCCGGTGGCCCCAGCTCAACCAGCTCAACCCATGCAGCTCGCGCCGCTCGATATCCGCGTGGCGCTGGCCGCGCATCTGGCAGGCCTGGCGCTGCCGATGGCCGCGATCGTCGGATTCACCGTGTTAATGGGGCAATCGCTTCATTGGCTGACCGGCTAGCCGGTCACACGCTTTGCGCGCCATGCTTCGCGATTAAAGTGCGCCGGCCTCGCGTAAACCCCGGTGCGCCGCGTACACTAACCTGCCGATGTGGGGTTAGGGGGCGCACAAATGACACGCGAAGCGACATCAGATTGCACGATGGGAGCAACGCCTGAGGGCACCCGCTACGGGCCGGACCGGGCCGAGGGAGTGCTGGCGTCGGAGCGTACGGTGTTGCGGCTGATTACCCGCAACACCCCGCTGCCGGAATTGCTCGCTGAAGTATGCCGCCGCGCGGAAGCGCTGCTGGGCGATGGTGCGACCTGTTCGATCCTGCTACTGGACGCGGACGGCGTACGCGCACGCGTGGGCGGAGCGCCTTCTTTGCCGGCGCACTTTAGCGCCGCGATCGACGGCGTCCCGATCGGCCCGCGCGCCGGTTCCTGCGGCACCGCGATGTACGAGCGGCGCATGGTCGCCGTCGAAGATATCGAAACCGATCCGCTGTGGGCCGATTTCCGGCACCTCGCGTTGCCGCTCGGTTTGCGCGCGTGCTGGTCGGTGCCGTTTGAAAACGATGCCGGTGCGGTGCTGGGCGCGTTCGCGGTCTATCACCGCACCTCGCGCCGGCCAAGCGCCGAAGAAGCGGCGATGCTCTACGACATCGGCCACAGTGTCGGTCTCGCCGTCCATCAGGACGCCATGGCGCAGCGCCTCGCGCACAGCGAGGAGCATCACCGGCTGGTTGTGAACCATCTGAACGAAGGCATCATCGTGCAGTCGCGCGACGGCGTGGTGCTGGCCTGCAATCCGAGTGCGCAGCGCATTCTGCGCGCGAGCGCCGACCTGGTCGGTCACGACATTCTGACGGTGATGGTACGTGCGTATCACGAGGACGGTTCCATCGTCACCGAGGTCGATCGTCCGACCAGTCAGGTGCTGGCGACCGGCAAATCCAGGCTCGGCATCACGATCGGTCTGGAACTCACGGACGGCGATGTCGTCTGGATTACTGAGAATGTCGTGCCGATCATCAAGCCGGGCGACAGCGAACCCAGCTCGGTGCTGATCTCGTTCACCGACATCGGGCCGGTACGCGAGGCGCAACGGCAGCTCAAGTTTCTGGCCACCCGCGATCCGCTCACTGGCCTTTACAACCGCGCTTACCTGGCCGAGCGGATGCGCGATCTGTTCACGCCGGGTGAGGTGGCGGGCATGGGCGAGCTGGCGCGGGTCGCCGTGCTGTTCGTCGATCTGGACGGTTTCAAGAAGGTCAACGACACCGCCGGTCACGAGGCCGGTGATGCGCTTCTGTGCAGCGTGGCGGAGCGGCTGTCGGCGTGTGTCGCGCGCGACGATACGCTCGCGCGCGTGGGCGGCGACGAATTCGTGATCGTGGTCAGCGCTTACGAAAACACGGGCCGGCTGATCGCGCTCGCCCAGCGCATTCTCGACACGATCGCGGTACCGTTCGCAGTGGCGGACAACGAGTACTACATGGGTGCGTCGATCGGCATCAGTCTGTTTCCCGAAGACGGGCAGGACGTGCCCACGTTGATGCGCAACGCCGACTCGGCGATGTACCACGCGAAACAATGCGGCCGCAACAATTTTCAGTTCTTCACCGCCGAGCTGAATCAGCATCTGCAACGCCGTTTCATGATCGAGCAGGCGTTGCGGCGCGCGCTCGCCACCGATGAACTCAGTCTCGTGTATCAGCCGATCGTCGACAGCCAGTGCGGCCGCACGATCGGCGCCGAGGCGCTGCTGCGCTGGTACAACAGCGAGCTGGGCAACGTTTCGCCGGTGGAATTCATTCCGGTGGCCGAAGACGCCGGCCTGATCGTCGAGATCGGATCCTGGGTGCTGGCGCGGGCCTGCGACCAGGTCGCGCAGTGGCGGCGCACGCTGGCGCCGGATTTGATCGTCGCGGTGAATCTGTCGCCGCGCCAGTTCAAAGGCGGGCTGGTGGAGCGGATCGAGCGCTGTCTCGAGCAGTCCGGGCTCGAGCCGGCGGCGCTGGAGCTTGAGATTACCGAGCGGCTGTTGATGAGCGACAGCGACGCCGTCCTGCCGATGCTCACCGCGTTGAGCGCGATGGGCGTGCGGATTTCCGTCGACGATTTCGGCACCGGTTATTCGTCGCTGTCGTATCTGAAGCGGTTTCCGCTGCATAACCTGAAGATCGACCGTTCTTTCGTCGCGGGCTTGCCGGATCATCGCGATTCGATCGCGATCACGCAGGCGGTGGTGGCGATGGCCCATTCGCTCGGCATGAATGTCACTGCGGAAGGTGTCGAAACCGCCGAGCAGGCGGCGTTTTTGCGCGGAATCGCTTGCGACAAGCAGCAGGGGTATTTTTATAGCCGGCCTGTCGGGGCGAGCGCTTATGCACGTAGCTTGCATGACGCGCAGGTGGGGCTGGCCAGCGCTTCATAGCTGTCCTGACGTCTCCAGCCATGGCCGCAGGCGCCGCAATCCCACTTCGCCTGAGTGGCTAATACAGCAATTGAACCCCACTGCCGCGGGGACCCAGATTCGATTGTTCAGATTCGCGAACAAGTGCCTTCGCGTTCCCGGTATTTATCCGCGGCCCCGGTCTCCCTAAAATTCCCCCATCGAATATACATTCCGCGTCGTGCCGAAACGGCCCAGCGCGATGGGAGCCGTTATGCCAGCCTTGATTCAAAACCAACTTTATCGACCCGCGGTGATCCTGCCGATGGTCGCCCTCATGCAGGTGATGGTGTCGCAGGATTTCAACCTCGGCCAGGTCGGCTGGGTCGTGGCCGCGCGCGGCGCGCAGGCCGCGCTGCAACGTTCGCGCGAGTTGATCTGCGCTGTGCATTGCCACGCCTGAACACAACCGGGCGCAATTTCCATCAATCGGCGGCGCCGGCCCATCGGCGGCGCGAAAACAGATCGGCAGCCGGCGCGCGAACGTCACCGCGCGCAACAGAAGCAACGAGAAGGGGCGGTAACGGCAACGCGAGGCGCTAAGGGTAAGATGCTACGACCTGCACCCCAGCCTCGGGAGATCTGCCATGCCACAGCACTTCGACGCAGTCGTGATCGGTACGGGACAAGGCGGGACGCCGCTCGCTGTCCGTCTCGGTCAAAGCGGCCGTAAAACCGCGGTGATCGAACGCGGGGCCTTCGGCGGGACTTGCGTGAATGTCGGCTGCACACCCACCAAGTCGTATGTGGCCAGCGCCCGTGGGGCCCACGTGGCACGCCATGGCGCGGACCTGGGCGTGCAGGTGAGCGGAGCGGTCAGCGTCGATCTGGCAGCGGTCAAGGCGCGCAAGGACAGGATCATCGGCCAATCGCGCGACGGTGTCGAGAAATGGCTGCGCGGCACGGCTAACGTCACCGTCTTCACAGGCCACGCGCGCTTCACCGGCGCGCATACGCTCGCCATCAGCGGCCCGGACGGCTCGGTGCGCGACGAACTCAGCGCCGACGAAATCTTCATCAATACCGGTACGCGCGCCGTCGTGCCGCCGCTCAATGGGCTTGAGCGCGTTCGCTACTACACCAACTCCAACCTGCTCGAACTGACGGAATTGCCGGACCATCTGGCGATTGTCGGCGGCAGCTATATCGCGCTCGAATTCGCGCAGATTTTTCGCCGCTTCGGCAGCCGGGTGACGGTGCTGGTGCGCGGCGAACGCGTGCTGACGCGTGAGGATGCCGACTTCGCCGGCTCGGTCCAGAAGGTACTGGCGCGCGAAGGGATCGAGTTTGTGTTCGGCGTGCAGCCTTCGCGGGTCGAACCGCACCCGCATCACGAGAACGAGGTGTGCATCGGCTTTGAGCAGAACATTCCCGCGCTCGAAGCGTCGCACCTGCTGTTCGCCACCGGCCGTGAACCGAATACCGACGACCTCGGCCTCGATGTGGCCGGCATCGCGACGGACAAGCACGGCATGATTCCCGTCGACGGCCAGTTGCGCACCAACGTGCCGGGCGTCTGGGCGATCGGCGACATCAACGGACGCGGCGCCTTTACCCACACTTCCTACGATGATTTTCAGATCGTCGCCGCCAATCTGCTCGACGGCGGCGCGCGCTGCGTCGATACGCGGATCATGACGTATGCGGTGTTCGTCGACCCGCCGCTCGCGCGTGTCGGGCTTTCGGAGACCGACGTGCGCAAAGCCGGACGCGAGGCGCTGATCGCCACCATGCCGATGACGCGGGTGGGCCGCGCCCGTGAACGCGGCGAGACCGACGGTTTCATGAAGGTGCTGGTCGACCCGCAAAGCAAGCAGATTCTTGGCGCGGCGATCCACGGCATCGAAGGCGACGAAGCGCTGCACACGTTCATCGACATCATGACGGCCGGCGCGCCGTATCCGAGCTTGCAGTACGCCATGCACATTCATCCGACCATCAGCGAACTGGTGCCGACCTTGCTCGATGGCCTCAAGCCGATGAAATGAGCGGCGCACCCGGTGGCAAACCGGGGGCGAGCGCCCTCGACGATAACGTGCAACGAACTCAGGTAGCGAGCATAGCCGGAGCACAAGCGATGAAACGCACGATCAGCAGCGGCAACCTCTTCGATCCCGGTGCGCCAGCGGGCCCTGACGAGCAAGTCGACGCGCTCGTGGAAGAGGCCGGTGTGAGCATCGAACGGATCGTCTCGCGGGGGCACGCAAGTCCGCCGGACTTCTGGTACGACAGCCCGCGCGCCGAGTGGGTCGTGCTGCTGAGCGGCGCGGCGACGCTCGAATTCGAAGGCGAGCCTGAGCTGCATCCGATGAAACCCGGCGACCACGTGCTGATCGACGCGCATTGCCGGCATCGGGTGGCATGGACGAGCGACACGGAGCCGAGCGTGTGGCTGGCGGTGTACTACCCTGGCGTTTGCCAGTGACCGATAGCTGAGATCACGTCGCCGTGACGGGACTGAACTCGGGGATTAAACTCGAACTGGCACGTATCCTGGAGCGAGATCATGAATGATGCTGACCCTAAAAGCACTTTTCGCGGTCTACCGTTGACCCCGGAACAGGACGCGGAAGTCAGACACTACATAAAAAAGCAGAAGCAACAGGGCGCGGAGTGGGACACGCCGGAACTGGCGTCCATGCTTCGCGACATGCTGGAACCGCCGGGCGATGACGACGGAGAATTCGATCCCGACTTCGACGAAACGAAAGCCGCCGCGGAACGTGCGGCGGCCTCGATCGACGAGGCGATGGACCCGATCGAGGCGAGCGAAGAGCGGAACGCCGCGATGGAAATCGAGGCCATGAAGGGCTTGAGACGCTGAGCCTGCATTGCAGAACCACTGACGAGCGGCGTTGATCGACCCGACGGGAGAAGGTCGCGCTTCCACCACGGATCAGGAAAAAACATGAGCATCAGCATCGTCCAGCTTGGGTCTCCGAGAGCGGCCGACGAAGGGCTGCGTATCGGTACCGTTCGGCGACCGCCGCGCGGCGTACCCCGGGCCGAATTCGCCACCCGCGACTATTACGATGTGTGGCTCCCCAATCTGTCGCCTGACGCGGAGTTGGTCAAAGAAGCCAAGGCGGTTACGAGCGATCGCGATTGGGCCGCGTTTGCGAAAAAATTCCGCGCGGAGATGAATGGCGGCGACGCCAGCAAGGTGTTGGACCTGCTGGCCGCCTTGTCGAAAACGACCAACTTTTCCGTCGGTTGCTACTGCGAGGACGAAAGCCGGTGCCATCGCAGCATTCTGCGTCAGTTGTTGGACGAGCGGGGTGCGCTGATAAGGTGAGGCGTGCATACGCCGCCTGCCGGCATTCGACAAGTCCGGTTGTCATCGCCGATAATCGGCGGCGTGCGGACCTGCCCGGGCAGTCCCGCATACTGCGGCTCCGGCGGGCAATTGCGGTGTGCCATGCCCGCAAGCACAGGTCTTCACAATCGCGACTACACAATCAGGAAACCGACCGATGGGCAAGGGACGCGTCGAAGCCTTCAGCGATGGCGTGATCGCCATCATCATCACGATCATGGTGCTCGAATTGAAGGTGCCGGACGGCTTCGATCTCGCCGCGCTGCGCCCCGTGATCCCCGTGTTCTGCGCCTACGTGCTGAGTTTCATCTACGTCGGCATCTACTGGAACAATCATCACCACTTGTTCCATACCGTGCAGAAGGTCAACGGCGCGGTGCTCTGGGCCAATCTCCATCTGTTGTTCTGGCTGTCGCTGCTGCCGGCCGTCACGCATTGGGTCGGCGAAAACCATCTCGCCGCCTGGCCGACTGCGATGTACGGCGCCGTGCTGTTCATGTCGGCGATTGCGTATTTCATTCTGACCCGCGTGCTGATCCGCGAGCACGGCACCGACTCGACGATCGCGAAGGCGGTCGGCAACGACTTCAAGGGCAAGGTCTCGGTCGTCATCTATCTGGCGGGCATGGGGCTGGCATTTGTTCAGCCGTGGCTCTCGGCTGCGCTCTACACGTTGGCCGCGGCGTGGTGGTTGATACCTGACCGGCGCATCGAACACCTGATGGAAGCGTAAGCATGTTGCTTGCGCTCAAGCTCGCGCTGGTGCCCGCGTTTCTCGCCGCGCTGACCGTGGCGGGGCGTGTGTGGGGGCCGTCGGTGGCGGGATGGCTAGCAGGGCTGCCGGTGGTGTCCGGCCCGATCGTGTTGCTGCTCGCGCTGGAGCGTGGGCCGGCGTTCGCGGCGCAGGCGTCGGCGGCGTCGATTGCGGCGATCGCCGCTTCCGAGGCGTTCAATTTTGCGTATGCGTGGACGTGCCGGCGTTCAGCATGGCCGCTTGCGCTCACGGTTGGGATGCTCGGGTGGGTTGGCGTGGCGATGTTGCTCACGCATTTGCCGGGTGGACTGATGTGGGCGGTGGCCGCGGGTTGTGTGGCCGTCGTCGTTTCGCAAAGCGGCTTGCCGCGCGTCACGGGCCGTGTGCCGGCGACGCGTCTCGGGCTCGGCGATCTTGCGCTGCGCATGCTCGCCGGCGCGCTGCTGACTGTTGCGGTGACGACACTGTCGGCGTCGATGGGTGCGACGTGGAGCGGGCTGCTGTCGGTGTTTCCTTTGCTCGGGATCGTCCTCGCGGTGTCGGCCCAGCGCGCGCATGGCTCGGACTTCGTCGCATTGTTGATGCGCGGCATGGTGATCGGCCGCGGCTCGTTCGCGGCGTTCTTCGCCGTGACCGCGACGATGTTGCCGCACTACGGCGTGTGGTTCAGTTTTGCGTGTGCGGCGGCGGTGTCGATGGTGGTGCAGGGGGCGACCAGACGGTTGCTTCGCGCGAAGCGGCCAGTGCAGGTATTGACGCGTGAGCTTGCTGAACAGCAGTCGGCGGATTGAGGCCGTTTGGCCGATACTGACATCATGACTTCGCGCAGACAAAGCTCCCCCGTCACCCGGATCGGCTTGATCTCCGACACGCATAACCTCGTGCGTCCTGAAGCCCTGCAGTACCTCGCGGGCTGCGATGCGATCATCCACGCGGGCGATATCTGCAATCAGGCGGTGCTCGATGCGCTCGCGCAGATCGCGCCGGTCACCGCCGTGCGCGGCAATAACGATATCGACGAACCGGTTGCTTCGCTGCCGACACACGTCAAGCTGACCGTCCAACAGGTGACGATCCTAGTCGTGCATGACATCGCCGACGTGGGCGACGATCCGCGCAGCGCGGGCATCGACGTGGTCGTGACGGGGCACTCGCACAAGCCCGCGATCAGCGAGCGCGACGGGGTGCTGTTCGTCAATCCGGGCAGCGCAGGGCCAAGGCGTTTCAAGTTGCCGATTTCCGCCGGCATGCTGATCGTTGAAGGTGCGCACGCCAGCGCAACGTTCGATTCTCTGGTGACATAAAAAACGGGCCGGCAAACATCTGCCGGCCCGTTTTCGGACATGCTCACGCTTATTGCTGTGGTTGCCTGTCGCCGCCCGTCATAGCGATTGCGGGCGATGCGCGTACAACTTCAGCGATTAGTTACCGCGCAACCTAGGATCAGGCACGCGCCGTAGCCGCGGCAGCGTAACCTTCATCCATCTCCGCCGCCTCACGTTCGCCGCGCAGCACCGCATGCGCTTCGGCACGCGTTGCGACACACGGACCGGAGCCGAGCAACGGCTTGCGGGCCGTTTCACGCAGCGCGAACACCGACACGATACCGATCAACGACGCGCCCATCAGGTAGTACGCGGGCATCATCAGATTGCCGGTGCTGTCGACCAGCCATGCCGTCACGAGCGGCGTCGTCCCGCCGAACAGCGACACCGAAATGTTGAAGCCGATCGCGAGCGCACCGTAGCGGATCTTGGTCGGGAACAGCGCCGGCAGCGCCGACGGCATCACGCCGGTAAAGCACGACAGCAGCACGCCGAGAATCATCAGGCCGCCGAACACCGGCAGCACCGTGCCCATGCGGATCAGCAGCAGCGCGGGAATCGACAGCACGAACAGACCCACGCAACCGAACAGCATCACCGGCTTGCGGCCGATCGTGTCGGACAGGTGGCCGGCTGCCAGCGTCATCGGCATCATCAGCACCATCACGAGCAGCACGAGGAAGAGACCGTGCGTTTCGTTGAAGTGCAGCGTGGCCGACAGATAGCTCGGCAGATACGAGAGCGCCATGTAGTCGGTGACGTTGAAGATCAGGACGAGGCCGACGCACAGCAGAAGCGGCTTCCATTGCTGGATGAGCAGCTCGCGGAACGATTGCTTCGGGAGCGCCTTGTCTTCGGCTTCGCGTTGTTCGGCCTGCTTCTTGAACGCGGGCGTTTCTTCGAGCTTCATCCGGATGTAGAGACCCACCAGACCCAGCGGGCCCGCGATCAGGAACGGCACACGCCAGCCCCACGAGAGCAGCGCCTCGTTCGACAGCGTTGCCGTCAGAACCGCGACCGTACCCGCGCCGAGTACATAGCCGATCAGCGTGCCGAACTCGAGGAAGCTGCCCATGAAGCCGCGGCGCTTGTCCGTCGAGAATTCGGCGATGAAGGTAGCGGCGCCGCCGTATTCACCACCCGTCGAGAAGCCTTGCACGAGGCGCGCGACCAGCAACAACGCCGGCGCGAAAATGCCGATCGTCGCGTAGCTCGGAATCAGGCCGATCGCGAAGGTGCCGAGCGCCATCATGATCATGGTCATGGCCAGCACGCGCTGACGGCCGATGCGGTCGCCCAGCGGCCCGAACACCATGCCGCCGACAGGCCGCACGAGGAACGCCGCGGCAAACGTGCCGAAGGTGGCGATCAACTGGGCGGACGGGCTCGACGACGGGAAGAACACTTTGCCGAGCGTGACAGCGATATAGCTGTACACGCCGAAATCGAACCATTCCATCGCGTTGCCGAGCGCCATGGCGCCGACGGCCCGCTTGAGGAGAGATTTGTCGACGACGGTGATGTCGTCGAGTGAGAGGCGTTGTTCTTCTTTGTGATGTCGCCAGAAGCCGTTGCTGGAAGCGGTCAAGGTGAAAACTCCAATGACTGCGACGAAACTCATGAAAACGCGCATGAACGTTCCGCCACGGGTGCTGGGGAAGTGCAGTTTCGCGAGCAGAGCGATGGCGTCTCTCTCGCCCGAAGGCGATCGAAGGGGGCGTGAAAAAGAAAACAGAACGCCCGTGCCTCGCGAATCATTCGCGAAAAAACACTCGTCTAGATTGTGCTGACTGTTGCATCTGCGTGGCCGTGGAAGGGGGGCAGATGCATGAGGACGCTGGGGTGGCTGAAAGCTGGCCCATGCGCCGCTGGAAGGCTCGAAACGAAAAAGGCCGGTGCTGGATCGCCGCTCATAGTGCGAACTCAAGCGGGGAAACGACCGACAAGCCTTCTTGTATAAAAACTGTTCAATCCGGCCCTTGGTACGCACAGCATGCCAAGTTTGAACTGAACGTGACGCGAGGTGAAATGCTGATGAATTGCTGTTGGAACGATGCACATGATAGCACGATGACGGATGATCGTGCAAACTAGGGGCCCGGCCGGCAGCCCGGGGAGGGCACTCAATCCCTTGCGTGGCGGGGGATTCGGCGGATTGCGGCGGTATGGAAAAGAGGCTTAAAAATGGCCGGAAATGGTCCGGTTAGTGAATTTTGCCACGGCCCGAAAGCGGCGAAATGCGCGATGAAATGCGTGGCCAAACAGGCGAAAAAAATCCGCGCTCGCGGCGCGGATTTTTCGTCAGGGTGATCGCCAATCCTGGCTTGTAGCGCAAGAAGGCGCTTACTCGGCTGCCGGCGGCACGTAGCCCTGTGCCGTATCCGCGCCTTCGCCGAAGAAGAACTTTTCGGTCTGCTTCATCAGATATTGGCGTGCGCGCGGATCGGCCATGTTCAGGCGGTTTTCGTTGATCAGCATGGTTTGCTGCTTCAACCAGGCCTGCCAGGCTTCCTTCGAAATGCTTTCGTAGATCCGCTTGCCAAGGTCGCCCGGCAGCGGCGGGAAATCGAGGCCTTCGGCTTCCTTGCCGAGCTTCGCGCATTGAACCGTACGAGTCATGCTGTGCTTCTCCTATATCGATGTGGGGGCGGGCAGTCGCTTTATATGGGGACGCTCAGAGCTGTTTCATCAGCACGAGCGACTTGCGCTGCCAGTTATAGAGTCGGCGGCGGTCTTCCGGCAGGTCGTCGACCGTGACCTTGACGAAGCCGCGCTTGAGGAACCAGTGTTCGGTGCGCGTAGTGAGCACGAAAATCCGCGTGAGGCCGCGTGCCCGGGCGCGTTGTTCGATGCGTTTGAGCAGGCGCTCGCCGTCGCCCGTGCCTTGCGCTTCAGGCGCGACCGTGAGGCACGCCATTTCGCCGATGCGCTCCTGCGGGTACGGATACAGCGCCGCGCAGCCGAACAGCACGCCATCGTGCTCGATCACCGAGAAATGGTCGATGTCGCGTTCGATCTGGTGGCGGCCGCGGCGCACCAGCGTGCCGTCGGATTCGAGCGGCTCGATCAGCGAGAGAATGCCGCCGACGTCGTCCGGCGTGGCTTCGCGCAGGCTTTCGAGGTTCTCGTACGAGATCATCGTGCCCACGCCGTCGTGCAGGAACAGTTCGAGCAGCAGGCTGCCGTCGAGCGCGTAGGGGATGATGTGCGCCCGTGCCACGCCGCCGCGGCAGGCGCGGATCGAATGTTTCAGATAGAAGCCCGCGTCGCCGGTGACTTCGCCGCTTTCATGCAGCTTGTAGGCGTCGTCGAGCGACAGTTCGCGAACCAGTACGGGTCCGTCTTCGCCGGTCTCCATCAGGCCCGGCGTCTCGGTCAGGAATACGATCTTGTCGGCGCGCAGCGCGATCGCCGCCGCCGAGGCGACGTCTTCCATCGACAGATTGAACGCCTCGCCGGTGGGCGAGAAGCCGAGCGGCGACAGGAGCACCAGCTTGCGGCTTGCGAGCGAATGGCGGATCGAATCCGCGTCGATCTTGCGCACCACGCCGGTGTGGGCGAAATCGACGCCGTCCAGAATGCCGACCGGGCGCGCCGTCACGAAGTTGCCGGACACCACGCTGATGTGCGCGTGCGCCATTGGCGTGTTCGGCAAGCCCTGGCTGATCGCCGCCTCGATATCCAGACGCACTTCGCCGGCCGCTTCTTTCGCGGACTCCAACGCGCGCGCGTCGGTAATGCGCATACCGTGCGAAAACTCGGATTCCACGCCGTGCAGGCTCATCTGCTCTTCGACCTGCGGTCGCGAGCCGTGCACCAGCACGATCTGGATGCCCATGGCCTGCAGCAGCGCGATATCGGACACGAGCGCATTCAGGAGCCCCTGATGCACCACCTCGCCGCCGAAACCGACGACGAACGTCTTGTTACGGAACGCATGGATGTAAGGGGCGACTGAGCGCATCCAGTCGACGAATTGCGCGTGCTGTGCGAGGTCTTCCGTTGCTCCGGCGGGGGCCGGAACGCTCGCGGGCGCGGGGACGAGGTCGGTTTGGGAATTCATGCCGGGGATTATAATGCGCCCCCATGTCGAATGTACCCAAAAGTCCCGCTACGGCGAACGAGAATGTGACGCCGCCCGCCGATCAGGCGAAGCCCGGCGACGCGCGCCGCCGCGATGCGCAGGACGCAACTCGCAACACGCCACCAGCCGCGCGTGAGTCTCTGCGCTCCGCGGATGACGCGCGCGTGTCCGCACAGAAAAATAATCCGCCGCGTGAGGCGCGCCGCGAAGCGGGCGCGCAGGCGCCGAAAGCTGCTCATGAGGGGCGGAAGCACACGCCACAGGGCGACGCTGCGCGCAGCCAGCCGACTTCCGGCGGCGTGGAGAAGCCCGCGCGCCGCGACGATGGACGCGCGCAGAACGCGCCTCGCGGCCAACGCCAGCAGCAGGGCGATGAACGGCGCGCGCAGTCCGAAAACACGCGAGCTCCAAATCAGCCGAGGCGTGGCGACGGACGTGCCAATCAGCAAAGCGGTGCGCCCGCGCAGAAATCGCCGCAAGCAGGCGATGCTCAAAACGGCCAGCCCCGTCGCGAGCCGCGGCCACCGCGCGTTCAACGCGTCGTCGAACCGAACCCGATTCCGCCGATTACTTTTCCTGAAGCGCTGCCGGTGTCCGGCCGTCGGGAAGAAATTGCGCGGGCCATCGCACAGAATCAGGTCGTGATCGTCTGCGGTGAGACCGGTTCGGGCAAGACGACCCAGTTGCCGAAAATCTGCCTCGAACTCGGGCGTGGTCTCGGCGCGGGCGGCTCCGGTTTGATCGGTCACACGCAGCCGCGCCGAATTGCGGCGTCGGCAACGGGCCGCCGCATAGCCGAAGAACTCGGCACGCCGTTTGGCGAAGTGGTCGGCTACAAGGTGCGGTTTACCGACAATCTGTCGCCGGGCGCGTCGGTCAAACTCATGACCGACGGTATTCTGCTCGCCGAAACGCAGACCGATCCGCTGCTAAAAGCCTACGACACGCTGATCATCGACGAAGCGCACGAGCGCAGCCTGAACATCGATTTTCTGCTCGGCTATCTGAAGGAAATCCTCGTCAAGCGGCCCGATCTGAAGCTGATCGTGACCTCGGCGACGATCGACGCGGACCGCTTCGCACGCCATTTCGGCCGCGACGACAAGCCTGCGCCGGTGATCGAAGTGAGCGGCCGTCTCTATCCGGTCGAGGTGCGCTACCGGCCGGTCGCTGAGGACAGCCCGGCGGTGAAGGCGGCGGAGGGCTCTTCCGCATCGTCTTCGCGTGAATCGCGTGACAGGCCGAGGACCCAGCGCGAAACGGATCGCGATCTGATGGAAGCGATTGTCGATGCGGTCGACGAACTGTGCCGCGAAGGCCCCGGCGACGTGTTGGTCTTCCTGCCCGGCGAGCGGGAAATTCGCGATGCCGCGGAGGCGCTGCGCAAGCACCACCCGCCGCACACGGAAATCTTGCCGCTGTTCGCCCGTTTGTCCGCTGCCGAACAGGAACGCGTGTTCCGCACCTCGAACGCGCGCCGTATCGTTTTGGCCACTAACGTCGCGGAAACCTCGCTGACGGTGCCCGGCATTCGCTATGTGGTCGATACGGGCTTGGCGCGCGTGAAGCGCTACTCGTATCGCAACAAGGTCGAGCAGTTGCAGGTCGAGTCGATCTCGCAGGCCGCCGCGAATCAGCGGGCAGGGCGTTGCGGCCGCGTCGCGGATGGCATCTGTATTCGTCTGTACGAGGAAAGCGACTATCAGGGCCGCGTACGTTTTACCGACCCGGAGATTTTGCGTTCGTCGCTGGCGTCGGTGATTTTGCGCATGAAGTCGCTGCATCTGACGGCGATCGAAACCTTCCCGTTCATCGAGCCGCCGCCGGGCCGCGCGATTGCCGACGGCTATCAACTGCTCAACGAGCTGGGCGCCGTCGACGACGACAACCAGCTCACGCCGCTCGGCCGCGAACTCGCGCGCTTGCCGCTCGACCCGCGCGTCGGCCGGATGATTCTCGCCGCGCGCGATCAGCAGGCGTTGAAGGAAGTGCTGATCATTGCCAGCGCATTGTCGGTGCAGGACCCGCGCGACCGGCCGATCGAAGCGCAGGAGCAGGCCGACCAGGCGCACCGCCGGTTCGCCGACGAGCGTTCTGAGTTCCTGCAATGGCTGAAGATCTGGAACTGGTTCGAAGAAGCGATCGCGCACAAGAAGTCGAATCGGCAATTGCAGGACGAGTGCCGCAAGAACTTCCTGTCGCAATTGCGCCTGCGTGAATGGCGCGATGTGCACTCGCAACTGCTGACCGTGGTGCGCGAGCACGGCTGGCGGCTGAACGAGGCCGAAGCGACTTTCGAGCAGATTCACCTCGCGTTGCTGACTGGCCTGCTCGGCAACATCGGCCTGAAAGCCGACGACGAACCGTATTTCCTCGGCGCGCGCAGCATCAAGTTCTACCTCTGGCCGGGCTCGGCGCTGGTGAAGAAAGCCGGGAAATGGGTGATGGCCGCCGAACTGGTTGAGACGAGCCGTTTGTACGCGCGTTGCATTGCGAAGATCGAGCCGGAGTGGATCGAAAAGATCGGTGAGCATTTGCTGAAGAAGTCGTTGTCCGAGCCGCATTGGGAGAAGCGCGCGGCGCAGGTGTCGGCGTTCGAGCGCGCGGTACTGTACGGTCTGCCGATTTACCACCGGCGGCGTGTGAGCTTCGGTAAACAGGACCCGGCGCGCGCCCGTGAACTATTCATTCGCGGCGCGCTGGTGGAAGGCGAGTTCGATACGAAGCTCGCGTTCTTCGCGCACAACCGCAAGCTGCTCGCCGACATCGAGCAACTGGAGCACAAGTCGCGCCGTCAGGACGTGCTGGTCGACGACGAACTGATTTTCGGCTTCTACGATCAGGCGCTGCCGAAAGGCATCTATACGGGCGCGTCGTTCGAGCGCTGGTATCGCGACGAGGTGAAGAAGAGCGGCCAGCCGGAAGACAAGCTGCGTCTGCTGTATCTCTCGCGCGACGATCTGATGCGGCACGAGGCTGCCGGCGTCACGACCGACCTGTTCCCGAAGCGGATGACGATGGCGGGCGTCGAGATGGCGCTCACTTACCACTTCGAGCCGGGTTCGCCGCGCGACGGCGTGACGCTCGCGGTGCCGCTGTATGCGCTGAATCAGGTCGACGCACGACGCTGCGAATGGCTTGTGACCGGCATGCTGAAAGAGAAGGCGCAACTTCTGCTGAAATCGTTACCGCAGAAGCTGCGGCGCCATTGCGTGCCGCTGCCCGAGTTCGCGGCGGGTTTCGTCGAACGGCATAGTGGTCCTCGCTTCGGCGCGGGCGGTTTGCTCGAATCGCTGATCGCCGACGTTCGCGAGCAGACTCAGGTCGCGATGAAGCAATCGGATTTCAAACTCGAAACGCTGACGCCGCATCTGTTCATGAACTTCAAGGTCGTCGACGAGCACGGGCGGCAGCTTGCGATGGGCCGGAATATGTCGCAACTGCGTGCTGAACTCGGCGGGCAGGCGCAGCAGCACTTCCAGAAGATCGCGTCGGGTGCGGCCGGGGTGGCGTTGGCGGATGCGGGCGGCGGTGGCGGCGTGGCCGCCGGCGCGCAAGCAGGCGGAGCAGTCGGCGCGGCAAACGGTGCGGCTTCGCGAGGCAAGAGCACTGCTGCGCCCGGACCGCTTGCGACGTCGCAAGAAGGCGCGCAAGGCACCGCGCTGTACGAAAAGCTGACAACGTGGAATTTCGGCAAGCTCCCCGAGTTGCTCGAAATTCGCCGTGGCGGTCAGACTTTGTTCGGTTATCCGGCGCTAGTGGATCGCGGCACGCATTGCGACGTCGAAGTGTTCGATTCACCCGATGAAGCCGCGCGCATCCATCGCGCAGGGCTGCGGCGCTTGTTCGCGTTGCAATTGAAGGAGCCGATCAAGTACCTGGAAAAGAATCTCCCGGGTTTGCGCGAAATGGCGATGCAGTTCATGCCCCGCGGCACCCAGGAAGAACTGCGCGATCAATTGATCGACACCGCGCTCGACCGCGCCTGTCTGCAAGACCCGCTGCCCGCCGATGATGTCAGTTTCCACACGCGCCGCGACGAAGGCCGCAGCCGTCTGACTTTGTTGGCTCAGGAAATCGCGCGGCTGGTAGGGCAGATTCTCAGCGAATACGCGACTGTGACGAAAAAGCTGGTGCAGGCGAAGGCGTTCACGGCCGCGCATGCGGACATGCAGAACCAACTGGATGGCCTGGTCAGCAAACGCTTCGTGGTCGATACACCGTATGCGCAGTTGGCGCACTTCCCGCGCTACCTGAAGGGCATTGCGCTGCGCATCGACAAGCTGAAGGCGGACTCCGCGCGCGACGCACGGCAGTTCGCAGAATTCCAGCCACTGTTGCAGAACTACCAGCGTGCGCTCGCGCAACGCGGCGGCGTGCTGGATCCGCGCTTGTCGGAATTCCGCTGGTTGCTCGAAGAATTGCGGATTTCGCTGTTCGCACAGGAGTTGCGTACACCGATGCCGGTCTCGGTGAAGCGTCTCTACAAAGTGTGGGAGTCGATGCAGCGTTGAGCGGTGAGAGGAGGGCGCGACGCGGCGCTGAGCGACACATGGAGTGGGGCGCCGCAGGTGCCCGCTTCGCTTGCCTAGCGCTAGCGGATTCGGTGCGGCACGTGGCGTCGAGCAAAAAAACGCGTGACACCATTCCTTTTGAGAATGACGTCACGCGTAAAGGGCGCGAGCGCTTTCGGACCCGCGCCTGCTCGCTGCCAGTACAGCAACGCGGATGACTTTGATGTGACTGGCTCAGATCGAACCGGTCATCTTTCTTGCCGACGTTTTACCAGTGCATGCCGGCGCCGATTGACGCGCCGAACTGGCCGCGCGAGTCAGAGGTGCCTTGTACCTTGTAGACCCACTTGCCGGTTTCCGACAATTGCGACACGCCGATGGCGATCGCCGACTGCCCGCCGTAGGTGCCGCCGGCCATGGCCACCATGCCGTGACCCGGCAAGACCGCTTGCGGCAAGCCTGCTGCTGCAAGTGCCGTTGCCGTGCCGCCGTAGGCATCGCGGCGGGCCGAGCGGATCTGGTCGTCGGTGTAGCTGTTAGCCTGGCCGACTGCGCCGCTCATGGATTGCTGCAACTGATTGACGTTGACTGCATCCGTGCCTTGCACGCCGGCCGCGACGTTGGTGATCTGACGCTCCTGACCTGCTGCGCCGACCGATACCGTGCTCGCGCGATCCGCGACCGAGCCTTGACCCAATGCCACCGAGTTGTCGGCGCTGGCGTTCGCCGCGGCACCGAGCGCGGTGGCGTTGTTGCCGCTTGCGACCGAGTTCGCGCCCATGGCGATGGCGTTCGTGCCGGTGGCGTTGGCGTTGGCGCCCACAGCGACCGAATGCGTGCCCGAGGCCTGTGCACCTTCTGTGCCGACATTGCCGTCGGCGCTGAAGAACGGCACGTTCGGATTCACCGTGATGTTCTGCACAGCGTTGCCGATTGCCGTGTTCAGTTGGCCGACGTTGACGGCATCGGTTGAGTCCACGCCGTCGGCGACGTTGTGGATGATCGTGCCACCACTGGATGCATCGCCGCCGAGCGTGACGCTGTTCTTGTTGACGCTGCCGTCGGCGTTCTTGTCATACATCACGGCGCCGTCGAGCTTGGCGTCGGTCTGCGACGTAACTTCTTTCAACTGGGCAACGTTGACGGCGTCGGTGTCGGCGGTGCCGGCTGCAACGTTGGTGATCTGGCGTTCTGCGCCCGCTGAACCGACCGATACGGTGTTGATGCGATCGGCGATCGAGCCGTTGCCCAGGGCGACCGAGTTGGCGGAGCTGGCATTTGCCTGATAGCCGAGGGCCGTTGAATTGTCGCCTGCTGCCGTGGCGAGGGTGCCGACGGCCGTGCTGTTGTCTCCCTGTGCCCATGAGGAGGTGCCGGCTGCAAATGACGCGTAGCCGGAAGCGTTGGCGTACGCGCCGATCGCGACCGAGTGGTCGCCGTTTGCAGTGGCGTCGTCCGAGCCGTCATTGGCCCCGCCTGCCTTGAAATAGCGCGAGGCGTCAGCGGCAGCCGCATTCAGTTGGCTCAGGTTGACGGCGTCCGTAGCTTCTGTGCCGGCTGCGACGTTGGTGATTTGACGTTCTGCGCCGCTTGCACCGACAGAGACGGTGTTAGCACGATCGGCGACCGAGCCCTGGCCCAGCGCGACCGAATTGACCGCGACGGCATTCGCCTTGTAGCCGAGGGCCGTCGAGCCGTCGCCTGCTGCCGTGGCGAGGGTGCCGACGGCCGTGCTGCTGTCTCCCTGTGCCCACGAGGAGGTGCCGGCTGCAAATGACGCGTAGCCGGAAGCGTTGGCGTAGGCGCCGATCGCGACCGAGTGGTCGCCGTTTGCGGTGGCGTCGTCCGAGCCGTCATTGGCGCCGCCTGCCTTGAAATAGCGCGAGGCGTTAGCGGCGGCCGCATTCAGTTGGCTCAGGTTGACGGCGTCCGTAGCTTCAGTGCCGGCTGCGACGTTGGTGATTTGACGTTCTGCGCCGCTTGCACCGACAGAGACGGTGTTAGTACGATCGGCGATCGAACCTTGGCCCAATGCGACGGAGCCGTCGGCGCTAGCGTCGGCCATGTTGCCCAGCGCGATGCTGTTGTCGCTAGTGGCAGTGGCCTTATAGCCAATTGCAACGGAGTTGGCGCCGTCCACTTCCGAAAAGGCGCCGATGGATGTCGAGTTGATTCCCCTGACCGTGGATATGTTGCCGACGGCCGTACTGTATTCCGCCCCTGTGTCGACTAGCGCTCCATCGCCGGCAGCAAACGCTGCTTTGGCTTTAGCCTCTGCCATATAGCCGAACGCGCTGGCGCCGTTGACAGTCGCATTGGCCCCATAACCGAACGCGGAGGAGCCTGTACCCGACGCGACGGCATTCGCGCCTGCCGCGATAGCGCCTGGTTGACTAGCGCTTGCGTCGTGATCTCCAGCCGGGACTAGTGATGTGGCGTCGAAATAAATGTCAGCGTTCCCCGCATACGCTCCTGACACCCCTCCCAGCAAAACAGCACCAGCCAGCACAGCCTGTGCCAACGCCTGTTTCCGCGACGTCCCGCGTTTCGTCTTCCCCCGGGCCGTTTCCGACGTGGCCACCCACGTTCCCGTCGCTTCACACCAAACCGATTTGTAAATCTTGTTCATTATTTAAGTAACTCCGCGGTTATCGCATGCGCGGACTGCAGATGAAAGCGCGGCGATTCGAATAAGGCGTCATCGCCCTGGTATGTCGCGCACAAAATAAGAACATATAGGCCGCGGTTTCTCCGGTATCCGTTTTCCGTGTCCTGCTGATTTTTTCGCGCGTTCGAATCGCCGGCTTTACGCTCTTGAGTCCACAGGATTAAGTGCATGGGCGATGAT
>NZ_VOSW01000044.1 GCF_009690905.1 Paraburkholderia madseniana
CTGGCGCTTGGAAGTTTCGGTGTATTACGATGTATTTATACATCGCAAGGCGTTGATGCTTAAAACACCGCCCTTACTGAATCCCCGGCCACTTGCTCGCGAACTATGTACCGTTAAGGTATAAGACTGCATGAGCCGGGTTTGTTTCTGGTGGCGTCGAATCTGCGCAAGCGCCCTCCGCTAATAAATCCCCATCGCCCCTTCAATACTCCGCACCATCGAAACCAGCCGTGGCCCGATGTCCCCTTCGAGCTGATTCTCCTTCAGCAGATAAGACGGCACGCCGCAGTTGAACACCAGAATCTCGCCATCGGCCGAAGGTTTCATCGGCACCGCGACGGCGTGGACTTCGCGTCGCAAGTCTCCGTACGAGACGCAGAACCCACGCTCATAGAAGTAATCGATGCTGCTCATCACGCGCTCGCGAAACGTATTCCATTCATTCGGCGACTTCACCGCGATCTCGTTGCAGAGCGCCTCGCGCCGCTCTGCCGGCAGCGCGGCGAGCAGCGCGCGGCCCATCGCGGTTCGCACGATCGGATAGCTCAGGCCGATATCCGCCGGCAACCCCAAAGGCGTCGTGCTGCGGCTGCTTTCCAGATACACGACATTGAGCCGGTCGCGCATGCCAAGCGAGACCGAACCGCGAATCTGATCGGCCAGGTCCTTCATCGACGGCCGCGCGATCTGCCGGACACTCAGGCTCGCGAGCAACGGATAGCTCAACGACAACACGGCCGAGCCGAGCTGAAACTTGTTGTTCATGCGATTGACACGCAGGTAGCCGAGCCGCGTCAACGTGTAGGTGAAGCGCGAGATGGTGGCCTTGGTCATGCCGGTGCGCACCGCCAGTTCGGCATTGCCGAGTTGCGATTCGCGCGGCGTAAAGCAATGCAGGATGTCGAGGCCGCGCGCCAACGTGGTGGCGAATTGCCGGTCGCCGTCGAATTCGTCGGGCACGTAGCGCGCCTTCGAATCCAGATAGTCGCTTGCCAGCGCCGTGGCTTCGGGAAGCTTGTTGTGGGCTGCCATGGTCGTCTCCCTTCAGATAGCCAATTTTGCGCCTCCTGTTCAGCATATCCAAACTCTGTTCTGCAGAGTCGAACAAATGACGCCGGCGACCTGTAAATCTTCGATAGTGCAGTCATAAATCGACTCACATGACGGAGACAAGCATGACCAGCAACCCCTCGCATTTCGACTCGATGCTCGCCGACGTCGCGCGTTTCGTCCGTGAAGAAGCAATTCCGCGCGAAAACGAAATCGAGCAGGCGAATGCCGTACCGGCGGATCTCGTCGAACGCATGCGCGAACTCGGCTATTTCGGCTGGAGCATTCCACGCGACTTCGGCGGTGCAGGACTGTCCACGGAGCAACTCGTGCGCGGCGCATTCGCGCTTTCGCAGGCCTCGGTGGCATTTCGCGCGCGGGTCGGCACGAATACCGGCATCGGTTCGGAAGCGCTCGTCGCCGATGGCACCGACGACCAGAAGCAGCGCTATCTGCCGCGTCTCGCTTCGGGCGAATTGACCGGCGCTTTCGCGCTGACCGAAGCGGACGCCGGCTCTGACGCTACCGCGTTGCGCACGACCGCGCGGCGCGACGGTGGTCACTACGTCCTCGATGGCAGCAAGTGCTTCATCACCAACGCGCCGATCGCGGACCTGTTCACGGTGATGGCCCGCACCGATCCTGCCACGCCCGGCGCCGGTGGCATTTCCGCATTTCTCGTCGAACGTGGCATGCCAGGCCTCTCCACCAGCGCGCCTTACGACAAGATGGGCCAGGCGGGCTCGCCGGTCGGTGACGTAGTGTTCGATGCGTGCCGCGTGCCCGCGGCCAATCTGATCGGCGGTGTCGAAGGTCAAGGCTTCCGTACCGCGATGAAGGTATTGAACAAGCAGCGCATTCACCTGGCCGCGCTGTGCACGGGCCCGGCAATGCGGATGCTCGACGAAGCCGTTGCGTACACATCGAAACGCGAGCAGTTCGGCAAGCCCGTAGCCGAGTTCCAGCTCGTGCAGGCGCTGATCGCCGAATGCCAGACCGAAATCTTCGCCGCGCGCTCGATGATTCTCGAAACCGCCCGCAAACGCGATGCAGGCGAAGACGTCGCGCTGGAAGCGTCGATGTGCAAGATGTTCGCCTCGGAGATGTGCGGACGCGTCGCGGACCGCGCGGTTCAGATGCTCGGCGGACGCGGCTATCTCGCGGGCAATGCGGTCGAGCGGTTCTACCGCGACGTGCGCGCGTTCCGCATCTATGAGGGCACCACGCAGATTCATCAGTTGAACATCGCGAAGATTACGCTGCGGCGCGCGGCTGAACGGGATCAGACGAAACAGAAGGACAGCGTTCACGCCGACGCTGCGCGTGCCGCATGAGCGCCCTTATGAACACCACCGCGCACGCTGCAAACACGCTCGACATTCGACGGCTCGTCGATCCACGCTCGATCGCAGTCATCGGCGCCTCGAACGATCCGAAGTCGATCAGCGGCCAGCCGATGCGCTTTCTCATACAGCACGGGTATCAAGGCGCGCTGTATCCGGTGAATCCGAAGTACGCCGAGATTGCCGGCGTGGCGTGCCACGGCAGCATCGCCGCGTTACCGGCTACGCCCGATCTCGCGCTGATCCTCGTCGCGGCGCGTCGCGTTCCCGACATGCTGCGCCAATGCGGCGAAAAAGGTATCGGCTTCGCGATCATCTACAGCTCCGGATTCGCGGAAGCGGGCGAAGCCGGCGCCGCGCTGCAGCGCGAATGCGCGGAAGTCGCGCAGGCGTTCGGCATCCGCGTGATCGGCCCGAACTGCCAGGGATTCGTCAGCACGGGCGCCGGCGTCTACGCCGGATTCGGCGCACCGTTCGGCGTCGATTACCGGCGTGGGGGCCTGTCATTGATTTCGCAAAGCGGCGGCTTCGGCTGCGCGTTGCTGCTGATGGCCGACGAACTCGGCATCGGCTTGCGCCATTTCATCACCACCGGCAACGAGGCCGACGTCAGCCTGCTCGATCTCGTCGATGCCTGTATCGCGGACCCGCAAACGTCGTTGATTGCCGCGTATATCGAAGGCTTGAAGGATGCGCGGCGCCTCGTCGACGTGGCCAACCGCGCGCTCGACGCCGGCAAACCGCTGCTCGCGTGGAAAGTCGGCAACACCGCCGACGGCGCCAAAGCAGCCACGTCGCACACGGCGAATCTGGGCGGCGCATCCGCGCTCTATCGCACGGCTTTCCGTCAGACCGGCGTGATCGAAGTCACCGATGTCGCGGATCTCGGCGACTACGCCAAGGCGTTCGAAGCCAAACGCCTGCCGCGCGGCAACCGGATCGCGGTCGTCACGCTCTCGGGCGGCGCCGGCATTCTGATCACCGATGCCTGTGCCGAACGTGGCATGTCCGTGCCCGCGTTGTCGGCAGATACGCTCGAACGGCTCAAACCGATCGTTCCCGCGTTCGCCTCGTTGAACAATCCGATCGATCTCACGGCGGGCATTCTCGCCGAGCCGAGGATTTTTGCCGACGCACTGCAGATCATTGCCGACGATCCGAACATCGACGCGATCGCGATCATGGCTGCCGCCGCGAGCGGAGAAGTCGCGCGCGTGATGGCCGAGGCAATCGTGCGCGTCTACGACGCCACGACCAAGCCGATGATGCTCGCCTGGAACGCCCGCCGCGACATGGCCGCCGGCGCATACGAAATGATCGAAACGCATGGCGTACCGCTGTATGCGACGCCCGTGCGTTGCGGTCGCGCGTTCGCGGCGTTGTCGGACTATGCGCAGGCGCAGCGGATGCGTGCGGCGGCGCGTAGTGCAGAACCGCTTGCACGTCCGCAATACGATGCAGAGCAAGCTCGCGCGCTGCTGGCTGTCAGTCAGGGCGACCTGACCGAACATGCCTCGCAGTCGTTGCTGCGCGATTACGGCATCGAAACGCCCAGGAGCGCGCTCGCGCACAACAGCGACGAAGCATGCGCCATCGCGCGGTCGATCGGCTTTCCGCTCGTCATCAAAGTGCAATCGCCCGACATTCCGCACAAGACGGAAGCCGGCGCAGTACGAGTCGGCATCCGCGATGAAGTGGCGCTTGCCGATGCCTTCGACGAAATCATCGCGAATGCGCGCCGCCATGTGCCCCACGCGCGAATCGAAGGCGTGCTGGTGCAGGAAGAGATCCGCGATGCGATCGAGATGATCGTCGGCATAGAGAACGATGCGACGTTCGGACCGGCTGTGATGTGCGGTCTAGGCGGGATCTATGCCGAGGTGCTGAAGGACGTGGCGTTCCGGCTGGCCCCGGTCACGCACGCCGACGCCCACGCGATGATCCGCGAATTGCGCGCCTTCGCGATGCTCGACGGTGCGCGCGGCAAACCGCCTGGTGATATCGAGGCCCTCGTCGAGACGATCGTCGCGCTCTCCACCATGGCGCTCGACCAGCAAGCGAGCCTGAAGGAGCTGGATATCAATCCGCTTTTCGTGCTGCCAGCCGGCAAGGGCGTACGTGCCGGCGATGCGCTGGCGCGCTGCCTGCCGCGCGCCGCGAATGCAGCCGGCTCCGTCAACGCCGCCGACGGCATGCACGAAAGCGAGCATTGTGCTCGAGATGTCGTGGACGGATAGTGAAGCGGTGCCGGGCCGCTTTGAGATCGGACGTCGCTGATTTGCCGCGCTATATACAGTGCTATGCACCGCGCGCCGCAATATGCATCGCAACATGCGCAGCGACACCCACCGCAGTTGGCATTCTTCGCGAGACCATCATGCACGGCTATTCGCATTCAGGCACATCGACCACGGACAACCTCACGCCCGTCGAGGTCGAACGCACTTACCGCAAGATCTTTTTCCGGCTGATTCCGTTGCTGTTTCTCTGCTACGTGATCAGCTATATCGACCGCGTCAACATCAGCTTCGCCAAGCTGCAGTTCATGCACGACCTCGGCTTCTCGGAGTCGACTTACGGCTTGGGCGCGGGGCTTTTCTTCATCGGCTACGTGCTGTTCGAAGTCCCGAGCAATCTGTGGATGCAGCGCGTCGGCGCACGCCGCACGCTGTTGCGCATCATGTTCGCGTGGGGGCTGGTGTCGAGTCTGATGATGTTCGTGCGCACGCCGACGCAGTTCTATGCGATGCGCTTCCTGCTCGGCGTGACCGAAGCGGGCTTCTTCCCCGGCATCATCTTCTATCTGAGCTGCTGGTTTCCCGGCGCGCGGCGCGCACGCGTGACCGCATTTCTGATGATGGCGACCGCGGTGGCCGGGATCATCGGCGGGCCGATGTCCGGGTTCATCATGACGCGGCTTGCCGGCGTCGGCGGCTTGCCGGGCTGGCAATGGCTGTTTCTTCTAGAAGGCGTGCCGGCCGTCACACTCGGCATCATTGCGTTCCTCATGCTCGGCGACAGGCCGGAAGACGTGAGCTGGCTCGACGCGCGCGAGAAAGCGCTGGTGTCGAGTGAACTCGCCGCCGACGAGAAGACCAAGCAAACCGGTCATCTCGACGGACTGCGCGGCGCGCTCGCGAACCCGCGCGTGTATTTCGCGGCACTCGTCTATTTCGCGGTGATGATGCCGTTCAACGCGATCGGCTTCTGGGCACCGACCATCATCCGCGACATGGGCGTCGCGAATGTGCTGGATGTCGGACTGTTGTCGGCGCTTGTTTTCATCGCGGCTGCGCTCGGCACCTATGTGGTGGGCGCCAGTTCCGACCGGACCATGGAACGGCGCTGGCATGTCGCGGCAAGCGCCTGCGTGACCGCGCTGGCGTTCGCGTTGCTGCCTGCCGCCGGCCATAACGTCGCGCTCGGTGTTGGCTTGCTGGCGCTCGCGGCGGCTGCATCGTACGGCTCGTTTGTCGTGTTCTGGACGATTCCGCAGACCTTCCTGCCGCGCTCGTCGGCCGCGGGCGGTATTGCGATGATCACGAGTCTCGGCGGCACGGGTGGGTTTGTGAGTCCAGCGTTTGTCGGCTGGGTCAAAACGCAGACCGGCAGTGCGCAATATGGGTTGATTGGCTTGGCGGTGGTGCTGCTGGCCGGGGTCGTGTTGATGCTGGTTGTATTTCCGGCGCCGGGGAGAAAAGTCGCGGTGCCCACGACGGGCGGCAATGCGAATGCGCCAGCGCAACATGGGCTCGGTCAGACTCATCAGTAAGCAGGACACACCGCTGCCGAAAGACGCCGCCCATCCACCGTCCAGGCGCGAAAATTCGTAGCTTTGTTGATTTTCTGGTGGCGGCGCTGGCAACCTGGTGGATCCTTGCGTTACTGAGCTCACCAGGAAGGCACCCTCATGCAATCCCACGACGACGACCTCACCCATTTCGAAGCCCATGGCGCAGCCCCGCTGCCGGTCTCGAACGACTACGGCTACGTCGAGCACGAAGGCGCGCGAATCTGGTACGCGTCCTATGGGACCGGCAAACCGGTGATCCTGCTGCATGGCGGTCTGGGGCACAGCGGCAACTGGGGCTATCAGGTCCCGGCGCTGGTCGGCTCGGGGCATCGCGTGGTGGTCATCGACAGCCGCGGCCATGGCCGCAGCACCCGCGATGCGCGTCCCTATATGTACGAGCTGATGGCCTCCGACGTGCTGGCCGTGATGAACACGCTGCAGCTCGACCGGGCCGCTATAGCCGGTTGGAGCGACGGCGCGTGCGTGGCCCTGGTGTTGGCCCGCCAGGTGCCGGAGCGGGTTGCAGGCGTGTTTTTCTTCGGCTGCAACATGGATCCGAGCGGGACGAAGAAATTCGTGCCGACGCCGATCATCGATCGCTGCTTCGGAAGGCATGCCAAAGACTATGCGCAACTCTCGGCAACGCCGGACGACTTCGACGCATTTGTCAGCGCGGTCAGCGAAATGATGAGAACCCAGCCCAACTACTCCGCGCGCGATCTGGCCGGGATTCGAGTGCCGGTTGCGATCGTCCAGAGCGAGCACGACGAATTCATCAAGCCGGAACACGCCGACTATCTCGCCCGCACCATTCCCGGCGCGAAGTTGATTCTTTTGCCTGGCGTGAGCCATTTCGCCCCGCTGCAACGGCCGGATGAGTTCAACCGCGTGCTGCTAGCGTTTCTAGGCCAGGTTCTTTCCTGAACAGAACGATCACGGGCGCAACCGCGCTCTGCCCCGAATGCGCCCTGCCCCACTATTTGGCCAACCCGCCAAAATTTCACGATGTGGCATGAGCCCTTGCTTCGTAAAAAATCGTGGTGCGTGGCACAAATTCGCCATTTCGCAATGCCGCCCCACGTTGCACATCGCAAAATGACGACAACAAGCCTTTATTTTTAAACGATATTTTTTGATCGAATGAACCGTCTAACAGCCCCTTGCGCCGTGACCTGCTGACGTAGACTCTTTTACAAGAGCCGGCGCTTCATGTGGTGCAGCAAAATAGACGGGACGAAAACGCAGTGGCAGTGTGTCCCCCCGCTCCATACATGAAGCCGCCGCGGCGCAGCGGTTTTTAAATGGCAATTGGGAGACTAAAAATGAAAGGCTTTCGCTTTGGATCGACCCAGGGAGCGTTCTACATTTTGCCGGGCCAGGGCGGTTGGGAGGCAACCTACGGTAACGAGACGCTCGGTGAATTTTCCAGCCCGCAACAGGCAGCCGATGAAGTCGCACGCGGCCTGACCTGCCCGCAGTTGACCGAAATCGACACGTCGACGCTCGACATTCCAGAAAAACTCAGCGATTGGGAAATCGTTCACGTGTGAGGGCAGGCATGACCGCCACTCACGTATGCGTAGAAACGACGATGGCGCTCCTGAGGAGCGCCATCGTCTTGTTTGCTGCTTACTTCAGGGCCTGCTTCGGTACTTTGAGCAACGGCCTCAGTACCTCATTCGGCACCTCACTCAGCACGTCATTCCGACCATTAAGCGACCGCGTCCACAATCTTGTTCAGCGTGGCGCTCGGGCGCATGGCCTTGCTCGTCAGTTCGACATTCGGACGGTAGTAACCGCCGATATCCACCGGCTTGCCTTGCGCTGCACCCAGCTCTTCGATGATTTTCGCTTCGTTGTCGGCCATCGCCTTCGCCACGCCGGCGAACTGCGCCTGCAAGGCAGCGTCTTCGGTTTGCGCAGCGAGTGCCTCCGCCCAGTACATCGCCAGGTAGAAGTGGCTGCCGCGGTTGTCGATACCGCCAATCTTGCGCGCCGGCGACTTGTCGTTGTCGAGGAACTTGCCCGTTGCCTGGTCCAGCGTCTTGGCCAGAACCTGCGCCTTCGGGTTGTGATACGCGCCGCTCAGGTGTTCAAGCGAAGCCGCCAACGCCAGGAATTCGCCGAGCGAGTCCCAACGCAGGAAACCTTCTTCGACCAGTTGCTGAACGTGCTTCGGCGCCGAACCGCCAGCGCCCGTTTCGAACATGCCGCCACCAGCCATCAGCGGGACGATCGAGAGCATCTTCGCGCTGGTGCCCAGTTCCATGATCGGGAACAGGTCGGTCAGGTAGTCGCGCAGCACGTTGCCGGTGACCGAGATCGTGTCCTTGCCGGCGCGGATGCGTTCGATCGAGAACCTGGTCGCTTCAACCGGCGTCATGACGCGGATATCCAGACCGCTGGTGTCGTGGTCCTTCAGGTATTGCTCGACCTTTTTGATGATCTGGGCGTCGTGCGCGCGCGCTGCGTCCAGCCAGAAAATAGCCGGCGTGTTGGTGGCGCGTGCGCGGTTCACCGCGAGCTTGACCCAATCCTGGACCGGTGCATCTTTGGTCTGGCACATGCGCCAGATGTCGCCCGCTTCAACCGCCTGCTCGATCAGCACCGTACCGGCTGCGTCGGTCACGCGCACCACGCCGTTCGCCGGAATCTGGAACGTCTTGTCGTGTGAACCGTATTCTTCAGCGGCTTGCGCCATCAGGCCGACGTTCGGCACCGTGCCCATGGTGACCGGGTCGAATGCGCCGTTCTTCTTGCAGTCTTCGATCACTGCCTGGTAGACGCCGGCGTAGCAACGGTCCGGAATCACCGCCTTGGCATCATGCAATGCGCCGTCCGCGCCCCACATCTTGCCCGACTCGCGAATCATGGCCGGCATCGAAGCGTCGACGATCACGTCGCTCGGCACGTGCAGGCTGGTGATGCCCTTGTCCGAGTTGACCATGGCCAGTTGCGGGCGTTGCGCGTATTGAGCCTTGATGTCGGCTTCGATCGCTTCACGCGTTTGCTCCGGCAAATCCTTCAGGCGCGCGTACAGGTCGCCGATACCGTTGTTCGGGTTGAAGCCGGCTTGCGCCAGCGCGTCAGCGTGCTTGGTCAGCACGTCTTTGTAGAACACCGAGACCACGTGACCGAAGATGATCGGATCCGACACCTTCATCATGGTCGCTTTCAGGTGCACCGAGAACAGCACGCCCTTGCTCTTCGCATCAGCGATTTCTGCTTCGATGAAGCTGCGCAGCGCGTTCCTGGAGAGCACCGAAGCGTCGATGATCTCGCCCGCTTGCACGGCCGTCTTTTCTTTCAGGACCTTCGCCGAACCGTCGGCGGCGATCAGTTCGATCTTCACGGCGCCGGCTGCTGCGATCAGCGCCGATTTTTCGCTGCCGTAGAAATCGCCGCCGCTCATGTGCGCCACGTGCGACTTCGAGTCCGCGCTCCACGCGCCCATCTTGTGCGGGTGCTTGCGTGCGTAGTTCTTCACCGACAACGGCGCGCGGCGATCCGAATTGCCTTCGCGCAGCACCGGGTTCACCGCGCTGCCCTTGATCTTGTCGTAACGCGCCTTGACGTCTTTTTCAGTGTCGGTATTCGCCACATCCGGATAGGGCGGCAGCTTGAAGCCCTGATCGCGCAGCTCGGTAATCGCGGCCTTCAGTTGCGGTACCGATGCGCTGATGTTCGGCAGCTTGACGATGTTCGCTTCCGGACGCGTGGTGAGTCCACCCAGTTCCGCCAGATCGTCGGAACCCTTCTGTTCCGCGGTCAGGTAGTCCGGGAATGCAGCGATGATCCGGCCGGCAAGCGAGATATCGCGCGTTTCAACGATCACGTCGGACGAGCGCGTGAACGCCTTGACGATCGGCAGCAGCGAATAAGTCGCCAGAGCAGGCGCTTCGTCGGTCAGGGTGTAGATGATCTTCGGCGATGTGGACATGTTTGATGCTTTGCTTGGTGAAGTGTTAGACAGAGCGTTGGTGGCGCTGAGCCGCGGGGTGGCGACAAAGCAGCAAGAACGCAGCGCGACCCACGGCACTACTTTTTACGGCCCGACCGTGAGTATATGCGTGTTTTCCAGTACTCGCTGCGAAACAAACATGCCGCCGCCACGCCCCGCACAGGGTCAAGCCCCGCCAGATAAGGCTTTGAGCCGAATGCCCTATGCCTTAAGACAGATGTCTTATAGATGACTTGCGATGCGAAACTAGCGATTGTTAATGCGAATCAGATGCATTACCATTCGTATGAAGTCGCAGTTTGAACCATCCGTTTAACAACCACTCGCTCGAAACTGGCCGTTTCGCACATCTTTGGTGCGCGGCGGCGTCACGCTGCCTAACTCAAACAACATGCAGAATTCATTTGTCGCAGGACGCCCAGCGCGCCCAACCTTTTTGCGCGGCCACCGCCGTGCTCCGTCGCTACTCAGTGCGGGGCTCCTCGTCAGCGTCGGCTTATCGTTGTCTACGCTGTCGTCCTCGGGATGGGCGCAGGTCGCGGCAAGCGACACGGCCGCCACCCTGCCTGCGGTGAGTGTGTCGGCAACGAAAGACACAACCGTGGCGCAGGCCGACACCGTCAGCGCCGGCGCACTGGGCTCGCGCAAACAGGTCGACACGCCGTTTTCGACGCGCGTGGTGACGAGCGACGAGGCGCAGGACCTGATGGCGGCAACCGCCAACGATCTGTTCAAGTACGACCCGGCGGTATCGGCCATCAGCGAAAACGCCATCAGCGAAAACGCGATCTTCACCGTGCGCGGCATGCCGATCGACACGCTGAACAGCATCAAGGTCGACGGCCAGACCTTCCCCTCGTGGGACACCGATCTCTCGCTCGAGCCGTTCGAGCAGGTCGAATTGCTCAAGGGTCTGTCCGGTTTCATGTATGGCTTCGGTTCGCCGGGCGGCATCGTCAATTACGTGCTGAAGCGCCCGACCGACGATCCCTACCGCAGCATCTCGATCGGCTACAAGTCGGCTGGCGTGTTCAGCGAGGCGGTCGATCTGGGTGGCCGCTTTGGCAATGACAACCGCTTCGGCTACCGCCTGAACCTCGTCAACGAAGACGGCAACACCGCGGAAGATCACGGTCACATCCGCCGCCAGGTAGCCTCGCTCGCGTTCGACTTCCGCATTACGCCGGACCTGACCTTTACCGCCGACGCCTTCTATCAGAAGCGCAAAACCAACGGCACGCTATTCGGCCTGATGTTCGGCAGCGGCCTCGGCATTCCCGACGCAAGCACCGTCACCCACGCGCTGACGCAACCGCAGAATTACTATCAGACCGAGATGGCTTCGTTCGGCACGGGGCTTGATTACCGCCTCTCCGAGAACTGGCATGCGAACGTGAAGTACCGTTTCGCCAAAGAAAACCGCACCAATTCGGACAGCTTCCTGTTCGTGACCGATAACGCGGGCAACTACTCGAACACGCTTTATGCGGCGATGACGCGTTACTTCTACCAGAACGTCGACGCGATGGTGCAGGGCAAATTCAACACCGGCAGCATCAAGCACGACGTGGTGATCGGCGCGGGTTTCGAGACGCAAACCAGCGAGTACAGCAACAGCGAAGGCTGGAATAACGGCTACTTCCTCGGCAACGGCAATCTGTACAACAGCACGCTGTTGACCAACGATGAAGTCAGCATCGGCTCGGATCTCTATCGTCAGCAGCGCACCACGCAGGCCGCCGTGTACGCGAGCGATACGGTGCAGCTCACATCGCGTCTGTCCGCCCTGGTCGGCGTGCGTTACACGCAATACCGCGAGCACGTGTACGACACGAGCGGCGCCGTATCGTCACAGTACAGCGCGGATCCGGTCACGCCGACCTTCGCGCTGATGTTCAAGACCGACCCGTACTCGACGGTGTACGCGAGCTATGTCGAATCGTTGGAACAGGGTGGCGCGGCATCGAACACCAACCTCAATTACCCGGACACATTCGGCCCGCTGAAGAGCAAGCAGTACGAAGTCGGCTTCAAGACGGACCACAGCAAGTGGGGCGCCAATCTTGCGCTGTTCCGTGTCGATCAGGGCTACAACTATACGAACTCGGCCAACATCTTCGTGCAGGACGGCACGAAGCGCTATACCGGCGTCGACGCAAGCGGCTGGCTCGCGCTGACGAGCGAATGGCGCGTGATGGGCGGCGTGATGTGGCTCGACACGAAGGCGGTCGACGTGGACGACGCCAGTGTCGAAGGCAAGCGCGTGTATGGCGCGCCGAGATTCACCGTGACCGGCCGGATCGAATACAACCCGTCATATCTGCGTCCGCTGACGCTGGCGTTCGGCGGCAAGTACGTCGGCAACCAGGCGGTCGACGCGGCCAACACACAGTTCGTGCCGGCTTATGTCACTTACGATTTGAGCGGCCGATACGAGACGAAAATCGCCGGCAAGGATGTGACGTTCCGTGCGGGGATCAACAATCTGTTCAACCGCCGCTACTGGACCACCGCGTGGGGCTATTACGTGGCGCCTTCGCCGACACGAACTGCCGTGGCTAGCGCTACGTTGCAATTCTAGGCATTACGTACAAACGGTGGCGCGCCTGCAGTGGCAGCGGGGGTGCGCCTCCTTGTCAGTTCGCTGGGGGCGCTCCAAGCATCGCGGGAATCTCGGCGACAAGCGCATCGATCGCGCAGCGCGTCTTCAACGCGAGATACCGGCTCTTCGGCCACACAACGTGGATCTCCTGTGAAGGTCGAAAACAATTCTCCATCACGGTCTGCAACTGACCTGTTGCCTCAAAACGCGCGAGCAGCCAGCTCGGTAGCCACGCCAGTCCGAAGCCCGCAATCGCGGCGTCCACGATCCCCTGCATATCGTCAAAGCTAAGCTGCGGCACAACATCCGCGCGGCGGATTTGCCCATCGACATCGAGCACATTCCACGGCTCGATAACCCCGTTGCGTGAATAAGCAATGATCGTGTGCCCGTGGAATTCAGCCACACGGCCCGGCGTGCCGCAGCGCGCCAGATACGCCGGCGCGGCGCCAATACTTGCATACTGAACACCGAGCCGCCGCGCCGCGAGACTCACGCTATCGACAAGTGGACCAATCCGCACGACGAGATCGAAGCCCTCTTCCACGACATCCACAAAGCGGTCCGCGACCGAAATGTCGATCTTCAATTGCGGATGCCTGCGCGCAAGCCCAAGCAGCACCGGCGCTACACAATGATGACCGAAGGCCTGCGGTACGCTTACGCGCAGACGTCCTTTCGGTTCGCGACGCCCCGAGTCCAGATCGGCTTCGGCGGCCTCGAGTTCAGCCAGCGCGCGCACGCAACGGTCGTAATACGCTTGCCCGGCCTCGGTGAGACTCTGGCTGCGCGTCGTGCGATTGAGCAGACGCACGCCGAGACGCTTTTCGAGCCGCACGATGACTTTGCCGACCGCCGAGCGTGTGAGGTCCATGCGTTCGGCAGCCAACGCGAAACTGCCCGTCTCAACCACACGCACGAACGTTGTCACGCCGTCGAGAATGTCGCTCATACCCTCACCTTATTGGTTCCATGGAGGACGCATTTCCGGGATTTATTCGCGTCAATAGGGACTTAGATTCCCTCTATATTACACAGTCCATGGTGGCCAAAGCCATCGACTATCGAGGTGAATTCCTATGTCCAGGTCCAGAAACGCGCCGCCGTCCTACGACGAAGGTTCCCAGACGGTTATCGCAGAAGAACATCCATCAAGCTTGTCGGACACGCGGGCAGCCGACGCCCTTTCGAGCAACGCCGCGCAATCGACGGCTCGCTTCTCCATCCGCAAAAACACTTTGGCGTTGGGCGCCGTGTGCCTGGCTTCACTGATGTTCGGCCTCGAAATCTCCAGCGTGCCGGTGATCCTGCCGACGCTCGAGCGCGTCCTGCATGGCGACTTCAAGGGCATGCAGTGGATCATGAATGCCTACACGCTCGGGGTGACGACGGTGCTGATGGCAACCGGCGCGCTGGCGGACCGATTCGGCCGCAGACGTATTTTCGTCATCGGGATCGCGCTGTTCGGCCTCACCTCGCTGATCTGCGGTTTCGCGCAGAGCGTGCCGACGTTGATCGTCGCGCGCTTGCTGCAAGGCGCGAGTGGCGGCGCGATGCTGATATGCCAGGTCGCCGTGCTCTCGCATCAATTCAACGAGGGACCTGAGCGCGTCCGGGCCTTCAGCGCGTGGGGCATCATTCTAGGTATCGGGCTTGGTTTTGGACCGATCATCGGCGGGATGATCGTTGCGGTATCGGGATGGCAATGGGTCTTCTGGATCCACGCGCTGCTTGCCGCTGTCACGTTGACGCTCGTTTTCGGCGGCGTCCGGGAGTCGCGCGATCCGCACGCGCACACGCTCGATGTGGCCGGCATCGTCACGCTTTCGCTGGCGGTGTTCGGCCTCACGTACTACATCACACAGGGCTCGGATCTTGGTTTCGCGAGTCTTCGCGCGATCCTGATTCTGGTGGCAACGGCCGTCGCCTTCATTGCTTTTCTATGCGCTGAGCGACTCAGTGCTCGCCCGATGTTCGACTTCTCCGTATTCAGGATCCGGAAATTTTCCGGCGCGCTGATGGGCTCCGCGGGGATGAACTTCAGCTTCTGGCCGTTCATGATCTATCTGCCGATCTATTTCCAGATCGGCCTCGGCTACGACAGCGTGAGCGCCGGTCTTGCGCTACTCGCGTACACACTGCCGACACTGTTATTTCCGCCGCTCGGTGAACGTCTTGCGCTGCGTTATGGATCGGGAATCGCGATACCTGCAGGCCTGTTTACGATCGGCCTTGGCTTCATGCTGATGAAATACGGCAGCAACGTCCCGCATCCCGGCGTGTGGACCATGTTGCCGGGTTGCATCCTCGCCGGCGCCGGCCTCGGCCTCACCAACACGCCTGTCACCAATACGACGACCGGTGCGGTTCCGGCGGAGCGGGCGGGCATGGCATCCGGGATCGATATGAGCGCGCGCATGATTACGCTTGCGATCAACATCGCGTTGATGGGGGCGATCCTGGTTGGCGGCATCCTGGTCAATCTGAGGGCGCGACTTCCTGCGACGCTCGACACCGCCCCGCTCGGACGACTGGCGGAGAAGATTGCCGCAGGAGACGTCGAAGCGGTCAGACGTGGAATCCCTGCACTCGCTACACTGGACCCATCCGGAACTGCCGTTCACGCCGCGCTAATAGACGGCTTTGGCTGGGTGATGCTTTATGGCGGCGCCGGAGTCTGGGTACTCGCCGCGCTGAGTTTTGTGATTTCGGGAAGTGCTTCGAGAAGGCTGAGAAAAATAGAAACGATCTCAACGCAGCAAGCGGTTCGATGCGACTCCTGCTAAATGCCAACGGTCGCCTGGTGCCTGTAGTAAAGCGATCCGAATCTGGTACAACTGACGTCTGCCTGCCCACCCGCGATAGCGAATGGTGGAATCTGGATTCTGAACGTTTGAAGTACCGATCTTGCTGGAGTAATCAATGGCCAGTGCTGACCTGCAGGTGAAATGATGAACGCATTCCGGTTTCAAACCGTGCCGACGATGGTCGTCGAATTTGGCGCAGCGCGCCGTCTCGGCGCTTTGCTGCGCGCGCAATTTCCGTCGCTCACACGCCTGTGCGTGGTGACGGATGGGTTTCTTCACCAGAGTGGGCTGCTGAATCCGGCGCTCGCCGATCTCGCGGCGTCCGGCTGGAATGCCACCGTGATCGACGACGTGATCGCCGATCCGCCCGAGCACATCGTGCTCGAGGCGACTGCGCGCGCACGCGAAGCCGGCGCGGAGATCGTGCTGGGACTCGGCGGCGGTTCGTCGATGGACGTGGCGAAGCTGATCGCCGTGCTGGCTCCGCAACAAGAGCAGGCGCTCACCGACATGTACGGCGTGAACAAGATCACCGTGTCGCGTTTGCCGCTCGTGCAGATGCCGACCACGGCAGGCACCGGCTCCGAAGTCACGGCCGTGTCGATCGTGACGGTGGGCGAGGCGAAGAAGATGGGCGTGGTCGCGCCGCAACTGGTCGCCGATCTGGCGATTCTCGACGCGGAACTCACGCTCGGACTGCCGGTTGCCGCGACCGCGGCAACCGGCGTCGACGCGATGGTTCACGCGATCGAGGCGTACACGTCCGCGCATTTGAAAAACCCGGTGTCCGACATGCTGGCGGTGAAGGCGCTCGAACTTCTGTCACGCAATCTGTTGCCCGCATGCGAGAACGGCCAGAATCGCGCGGCGCGCGAAGCGATGCTGCTCGGCGCGGCGTTCGCCGGCCAGGCGTTCGCCAATTCACCGGTGGCCGCAGTGCATGCGCTCGCGTATCCGATCGGTGGCATTTATCACGTCCCGCACGGTCTTTCGAATGCGCTTGTGCTGCCGCACGTGTTGCGCTTCAACGCCGAGGCCGCGGCGCATCTGTACGCGGAACTCGCGGACGTGGTCGTGCCGGGTATCACGGGCAGTGCCGAAAGCAGGACGCAGGCGTTGATCGAACGGCTCGAACAGATGATTGCCGCGACCGCGATTCCGGCCCGGTTGCGCGATGTCGGCATCGAACGTAGCGGACTCGAACGGATGGCGAGCGACGCGATGCTGCAAACGCGGCTTCTGGTGAACAACCCCCGGCCTGTTACTGAGGCCGATGCGTTAGCGATCTATACCGCTGCGTTTTAATCGGCGAAGGGCGTAATTGAGGGCGGGAATCGCTGCGGTGTTTGGCGGCGGCTCCGCGCCGTTACGCCCGCCGGACGCGTTACGTAGCATGTACGTGGAACACGGCGCAGCCACTTCAGGCTGAATCGTGTTTTTGATGCGGTAAATTCTTCATATCATAATATCTTCAACCATATATACGCTGAATCACCGAGATGAAGCCATAACTCGCATTTGGCGCGCAACTTGCAGTGTCAACCCCGCCAATAGTCGTTCAACGGGGACATCATGCAAAAATTCACCGGTCGGACAGCCATCGCTGTCGCGACATTTACATTACTCGCGCTCTACGGTTGTGGATCGACCCTTAACACGCCCAGCGGGCTTGGTGGCGGTGGACTAGGCGGCACTTCGGGCAGCTCGGGTTCAAGCTCCGGCTCCAGTTCTGGTTCCAGCTCTGGCACCAGCAGCTCCGGTACCAGCAGTTCTAGCAGCTCCAGCAGCTCGGGCGCCTCCTCGACCCCTCTCGGCACCGTCGTCACCCAAGTCAGTAACGTCATCACTGCCGTGGGCACGGGTATCGCTGACACGGGTTCCACGATCACCGGCACCTCAGTCCCCGGCGTCAACGGCGCAACGACTGCGAATCTCGGCGCCGCCATCACCGATCTCGGCAACGGCGTCAACGTGCTCGGCAACGGCGTGGCCACAGGTCTGGGCACGCTGGGCAGTTCGACCAATCCGCTTGGCCCGACCCTGACCTCCACATCGGGTCTCGTTACCAATGCAGGCGCGGCCGTTACCGCGGTCGGCGGTGTGGTGACGAGTCTCGGAACCGGGCCTCTTGCGCCGCTCGCACCCGTTACGTCGACCTTGGGTACCGTTGTCGGCGGCGTGGGTGACGGCGTCGTCAAAGTTGGCTCGGGATTGAACTCGGCGCTGACCAGCGCGCCGGTTCAACAGGTCGAAACCCAACTGAGCTCGGTTATCAACCCGATCACCCTCGCCGTCTCGAATACGACGCAGACCATCGGCAACACCACGGGCCTCGGCGCGCCGCTCAACGGCTTGCTGGGCACCATCGGCAACGGACTCGATTCGGCCGGTCAGCAAGTGTCCGGCGCGACGGGTAATCAGGTGGGTAAAGACGTCGGCAGCGTAGTAAGTCAGCTTGGCAACACGGTCACGAGCGCAGGCGGACTGCTAACGGGCGCGACGACCAACCCGTTGGCGCCGATCGCCGGCCTGCTGGGCCCGCTTGGCGGACTGGGTGGATCGGGTAGCGGCCTTAGCATCCCGCCGCTGACCGGCCTGATCGGCAACCTCGGTTCGCTCGGTGGGACCGGCAGCAGCGGTAATCCGCTCGCGCCGATCACCGGACTCCTCGGCGGCCTGGGTTCGCTCGGCGGCACCTCCGGCGCCGGCAGTCCGCTCGCGCCGGTCACCGGACTTCTCGGCAACCTGGGTTCGCTCGGCGGCACTTCCAGCGCCGCCGGTCCGCTCGCACCGGTCACGGGTCTCGTCACGTCGTTGACCTCGACGCTGGGTGGCGCCGCGGGCCAAAACTCACCGCTCGCGCCCGTCACCGGTCTCGTCACGACACTGACTTCGACGCTGAGTGGGGCATCATCCGGTAAGGCCTCGCCGCTCGCGCCGGTCACGGGCCTCGTGACCGGCCTGACCGGCAACGCGGGCAGTGCGGGGAGCGGTTCGACCAGCACGAATCCGCTGGCGCCGGTGACGAACCTCGTCACCGGATTGCTGGGTGGTGTCGCAGGTAAATAAGCGGTAATCAGCACAGCGGTCGGGACTTAAAAAATCAGAAGCCCGGCCGCTATCTATGTCATGACTACGAGGATGACATGAACTCCACTCTGGATAACGTAGCGCACGTGCAGGAGCAGCGGCCGCGTTCGGCGACGCCGTTTTCCGTCGGCCTGCTTGGCATCGCCGTCGGCCTTCTAACGCTCTGGCTGCTACGCGACAGTACCGCGCTGGATGGCGCGCGCCGCAGCACCGCCGCCTGCCTCGCGATCATCGCGACGATCGCCCTGTACGAGCTGTTCGTCGCACGCGTGTATCTACGCCCAAGCGCCGGACTGACCGGTCAGGCGGTTCGGCCGCTCAGTGTCGCGCGTGTGAGTTTGCGTCTTGCCGCGCTGGCTTCCGTGTATGTCGGCATCGGTGTGCTCTACTGGCTCTTGCCCGAGTATCACGGCACGTTCTATAACCCCTTCTGGTCACTGATCCGTACGCTCGCACCGTATCTGATCGTGGCCGCGCCGTTTTACTTTGCGTGGATGGACAGGCGTCAACGCGAAGTCGACGATGCCTATATGTTGTGGGGCCGCCTCGTATTCCTCGGGCAGCGCCCAGGCAACTGGAAGCCCGTGCGTGAAATGCTCGCCGGCTGGATGGTGAAAGCGTTCTTCCTGCCGCTGATGATCACCTATCTTTCCACCGATGCGGACCATATCGGCGCATCGCTTGCGACCGCCATGAACGCGCCGTTCTCGCTGGCGACGTTCAGGTTCATGTACGACCTGTCCTTCACGATGGACCTGATGTTCGGCACGGTAGGTTATCTGTGCACACTACGCATTCTCGATACCCACGTGCGCAGCGCGGAGCCGACCACGCTCGGCTGGCTGGTTGCACTTCTCTGTTATCAGCCGTTCTGGTCGCTGATCTCGGCCCAGTACATGCACTACCAGGGCGCGATGTTCTGGGACAACTGGCTGATATCCGTGCCGATTGTCCGAATCATCTGGGGCACCGTGATTATCGCCCTGGTCTTCTGCTACGCGCTTTCCACCATCGCATTCGGATTGCGATTTTCGAACTTGACCAATCGCGGCATCATCACGTCGGGTCCTTATCGCTTCACGAAGCATCCCGCCTACATCACGAAGAACCTCTCGTTCTGGATGGTCTCGGTGCCGTTCATCGAACCCATGGGCTGGCAAGTCGCGCTCACGCACTGCTTCGCGCTGGCGTGCGTCAATCTGCTGTATTTCATGCGCGCTAAAACCGAGGAGCGGCATCTGATGAACGATCCCGACTATCGTGCCTACGCAGAATGGATCGCGAGGAACGGGCTGTTCGCCAGGATCACACGTGCGTTTCAATAAGATGTTTATGCTACGAACGCGGTCGAACGCGTCTATTGCAGCGCACCATTCTTCAGCGGCGTGACGATGGCGATGAGCTTCTTTGACCACCGGCAAGCAGTCGCCGGTGGAAGCAGACGATAGCGCCAGTTGCCGATTTTCCGCGAGCAGTGGGTGCTCGCCTCAACGACATCGCACGCGGGACGTTACGTAACGTCCTCTGCCGTGGTCACGAGTCGCGGCTTGGCGCCAGCACATTCGCCAGCCCGGCCTTCGGGCGAGAGAACGGGAAGCCTTGCACTAACGCTTCTGGCCATGACGCGCTCAACCATTGCAACTGTGCTTTGGTCTCCACACCATTCACCACGACCTGCACGTCAAGCGCGTGAAGCAGATCCAGTAACGCCGACATCACCACGCAGGCACGAGGATCGCGTGGAAGCGCTGCCATCAACTCAGGCGCGATCGTGACGGTGTCCACGTCGATTGCGCCGAGCAGTGCGAGCGAAGACGCGCCGTTGCCCCACTTGCCCAGCAAGATGCCGGTTCCCGCAGACCGAAGGCCGGCCGTCAAGGTACGCAAAGACAGCAGACGTGCTGCGTCTGCGCTATCGGGCACTTCGATTTCAAGCAGGTTGCCCGGCACGCCATACGATCGCGCGATGCGCGTGAGGTCGTCGGCAAACGATTCGAGCACGGCTACTTGCGCCGGCACCGTGATCGCGACCGGCAGCAGCGCCATCTTCGACGAGAGGCACTCGCGCAGTTCACGGCACACGCCGTCGACGACGAACAAGGCCATCTCCAGCGCGACCTGCGGGTGTTCGAGCGGCATCATGAAAACGCCGGGAAGCAGCAGCCCGTAGTCGGGATGCGTCCATCGAACCTGCGCTTCGAGACGCGCCAGCGCGCCGCCTGCCGCGCGATAAGCACCCTGAAACACGAGATGAAACTCACCCGCGCGCAGACCTTGGCGGACGCGGCTTTCGAGTTCGCTCAGCGCCATGGAATCGTCGCGCGAGTCGTTCCAATCGGTCTGTTCAATGCAAGCGGTACGTGTGCCGAACGTAGTTGCGAGCGATACAGGCTTTTCATAGTCGAGCGATAGCATGGCGTAGGCGCAATTTATTAACCTAGCTAAAGCATGCACATGTCGTGCCAAGTGGCACGTTCACTGCGCGACCTATCAGCGACCATGGCCGGCAAGCCCTACTGATCAATGGTTTACGACCATCCGATCAAACCTGTCGAGGCGCAATTTCAATCGCCAAACGTTTGTATGAACGCCGATGTTACGTAGCGTTTCGCATCAACGTTACGGGACCATCGCACAGGGCGTTGAACGCGGCGATTACCACAAGTCCATCGTTTCAAACGGGGAAACCGTGTCATGCATAGTGAATAAGATCGCTAAACAACAAGCGATGAATGAGGGCATCGCAGTGCAACAATAAAATTTGACCGAGAAAAAAAGATTTACTAGTATCGGCAGCAAACGCAGCATGCAACGACTGCGCATTCCCCACACAGTCATTCAAGGCGGCAGATGCTTCAGATCCCCCTCACCGACGCCGATTGGGCGCGTGTTCAGAGTCTTTTTCCCGAGGTTTCGTCCGGTCGCGGGCGACCCCGTCGCAGCGATCGCGAGATCCTCAACGCGATACTCTGGGTACAGCAGACGAAAGAAAAGTGGCACAGGCTGCCGGCGACTTTTCCGCCGCAACAGACTTGTTATCTTCGGTACATGGCCTGGAAAAAAACGGGCGTTCTTGACCAGGTGAATGAGCTCCTGCCCTTGTGCGACCAGGAGCTTTCCACCTGCTGAATCAGCGGTAAAAATTGGTTTGCATACCGTACCGATTCAAAGGCGAACAGATGTTTCACGGATGACCTCTGTCATCGCTCGCGCCTTTCGGCGCGTCAGGCCTTGCCGTTCATTCTGTCCATCACCGCCAGCAGATCAGCGAGCGTCTGCTTGCATTCCGCTGCGTTCGGCGTGCCGGCGCGTAACGCGCTCAGCGCGCGGTCGATCGCTTTGTCGACGGTGTGCCAGTCCGTTGCGGCGCGAGGCTTCAGCGAAGGCTCGGCGTCGTCCCATGCGAGTTCCAGATCCTTGATGCGCACCTTACCGCCCGCGAGATTGCCCTGGCCGACGAGTACCGCGGTGTCGGCGGCGATCTTGCGGAACGGCGAGAGGTCGCCGAGCTTCGACGCCTTGACAGGCTCGGCTGCCTCGGCCGAGGGAAAGCCGACCCCACCCGCCTCGCGATGCCCGAAGCTGATGGCGGAGAGGGCAATGAAAGAAGCGATGACGGCTTTGTTGAGCGTGCGTTGGTTCATGATTGTTCTCTTCCGTTTGATTCGACATACGATTGAAAAAGGGCTACATCTGCGACTTGTCGAGCGACACGCGCTCAAGGTTCACGTGCGGCGATAGTGCGTGTGGACCGCTGTTCGACTGCACTCGCGAAGATGACCAGCAGGACGATGGCACTCAGAAAGAGCACGCTCGTATTGATCGTGCCGAGACCGATACCACCGTATGTGCGGGACTGCGAAAGCAGATCGCCGAACGAGGCGCCCAACGGCCGCGTCAGAATGTAGGCAAGCCAGAAAGTCAGCACCGGATTCCCGCCGACGTAGTAGATGGCGCACACCAATGCGATTAGCGCGCTGAATGCCACCACACCGATCATGAAGCCGAGCCCCAGCGCTTCTGTCGCGAGATCGCCGGCCGCGGTGCCCAACGCGAAGGTGAACAACACTGCGGCCCAGTAGAAAAGCTCCCGCCGCGTCGTGTAGATGGTGTGAATCGACAGTGTCCGCTCACTGCGGTACCAGAGCGCGAACACCACGGCCAGCGCGAGGGCAAACGCGATCGTGCTGGCATAGAGGCTGATGCCGAGCTTGTCGGTCAGTGCATCGGTAATCTGCGTGCCGACCACGCTGACCAGCACCACGGTCAGCCAGTAAATCCACGGCACGTACTTGCGCATGCGAAGCTGCACGGCCAATGCGGCAATCAGCAACGCGAGCATCATCCCGCCGGTGAGCGCGGTGCCGAGCCCCACGTGCACGGCCAGATAGTCCGCGCCGGTCTCGCCGACGGTGGTCGCCATGATCTTGATTGCCCAGAAGACAAGTGTTGCCTCGGGCACTTTGTTGCGCATCTCCGCAACGCGATAAGTCGAGGTCTCTAGCAAGCGGGTTCTCCCATCAATAGGCATTTAATTCGACGTTGCGAGCAGGCGCGCTTGCGCTCGCTCGATGCGGCGAATAATGCAATGGGGAACCTTATGAAAGCCTTATGGAAGGTGCCAATGAAACGGCGCGAATCGCGGGTGGTCGAGAGGCGTCTTGAACGACCCTCAAGAAATCCTTAAGGATTGCTCTGATGCGCTAAAGCGACTCGGCAAACGCTTCGCACGACACTTCTTCGCGCAGGATGTAGCCAAGCCCGCGCAAGGTCATGATCTTCGCGCTGGAGCTCGCCAGATGCTTGCGCAAGCGGTGAATGTAAATGTCGATGGCATCGGCGCTGGGTTCGTCGTCGAGCGTGAAGACCTTGTCCATCAGGGTGGACTTCGAGACGGTCTTGCCCTGCTTCAGCATCAGCGTTTCGAGGATGGCGTGTTCGCGCCGCCGTAACGGCAAGGGCTCGTTTTGCAATACGAATTCACGGGAATCGAACAGATAGCGCAGATCGCCGCAGTCGATCGACTGGCCCTTATCGCCCGCCGCCTGACGGCGGATCAGCGCCTTGATGCGCGCCACCAGCTCGCGCGCGTCGAAAGGTTTGACGACGTAGTCGTCCGCGCCGGCCGAGAAGCAGGCTACTTTGTCGTCAGTCGAACCGTTGGCGGTGAGCATCAGCACCGGCACGTTGTCGCGTTTGCGGCGCAGACGCGCCAGCACGTCCTTGCCGCCAATGCCCGGCAAGCGCAGATCGAGCAGCACCGCGTCGTAGCACTGCACGCCGAGCAGCGTCTCCGCCCGCTCGCCGTCCTGCGCCCAGTCAACCACGAAATTCTCGACCTGCATCAGGTTCATCACCCAGCGCGCGAGGTCAGCGTCGTCTTCAACGAGCAGCAGTTTCATCGGTTTCCCCTGATTTGGCGACGCATCAAACCGCCGCCGACCATAGTCGCATCTCGACGGTGGCGACGAGGCCAACACCGCCCTCTCCCGGCTCGAGCGTAACCGTGCCGCCTTGCCGGCGGGCGATCTCGCGCACAATCGGTAAGCCGAGGCCGGTTCCGTCAGCGTGGTTCGACGCGCGATAGAAACGCTCGAACACGCGCGCCCTCGCTTCGGCTTTGATACCCGGCCCATTGTCGATCACCCGCACGATCGCCCTGTCATTACCGCGCTGCGTATGCACGGTGACGCGGCCACCGGGTTGCGTATAGCGCAGCGCGTTGTCGACGAGATTGGTCACCAGCGCCGCGGTCAGCGCCTCGTCGCCGGTCACGTATAGGCCGTCTTCCAACTCAGCGCCCAGATCGATTTCACGCGACTGCGCGAAAGCGATCAACTCCTCCAGCACGCCCGCGATCAACGCGCTCAGATCGACCCGTTCGCGCGTATTGGAGGGCGCGGCGGACTCGGCCTGCGCGAGCAGCAACAGCTTGTTGGTCAAGGTGGTCAGCTTGCGGCTGCTTTTATGCATGCCGGCCAGTGCTTCGCTGAGCGGCACGTCCCGATTCTCACGTTGCCGCGCGAACTGGATCTGCGCCACCAGCAGCGCGAGCGGCGTACGCAACTGATGCGCCGCGTCGGAGATGAATTGCCGCTGCGTCGCGGCCTGCTGGCCCATGCGCGCGATGCACTGGTTGATCGCTTCGACGATAGGCGTCAATTCGACATGCAAGCGCGCCACGCGTATCGGTTCAAGTTGCGACGCGTTACGATCGGCGACGTCGTCTTTCACCTTCATCAACGGCCGCAATTCGAAAGTCAGCCCGAGATAGACGAACACCATCGCGAGCACCAGCGTGAGCACCTCGCCGAACAGTTGCGGCCGCAACAGGCGCCACACCATGGCGTCGCGCGAACCTTCCGTTTTTGCGACCGCGACGACGACTTCTTCGGTGCGGCCCGAGTCGTATAGCTGCCGCACGTAGGTAGCGGCGCGCACGGCACGGCCGTCCTCGAGATGGGTGGAGTACAGCATGGGGACGTCGCTCACGCCGCGCGGCACCGGTAACTCGGGACTGCCGGCCAGCAGGCGGTGGCCGCTCGCTTCGACGCGATAGAACACGCTGTCCTGTTCCGGCGACTCGAACAGCTCGAGCGCGGCCGGCGGAATCTGGACCGACACGTGGCCGTTATCCCAATCGATGTCCTCGCCAATGATGCGTATCGACGATAGCAACGCGTTATCCTGAACCAGGTCGGCCGTGGTCTGCGCGTTGCGATACGAAATCATGCCGGAAATGGAAACGAACGCCGCCAGTGGCAGCAAGAGCCACCACAGCAAGCGTCCGCGCAAACTGCCTGAAAACACGATTCGTCGTTCCTTTCTGCTGACTGTCTCCGCTATATCCCACGTGCGCGGTGGGCGTTCGATGAATCGCCTGCCCAAAATTCTAGCGCTACAAATCCTTCTGTAAGCTTTCGAACACGCGTTTCCTGTGCCGATTGCGGGTTTGTCCCGACTACCTGTAACGCCGCCGATTTAAAGGGCTTGATTCAAACGGGCGAAGGTCCTTCCATCGGCGCGCGCGGAAACGAGACGGTCACGTGCACGCCTTTGCCGCCTTCGCCCGGCTTGAGCACGATCTCCCCGTGATGCGCATCCGCGATTTCGCGCACGATGGCGAGACCCAACCCGGTTCCCTCAGTATCTGTCGACGCCCGGAAGAACGGCTCGAACACTCGACTGCGCGACTCGGCGGGAATGCCTGGACCGTCGTCCAGCACCGCCACGGTGATCGTATCGGCTTCTGCGCTGACCGCCACCGTGACGTGGCCGCCACTGCCGGTATAGCGGATCGCGTTCTCCGCGAGGTTGGCGATCAACGCCTGCAGCAGGCCGCGATGCCCTGCCACCGGCGCGGAGCCGTTCAGTTCCGCACCCAGATCGATATCCCGGGCCTGCGCGAGCAACGCCAGATCCTCCACCACTTCCATCGCCAGCGGCACCAGATCGACCGTTTCCACCGCCAGTTGCTTGTTGTCTGCGGCCTCGGCCTGCGCGAGCAACAGCAGCTTGTTAGTGAGTCCGACCATCGAACGATTACTGCGGTGCATCGCGGCAAGCGCCTCGTCGAGCGCGGGATTCAGGCCGTCCTGCTGGCGCGCGAACTGCAACTGCGTGCCGAGCAGCGTGAGCGGCGTGCGCAACTGGTGCGCGGCGTCGGCGATAAAACGCCGCTGCGCGGCCACCTGTACACCAAGCCGCGCGATACATTGATTGATCGCTTCGACGATCGGCCGCAACTCCGTATGCAGGCGCTCGACGCGAATCGGTTCGAGTTGCATGGGATCGCGGTCGGCGACCTCTTCCTTCACTTTCATCAGCGGCCGCAATTCGAAGGTGAGGCCGATGCAGGCCAGCGCGACCGCCAGCACGATCATCTCGATCTGCCGCACAAGTTGCGGTTGCCACAATTGCTGCGCCATCGCATCGCGCGAGCGCACCGTCTTGCCCACTGTCACCCGTACGCGGCGTGTCGCGCCGTTGTCGTACATCAGGCGCACGAGGCCGACCGCGCGCACGGGCTGGCCATGGAGTTCAGTGTCGTAGTGATCGTCCGTGTCGGGCGAGGGCGCCGCGCGCTGCGGAAAATCCGGCGTACCCGCCAGCAGCCGGCCATCGTCGACCCGCACGCTGTAAAACACCTGATCGCGATACGGCGACACGAACACTTCAAGCGCGGCGGGTGGCACATCCACGCGCAGAAAACCATCCACCCATTCCACTTCACCGGCGATCATCCGCGCCGATGAGATAAGTTGGTTGTCCTGCACCAGGTCCGCCGTGCGCCGCGCGTTGTCGTATTCCGCTTTGCCGGTGACGAACACGTATAACGCAAGTGGCACCAGCAGCCACCACAGCAGGCGCATGCGCAGGCTATTGGTCATCTTCTTTCTTGCGCAGCAGGTAACCCAGCCCACGCAGCGTGACGATCGCCGCCGAACTGCCGTCGAGCTTCTTGCGCAGCCGCGAAATGTAGATTTCGACTGCATCCTCGCTCGGCTCGTCCGCGAGCGTGAAGATCGCGTCGACCAGCGCGGGCTTGGTTACCGTCTTGCCCAAACGCAGGATCAGCGTTTCGAGCACCGAGCGCTCGCGCGGCGTCACGTTCAGCGGCGCGCCCTTCAGCGTGAACTGGCGCGTGTCGATGTCGAACGCGAGATCACCGCACACCACCTCGCTCGCCTTCGAGGGCGACTGGCGGCGGATCGCCACCTTGATGCGCGCGATCAGCTCGCGTACTTCGAAAGGCTTGACCAGGTAATCGTCCGCGCCGGCACCGAGCAGTTCCACTTTTTCGTCGATCGAACCGCTCGCCGTCAGGATCAGCACGGGCGTGGCGTCACCGCGCTGGCGCAAACGGCGCAGCACGTTCTTGCCCGACAGCTTCGGCAGATTCAGGTCGAGCAGGATCACGTCGTAGTGATTGGTGCGCAGCAAACGGTCGGCGGCGTCGCCGTCCTGCACCGCGTCGAGCGCGAACGCCTCCTGCTCCAGCATCTTCGCGAGCCAGTGCGCCAGCGTGGGGTTGTCTTCGATGAGCAGCAGCTTCATGGGGAGAACGGCGAAATAGGCAACTCAATGCGCGGCAAAAGTCAGGACGCCGATTGTGCCGTAAAACAAGGGCTTTGCGCGCGGCTTGCGTGGTTTGTGGCCCACGTTATGGGGTTTGCCAGGGGGTGGCCGCGCGATTGCGGTGGATTCTCGGGTTAACACCCATGATTTGCCCACAGCTCCGAAAGCTACCAGAAGGTTTCAGATTTCTATAATCGCCCTCATTCATCCAGAAAGCGCCGCATCCGCACCGGGCGGCGACTAAACCTCAGGAGACTGCTTCATGCGTAACTTGCGCCAGATTGCCGCCGTGTCAGGTGTTGCGTTTACCCTTGCCGCCGCTTCGGCCGCGGCTCATGCGGAGAAGCTGACGATCATGGTCGGCGGCGCCACCAAGATCATCTATCTGCCGGCCAAGCTCACGGAGCAGCTCGGCTACTTCAAGGACGAAGGCCTCGACGTCGAAATCCTTTCGCAACCGGCCGGCGTGGACGCGGAAAACGAACTGCTCGCGGGCGCGGTGCAAGGCGTGGTGGGCTTCTACGATCACACCATCGACTTGCAGAGCAAGGGCAAGGAAGTCCAGGCGCTGGTGATTTTCGGCCAGGTGCCGGGTGAAGTGGAAATGGTCTCCACCAAGGCGTCCGAAACGCTCAAGAGCATGGCGGACGTGAAGGGCAAGACACTGGGCGTGACCGGCCTCGGCTCGTCGACCAGCTTCCTCACGCAATACCTCGCGCAACGCGCGGGCGTGCCGTCCACGCAATACACGCTGCTGCCAGTTGGCGCGGACAACAGCTTTATCGCCGCCATCAAGCAGAACCGCATCGACGCGGGCATGACCACCGAGCCGACCGTCTCGCAGTTGCTGAAGACCGGCGACGCCAAGGTGCTGGTCGATATGCGCACGCTGGAAGGCACCCGCGCCGCGCTCGGCGGCACGTACCCGGCTTCGAGCTTCTACGTGCAGCGCGCATGGGCCGAGTCGCACAAGGACGACGCCACGAAGCTCTCACACGCATTCGCGAAGACGCTGAACTTCATCGCGACGCATAGCGCGGAAGAGATCGCCGCGAAGATGCCGAAGGACTACTACGGCAACAACAAGGACCTGTACGTCGGCGCGCTGAAGGCGTCGCTGCCGATGTTCACGAAGGACGGCAAGATGCCCGCCGACGGCCCGGACACTGTCCTGAAGGTGCTGTCGGCGTTCAATCCTTCGGTGAAGGGTAAGCATATCGACCTCGCCAAGACCTACAGCAACGACTACGTGTCGGCAGCGGTCAAGACGGCGGCGAAATAACGCTCTCGAAGCAACGCCCGCGAAGCAACCCCCTTTCAACATCAAGAGAACTGCGAGGCACCAGCCGATGAATCAACCTATGTCACGCGATACGCCCGCCATCGAGATGCGCAACGTATCGTGCCGTTTCATCTCCCCGGATGGCAAAGCGACGATCGCGTTGCGCGACTTCAGCATGTCGGTGGCACGCGGCGAGTTCGTCGCGGTTGTCGGCCCGACGGGTTGCGGCAAGTCGACCACGCTCAGCATGATCACCGGCTTGCTGAAGCCGACCACCGGCGAAGTGCGCGTAATGGGCGCGCCGGTGGACGGCATCGATCCGCGCATCGGCTTCGTGTTTCAGGCCGACGCCGTGTTTCCATGGCGCTCGGTCATCGACAACGTGGCGGCCGGCCCGCTGTATCGGGGCCGCTCGAAATCCGCCGCGTACGACGAAGCCAACGAATGGCTGCGCCGCGTGGGCCTCGACAAGTTCGGCAAGCACTATCCGCATCAACTGTCCGGCGGCATGAGAAAGCGCGTGGCGCTGGCGCAAACCTTCATCAACAAGCCGGAAATCCTGCTGATGGACGAGCCCTTCTCGGCGCTCGACATGCAGACGCGCACGCTGATGCAGGACGAACTGCTGCAACTGTGGGGTGGCGCCGGCTCGGTGGTGTTCGTCACACACGATCTGGAAGAAGCGATTGCGCTTGCCGACCGTGTGTTCGTGCTGACGGCACGCCCGGCCACGCTGAAGAAAGTGTACGAAATCGATCTGCCGCGTCCGCGCGTCACATCGGAAGTTCGCTACGACCCGCGTTTCATCGAAATCTCGCGCGACATCTGGCATGACCTGCGCGAAGAAGTGCAGATCGGTTAATCAAGGAACGGCAAATATGTCTACTACCCCTCAACAAACGATGCCTTCGGGCATCGATCCCGTGACGCTCGCCCAGGTCGAGCGCGTCGCGCAAAAACGTATCCGGCAACGCCATGCGCTGGTGATCTCGCTGCGCATTATCGTGCTGGTGGTTGTGCTCGGCGGGTGGGAACTATCCGCGCGCCTGAAGTGGATCGATCCGTTCTTCTTCTCGATGCCGACCGCGATTTTCAATCAGATCATCGACTGGTTCGTGAACGGCACATCGCAAGGCCCGCTGCTCACCCAGGTTTGGGTCACGCTGGAAGAAACCGGTCTTGGCTTCATCATCGGTTCAGTGGCGGGCGTGTTCTGCGGCATCGTGCTCGGCCGCAACAAGTTGCTCTCCGATGTGTTCAGCCTCTACATCAAGATCGCCAATTCGATTCCGCGCGTGGTGCTCGGCTCGATCTTCGTGATTTCGCTCGGTCTTGGGATGGCTTCGAAGGTGGCGCTGGCAGTGGTGATGGTGTTCTTCGTCGTGTTCGCCAATGCGTTCCAGGGCGTGCGTGAAGCGGACCGCTACATGATCGCGAATGCGCAGATTCTCGGTGCGTCGCGCCGTCAGGTGACGACCTCGGTGGTGATTCCGTCGGCGTTGAGCTGGATTCTTGCCAGCTTGCACGTGAGCTTCGGCTTTGCGCTGGTCGGTGCGGTGGTGGGCGAGTTCCTCGGCTCGAAGCAAGGTATCGGTCTGCTGATCTCCACTGCGCAAGGCGCGTTCAATGCAAGCGGTGTGTTTGCTGCAATGATCGTGTTGGCCGTGGTCGCGCTGGCTGCCGACTATCTGTTGACGACGGTCGAACAGCGGCTGTTGAAATGGCGGCCCGCTGCGGTTTGAGTTGACCGTCAGGTCGTAAAGGGAGAAAGGGCGCCGTCGGCGCCCTTTTTTTCACGTTGCGCACAAGGGCCCATCAAACAAAGCACTCTTCTTTTATCTCAAATCCCGCAACAAACTTTACCTGATTCGATGATTACTCCGGTCAGATCGCAAAACTACAATGCAATCACTGACTGCGAACAACACTGCTCGTAGCAAGATAAAGACCGAACTGGAGGTAGTTCATCATGAAATCGCTCATTCAAGCTGTTGTTATCGCCGCTGTGCTGGCCGCTCCTGTTGCCTCGTTTGCGCAGTCCAACCAGCCCGTGACCCGCGCCGAGGTCCGCGCGCAACTGATTCAACTCGAAAAGGCCGGCTACCAGCCGGGCCGCTCCGACCCGTACTATCCGGCTGACATCCAGGCTGCGCAAGCCCGTGTCGCCCAGCAAAACGGCACTGCCCAAGCCGCAGAAAGCAGTTACGGCGGTGCGGTGAATGGCTCGTCGCAGTCGGGCCACCCGGTTCAGGCGAACGGTCCGAAGTCGGTTTACTTCGGCAACTAAGCTGGCAACCAGGCTGACATCTCAGCTCGCAACCAGACCGGTGAACAAGCTTCCCGGCGGAACGAACCGCTGAGGCCACGCCGTTTGCCCTGATCGGCCGCCCAAGCGAGCAACACAGCCGCACGCTCTGATTCAAACGAACTGGCCCGCGACCGAGTATCCCCGATCGCGGGCCAGTTCTGTATTCGATACCTCCGTCATCGGGCTCCCGATGACTTCGCCTGGACCTTCACGGTCTGGGCGCTTTTTTGTTTATGTCCTGCTACGTCTGGTCTGAGCCTCAGCGGTACCAGGCTGCCTGCGTTATTCCCGGGCGATCAGATCGCCTACCTGACCGCGCCCCGTGACGAGACAGCTCGACAGGAAATTTTCACCCTGGCTGCTGGCCCCGGCGTCACCGAAGCCTTTCTTCAACGCATTCGACTTGACCAGTTCCGCGCCCTGGTGGCACGTAATTGTCCCCATCTCTCCGGCTTGCGCGCGCATCAGCGCCCTATCCGCCATCAAATAACCAAGCAACAACACCACTGCAATATTGAACGCTTGTCTCATGAATCGTCTCCTCTTTTGAAGAGACTAACGCGAACCATCGATGCAGGATGCTAGGGGTTTCCCGATTGGCGGCTATTCAATGATGCCGAATAAATCAACCGATCATGCCACCTTATTCAGCTATGCGGCGTGGCTGGATCGGGCTTGGCTCGTAGAAGGCGGAACTGCCGGATGCCACGTTGCACGCGTTTCGTATTCTGCTCGAACAGCAGGTACACCGCGAACGCGTACACATAGCAGACAACCAGCATGGTCACGAACACCAGCGCGCCCCGGCCGTCGAACTCGATGCGCTGCCCGACCACGACCGCCGCGACAAACAGAATGAACGAGAAGTGCGTCAGATACAGCGAATAGGAAAATCCGGAAAAGAGAACCGCGATACGCGACAGCGGCGCGGGACGCAGTCGGACGTTTTCCCAAAGTATGCAACGCAGAAACACGAAACACGGCACACCGACAATCCAGTCGTTACTCAACAAGAACATGCGCGTCAGCATCAGCGCCACAAGAAGAACTGTCCCGCTGGCGAGCGTGAACCATGGCAAACCCGTCCGTGCGCTGCGCGACGGAAAGCGCTTTTCAAGCAACACGAGTACGACGCCAAGCATCCACAATCCGAACCCGTTCAGGAGCGACGGAAACGCGACCATCGTACCCAGCGCGAGCACACCCGCGACGATGGCGCTCAATCCGCGGCGCCGGCGCAGCAGTACATAACAGGCGGGAAACCACATGTAGTACCAGAACTCGTTGGCGAGGCTCCATAGCGGTCCGTTCGAGCCGTACGTGCCGCACGCGAGCGTCTGCAGGAAGGCGAGATTGCATAGCAGCGTCGCCTGGCCAAGATGCGAGGCGACGTTGATCTGCTGATCGAACGTGCCCTCGGTCCCAAGATAAAAAGGCCCACCGGCAAGCGCGATGCCCATGCGGTCCCAGAACAGCGTCAGCAGCAAGGCCGGGATCAGCACGATCCAGAGCCGCGACATGCGTTCGGTGAGATAGCGCTGCCAGCTCCATGTTCCCGTCTCGACCTGCCGCAACACCGAGCCGCCAACGAAATAGCCGCTCAGCAGGAAGAAAACGATCACCGCGGTGTGGCCGTAGTTACTGATGAAGTAGAACGCCTTGCCCGCGAGTCCGATACCGGCATTCGCGCGGTAGTCGACGAACATCAGATTGCGCAAATGGCTGATGCACACCGCGCCTGCCGCCAGCGCACGGATCAGATCCAACGTGTCGCAATGCTGTTTTCCGGTGGGCGCCATGGGAGTCTGGAATCGGACAAAGAGGTTTGTCCGCCAAACTACGGCCCACGGCGCTTTTATTCAGTACGCTTGCCCACACTGCACACGCACGGCACACGCGCCGCACGCCAACACGCTATCCGTTGGGGTACTGCTGGTGCAATCAGGTTCGCACGCAACGCAGCAAAATGATTCGTATAGCGAAGCAGATACTCAAAGCCGAGCTTCAATCTGCTTGATCCGCGTTTCAACCGACTTGCGCACCAGCCCATTCGAAGGCACCAGGAGTAGCGACGAGGCGATGATCTGATACACCTGATTGCGCCGCACCTTGGAGACTTTCGCCGGGTCGAGCCAGGCTTCGTTATCCACCAGCAACAGCAGCGTGTCCAGGCCGATCAGAATCGGCCACAAGCAGGCGAGGCGCAAACGCACTGAAAACGCGGGGATCGCGAGCGTATAGTCCAACGCCTCGCGAAAATGATCGAGCGACCTGCGCACGAGTTCCACCATCAGAGGCCGGGCGCGAACAGAATTTGCCGGCTGCAGGAGATCCTGCGCGCTCAAACCATATTGATCGAGCATGGTCTGCGGAAGGTAGCAGCGGCCGATCCGCAAATCCTTGCCGCAATCGCGCAGCACGTTGGTCATCTGCAGCGCTTTGCCGAAACGCACGCCCCGGCGCGCCATCGTCTCGGGCCGCTCTTTCAGCGTGCCGGGCATGTGCGCGTAGGTCATCGTGGTCCAGAATTCGCCGACGCAGCCCGCCACCAGGTAGGTATAGCGGTCGAGTTCGTCGTACTCGCGCAGCGCGGCGATCTGGCCGGAACGTTCGTCGGGGAACGTGCGAAGGTCGAATTCCATGCCCTCGGTCAGCGTCGACACGATCTCGCGTACGGCCTTGCGGTCGGACTCGCTCAGTTGCAGCAGCACCTCGAGTGCGGGTCCTAGCGATTCCAGCAGAACCTTTTCATCGGACTGGACCTGTTGGCCCGCCACTTCAGTGGCCATGCGCTGGAACAGCGCGCCGTCGTTCGGGGCGCCGTTGACCTGGTCGCGCAGCGACAGCAGCATTGCAAGACGTTGCTCGGGCGAGATCAGCGAGGTGTCCGCAATCGTATCGGCCGCGCGCGCGAGCAGGTACGCGAGTCCGATCGGATCGCGCATCCCGACGGGCAGCACGCGCAGGGTAAGGTAGAAGGAGCGTGAAACGCCTTTCAGGAGCGGACCGAGAAGAAAGGCCCGGGTCGGATTCGGCATGAGTGGGATCAGGGCAGTATTGGGCAAAAATCAGGCGCTGCCGAATTGTATACGGCGAAGCGCCTTTGCCGTGCGACGAGGGACCTGGAGTCAGCGAACGACGCGTGCCTTACTCCGAGATCGAGCAAAGGGGCGGCGTCCATCAGCCGGATACCGGCGATCGTGGTTGCGCCGCCGATCGCGCTGCGATTGAGCGTTGCCAATAAAGTCGCAAATTTGAAAAAAACGCCGCCACGCTTGCGCTGCACCACCTTGCAAGCAATCCCTCCCGGTCCCTTGCACACGCTACCCGGCGGCCTCCCGCATGCAGTTCACCAAGCGGGAGACGGCCCAAGGCAGGATCCCCTCGTCGAATGCCAACACGCGCAGCGCAGCGCCGCCCACCAGCGGGAACGCGAATTGCGACGCGGTTAGGTTGAGCGATGCGCATCCGCTTGATTTCATTTGCAAGCTGTCGCTTCTCCGTACTTTGAACGACATATCGACAATGACTATCCACGAATCTCAGACATCCTCCCGCTCCAACATGGAAACAGGTGTCCCCGGTTTCGATGAGATTCTGGGCGGAGGTCTGGTCAGCGGCGCCAGTGTGGTTTCAGCGCAAGGCCTGTCGGCCACGCTGACGCCGCGGCGAAAAACGTAGCCGCCCATGAAAACCATTCTGGTCGTGGACGACGAATTCGACATCCTTGCGGTCTGGCGACTGTTGCTGGAACGGCATGGCTATACCGTACTGACGGCGTCCAACGGGGCGGCCGCGCTTGAACAGATCAGCCTTGCCCGGCCCGACATCATCGTGTCGGACTGCATGATGCCGGTCATGTCGGGGCTGCAACTGTGCGCCGCACTGTACAACGCCCCCAACCTGCGCGCGATTCCGATCATCCTGTGCAGCGCCGCCGCGGATATCCCCGTGCAACCGAATTCCACCATCGCCTACGCGCGCAAGCCGCTTTCATTCGACGCCCTTCTCGCGATGTTGCAGCGAATGGGGGGGTGACGGCTAGGTAAAACCCCGAATTCCTGGCAGACGCCACACGGACTAACCTCGGCACACTCATTAAATAGAACGTCGTTCCGTCAGACAGAACGATACGACAAAAGACACTCCAAGGAGGATTCCATGGCAAGCCTGCCGATCGACGCACCCGGCGCGTCGCCCGATTCAAGCGCCAGTGCGCAGGGACTCACGACCGGCATCAACGCGCGCATCGACCGTCTGCCGGCGACGCGCACGGTATGGATGCTGGTGTTCCTGCTGTCGATCGGCGGCTGGTTCGAGTTCTACGATCTGTTTTTTACGGCCTATGTCGGCCCGGGCCTCGTCAAAAGCGGGCTCTACGCGACTACCACTGCGTCGTTCTTCGGCGTGTCCGGGCTGGGCGCCTTCGTGGCGGCGTCGTTCGCGGGGCTCTTCATCGGCACGTTCTTTTTCGCGGGCATGGCGGACCGTTATGGCCGCAGAACCGTGTTTACTGTTTCCCTGCTGTGGTATTCCGCGGCCACACTGGTCATGGCGCTGCAAACCACCGCGCCCGCCATCAACCTGTGGCGCCTGATCGCAGGCATCGGCGTGGGCGTCGAACTGGTGACGATCGACACGTACGTCAGCGAACTCGTGCCGAAACATCTGCGTGGCCGCGCGTTCGCTTTCGTTCATCTGGTGCAGTACACCGCTGTGCCGTCCGTCGCTCTGCTTGCATGGTGGCTGGTGCCGCAAGCGCCGTACGGCGTCGACGGCTGGCGCTGGGTCGTGATCATCGGCGCGCTCGGCGCGGTCGTGGTGTGGTCCATTCGCCGGCGCGTGCCGGAAAGCCCGCGCTGGCTCGCGCAGCAAGGCCGCGCCGCCGAAGCGGAACAGGTCCTGCAGGCAATCGAAGCGAAAGTCGCGAAACAATACGGGAAGCCATTGCCCGCGCCTGTCCCGACAGTCGAGCCGGCCACCACCAAGGCGGCCTTCCGCGAAATCTGGCAGCCGCCGTATCGCAAACGCGCGATCACGATGCTCGTGTTCAACCTGTTCCAGGCGATCGGCTTCTACGGTTTCGCGTCATGGGTGCCGACCCTGCTGGTTTCGAAAGGCATAACGATCACGCACAGCCTGATGTACTCGTTCGTTATTGCGGCCTCGAATCCGTTCGGACCGCTGATCGGCATGGCGATCGCGGACCGCATCGAACGTAAGACCTTGATCGTGTTGTCGGCACTCGGTATCGCCGTGTTCGGCAGCCTGTTCGCGATGCAAACCTCGCCTGCCATGCTGATGATGCTCGGTGTGCTGATCACGCTTAGCGGCACGCTGCTCTCCGTCGGCTATCACGCGTACCAGACCGAACTGTTCCCCACGCGCTTGCGGGCGCGCGCGGTCGGCTTCGTCTACTCGATGTCGCGGTTATCCGCGATGTTTTCCGGCTTCATGATCGCCTTCGCGCTGCGCCACTTCCAGGTGCCGGGCGTATTCGCGTTGATCACTGTGTCGATGGTAATGGTGATGGGCGCGATCGGCATCTTCGGGCCACGCACCAACAATCGCAACCTCGACGAAATTTCGCATTGAACGCATTGAACGCATTGAACGCATTGAACAAGAGGCTTCAAAGATGACGCTGCCGTTGGCTGGAGTGCGGGTACTGGATTTATCGAATGTGTTGGCGGGGCCGTTTTGCGCATATCAACTCGCGCTGCTCGGCGCGGAGGTGATCAAGGTCGAACACCCCGAAGGCGGCGATCTTGCGCGGCGTTTAGGCGCCGACAAGGAAGCGTCCATGCGCAACATGGGCGCCTCGTTCGTCGCGGTGAATGCGGGCAAGCAGTCCATCACGCTCAATCTGAAAGACCCGCGCGGCAAGGCCATTTTGCGCGAGCTCGTCAAAACCGCAGACGTACTGGTCGAAAACTTCCGACCGGGTGTGATGACGCGGCTCGGCCTCGATTTCGACGCCCTGCGTGAAGTGAATCCCAAGCTCGTGTATTGCGCGATCTCCGGCTTCGGCATGGACGGCGAGTTTTCGAAACGCCCCGCCTACGACCAGATCATTCAGGGCATCTCGGGTGTGATGAGCGTGACCGGCGATGCCGACAGCGCACCGTTGCGCGTCGGCTATCCGGTGTCGGATACCGTGGGCGGTCTCACGGCGGCATTCGGCATCTGCGCCGCGTTGGTCGATGCCCGCGCGAGCGGACACGGCCGCATGCTCGACGTCTCGATGCTGGAAGCCACGCTGGCGACGATGGGCTGGGTCGTGTCGAACTACCTGAACGCCGGTGTCACGCCCGCCCCGATGGGTAACGAGAATTTCACCGCGGCACCTTCGGGCACCTTCAAAACCGGCGACGGCCCCCTCAATATCGCCGCGAACGAGAACAAGCAGTTCGCGAGCCTCTGCCATCTGATCGGCCGCGCCGATCTGCTCGACGACGCGCGCTTTTCCGAGCGCAACGCACGCAAAGCGAATCGCGCGACATTGAAAGCCGAAATCGAAGCGGCGCTTGCAAGCGACAACGCCACAAACTGGGAAGCGAAATTCTTCGAAGCAGGCGTGCCGGCCGGACGCGTGATGTCGGTGCCGGAGATTCTCGCGCATCCGCATCTGGCATCGCGCGAGTTCATCCGCGAATTTGCCGGCGACGACACCACTGAGCGGCAACGCGTCACTCGTGCGGGTTTTAGGCTATCCGATGCCGACACGGCGCCGACCACGCCCGCACCGGTTCTATCCGCCCACACGCGTGAGCATCTCGCCTCGCTCGGTTACGACGACGCACAAATCGACCACCTACGCTCCGAAGGAGTCATCTGAACATGACGCAAGCATTCGACGCCGCCAAGCTCGCCGCCGAGTACTGGAGCACCTCGATCATCGATATCCATCCCGGCTCGATCAAGGTGCGCGGTTTCCCGATTCAGGAGTTGATCGGCAACGTCAGCTTTCCGCAGATGATCTGGCTGATGCTGCGCGGCGAATTGCCTGATGCCGCACAAGCGCGGTTGTTCGAAGCGGCGTTGGTGGCGTCGGTCGATCATGGTCCGCATGCACCGTCGATTGCAATCTCGCGGATGGCGACCAGTTGCGGTTTGCCGTTGAACGGCGCGATGGCCTCCGCGATCAATGCGCTGGATGATGTGCACGGCGGCGCCGGTCAACAGGCGGTCGAACTGTACGACTCGATTGCCGAACGCGTGCAAGCAGGTGCCACGTTGGAAGAAGCCGTCGAGCAAGGTGTCGATGCTTTTACCGTCGAACACGGCAAGTATTTGCCTGGCTTCGGGCACCGCTTTCATCCGGTCGATCCACGCGCAATCCGGCTTCTTTCGCTCGTGGACGACAGCGTCGAACAGCAAAGCATCAGCGGACGATACGCCGCTATCGCGCGCGGCATTGAAGCCTTGCTCAAGCAGCGCAAGAACAAACCCGTGCCGATGAATATCGACGGCGCAACGGCCGTGATCTACGCGGAACTCGGCTTTGCGCCGGAGCTGGCGCGCGGCGTGTTCTGTCTGTCACGCGCGGTCGGCATTCTGTCGCATGCCTGGGAGCAACGCGGACGCAACGAGCGCAACAAAGGCCCGATGCCGCGCCAGATGAGCTACACGTACACGGGCAAGCCCGAGCGTCACCTGTCCTGAACTTCGGCCGCGCGCCGCTGCGCGTTGCGCATTGCGCGCGAGTCGCCGCCTAATGCATCCGTTGCGCCTGCGGCGCAATCGAACAGCGCGCCGAGATTGCTCTCGAGGAACGCCTGATCGATGCGCGAACTCGGGCCTGCAAGCGTCAGCACGCCACGCAAACTCTGGCGCACACCGAATACCGGCATCGAAACCCCCGCCGTCTCCCGATCACGCTCGCCGATCGACACACAGTAGAAGTCCTCGCGAATTTTCTCGTACGGCTCGCCCGGCATGCCGCCGAACGCCAGCAATGCAAGACCGCCCGAGCCGCTTTCCAGCGGCAGCACGTCACCTTCGCGCACGTGAAATCGCACCGCATGCGTCGAATCCACACGATGCAAGCACACACGCACCGCCTCGTCGCGCACATAGAAGGAGACGCTTTCGCCGCTCGTTTCCGCAAGTTCGCGCATCAGCGGCACCAGAATGTCGCCGACGTTCAGGCTGCGCTGATACAGCGCGCCGAGCATGAAGGTCGCGGAGCCGAGTTGATAGCGGCCGTCATCCAGACGAAGCAGTAGGCGGTGCTGGATCAGCGAGCCCGCAAGCCGCAACAGCGTGCTCTTGTAGAGCCCCGTGCGCGCCGCGAGTTCGGCGAGCGTGAGCGCGACGTCGTCCGGCCTGAAGGCGAACAGAATCGCGCAAGCACGATCGATGACGGCAACGCCCTCGCTTTCCTTTGAGTTTGATTTGTCCGCAGGCGTTGGCATGAGTTAGCGTAAATGACGTTACATCATATCGAAGTGGAAATTTTACGCCATGACGCGGGGCTGTCATATCAGGCAGTGATTCTTCGGGGCCGAAACAGCCGGAAATCAGCGGCTGGACGGCGAAACCCGACGGAACGTGCCGCAACTGGGGCAAAGCACGCGCTGTGAATGCACGTTGAGACGATCGCGCCATTTGTTGAGCCGTCCCGGCATTCAGCGTTTTGCCACCGCCCTCTAGAGTACGTTATCGAACGCGCAACGCCGGAACATCGGAGCGCGTCGCAACGCTTCGGAGGATCAGAGATGAACAGCAATCGTGGCACGATTCCAGTTTCTTTCTTCGGCATCGCGGTGGGCGCGCTGGCGTTCGCCAACTTGTGGCGTGTGGCGATCAGGGTGTGGCATTTGCCCACAATCGCTGGAGACGTGTTCAGCGTCGCAGCGCTTGTGGTGTGGCTCGTCGTTCTGCTCGCATACGGGCATAAGTGGCTGACGCATGCAGCCGAGGCTCGCGCGGAAATGCAGCATCCGGTGCAATCGTCGTTTGCGGCGCTCGGGCCGGTTTCGAGTTTGCTGGCCGCGCAGCTCTTGCAGCCTTATGCGCATTCGGTTGCGCTTGCACTGTTCGGCGTGGCCGTGGTCGCCCAATTGGTGCTCGGCGTGTACCTGCATGGACGGCTCTGGCAGGGTGGGCGCAAGCCTGAACTGATCACGCCGGCCATTTATCTGCCGACCGTCGCGTCGAGTTTTGTCGCGGGCACGGCGGCGGCTGCCTTCGGTTTTCATCAGTTGGGCGGGCTGTTCTTCGGCGCCGGCGTGCTGTCCTGGCTCGCGATCGAATCGATGATTCTGCACCGCGCCGCCGTGCATGAAGCGCTGCCCGAAGCACTGCGTCCGATCCTCGGCATTCAGCTCGCGCCGCCGGTGGTGGGCGGTGTGACGTATCTGAGCTTAAGCAGTGGCACGCCTGATCTGGTCGCGCTGATGCTGCTCGGCTATGGGCTCTACCAGGCGTTGCTGCTGTTGCGTCTGCTGCCGTGGATTCGCCAGCAAGCATTCGTGCCGGGATACTGGGCGTTCAGCTTCGGTGTAGCCGCATTGCCGACGATGGCGATCCGCATGGTCGAACGAGGCGCAACGGGTCCGCTCGAATGGCTCGCGCCGGTTTTGTTCATCGCGGCGAACGTGGTGATTGGAATTTTCGTGGTGAAGACGCTTGGGTTGCTGGTGCAAGGGAAGTTGATTCCGGCTACGGTTGCTCCTCAGCCTATCGCTCGAATTCCGGCTGACTCGCGTATCGCACGCGCCTAGAAATGAAAACGCCCAAGTCCACGGATAGCCGACCGTCTGTTGCTAGTCAGGTATTTATCGTGGCCCTTGGGCGGAAAAAATTGTAAGCGAAAATCCGTCGCTTGCCAAATGCGCAGATCCTGTGCGGTTGGCCACGCGACGGCTTACCTGAACGAACGCTCACACCATCAAACCGACGCCGCGATCAACGCGCCGACGTCAGCAATCGCCGCATTGCAGCGCGCCGCATCTCCACTCGTTTCGGTCAGGTAAACGGTCACGAGAATCGGCCCGCGTCCCGGCGGCCACAGAATCGCGACGTCATTTGCCGTGCCGTGATCGCCCGTACCCGTTTTATCGCCGACGCCCCAATCCTTCGGCAGCTTCGCGCGAATCCGTTCGCCACCAGTCTGATTGGCGGCGAGCCAGGCCAGCAATTGCGCACGCGACGACGAAGACAAACGCTCGCCCAGCAGCAGCTCGCGCAGATTGCCGAGCATGGCATTGGGCGTGGTGGTGTCGCGTGGATCGCCGGGCGTCGCTTCGTTCAGCGTCGGCTCATTGCGGTCCAGGCGCGTGATGCCGTCGCCGATACTGCGCGCGAACGCGGTCAAAGCCGCGGGGCCGCCAAAGCTCGCCAGCAGCAGATTAGCCGCTGTGTTATCGCTGAGCGTAATGGCCGCCTTGCACAAGTCGGCGACGCTCATCCCCGCTTCGCTGGTGCGCTCACGGGTGTGCTGGCTGGTGGCGGGCGAGTACGGCACAAGATCGCTTTTGGAAAACACGATGCGCCGTTCCAGGTCTTCTTGTCCGTGATCCACGCGCGTCAGCACGAAACTCGCCGCGAGCAGTTTGAACGTGCTGCACATCGGAAACCGCTCGTCCGTCCGCAAACCGGCGTGCAATCCGGAGGTCGTGTCGACGATCGACACGCCGAGCCGGCCGCCGCTTTCCGCTTCGATCTGCGCGAGCCGTTGACGAATGGCGTCCGCCTTGGCCACGCTGCCGCCCTGCTTTGCCGTGCCCGCCTTCACCGCTTTCCCGAACGCGCCGCCGCTGCCAACCGCAACCCCAGCTATCGAAACACCGAGCATCGCGCCCGCGAATTTCCGTCTTGTGATCATCGCCGCTCCTTATGTGAAGCCGCAACTATCGGTTTTTCGGCACCCGCTGGCAAACGATGATAAGTTAGCCTAACCCCTAGAAAATCTTATGCCTCCGCCATGAGACCGTATCTCCCGTTGAATGCGCTGCGCGCCTTCGAATCGTCCGCGCGGCATCTGAGCTTCACGCGCGCCGCGCTCGAATTGAACGTCACCCAGGCGGCCGTGAGCCAGCAGGTCAGAACGCTGGAGGAGCGGCTTGGCACGGCGCTCTTCAAACGTCTGCCCCGCGGACTGGCCATGACCGACGAAGGCCTCGCGCTGCGCCCTGTCCTCACGGATGCGTTCGATCGCATCGAAGCCGTGCTCAAACAGTTCGACGGCGGCCACTTCCACGAGGTGTTGACGGTCGGCGTGGTGGGCACTTTCGCGGTGGGCTGGCTGATGTCGCGGCTCAAGTCGTTTCGCGACGCGCATCCGTTTGTCGAGCTGCGGCTGCTGACGAACAACAATCTGGTCGATCTCGCCACCGAAGGCCTCGACTTCGCGATCCGTTTCGGCGACGGCACCTGGCCAGGCTCGCTCGCCACCCGGCTGCTCGACGCACCGCTCGCGATTCTGTGTGCGCCCGAGATCGCCAGGCGTCTGTCCGTGCCAACGGATCTCGCCAATGAAACTTTGCTGCGCTCCTATCGCGTCGACGACTGGATGAGCTGGTTCACGGCCGCCGGCATCCCGCCGCGGCCGATTCGCGGCCCGGTGTTCGATTCATCGCGGCTCATGGTGGAAGCGGCGATGCAGGGTGCGGGTATCGCGCTGGCGCCGGCGCTGATGTTCGATCACGAGATCAACACGGGCCGGCTGGTGCGGCCTTTCGAGGTGGAAGTTCACGCCGGCAGCTATTGGCTGACGTGGTTGAAAGGCAAACCGATGACGTCGGCGATGCTGCTGTTCAGTCAGTGGATCGTCAAGGAAGCGGCCTCGCACACACAAAGCTAGCAAACTGCCGTGCGTCGATGGCCGTTCATGGCGGGCCGCTCGGCTTGCGGCGGGAACACGTTCCACGAGCCGTCGTCATGACGGAAGAAGAAGATCGACAACAAACCGCTCGGCCGCAGAGCTTCTACACAAACGTAACGCTGATGCTGCGACGCGCGGTGGCAAAACTGAACGACACGTGCGGGCATCGACGGGGTCGGCGCAAGCCATTTATCGACGGCCCAGTGCAAGGTCTTTTCTGCGGCAACCATGATGCTCTCCTCGATCCTTGAATCCCTGAATTGCTGAACTCGTTCCTGCTCGTTACCGCTCGCTCAGGCGAGTTGGGCGGCAACCTGACCATTCTTCGCGGTACGTTCGACAAACGCCTTCACCAGACACACCAGCGTGAGCACGCCGGCACGGGGATGCGTCAAGCAGCAATGCACCTGTTCGCTGCGGCTTTCGCCAAGCAGGCACCATGCGCAGAAGTGCTCGCAGTTATTCGTCAGCAGGCGGTAATGGTTTTCGCCGAGGCGGGAGCGCGCGCGGCGCACGGCTTCATCGCCGACGTAACGGGCGCTCGGGGTCGGGCGGATCGTCAACGGATGACCGGCGGCGAAGCTGGTCAATTCCACTTCTTCCACCGGACCGCGATGCGCCGAGCTCGCAAAACCCGCGTAATGAACCACGCGGCCATTGCCGACATAAATGCCGTGATGTTCGTAGCCGCGCCGTTGCGTCACGAGATGCGCGCCGATCGGCAGGTCGATGGTCGACGTTTCATTGCAGCGTTCGTCTTGGTCTTCGCTGCTCGTCGGGAGGTGGTTCGTGTTCATGGCTGGTCTCGCTTCAATATCCAACACTGTTGCGAGATCTTTTGCATCATCCGGGCCATGTCGGGAAAAGCCTTTATTTAAAGGGCTGACAGGAATTGGGAGGCATTCTGAGTGCGGCAGATGTCCGTTGAGATCCGACACAAATCAAGCCGATCTGTTGGCAGACGTCGATCATTTGGAGCGTAGGTTGAGCCACAGCGAGTCGGTTCGCCAGGGGCCGGGAGTCCGGCCAATGTGTTGGGTCCTGCACCGGTGTGAGTGCCCGGATGTTGGCTGCATCCCGACCTCTCCAGCTCTGCACGAACAGGCGCTGCCTGCCCACGTGCGCGGAATCGCCCACCAATCAATGCGTTACGAGAAAGCGCCCGCTCGAGCCGCAAACTGGCACAGCACTTGCACCATCACGTTCAATTCCTTTTCAACCGCGCGCCCGACGCACGCGGCCAACCGGAGAACGATATGGCTTCCATCACAGTAAACGACCTCTCGCTGAACCTCGCGCTCGACCGTAAAGCAATGACGGCGATCCGCGGCGGCGGCGGTGCGCCGTGGGTGTACGGCTGGATTCAGCCCTATGTGCGGGAAACGCCGAGCATCGGTCCCGTCGTGAACCTGTACGACATCTCGAACAACTTCTATGCTAACCAGATGATCAACACGTTCCAGTCGGTTGACGTACGCAACACCGGTGCGAACTCGAACATCAACGTCTCCCCGGACGCACGCAGCAGAAACGATACGGTGTAACCCTTGTGACCTGTCCGAGCCAATTTCGATGGACGTCGTCCGCGCGGTCCGACGCCGGACGCGTCCGTGAAATCAACGAAGATGCCTGCCTCGCCCAGCCCGAACCCGGACGCTGGGCCGTCGCCGATGGCATGGGCGGGCACGCGGTCGGCGATCTGGCGAGCCGCGTGGTGATCGATTCGCTGAGCCGGCTCGCGCCGCCGCTCGCGATGAAAACCTGCATCGCCGACGCGCGAGCACGGCTGCAAAAGGCCAACCGCCAACTGAGAGACGAAGCCGCGCGCCGCCAGGTGCAACGGATCGGCAGCACCGTCATCGTGCTGCTCGCGTGCGACCGCTTCTGCGGTTACCTATGGGCCGGCGACAGTCGTCTCTATCTGTATCGCGAAGGGCAATTGCGGCAACTCACGCGCGATCATAGTCAGGTGGAAGAACTCAAATCGCTCGGCGTGATTACCGACGAAGAAGCGCGCCATCACCCGGCGCAGCACATGATCACGCGCGCGGTGGGCGCCACGGACGTGCTCGAACTCGACGACGATGCAATCGAAGTCGCGGACGGCGACGTTTTCCTGCTTTGCAGCGATGGGCTCAGCAACGAAGTCAGCGATGCGGAAATACTGGCGGTGCTGACCTCGGTGGCATGCGAGCGCGCGTCCGATGAACTGGTCGAACTGGCCATTGCGCACGGTGGACGTGACAATGTCACCGCCGTGGTGGTGCAGGCTGAAGATCCGTATGCGTCAGACAAAACCCTGCTGAACCCCGCGCCTTGAACACACAGTTGGAAAGAAATTGCAATTTATGTGTGTTCTTCCTAATATCCACCCAACATTCGGATGGGTAGTATCCCTCCCGTGAGCGTACTGCATTGCAATACGCAACCGTCGGCGCCTTGTCCACGCGTTCAGGCGGACAACACCCACGCCCTTGGCCTTGATCGCTCAAGGGCTTGACGCAATCACGAGTGGGGCGCGCCATGGAGTTTTTGGAAAAAAACGTCGCGACGGAATTGATCGAGCGGAAGGATCACGCCCTCGAACATGTCGGGTTGGATGGCGAGAAGCGGACGTATTTCCCGGCCAGGTCAATGTGGTTGCGGTTGGAACAGCTCCATGTGGCGCAACAGCTCGCAGAGCCTCTGGACGCAGACAAACAGCCAACACTTTCCACGTCGCTGCACGGAGTGGCACATCTCGATGGCCAGGAGCTGTCGATCATCGGCGACGCTGAACACGCGATGCTCGCCGTTGAGGTGTCCTTCGAGGCCCGCGACGTCAGCAAGGCTGACCGCTTAGGTCTGCGCGAGTTGGAGGACGAACTCGGTACTTCGTTTGCCGACGTGCCGCTCGGTACTGCTCGTCTCGGTGTCAATCGGGCCGACGCAGAGACCGGCGAACCCGATCAGTGGTGGCTCGCCTGCCACATTCCCGAAGCCTGTATACATGCGCTTTCGAAGGCGACGTCTGACGGCCGGTTTGGCGCAGTCGAGTTGGGACTGGCGCTGCGACACCTCTACACGGCCGAAAGTGCTATGGCTAACCCTCGGCGCGAGCCGGACCTTTTTCTCAGGCCCAACAAAAGCGACGGCGCAATTGAATGTCCGGAAATCGCAGTTGGCTACGTCACCCACCTTCGTATCGACCTCGCAACTGCTCAATTGCGTAGCGCAACGACGAGCGGCGGCCGCGCTGATGACTTAATGGCGAATCCTGTCGCGGACGCCGTGAACTCACTGGCTGTCAGGCTCACCAGCCTCATGACCACGGTAAGATGGATTGGCTTCTTCATCGGCATATTGCTCTTTCTTGAAGTTCTCGAGAGGCTCTGATCAGGCACGCCCGAAAGCCGTCGAAGCATCCAGCCTCAACTATCGCTGTCTTCCTCATCGTGCTCGTCAGCGCCGTTTCTGTTCGTGGGCGGTGCATTGCGATTGCGAAAATCCTTCGAATGCAGGCCATGCTTCTTCAGAAGCATTTGCAGATGCGAGCGGTTCATATCGATGCGCCGCGCCAGCTCCGCAACGGTGCCGCTCACTTCGCGCAAGCCACGCTCCAGGAAGGCTTTTTCCGCGTCGTCGCTCGCGGCGCGCTTCGCGTCGCTCAGCGACATCAGATTCGCCACGCTGATCGGCTCCTGTCCCGTCGCAGTGACTACATTGGACACAGCCGCGGCTGACCCGGGCGCGGCCGGCCGCATGTCCACCGGCAGATGATCGACATCCGCCATGTCGCCGGCCAGACACGACACGCGATACATCACGTTGCGCAGCTCACGAATATTGCCCGGGTACGCATAGTTCAGCAGAAAGTCCCGAAGCCGCGGCGTCAATCTGACCGGCCTGCGTTTTAGCGTTCCGGCGGCTTCATCGCCGAACCAGGCAATCAGCAGCGGTATCTCATCGCGCCTCTCGCGCAGCGGCGGCAACGTGACATGAATTACGCTGAGACGGTAGAACAGGTCCTCGCGGAACTTGCCCTCTTCGCTGAGTTGCCGCAGATTGCGATTGGTCGCGGCGACGATGCGTGTATCGACAGCAATCGTTTCATCGGAGCCCACGCGCTGAATCTCGTGCGCTTCCAGTACGCGCAGCAGCTTCACCTGGCCGGCCAGCGGCAACTCGCCGATTTCGTCGAGAAAGATCGTGCCGGTATGCGCGCTTTCGAATTTGCCTTTGCGGTCGTTCGAGGCTCCCGTGAACGCGCCCTTGCGATGACCGAACAATTCCGACTCCAGCAGATTGTCCGGAATCGCACCGCAATTCACGGAGATAAAGGGCTTGTCCGAGCGCGAACCATTCGCGTGAATCACCTTCGCCATCAGCTCCTTACCGGTGCCGCTTTCGCCGTCGATCAACACCGGCAAATCGGTCGGCGCCGCCTTCTCGGCGATTTCGAGCGATTCAAGCAAACGCGGATTGTCACCGAACGTCCCTTCGAAAATGAAGCTGCGCTCGATCAATGCCTTTCTGCGCGCACCACGCGATTGATCCGCAGCCGCAGCGGGCTCAGCGGCCGTTGCGGCCTGTACGAAGCGCTCCTTGTGCGAAAGTTGCATGACTTCGTCGCGCAACGAGGTGGCTTGCCGGAGCAGCTTGTCGATGTCGGCGCGCTCGAGCCGGGATGACCAACGCAGCGTCGAGCGCAAAATCTCGATGCGTTCGATCAAACCCGCGTATGAAATCGCCGGGCTGAGCTCTTCTACCTGGTCGAGTATCTTCATCACGCACTCAACTGTTTCTGGACCAACTGGTAGTACATGCCGCCGCGCTGGATCAGTTCATCGTGACGGCCCTGTTCGACAATCGCCCCTTCATACAGCACCAGAATCTTGTCCGCACGCATGATGGTGCTGAGCCGATGCGCAATGATCACCGCCGTTCGGCCCTTCAGAATGTCATGCATATTGCCGAGGATATTGCTTTCCGATTGCGAGTCCAGCGCCGAGGTCGCCTCGTCGAAAACCAGCAGACGCGGATCGTGATACAGCGCCCGCGCGATGCACAGCCGCTGGATCTGCCCACCGGATAAGCCAATGCCGCGTTCGCCGACAATCTGCTCGTAGCCGAGCGGCATCTTGCTGATGAACGCGTGCGCGTCGGCCATTTTCGCGACCTCCTCGATGCGGCGCCGTTCGGGCGCGTCGTCACCGCTGGCAATGTTTTCGGCAATCGTGCCGGAAAACAGCAGATTGCTCTGCATCACATAGCCGATCTGCGCGCGGTAATAGGCTTTGTCGACCACGCCGAGGTCGTAGCCGTCGATGGTCATCTTGCCCTCGGTCGGCGCGTAAAAGCCGACCAGCAGCTTGGCGAGCGTCGTCTTGCCGGAACCGCTGCGACCCACAATCGCCACCAGTTCACCGGGCTTGATGTCGAAGCTGATATTTTCCAGTACGTACGCCGAGTCGTCCTCGCCGTAGCGGAAGTAGACGCCGCTAAAACTGATTTCGCCTTGCAGTTCCGGCAGCATCACGCGCGAAGGCAAATCCTGCGGCTTCTGCTCCGGCTCGATATCGAGCACATCGCCGAGGCGTTCCATCGCCACGCCAGCGTCGTTCAACATGCTCCATAAGCCGACCAGTCCCATCAGCGGACCCAGCACGCTGCCCATGAACGCATTGAACGCAATCAACTGACCAATGGTCATTTCGCGCGCCAGCACCAGATTTGCGCCGACCCAAAGGATGGCGATCGTCGTCGCCGCGTTCAGCAACTGGCTGCCGAGCCCAATGAGAATGTTGAAGGCGTGCGCCCGGTATTGCACTTCGAGCGCCTTCGCGTACTTCTTCTCCCAGCGCAAGCGCACCGGTCGTTCGATACCCATACCCTTGATAGTCTCGACACCGGCGAGCGCTTCCATCAGAAACGACTTCGACTCGGTCGAGGCCGTGAATACCTCACGCGCATAGTTCTTGATCTTCGGCGTGGCTAGCGCGGTCAACGCCATGATGGGTATCACGAACGCGATCAATACCAGCGTCATCTTCACGTTGTAGACGAACATGATCGTGAAGTAGATGAACACCATCAGCAGATTCAACGCGGTGGTCACCGTGGATTCGGTGAGGAAGGCGCGGATCGTCTGGTTCTCCTGAAAACGCGCGAAGATGTCGCCGGTCTTCCGCTTGGCGAAAAACGAGAACGGCAGCGACATGGTGTGCTTGAAGAACTGCGACATCATCGCGAAGTCCATGTTGCGCACCATGAAATTCGCCAGATACGCGCGAATCGTCGACATCAATTGCGAAAACACATTGGCGATAATCAGGCCGCCGATCAGCAGATGCAGCAGGCTGACGTTCTGATGCACGATCACGCCGTCGAGAATGTTCTGGATGATCAGCGGCGGAATCACGCCGAGTACCTGAATCACGAACGTGGCAAGGAACAGGTGACCGAGAATCTTCTTGTACGGCCTGAGGTAGCCGACAAAGCGTATCCACGGCGAACGCGCGGCGGACATCTGCATGAGATTCGGTCCGCCGGTAAAGAGCAGACACGTGCCGCTCCAGCCGCGTTCGAAATCCTCGACCGTCATTTTCCGGAAGCCGAGTGCCGGATCGGCGACCCACACGTAGTCCTTCGAGAGCCCGTACACCACTACATAGTGGTAGCCCTCCCAATGCACGATGAAGGGCAGATCGAAACCGCGCAATGAATCGAATGTGCATTGCACGCCGCGTGCGGTGAAGCCGAGCGATTCGCCCGCGCGCGCAAGACTGTCGAGCGTGGCGCCTTGTGTCGTGACGTTGGCGAGTTCACGCAGTTTGCCGAGCGTCATCGGAATGCTGTAGTGGCGGCAGACCATGGCGAGACACGCGGCGCCGCAATCCATTTCTTCGGCCTGTTCGACCAGCGCAAAGCGCTTGATGACCTTTTCGCCGAACTCGGGTTTGGTCTGCAGGTCGAGCATCAAAGGCAGTTTGCGCCGCTGCTCCAGGCGCTTTTGCCGCTGCAATTCGCGGTCGCCGTAACGAATCCGCTCATCCAGGACTTCGCGCAGCTTCGGATTGCGTTCCAGAATGAAATGGACGGTTCGCTCCGGGATCACCAGCAGCCGCGTGTCGGTCGTCGCCACCACCGACGCCATTTGCTCCTGCCGCATCAAACACGCTTTTTCGCCGAAGATTTCGCCTTCGCCTAAGGTCGCAAGCGTGTAGTCGTGGCCTTCCTCGTGACGGACAATGCGCACGCCGCCTTGCCGCACCACATAGAGCCGCCGATCGTCGCGCCCATCCTGCTTGAGAATTTCCTTGCCCTCGGCCACCCGCTTCACGCCGACGCTGCGCACATATTCTTCGAGTTCCGCCTTGTTGAGCTTGCCGCGCAGATCGAACAACTGAGCGACGAAACCGCCGGCCGAACTGATCGCTACATAGCTCGCGATAAACGCCAACGCGGCCTGATTGCCGGCGATCACCGGCTCGATCGCGGCACGAGGAATGAACAGCAGTTCGGTCTTCGCCGACGCCCGCACCGACGCCTCATGCACGTACGCGCGCAACATCGCAATGTCGGCGAAAATCTCGCCGGTTTTGCGCACGCCCATGCTGGTTTCCTTGCCATGCTCCTCGGTGAAGATACGTACCGAGCCTGAGCGAACCACGTAAAGACCGTCTGCCGTCTCACCCGCCGAGCACACCGTTTCGCCGAACGAATAGAAGCGTGCCTGCGCATATTCGGCAAGACGCTCGATCTCGTCGCGCGAAAACGGCGAGAGAATTTCCACCGAGGTGAGAAACTCGGCAGCGGAGGGCGCGGTCTGGGGTGCATCCATGGGCTTGCGGACCTCGGTTCGGCTAGCGTGCTTCGATCACATGTTCCTGCGAGCGCGCAATCAGCCAGCTCTCGCGCAGCAGACGTCTCACTTCAGAGGCGACATCCGCGTCGAGCATCGCCGGATATTTCGCCGTCACGGCAAAAATCTCGAAGCACGAGCGATCCGCCGACGGAAATGGCCCAAGCAAGTCGCCCACCGCCGCGTTGAAAATCTTCGCCTCGATGTCCGGCTTCAACGATCCGCGCAACACTTTGCCGATCACGCCGCCGGCTTCGCGCGTATCCGCAATCGAATGCTCGCGCGCCATGTCGGCGAAACTGTCGGGATCGTCGTGCAGGTACGAGATCATTTCCTTCGCCTTGCCTTCGCTGTCGAGCACGATATGGCTCACCTCGATCGCGTCGAACTTCGGCGAATTCAGCGCAAAGTAATCCTTGATCGCCGCCTCGTTGCCGACCACGTCGAGCATCTTCTCCTGATACAGCCCGTCCGTAATGAAGGCCTCGAACTCGTCGAGACTCACGCCGAGCGCATCGAGGTACTGATTCATATCCGTCGCGCGATGCAAGCCGCGCACGCGGCGGAACTGATCGGCGCGCTGCTGGATGTCGTCGGCAGTAACGGCAATGCCCTGCTTCTTGGCCGCATGCACCGTGAGCTTGTCGCGCACGATCTGCTCGATCAGGCTATCGAACTGGCCGGTCAGTTTCAGAAGACGAATGAACTCGGAAACGTCCACGACTTCGTCATCGATTCGCACTATCGCGGTCATGTCATCCGCTCCTTTAATTGACGTGTGATCGGCGCGCTCATCCCGCCACCTGTCTGAATGGATCGAGCCCCAGATCGATCAGGCGCCGTTCGCGCACCACGATCTCCGCGCTCGCCGTCATGCCATAGCGCAGCGGATAGCGGGTGTCGGCGATCTGGTAGTAGTTCTTGTCGAGCGTGACGCGGCCCTCGTACACCGGCTGCTTGTCCTGCAAGGACGGCTTGGTGGCCGGCGAAATATAGGCGAGCGTGCCGTTGATCAGCCCGTAGCGCTGATATGGGAACGCGTTGAATTTCAGCTTCACCGGCTGGCCCTCGTGCAGAAAAGCACGATCGTGTTCGGCGATTTCGATCTTCAGCACGGGCTTCGCATCTTTTGGCGCGATGCCGCCGAGCGGCGCGTTCGCCTGGATCTTGTCGCCTCGCTGCGTGGAGGTCACGTCGGTGATGACGCCGGAGACCGGCGCGAGGATCAGCAGGAAGTTGTCTTTGTCGATGTTCTCGAAACGGATCCGCGCGGCGGCTTCGGACACCAGGCGCGCGGTCTGAAGTTGCAGACGCAGTTTGTCTTCGGCGTCGGTGATGTCGCGGACTGCCGAGTCGTACTGGAGTTGCAGGTCGGTGGTCTGCTGCCCGCTGGTTTCGAGTTGCGCATTGGCCTGCGCGTATTCGTGGCTCAGGCGGAAATCCAGTTCCGCGAGTTTCGATTGCGCGACGCGGTAGGCGTTATCCGCTTCCATCGCGGCGGTTCGCTTCTGCTCCACCTGCAGCTCGGCGATGCCGCCGCCACCCGGCTGAGCGAACAGCCGCGAGTAACGATCCAGCTCCTGACGCGCCGCCTCACGCGTGCGGCGCGCGTTGTCGAGCACGCTGCGCGCTTCGTCGAGTTCGGCCTTCTGGCCTTCGGCGAGCTTGGTTGTGCCCTCGGAGACGCGATTTTCGTGCAGGCGGGCTTCTACTTCCATCTGCGCCTTCAGCGCGGCCGCCTTGCGTTCCATCAGCGCCTTCTTCTCGGGGAACTGCTTCCAGTCGCGCTCGGCGTCTTCGAGCTTGAGCTGCGCTTGCAGCGCGTTGCTCGCTGCTTCGATCGCGCCGCGCGCATTCAGCCGCGCCAGCACGTCGCCCTTCGACACCGGCTGCCCCTCGGCGATGTACAGATCGGCGAGCTCGCCGTCGATCGGCGCATAGATGCGACGCACCTCCGATTCCGGCGAGAGCGTGCCTTGCGCACTGACGATCACATCCGCGCGCCCCACGAACGACCACAGCAAGCCGGCCACCACCAGCGCGACCATCGCCCAGATCAGCGCGCGAGCGAGCCGCACCGGCTCGGCGGTCAGAATCGCGATGCCTTCGACGCTGTGATCCTCCAGCGCCTCCGACAACGGTCTAGGGTGATTGTCGCGCTTCACTCTGCTCGCCTCCGATCAACGCCAGCTTCGCCTTCAAGAGTCCGGGGTCCAGCACCATACGCAATTCGGTCAGCGAGCGGCGCTGCAAATCCGCTTCGGCCTGGATATCCGCGAGCAGGCGGTCGAAGTCCGCGGGATGATCCGCCTTCAGTTGCGTATAGATACGCATGCCTTGTTGCGCGGCGGACTGTGCATCGGAAAGCAGACGCGCCTCGCTGCGAAAGCCGGGCGAAATGCCCGCTTCCAGCCGCTGCGTGCCGCCGATCGGACCGCTCGCCCGATATTGTTTCCACAGGCTCTGCGCGCGCAGCATCAGGTCCTGAGCGCGCGCCAGCGCTTTGTCGTGCAGCGCGGCGACGTCTTTCTGGATCGATTGCACGAACCACATGTCCGCCACCGGATCGAGACTGGCGTAGAACGACAGCAGGCGCTCGTCATAGTCCTTGCCGCCGCGCGTCTTCTGCAAGTCGGCGAACTGGTCAAGCTGCGCTTTCTTGTGCGCCAGTTCCGCGGCGATCACGTCGGACCACGGCCCGGCAGGCATGGCCTGCAAATCCGCCAGCGCCTGTTGGGTGTCGCCGCGCTGCCAGGCAGCGGTCGCCGTGTCATGACGCTGGATGACGTCCGCGGACGGCAAACGGCTCGCGGACAGTTGCTGAAACTGCGCCTGAAACGGCGGGGTGTTGAAACGCACCGTCTTCAGCAAGGCAAGCAATGGCGTCAGTTGCCGGCTGAGCGCCGCGTTCAGCACATCGGTGTAGTGGCGCAAATCTTCCCGCACACGATCGAGGCCGGCGAGGCGCGGATAGCGCTGCGCGTAATCGTCGAGAACGGCAGGCAGCGCGTCGGGTTTGTCGCGCGCCAGTTCGGTGCGAATGGTGCCGTTCAGGCGGTCGATGGCGGCGAGATAGACCGAGTCGTCGCTTTCCAGTTTGCGCAGATGGCTCAACGCCTGCGCGTACGGCTCCGCAAAAATGGGCACATACGAGGCAATACGGTCGAGTGCGCGCTGATGGCCCCTGGCGTCGTCGTCCCAGCGTTGCAGCAGGCCGCTGATGGTCGCCTCGTCGGCGTACATGCGGATTGGTGCGTCCACCCCGCCGCGTCCCGCCACGAAACGCTCCAGGTCGCCCACCCACTGCAATTCGCCGACCAGAGAAGTGGCGTCCGCATTGTTCGCACTCAACGCTCTCATCTCCTTGAGCAGCGTGTCGGCCTGATCGAACTGCGCCTTTTGCAGCGTACCCAGCCAGCCGGGGAGTTTCGCCTTCAGTAGCGCTTCGCTCGCCAACGCACTGACTTTCGTGTCGGCGGGGTGCTGCGCCAGATAGCCGTTTGCCGCCGTCACCGCGCTGGTGTAATCGCCGCTCGCCAGCAGGTTTCTTAACTCGCGCTCTGACGAACCGCGCAAGTAGAGCGTCAGCGCAATGGCCACCAGAAGGGCGAAGGCCGCGCCACTCCACCATACGGCGCGACGCGACAGGGTGTGATCGCCACCCGCAAAGGCCTTGCTGAGTTCTCCCGCGAGCAGCCGCCAACGCTGCGGCCGGCTCTGTGCTGCGTTCGTGCCATGTGCGCCGTTTGCGCTTTGCTTGCCATGAGTGCCGTTTGCGCCATGCGTGCCGTTAGTTCCGTTCGTGGTATTCGCACCGCCTGTCGGCGTGTCGCGTTTCGCGTGCGCGGATGCGGCCTGCGCCGCTTCGTTGACTTCGTCTTCGCGTTGTAGCCCTGGGTCCACGCAAAAGATATCGAGGAACGAATGCGCGGCGCCAACGAACGTGGTCTTGTCCGTGTCGGCGGCCTCGTCAGTAGCGGGATTGAGGAATAGCTGGGTCACGGTCGGCTCGACTTCGGGGGGTTTCTGCAGCGTCACCCTGTAGACGAAGTGGTCGCCGCCAAATGCAAGGAGGTCCCCCTCCACAAGCGGCACCGCGGTTTCGTCGAGCCGCTTTCCGCCGACGAATGTGCCGTTGGTGCTGCCGAGATCTTCGAGGTAGAGCTCACCGCCCTTCAGAAAGATGTGGGCATGACGCCGCGAGATGTAGTTGACCTGATGTGGATAGCGATCCTTGTAGCGCGAGAAAACCTCGTCAGCCTTGCTGATGAGAAAGGGGAACGCCTGCACGTCGATCGGCTGAAGCTCGAGGTCGTCGCGCTGCGGCACCAGCAGCAGGCCGGGTGCGGGCGCCGCGCGCGCGACGACGATCCGCGTGCGCGGCTCGATACTCACGCGGTAGCAAAGCTCGCCGCCGAAACATAGTTCGTCGCCGGCACGCAGCCGCGCGGGGGCTTGCCGCACCGCGTTGCCGTTGAGCGTCGTGCCGTTCTTGCTGCCGAGATCGGCGACATAGACGGCGCCGTGCTCCGTAAAAACCCGCGCATGGCGGCGCGACAGGCGGGTAAGGCGTTCGGCGGGATAGTCGGTGAATGGCGCTTCGCTGCGGCCGATCGCGAACAGGCTGTCGACGATCCGGATCGCGTCGAGTGCGGGACGCTGCGCGGACGCAACCGGCGACAGCACCACGTCGAACGCGGAGTCCTGTGTTGCACGCATCTCAGCAATCTGGGCTTCGCCGGTAGTCATTTTATCTGGATCACTAATCGTTTACCCGCTGCGACGAGCGCGCAACGGGAACGGCAAGAAGAACTACGGCGAATTGCGGATATTTTAGCGAGCCCGGCAGAACCGGGCTCCTTACAAATTTTAAGTCACGCATGGCAAGTGTCAATTTTCTGATCGTCGGTTGAAAGGGCCATTCATGCGTCATATGCAGCCGAATCGTGCCTCGGATTAGCTCAGTGTTCCTTTACTTCCGCCTGCACATCCACGCTCGGCCAACCGCCGCCCAGCGCCTTATAAAGCAACACCGTGTCGGACAGAATCAACTGATGGTTAGAAAGCAGTTCCTGCTGCGCTTCCAGCAAGGTCCGCTCGGTTTCGAAAACTTCCAGTTGCGACACCACGCCGAGACGCAATTGCGACTGGATCTGCTCGGCGACGATTTGTAAACGCGACACCTCCTGCTGCAATTCCACCCGCTGCGCCTTGTGCGAATTCAGATTGACCAGCGCATTCTCCACTTCCTCGAACGCACCCATGACGGCCACGCGGTACTGTTGTTCCGCGACCGTCGATTGCGCTTGCGTGACCTTCACATGAGCCCGCACGCCGGGATCGAGCAGGGGGATGTTGATGCTGGGCATGAATCCGTAGGTGAACGACTTCAGCAAATCGGTCAACGCGAAACTCGCGGTGCCACCGTGGCCGGTGAGGTTGATGGTGGGCAATTGCGCGAGCTTGGCCTGGCCGACCAGGTCGTAAGCTTCCAGCACTCTGAACTCGGCGGCCACCACGTCAGGCCGGCGCGCAAGCAGTTGCGCGGGCAGGCCGTCCGGCACCACGGGCAGTTGCACGCGTTGCTGCAAATGTCCCTTGGGCAACTGGAACTCACCCGCCGGCACACCAAGCAGCGTGCACAACGCGTTGTTCGCGACATCGCGCGAGCGGCGCAGTTCGAGCAACTGATTCGTTAGACGGTTGATCTCGGCTTGCTGGCGCAATACCTGGGTTTGCGGCACGAGGCCGTTGCGGCGTTGGCCGTCGTAGATGGTGAGAATTTGCCGGTTCGTGACCAGCGTTTGTTGCTGCTGCTCGATCTGGTCGTCGAATTGCAGAATCTGGAAGTAGGTACTCGAGACGTTCGCCACCAGTTCCAGATAGCCGGCGCGCCAATCCGCTTCGCTGGCGTGGAACTCGGCCTTTTGCGCCTGCACGCCCTTCTCCACTTTTCCCCAGATATCGATGTCCCAGCTCACCTGCGTCGCGACGTTGTACTGTTTGGAAAACGTCTGACGCGTAGTCTTTTCGAAATCGGCGCCGCCGCCGAGATCCATGGTCGGCAACGCGCCTGCCTTGGCCTCGCCGATCTGCGTGCCGGCCACGTCAATACGTGCGGCCAGCACCTTGATATCGAAGTTGCTCGCGATCGCTTTCGCGATCAGCGTGTCCAGATACGGATCGTGGAAGCCTTTCCACCAGTCCGGCTCGATGGTCGCGGCCGCCGATACCGGCGAGCCTTTCTGATCCGACCAGGACGCCTTGGCAGGCGTATCCGGCCGCTTGTAGTCGGGCATGCCGACATCGATACACGCACTCAGCGACAGTGCGCAAACCGTTGCAGCGCAGAGTCCGCGCAGCGCCGCTGCCATGCGGCTCGCACTCGCCGGCCGGCGGCCAGGACAGCACCGCGCTGTGGCGTTGAAAAAGCGCTGACGAACCATTGAATCAAGCAACGCTGACACGATTTTCTCCGATGACACCGGCTACGTTGCACGAGGAGAACGCGCTATTTAAGTAAAGCATGTCCTGCCCGGCTTCACCATCGAAGCGGTGCAGGAAGGTCGGCGCGGGGATCGGGCGGTGACGCTGGGGTCGTGTGGAAAGAACGATTGGATGCGAAATCTTTTTGACGCGCGGGGGTTGCCTGAGCTTGCGCGTCCCGCGGAGGCCTGAGAGCCTCCGCGGCGGCTTACGCCGTTCAATACACGTTGATGTTGTTGCTCGAGGTCACATGCGGGTCGATCGTGGTGGTGACGCCGGCGACGAACGCTGCGTTGTTGCCGTTGGCGCTCTGAATGTTCATTTCGTTGCTGATCAACTGCGTGGCGCTGACATTCTTGCTGTTGTTCGGCGTATAAACGGGCGAGTAGTTGAAGAACGAAGACGACGGATAGCCGTAGCCGAAGCCGCCACGCACGGCGCTCATGGCCTTGCTGTCGAGTTGAGCGGTGATGGACAGGTCTTTGATCATCAGCGTGTTCATGGTAAATCTCCTGGAAGGGAAACAGCACAGTCTTGCGGTTGGGTTCGAGCATCTTGTCTGCTCGAGTGTCACTAATGCATGGGCTGTGCCAGCTTTGCTTTCCGATCCTAAGAAATCATGCGAACGGCCGTAGATAAAGGGTTTCGGGGATGGTATGCCGCTAGTGGCAGTGCGACCGCGACGATGTGGCCGGTTGGAGCTGGTGGATCACAACCAACAACGCCTGCAACTGTGTTGGCTGTGACGTAACACCGAAGTGGAGCGCCGCCTCAGCGTGCAATCACGGTGATCTTCTTCGAATACACCGGCGGGTTGTGCGGTATATGCATGTCGTCGCCCATCAGCAGTTGCAACGTGTGCTTGCCGGGCGGCAGTTGAATCATCGTTTCCGTCTCACCCGCGCCGAAATGCAGATGATTGCGGTCTGACGGAATTTCCTGGTCCATCGGCGGCAGGTCGGTGTCGATCAGCAGATGATGGTGCCCGGTGTTCGGATACTTGACGCCTTTCGGCGCCACGCCCATATAGCGCAGGCCGAACCACACCCGAATCGGTTTGTTGGCCTGCACCACCTGGCCATCGTTCGGATAGCCGATATAGGCGTGCGCGCCGGCCGGCGACGGCGTCGTACCGGCCGTGGCGAGATTCGGCGAGGCCAGTGACGCCAATGTCGCAAGTGCCACGAGCGCCGCGAGCGCGATGATCTTGTACATGTTGGTCTCTCCGTCCTGACGGACCCGCTCTGAATGAACGGGACGCGCTAGTCTTTTAGCACGGTGATGGTGATCTTCTTCGAATACACGGGCGGTACGTGCGGCACGTGGTTCTGGTCGCCGAGAATGAGTTGCAGGGTGTGCTTGCCCGGCGGCAACTCAACACGCGCGTCGGTCTCACCCGCACCGAAATGCAGATGATTGCGGTCCGACGGAATTTCCTGGTCGAGCGCAGGCAGGTCGGTGTCGATCAGCAGATGGTGATGCCCGGTGTTCGGAACCGCCACACCCTTCGGGCACACGCCCATATTGCGCAGCCCCATGCGCACCCACAGCTTGCCACCGTGAATCACCGTGCCATCCGACGGCCAGATGATGTATTCCTCGGCGCCCGGTGGCGAAGGCGTTTGTTCGGCGCGCGCGGACTCAGACGTGAGCGCGATACCGAGCAGGAGTGAACAGGCGGCGCACAAAGCCGTGCCGAGCGTGACAAGGCTCGCCTTCGTTCCACGACGTTTGTCGAGCACGCCAAGTGTGAGGGTTCTTCGCATTGCGCACTCTCCCGAAGAATAGTCGTCTCCGCCCCGGCTGCGCGAAGCGCAGGCTGGAGGCTCCGACTGGATGTCGCGGGCGCTCGCGTAGTTGCACGTGGATTCACGTGACGGGCCGACGTCGATGAGCTGCCGCTTTATTAAAACGGCCGTACAGCGCTACTTTGTGAATTAGCTTAGGACGTAACTTGCCAAAAAGATACGCCACACTCGTTAACCGTATAACGCATTAACGATGCGCGGACCATTGTCACGCGCAAACCGCGTGCTATCGTTGTTCATAGGTTGTCGATGGAGAGTCGATCACGGCATCGATGCTGCGATCGGTTCGCGCCAAAGGCTGACGCGGGCGGCGCGGTCGTCGAAACCCTATGTTCTGTCCGGAACAAACAGGATACGAATATGTGGCGAACATTCCTGCTGGTGTGCATGGTCGGGGCGATTCAGGCGCACTCGGGCAGTGTTTATGCCGCGGCGCAGCGTGACGGCGCGGAGCACGGCGCTGCCGCCGCGCGCACGACGGCTACGTCCAGCGCGCCGCTCACCCTGCAACAGGACAAGCCGCAACCGGCGCGTATCGCGCTGGTGATCGGCAACGGCGCATACGGCGATCATGCAGACCCCCTTCGTGGCAATGCGCCGCGCGACGCAGAAGCCATGCGCGACGCACTGCGTGCGCACGGCTTCGACGTCATCATGCGCACCGATGCGACGCCGCAGCAAATGCAGCAGGCGATTGGCGAATTCCGCCAACGTCTGCGTGAAGGCGGCATTGGGCTCTTCTATTTCGCGGGACACGGCATGCAAATCGGACGGCAGACGCTGCTCGTGCCCGCTGGTCTCGACGCACGCGCGCCGGCTCGACTGGTCAGCGAAGTCGTCGATCTGAATACCGTATTGCAGGCGATGCGTGCACCGCGTGCCGGCGCGCTCAATCTCGTGATTCTCGATACTTGCCTGAACAACCCGTTCTCCGCTGACGTGTCAGTCGATAAAGCCACGTTGCCCGCCAATACCCTCATCGCCTACGCAACGGCGCCGGGCGGCTTTGCAGCGGACGGCATGCGGCACGGTGTCTATACGGGCGCATTGCTGCGCGCGTTCAACGAGGCGTCTTCATCACAGGAACTTGCGGGCTTGTTTCAACGTGTCGCGGCGAGAGTTAGCGGGGTGACTGGCGGCGAGCAAACGCCGTGGATTGCCTCTTCGCTTGCCAAGGACATGAGCCTGAGCGCGCCGGTATCTCGCGGCGCTGGTGCAGCGCTCCTCGCCGCTGCCAGCGACGATGCAATTGCCGCGCTGCACAGTAGAGGCATTCTGCCTAAGGACAGCAGCGAGCAATACGAGATCACCTTCTGGGACTCCATCAAGGACAGTAACTACCCAAGCGACTACGAGGCCTATTTGAAGGCCTATCCGAACGGCCGCTTCGCCGCGCTCGCTCACGCGCGCATCGACCGGCTGCGCGCTGCTGCAGCGGCGAGTGCGCCATCTGCTGCACCGCCGGTTGCACCATCGCCTCAAGCCGCACGGCCAGCCGCACCGGCCAGCGTCGCGCCACAAGACCACCCGCGCCCCGCCACGCCGACGCCACCCACGCCACCTGCAACGACCGCCCCACCCGCTGCACCTGCCGCGCAAGCAGTCGCACAAAAGCCCACGACGCATCCGCCAAGCGCCGGCGAAAGCCGCGACTGCGCCAACTGCCCGATCATGATCGCCTTACCCGCGGGCTCGTTTTCGATGGGCAGCAGCACCGACGACCCCTCCGAAAAGCCCGTTCATCACGTGACCATCGGCGCGCCGTTCGCGATCGGCAAATACGAAGTGACCGTCGAGCAATGGAATGCGTGCGCCGCAGCAAACGCCTGTCAAAAGCTGACGCCCGAAAGCAACACGAACAAGGCTGCACCGGCACGCGACCTCAGTTGGGAGGACGCACAGCAGTACGTGAAGTGGTTGAGCAAAACGACCGGCAAACCGTACCGCTTGCCTACCGAGGCCGAATGGGAATACGCGGACCGTGGCGGCACCACGACGGCATACTGGTGGGGCGATCAGATGCGCAAGGGCAACGCCAATTGCAAGGACTGCGGCGATCCGTGGCACAAGGAAGGGCCCGAATCCGCCGGCTCGTTCGCGCCGAATCCGGTGGGCCTGTATGACATGAACGGCAGTGTTTGGGAGTGGGTCGCCGATTGCTGGCACAACTCCTATCAGGGCGCACCCGCCGACGGCCACGCATGGGACAGCCCCACCTGCGACATGCGAGTGATTCGCGGCGGTTCGTGGCGCGAAGGCGGGAGCTACATGCTGAGCGCGACACGCTTCAAATACAGCGCGAGCGTGCGCCAGTCGCAGGATGGCTTCAGGGTAGTTAAGGATCTTAAGTAAAGCGTGGGCTGCTGGGGCGGCGGGAGCTTCTGTCGAACAGCGCGCTTGTGGGGCTGCGCGTGATTCCAAGCCATGCGTGATTCCGGTCCTGCGAGCATCAGGGGCGTTGTGGGTGATCCCAATGCGTGGCTTAAGGCGTGCGGGGCTTCGTCGTGATCGGCGCGAAATCCGCGACGATATGATCCTGACCGTATTTGCCGCCGATCTGCGCGAGTCGCGTCTCCAGTGCGCGCAGATAGTCCGCACGTGATTCGCTTTCGGGCCGCGGCTTGTCGAATAGCTGCGCCGGCGTAATCAACAGCACCACCATCTCCGATCCAAACGGCTTCGAAATGATCCAGTCACCCGCGCTGCCGATCGTGGCTGCATAGTGCGGGGGCGCCTGATTGTCCTTCGCGCGCGGACTCGGCACCATGTGCACGACGCTACCGTCGAGCTGGTAGTAATCGAGGTTCACGTACGAGTCGAATGCGGGCGTGGTGACGTCGACGATAAGCGGATCGCCTTCGCTCAACAGGCCACCGGGCGGCCGCACATGCAGCGACGCAACGTGGCCCGCTTGCCAGTTGTGGGTCCAATAGGGTGCGAGCGCTTTGATCGTGTCGCATTTGTCGTCGGCTATTGGCTCGACCTGGAGCGTGAGCGTGTCGACGCCCGGCAATGCTGTCAGCGTGTCCTTCAGATGCGCTGCGCCGTAGCGTTGCGAGACGTAGCCGCGCACTGTCAACGAATGGTCCTGCGCCGAAGCGGACAGCGCCGAACACGGCACTTGCGCCAAAGCCGGCGCGATGGCGGCTAAGGTCAACGCGGGTTTGGGCGCGGGCGGCGCAGCAGGCTGCGCGGGCGGTGGTGCGCCGGGCGCTGCGGCGGTTGGTGCGGCGGTTAGCGCTGTGGTTGTCCCGGCAGATGAGCCGGCGGCCGGCTTTGCGGTGCCACCGACGACTGATCCGGCAGTTGCGGATGACTCAGGCGCATTCGTTGCCGCCGAAGCGGCCTGATCCGCCGACGCCTCCGAAGCCGCCACAGCCGGCTGCTGGCCATCCTGACGATTCGGAGCCGACCGGAACGCAAACACGCCGACAGCCGCGGCACACACCACCGCGAAACCCGCGAATCCCGCCTTGACCAACGTCCCCGACTTCTCCGCGCGCGCTTCGTTATCGAATTCCGCGATGAAACGCACGACACTCGGCATGCGCGTGTTGCGATCGAACGAAAGCGTAGCCCGCAACGCGCGCCACTGCTTCGCATCGAGATTGGGCGGACGCTGCGGCTTGAAGTCCGCGTTGCGAGCCTGCGTCGCCGACAAACGGTCGAACGGATGATGGCCCGTCAACAGCTCGTAGGTAATGCAGCCGAGCGCATAGATATCGTCGCGCGGGTCCGGCTCGCGATGCTCGATCATCTCCGGACTCGCATACGCGGGCGTCAACGCGCCGAGACTGCCGGGGTCGAAGACAGTTGCATCGCTCTCCTCCTCCGGCCGCTGGAACACGCGGGCAATGCCGAAGTCGATCACCTTCACTTCGGCATTCGTCGTGAGAAAGACGTTGGCGGGTTTGAAATCGCAATGCACGAAGCCGTGTTCATGCGCATAGGCGAGCGCATTGCACATGCCGCGCACAATCGGCAGCGCGGCTCGAACCGGCATGCCCTTATAGCCCGGCGTGCGCAAAAGCTGGCTCAGCGGCTTGCCGGTCAGGTACTCCATCGTCAGGTAGACGATCGGTCCGTCCCGGTCGAAGTCGTACACCGTGATGATGTTGCGGTGCGCGAGCACCTGCGCCTTGCGCGCCTCGCGTTGCAGTGCGACGAGCGAATTCGGATTGCCGCGGAACTGGACGTTGAGCACCTTGATCGCGAGATACGGTTTGCGATCCGACGCTTCGAGCTTGCGCAAATCGAGCGCCTTGTACACCGTACCCATCCCGCCGACGCCCAGACATTCCTCGAGGACGAAGCGGTTGTTCAGCGTGTCGCCGGTGCCTTTGATCTGATCATGTCCCGGCGCGCCGGCGGCGCTCGCTGCGCCTACCGAGCTTGCAGCGTTGGCCGCACTGGCGGAGCGTACCGACGGTATCTCGACGGTGGTCTGCATGCCGGTTTCCTCGCCGCCCGCCGCCACGTTCGAGACGCGCAACTGTTCGATGCGCCGCCGCACTTCGGCATAGAGATCGTCGGGTAGAGGGGCTTTGCGATGCGCTGCGCCAAGCATTTCCAGCAGCTGCGTGCGATCGAGTCCGTCGGTCGTCAACGTGCTGTCGAGTTGAGCCACGAACTCGTCGCGTGACAGCTCGCCGCTCTGATAGTCGCGAATCACATGCGCAAGGCTAGCCATTTGTGCGAAGCGCCCCCGCTGCCGTTGGGCCGGATCGCAAGCGACCGGAGCCTTTCGGGCTGATAGAAAACCTGTCGTAACCAGTTACATGCGCCGCTTCGATACTAGCTCCCGACCCGGTCTTTCGCAAACCAGGATTGCCCCGCTGCGTGCACGCCCGGCGAGTGTCTTGCGACATCCAACAGAATCCGATGCGTTGTTGGGTACGCGCCATCAGCCGGGAGTCGTTCGCTAGCGACCTTGTTGCTACTTCGATGCGGCGACATGGCGTGAAAGCCTTGTGCATCAGGCGTTCGTCAATTTTCTTAGGATGCACGAGTAAAACTGGCACAGCCCATGCATTAGTGACACTCGAGCAGACAAGATGCTCGAACCCAACCGCAAGACTGTGACGTTCCCTTCCAGGAGATTTACCATGAACACGCTGATGATCAAAGACCTGTCCATCACCGAACAACTCGACAGCAAGGCCATGCGCGCCGTGCGTGGCGGCTGGGGCTACGGCTTCCCCAGCACGTCGTACACCAACATCAGCCCGGTGTTCGCGCCGAACAACAGCAAGAATGTCAGCGCCACGCAGTTGATCAGCAACGAAATGAACATCCAGAACGCCAACGGCAACAACGTTGCGTTCGCTGCCGGCCTCACTTCGACGATCAACCCTAGCGTCACGTCGAGCAACAACATCAACGTCTAAAGCCTGATTCGGCGAAGCGGAGAGGCCCTTGGCAATTTCCGCTTCGCTCCGATCACGCCCGTCTTCCGCGCACCTTTGGAGAATCACCATGTCATCCCTCATGATTCGCGATCTATCCCGCACCCGCGAGCTCGACCGCCGCGCAATGTCGGCGGTGGCCGGCGGCACCGGCAGCAGCGTGCCCGGCCTGCCCTCGGTAGCCGGCCTTAGCGGCATCGCCAATGTCAACGTCTCGGTGAACCAGAACCTCAGCCAGATTCAAACCGTCAATGTTGCCGCTCTCAACAACATTGGCGTGATCGGCGCCGGCTTCGTGCCGTTGAATCTGAATGTCAGCCCGTCGCTGTGGGGCGCCAATTACGCCAACGTTTAACGGCATGCAGTAGCGAAGGACCGGGGGCTTCCCTACTGCTGCCTGCTCACATCCGGCAGGCGAGCCGTAAGCAGATTTCCTATACTGATAGTGCGACGAGACCTCAGCACAGTTAAAGACACTCCCGAGCGACGGCTGGCCAATCGCACCAGCCGCCGGCTCGATCGTTTCCCTGGAGCCACCATGGCAAAGCTCGCTATCAAAGACCTCACCGACAGCGTCGAACTCGACCGCCAGGCGATGGCCGCCATTGTCGGCGGCGCACGCATCGGTGCACGTGCGAGCATCGCCGTGCAGGTGGTGCCGAGATCCGCACGCGTCGTCGACTATCCGCCGGGTTTTCCCGCAGCGCACCAGGCCATTGTCGATGTGCGCGTTGATGCGGTGCCGCGCAATTCGTCGCGCAGCTAGGCCTTTGATCAGACATTCGCAGCAACGGCACGCGCTTAACGCGCGTGCCGTTTGCGTTTGATGCATTGGCGTTTGTTCTGCTTGCCATTCGCATGCGTGCCGGTGGTGCGGGCACACTGCATGGCGCGCTTCGAACCAGATCGATACCGACATCTTCGACAACCGTTTTAAAAGGTCCTTCTTATAGGACGCACGAGAGGTCCGCAATTGGAAACGAGCGCAACCGCCAGGCTATTCCTGCGACGGATGAATTTGTTCGATTAACCTGGTGAATGTCCGCACGCAGCGACGTTAGCGACCGTGCACTCACCTATGATGGTTAGGACGCCACGTGGTTTTATGCCGTCCGCCGATAGCACCTGCCATCCGGACAGCATCCTGGCGCGGAAGCGTTGGCGGCGGTGAGGCACGCAAAAGCGTCGCACGGCGCGAACGGCGATCACGACCCGCCACGAGCCGGCATCGCCAAGCCATATTGGAGACACACAATGAAATTCATCGTGCAATGGGATGGCCTGCCGACTGCGGAAAACTCCGTCATCGAGCGCTTCATGAAAACCGGCGGCCAGGCGCCTGAAGGCGTCAAATTGCTGGGACGCTGGCATGCGATCGGAGGACTGCATGGCTTTGCAGTCGTCGAGGCGGACGATTCGCGCGGACTGTCTGCGCTGGCGCTCGAATGGGGCGATTTGCTGACAATGAGCATCTTCCCCGCGGCGACTGACGAAGACCTCGGCGCGGCATTGGGCGCGTATCAGGCCACACGAAAATAAGTGCGCAAGTAAGACAGTCATGACGCCCGACCTTGGCACGCCCCTACCCACCGGACAACTGCTGCCGTTTCGCGAGTCGCTGCTGGCGATGCTTGGCGTTGCCTTCGTCTCGATGCTGGTGGCGCTCGATCAAACCATTGTCGGCACCGCACTGCCGCGCATCGTCGCCGATCTGAAGGGATTCGATCTGTACGCATGGGTCGCGACGGCTTATATGCTGGCTTCAGTGATCACCATTCCGATCTTTGGGCGGCTGGGGGATCTGTTCGGCCGCAAGCCGTTTCTGATCGCAGCGATTCTGTTGTTTACCGGCGCGTCCGTACTGTGCGGATTCGCCACCAGCATGCTGTTGCTGGTAATTTCGCGCGGTTTGCAGGGGATAGGCGGCGGCATTCTGATCGGCACGGTGTTCGCCACCGTTGCCGATCTGTTTCCCAATCCGAAACTGCGGCTGCGCTGGCTCGTGTTCGTCACGTCCGCGTTCGGGGTCGCGAATATGGTCGGGCCGACGCTTGGGGGCGTGCTCACACAATACGGCGGCTGGCGGCTGGTGTTCTTCGTCAACGTGCCGGTCGGCCTCGTGTCGCTGCTGTTCGTCCAGCGCTTTTTGCCGCCGCTGCATCATCTGCGACACAAGGGGCCCGTGCGGCTCGACTGGCTCGGCGCGTTCGTGGTCGCAGTCACGTTCGGTTCACTGCAATTGCTGATCGAATTGTTTCCGAAGTACGGCGTCAACACGGTAACGATCGTGCTGGCCGTCGTTGCGGCGAGTTTTGCAATGACGCTGTGGCTATGGGAGCGGAGGATGAAGTATCCGATCATTCCAGTGGATATGCTGATGGACCGTAAGCTGTCCGCGCTCTTCGCGATGTCTGTGCTTGGCGGTTTCGCGCTGTTTTCGCTGGTGTTTTACGTGCCGCTGCTGTTTCAGGGCGGCTATGCAATGTCCGCGCACGATTCCGGCATGCTGATCACGCCGCTGCTGCTCGGCACGACCGTCGGTAGCGTGGTGAACAATCGGATCGTCACGCGGATCCGTCGCGCGAACGGCATTATGTATGTCGGGTTCGCGCTCTCCGCGTTGGCATGTCTGGGCGTGATCGTACTCAGAGGTACCGAGCCGCACCTGGTGTGGATGTCGTGCATGGGCATCAGCGGGCTCGGGCTCGGTCTGGTGGCGACCAGTCTGACCGTCTGTTCGCAGCAGATCGTCGCGCGTGATCAGATCGGCGCGGCAACGGCGTTGCTGCAATCGCTGCGTACTTTTGGGGGGATGCTTGGCACGGTGATGACCGGTGCGTTGCTCGGCCATCTCTATACCCAGGGGGTGCATCGCTCGCTTGCTTCGTATCAGGCGACGCAGTGGTTCAAATCGTTTGCGAGTCCCGAACTGCTCGTGGACCGCGCGGAGCAGGCGGCGTTGATCAATCGTCTGGTGAGCGCCGGGCATGCGGGCGATGCGATGATGAATTCTGCGCGGGATGCGCTCGTGCAGTCGATTCATATCGGCATTCTGGTGGCGGGTGCGGCGGCGTTGATCGGGTTGTGCCTGGCGTGGTTTGTGCCGCCGGTGAGGATTAGTTATTCGGAGGCGGAGTTGGTGGTGGGTGGACCGGCGCAAGCGGATGCGATTCCGCCGCGGGGGAATGCGCTTTAGGTGGTGATGGGGTTGGGCCCTGGGTCCGATTTCGCCAGCTTGTCAGCACTCTCCCGACACCCTGATAGTGGTGCGCGCAACAAATGGCCTGACGCTACCAAGCCACCCAGCTTCCAACAGTCCTCTGCTTTTTCTGCCTGCTTCTTGAGGTTTGGAGGCACTAACTTGCGCCGTTTGACATGCGTTATGTCGATGCACTCCCGCGAGTAAAAGCCCCCTTATTGAGGGCCGGAAAGTTACTTCCTGAAGTCCTTCCGCGATCGAAATAGCCCTTAAACGAAGGACAATTCTACGCCCCGCTCGCACGAACGGTCGTCAGAAAGCTTGACCGAACGATTGTGATTTCTTACCATAGGCGTCGCCGCTTGCGCACTTAAGACCAACTCGTTTTCAACCAAGCGCGCGCATAGAACAAGGCCAAAACTAAACAACGAGGTCTTCCGGGGTTCTTGCATGACAATGGATGAAGACATCGCGCACGTCGCGCGTGTGATGGCGCCGTCTTTGCGCGCCTTTCGTGGTGAACCTGTACTGCCGCCAGCATATTGGCGAAAGCGACTACAGCGCATACAGGATGAATTCCCCCTGACCGAATTGCAAACGTTTCAGATCGAGCGTTTGCTTGGGGAGTTGGATCGGTTTGAGGCGGAGAGTCGATAAACGACATGCCGGTTCCCGAAGTCACTGTGTGACGACGGCATGCCGGCACTGCTCACACGGCGCTTAAATCAAAGTATATTCCCGCATACGGAATGTCTGCTGAGGTCAAAATCGTCACGCGTTTTCGTAGCAAGTCATCAAAGTCCTAAAGAACTTGTCCGCGCTGAAAGCATGATCGAACACATGACGTGAGTTCTGCCCCATCCGGCGGCATTCATCAATCGACAGCGCATTCAGCTCACGGGCCAGACATTCGCCCGTCAGTTGCCGCAGGATTACACCGTTGTAGCCATGAATCACCTGTTCTGGCAGAGAGCTTTCGCACGAAACCACCAGAACCTTGCCGGCGCACATTGCTTCGATCGGCACCAACGCGAGGCCCTCCCAGCGTGAAGGCACGACGATTACGTCCATCTGCTGCATCGCCCGGCGAGCGCCCTCAGGGTCCATCCAGCCATGATGCGTCATACGTGATTCATGGCCGCGCGCGTCAACGCCGCCTCTCACACTGACACCAAACACGTGAACGTGGATGCCTTCGTTCAACATCGGAACCGCATCGACTACGATGTCGAAGCCTTTTTGATAGTCGAGACGGCCAAAATACCCCACCTGAATGGGCCGCGCGATTGTCGCAAGGGGCTGGCCGCTGAGAGCATTCTGCTCGCGCGCTGCTTCAGATGAAATGCCCGTATAGAGAAGCTCGATCTTGTCCATGTCGATGCCGTACCTTCTCGCCGCTCTCACTTCATCGAAAGACATGCAGAGAATCCGGTTTGTTCGATGTGCAAGCAGACGTTCGACAAGCGCGAAACCAAGCGCAGTGAAGCGGGAAATGTCCTTCTTCATGAAAGACCACGCATGCGGTGTGTACAGAATTTTTTGCCCATGCATGCGATGAAGTCGGACATACACACCAGGATACGAACTGTGGCAGTGCACGATGTCCGCGTTGATTTCATCGACCAGTTTCTTTACCCGACGCGCGATTCGAACGAAGCGCAGCGGATTGCGGCTCGACTCATAGTTGACGACAGTGACGCCGTCCAGTGCGAGAGGCAGGTTCGGGATATTTCTTGGATCGCAGATCAAGACGACCTCATGACCACGCGCGCGTTGCTCGACGATCAACGAGGTGACATAGTTGGCAACCCCGCCAATCCATGTCTCGACGACATGCGCAATTTTCATCCCGAACCCCAAGTATTGTTTTAGTAAAGAACTGGTCTTTGATTTATTTACTGGTACCAACGACGCCGGGCCCCTATTCGGGGTCGCCCGATAAATGCTCCGGTCGGCAGCACGACCTGCAAACCTCTGCTCCGCTTAACTTCGAGTAAGATTTGTGCGCGGTACATGCTGACAATGTTTAAGCAGCAAATATGCCAACAGAAGGACGCGTATCAGCGATGACGTAAGGCACTGTTTTCGCGCAGCGCGACGACGCGGAGCACGCTTTCCGGAACAGAGCAGTCAGTAAGGGCACCCGCTGCGAGAGACTCGTTACGTTACGTCCCGTAACGACATCCTCGCGCTTAACAAAGTCATAGCCTTCCGCTCTCGGCGCGGAATCCCTTCACGCTCACCTTGAGCGATGATCGAGCTCTAGTGGATTTCTAAGACCGGCAGGCTTTTAACCAGATCATCGACTGCCTTGACCTGCGCAAGGAACGGCTCAAGCAGCGCCAGCGGCAGCGCGCTCGGTCCATCGCAACGAGCGGAATTCGGATCCGGATGTGCTTCGAGAAACAGGCCCGCGATACCAACCGCCATACCTGCTCGCGCCAAGTCTAGAGCCTGCCGCCGACGGCCACCAGACGCAGATGCCAGTGCATCCCGGCATTGCAAGCTGTGAGTAACGTCAAATATCACGGGGTGCCCGCCGGATGCTTCTGCCATCTGACGAAATCCAAGCATATCGACCACCAGATTGTCATATCCAAACGAGCTACCACGCTCGCAAAGAATGATCTGGTCGTTACCCGCCTCGACACATTTGTTGGCGACGTGTTTGATCTGCGCCGGGCTCATGAACTGCGGCTTCTTCACATTAATTGCCCGCCCCGTCCTGGCAATAGCGACCAACAGGTCTGTTTGGCGCGCAAGGAAAGCCGGGACCTGTAACACGTCAGCTATTTCCGCTACGCAAGACGCCTGCTCGATCTCGTGTACGTCGGTAACCACGGACACATCAAAGCGGGCTTTTATCGCAGCCAGAATTTCCAGACCTGCGTGCAAACCTACGCCTCGATAGGAATGGATCGACGAACGATTCGCCTTGTCGAAGGAAGCCTTAAAGACAAACGGAACGTTTAGCCTCTTCGTCACTTCGACGAAGTGTTCACACGTACGAAGGGAGAGATCCAACGTTTCTAATACATTCAATCCGCCAAACAAAACGAAGGGGAGGTCATTTCCCGCTCTAACCTTATCGCTGATTTTGGTATGCATCATGTTCTTGACTATCCTGATTACAAAATTGTCGCGGAGCGCCCGTTACGGACTTCAATTTAAAAGCGATGATCATCCAACCGCGTTGCCTGGAGCAGGCCATCACACGGAAAGACAACATTCATGCGTCGATGAAACGATCTCCGTCTTCAGGCTACGTCGTTCAGCACGTCTTTTCCAAGTCGGAATCTCTTGATAGTCGTGAGGATATCGCGCGGGATCAACATAAGCGTCAAGGTCTTCGCGACGCCCAGTAGCGAAGCGGCATTCAAAGTCAAATGTTCTCGTTGCAGTCGCAGCCGGGATCTGAGTTGCACTGCCCGCCTGCGCGCCGAAATGCCATTCGGCGAAAGCTTTGAAAACACCAACACCTCAGGCAAGTTCGCCGTTCTATAACGCTCCACGAATTTCCAGAACAGCGCGTAATCTTCTGCAGCCGGATATGTGGTCGGGTAAAACCCGATCTCGCTCATTACAGACGACCGCCACATGACCGTTGGATGAATGAACGCACAATTCGAGAACATTGCCCGGCGAATTAAATCGCTGGTCGTTGGCAGACGAAGCGTGAAGGATATTTCGCCCTCTTCCGTAACGAAGGTCACAGCGCTGCCGACGAGCATCACAAAAGGATGCGTCTCCAGATATTCAATCTGCTTCGAGAACCGATCTTTCGCACACGTGTCCCCGCAATCTAGCCTGGCGATAAAGGCATAGGATTCTCCAATACGATCCAAGCCAGCGTTCAGAGCGTGATCTATGCCTTGATTCGACGGTAAATAGATAAACTTCAGCTCGCCGTTGTAGACATCCCTCGCCTTCATTTCGTTAGGCTTGATGTTGCTTCCATCGTCTACAACGAAAACGCACAGGCGTTCATCCGGCGTTATGGACTGGAGAGATTCGTTGAGCCCTGTGGGGTCGTTGTAGTGAGGAATAAGTACGGCGCACTTGTTCATTATGATTTCTCCGACAGACCACAGACACTTCGCGCCGCACGAGCAGATATATTTCCTCCACCAAAGTAGTCGATACCATCGGTCAGGTACCCATGGATATACTTCAGGAGCCTCGCTCTGTCGAAGTTCACATAGAAACAACGGCCAAGGCACGTTACCCGTTTCCCGTACAGAAGTGCCTCCAATCCAACCGTCGAATTTATCGTTACCACTTCATCGGCATATCGAATTAGGTCGTTCGTGGAGAGCGTAACGATTTCGAACTCGAAATTTTTGCGCATCGACACGATTTCGTTTATAGCACGAACGTCCGTCTCGGCAGGGTGGATCTTAACTATCAGCCTGAGCGCCAGGTCCCTAGCCTTCGCCGCTGCAATACGAATCGCGTCAATGTTGTCGACATCAGAATGCAGCTTTATTTGGGTGTCGCTAGAAACTTGAAGCGGCAGAAACATATAACGTTGCTGTTTCAGTTCTTCCAACGAACAAGGTTCTGTGACGAACATAGTTTTCCCCCGACCACGTCTACGCACCTGTGAAAACTCGGTGCGGCAGGCACCGCCAAACGGATACTTGAGCGCGTAATTGACCAGGCGCTTAGCCTTTTTCGAAAACGTAACAGCCGATTGCGGCAGCGGGGATGCTTTGTAATGCTCGTACTCCGCAAACCAGTCGGCATGCTTTTGCTCGTCCGGCATCGTCAGATCATCAAGTATCGAAGGATTGCCTCCAATAGTTGAAAGCGCATTCACGCCCTGCGAATCCACGAAAAGCTTATTTGGAAGATTGGAAATTTCCATGACCCTTCTGCGGATTCCATGAATGTCGCACAGGTAGGTCAGCACGCGACCAGCCAATTGCTGCCCATTCCAGAGCAAACAGGCTTCGATATCGTGTTCAGAAAGAATTTTACGGATTCCCTCAATTACTGATGCGGCGTCCTTCCTCGCCCGATCTTCCGAAATGCAACCGCTCAGGATTTCGATACTTCGTCGAAAATTCGTCGCTTCGGCTTCTTCCATATATTTGTCCGCTACTGCTTGTCTCCGGTTGACGTACGCCGACTGGAAACCTCTGGCGATCAATAGAAGATGAGCAAGCGGCTCGGTTGTCACGAACAGGAATCGAGCTTCACTTTTTATAGGGCTGATGAGGCGACGGAAGAAGCTGTATCGCTCCATCGAATCGACAAGAACCAAGATCATAAAACGGCTCCAGTAACGAGATAAATCCAAACCGGGCGGCATCCAATGCAAGCTGGTCGCCTAGCGCGTGGACACGCGGATTGGTCCGCGATGACCGGCACGGCACCAAGACACTGGCAATCAATTGCTTGCAAAATTGGGCACTCGCAGGAAGGTGATGAAATTGGAATCGTGCTGAGAATGTGCGCCGCCATCGTCGTCGTCAAAAGCGGTCCGAACCACTGCAGCTATGTCATGCTTGTCGAACACCCAATCGACGTATTGGAAGCCGTGCTTGTCAGCGTCGTCACTGTGAAGAACGACACGTCGAACTTTCCAGTTGCGCAGATCAGTTGACGACACGAGTGCAAGAGTGTTGCGCGCCCGCTCCAGATTATTCCCGTTGTAACTACCGGGAAGCACGGCGTTCGTCAGTGACCAATACAGCTTCGTGGACGGGTCATAGCGAATCGTGAATTTCTTGCCTCCTCCCGGAAGGTCAACGAATCCGTGCTCCGGATCAAAGCTAATGTTTGACCCGTCTTCACTCGACGAGACAAGTGCCGCCTTCTCTGGCAGAAAATTGTAGTAAACCCGCAATACGTCCACGACGGCGCCACTCGGCATCGCCACAGCATTGCCTTCTAACCAACCTCCGAATTTGCCGTCAAGCCAATTCTTATCGGGTGTCAGTCCATTCGAGAAAGTCCAACTTGATGCGTTAAGGAGATCACTGTTTATGTCAGCAGACATCATTTTCACGATGATTCCGACGTGGTCGATCACCTCAATTGCCTTCCACAATCTGCCCCGAGCAGTGACAACCGGCAGCGCTGAAGAAAAATACTTGCCGTCTGTCGCCAGAACGCCGCTTCCGGCGTCGCGGGCATTGGACCAGGTCTTGCCGCCATCAGTCGAACGGCGAATCACTGCAACTCCGAGAAGCTTCGATGTACCGAGCAAATAAAGCGCGCCTCTATGGGCAAAGAGTGACGAATAATATTGATCGCCGACTGTGGCGACCTTGGACCAACTTCTTCCTCCATCGCGGGAATTAAATACCTCTTCCGCGTTTGCTTTGGAGTTTGGGCCGAACGTGTCGTGCGACATCACAAGCGTCCCATCTCCCAATATGACTATGGAGGGTGAGCCGAGGTAGATTCCAGTTCTGGCATAGCTGTGAGCGATCACCGCTCCTGGTACGCGATAGGTATTCGATTGCGCCAATGCCAAACCGACCTGACTAGCTTGCGCTAACAAGACCAATATGATTACCGTGTGCAACCAATTTCTCAGCCGGTCCGCCATGTTTGTTTGACCCGTGACGTGAAGCATTATTAAATATAAAATTTCAAATTAAACTGCGGTACAGCTCCAGAAAATTGGATGTCAGAAACCCAAACGGATCACCCGCAAACAACAATTCCGCAATGAAAAGATTTTTGAAAAATCCATATATTGAATAGGCGATCCCGGCAAGAATGATGATCGCCTTGCTCGGACCCGGCCGCATCCGGGCAAGTAGAACAGCCAGGTACGCAATAGAGAGAACAAAGAAATAGATATAAACTCTTTCAAAAACTTTAGAGAGGTTGTAGGTTGCCATCAGCGAAATAAAGGCAAAGTTCGACGCTATCAGCAGTTCCCTCGTCTCTCTGCTATGTAGCCGCCCAGTCTTTCTCGCGTCATTCTTCATCGAACGTAGCCACAAGTAGTTATTCACTGCGAAGAGGGCAAGCGCCGCTAGGGCAACAACTACCACGCTATATTCATCCCACGCGCTGTACAGTTCGACTTTCTTGGAGACATAACCGCCATCGTCTCCACTCAGTGCACTAAGAGCGTTAAGGTTATATTTCGAAACAGCAAAGACCGAAACTGCCACCAGGATGGCACCAAGCACTGCCCATTTTTTAAAATATCGGTAGGCGGCATACGGCGCCATAATAAGAAAACTTGGTAAATGTGCAAGACTAGAAAGTGTCAGCAGAAGCATCCTGCTCCGGGTGCGACCAGCGGTGAAGAATAGAAACATGAACGGGAAAGCCATAGCCTGCCTTATTACGTTCGCATAAGACGAATAGAACGCCCCGGACGAAGTGATCAGCAATATAAAAAGCGGCAGCGCGCGATATTCAATCTTCCAAACGGCGTACAGCAGCAAGGAATAAGAAATAATGAATATGAATAAAAATGCGAGGTCGGTCGGCCCGAATAAGACATATGCCAAGTACATTGTCGAAAATGACAGTACCTCGGGCTGCGTCGAGAGATAGTAGGCTAGCCCAGACGCATCCATGGTCCGCATGAAATCCAAGTATTGGATCTTGTCATTCCCACCGTTGTTGATGGGAAGCTTCAGCGCGATTAGCGGACCGAACACAATGATCGAGCCGATGCAGAGCAGACACACGATTACACGCACTGGAGAATGCGCGCTAGACAGTAATGTCATGAGCAGCAACAATAGGTAAAACGAAGCGAACGGGAACAATCCACTTAAAAGCACAACGCTGAGCAGCACCACCCATGCGGCGCCCTTCCCGTTTATCCAAGGAAAAAGTACAGAGTCCGCGGCCTTTAAATTTACAGTTGAATTATTCATTAGTTTTTTCCTCGCTCACGGCGCCCGGGAGATGCAACCTGATGGCGCCACGTTCGCCACGTTCGCCACGTTCGCCACGTTCGCCACGCTTGCCGCTCTGTAGCCTGAAGATATTGGCTGGGTTGATTTCGAAACCCGCAGCCCTTACAACCAGAATGATTGCGACCAGCGAGCCCGCCGAAGCGACCGTCGAAAAATCGAAAACGGCCTGCTGAACTGGCATTTTCAACAGATGCACCAGAAACAATGTGCTCAGCAAGCTTGCGGCAAGACCGAGTTGAATTGAGAAATCCAGAAATTGCTTCCTGGTTACCAAAAATATTTGCGATAGCGGCACATACATCGTTTGCAAGACGAATAAGGGAAGCATTACGTAGAAGAACGCCACGGCTCCATCCCATTTACCGCCGAATACGATGTTGATAACGGAACCAAATAGGAGGCTGCCAAAAATTGCGTAGCATGAGGCGATCACTATCAACCAGCGCCCATAGAAAGCGAATACGTGCTTCAACGTGCTGATTTGCTGACCCTCAGAGACCGCTTGAATGGCATCGCGCCGGAATACTCCTCCGATGCTCTGCCCAATGAGCGAGACTGGAAAAAACCCGAATCGATAAGCGGCGGCGAAGTAGCCGGCCTGCTCGGTTGAGTACCAGGCAGGAATCGCTATGGATAGCGAGTAAAGCAAAACCGACGAACACAAGGTTGAAGGCAGAATGAACTTCGCGTAGCGGACGTGTTCTCTGAAAAACTCCAATCTGGGTCGACAGAGGTACCCGCGCTTTGCCCCATGAAAAAATACTACGCTAAGGAAACACACGGCCGCGACGGCATTCAGAATTGCATAACCGGAAAATACGTCGAAGCCGCCGTGGAGGTGCTGTGCAAAAGCGAGGTAAGCCACAAATACCGGGTTGACCAGCACGCGCGACATGGCAATCAATGCATATCGCCTCAGGCTGTTGAAATAGTGCCCAACTATCGTCTGTATGAAGTAGGCGAGAGCAAATAGGCAGACATTCCAGTAGGCCGAATGCTCCCACAGCACTACAGCGGTCGCGCCTACTATCGTCGTGACAGATGCCACCGCGAGCGCATGTACAAGAGCATTAAATGACATCGCCGCGTTGTCCGACACACATGCGAGTTCATAGCGCATCGCCAGTAATGTGCCAGCGAGCGTACCGACTGCCAGCAACGCGTTGAAATGCCCAAGCGGCGACGGCCCGTACTGGCGCCCCAGGAGGGTCATGCAGGCAAAGAACGTAACCTGGCCCGCCATCACCCCGACCAGCGAAATAGCAGAATCTTTAAGCTTGATCATTTACACACTCGAGGATGCGGTGGGACATCGCATGAACACGCTATTTCGACCCGTACTCGTACGCGGTGTAGCGATAGTTGCCGTAACGCGAGCCATAGCCATACCGGCCGAGTTGCGGATTGACGCCGTTGAAAATCACTCCATTCACGCGAGTCCCGCTTTGAGCCAAACGTTTCCTCGACTCTGCAAGCTCCCCGAGCTTTGTCGCGCCAGAGTATGCAACTAGCAGTACGGTGCCCGCGAATGCACCAAGCGTCGTCGAGTCAGTGACGGCTAGCACCGGCGCCGAATCGATCAACACGATGTCATAGAGTCCACTCAACTTTTGGATCAACTGAGAAAGCCGCTTACTCAGCAAGAGTTCAGACGGATTCGGCGGAAGGGTGCCGGTGGTGATCAGATCCAGTCCGGGGATAACGTTTTGATGGATAGCATCGCTAATGTCGACGGATCCTAAAATCAACTCGGACAAACCTCGTTCGCGGCTAACATGAAACACATCGCTCAGTCGCCCCTTGCGTATATCGCCATCGATGAGCAGTGTTCTTTGGCCACCTGCCGCTAGCACCGCAGCAAGATTGCTTGCGATGAAGCTCTTTCCGACATGCGGTGCCGGTCCTGCGACCAGAAGTACATTGTTTTTTGCATCGAGCATCGAAAACTGCGTTGCGGTCCGAAGACTCCTAAGGCTTTCAATCGCAGGGTCGTTGGGGAACACGACACTCAGCAAGTTTTCCGACTCTCCACTCTTCTTGGACAAGAAGGAGACGCGCTTTTGCTGTTGGCTCAATGGAACAATTGCATGAACTGCCAATCCGAGGCGGCGCTCAACGTCGTTGGCATCCGTGATTCCACGGAAAAGCATCGACCGTCCAATTGCGATCCCGCAACTCACCAGCAAACCGAAAATGAATGCGATGATGATCACGAGCGGCTTCTTGGGGGAGACAGGAATCTCCGGCACCTGAGAGACATCCACCAGACGGACGTTCCCCACCTTGCCGGCCCGAACCAGGTCGAGCTGCTGCATATTGCCCAACAGCCCGGTATACAAATCGGTATCGACTTTGACGTCCAGCATGAGACGAACCAGGTCTTGTTGCAGTTCGGGCAACTTCCGCAGTTGAACGTCTGCGTCACCCCGATATGACGATAGCGATGCAATCTGAGCATCAATTGCGACCACGCTTGGGTGCGTATCGGCAAACCGGGAAACCAGCTCCTGACGCTTCGCCTGGAGTTCCAATAGCCGTGTTTTCGCATCGGCCGACTGAGCGAGGGCCAACTTGGCTTCCTCAGTGAGGTCGACGGTTTTGTGCTGATCACGCAGTTTTGTGAGCTTCGACTCTGCATCGCGGAGTTGATCTTTTAACTGCGGCAACTGAGACCTTAAAAAGTCGAGAGACTGTGCCGCTTCAGCAGATTTGCGCTCGACGTTCTGCTTGATGTACTGCGTGCCGATTTCATCGAGTGTCTTCGCAACGAGAACCGGGTCATAGCCGCGCAACGTGGCGACAACCACGTCGGACGTCTTGACCTTCTCCTGGGCGTCGAGGATCTTTTGCAGATCGGAGACGGCCTCGACAGGCGACGTGCGAATCAACGAGAACGCCGTTCCCGCATTCGCTGCTACTCGCGCAACGAGAATGTCGAAGTCACCCTGCGCGGTCCGAAAGTGCTGCGTGACGCCGACCACACCTTCCAGCCGCTTGTCCAACGCCCAGGCGTCAATGCTAAAGCGCCCCGACGGCAAGATGGTCAATGTAAACTTCTTGTCCAGCAGACGCTTCGGGACATTGAACAGCGGCACATCGACGCTTTCATCACCCCATGCATAGCCACCGAACCCGAAGATTCCAGGCGTGCTGAGGCCATCGGTATGCCGTGCGATGAAATCGCCAATTAATGGAAAGCGTGTCGGCTCCGCCTGAATGTAAAGCCGAAGGTTATTGACCGTGCGAGTCACCACAAGGTCGGAGGACAAAATTTGTGTCTCAGCCGCGGCGCTGGACTTGACATCGAATATGGACGATATGTCGCCTAGGAGACTCTTGGCGGCCGACGCGTCGGGACTATCCTCGACCTGGACCATAATCCGGGCTTCGTACACCGGCCTCGCGAGTATTGCAAACGCGATCCCGGCGATCAGGAACAGCGCGGTAACGAGCGCAATCATCTTGCGGTTCTCGAGCAGGGTGTCGAGAACATCGAAAAACTCGCGGTTTTCGTCTTCCGCTACGGCTTCCATCGGTGGCGTGTCTATGAGATTCATGAGCGACTCTTATCAATGGTGGCGGGACGCGTACCAGATCCGCCCGCGATCATGTTCAGGCGTTTCACCCAGTCCGAAATTCCTGTTTCTATTGCTTGAGCGCAGTGCTCGAATCCGGATCGCCCTTGGCGGTATGGGTCGTCGATATCGAAGTCACCACGTTCACCGACCCGGAAAACCTTACCCTTCGCGAACGGGAATCTCTTCTCCACTTCGCGGCGTTGAACGTTATCCATCACCAGGATCAGTTCGGCGTTCGTGCAGACAGCGTCCGTGATTTGCTGTGCTTTGTGACTGTCGATCGGTAAGCCTCGCTCACGCATGACCTGACGAGCGTAGTCCGGTGAAGGACTGCCAAGAGGGGCGTTAAGTCCGGCTGACGTCACTACCACGTCGCGAAGTTGCGACCGCAAGAAGGCTGCGGCCATCGGACTTCTGCAGATATTCCCTTCGCAGACGACAAGAATGTGTTTGATCATTTCGTCACAATCGCCGCGGTCAGACCTGCATTAAGCGCAGGAAGCAGCAGACTTAGCACGCGGCTGAAGCGAACCAGGCCATTCCCGTCCACATAAACAATGTCTTTCGATTTCAGCGGAAATTCGTTTGCCAGCACCATTGCCACCGGAGAACTGGCGTCCAGATGGAACACCTCCGGTTTGCCGTCGAGCGATCCGCGGATCACATACACCTGCCCGGCATCGGCCGATGTCGAACTCAGACTGCCGGCCTGAGACAAAGCCTCGCTCAACGTCAATGCGCCGGTCGTCTTGGGAACGGCAGTCACTGGCTTGTTGACTTCTCCCATGACGAACACGCCAAACTCGTCGCGCGGCGGAATACGCAGGACATCCCCGTTGCGCAGCACAATCTGCGCCAGATCCGAAGTTGCGACGCGCGTTCCGGACATATCGATGATGTAGTGAACGGAATTTCGCTGTAGCTCGACGTGCCCTTGGTCAGCTGACGCGGCAAAGCCACCTGCGCGGCTAATCGCATCGGTCAGATTCATTGGAATGTCGTTGATTACCTGTGTGCCCGGGGCGTGCACTTCGCCTTCGATGTAAACACGCTGCGACCGGAACGACGCAATACGAACCGTCACTTGAGGATCACGAAAGGATTTTTCGAAGGATCGTGCGAGAACGGCTTGTACTTCGTCCGGACGAGAACCCGCCACGTGGATCTTTCCCGCGAAAGGAAAAACGAGGTCGCCTTTATCGTCGACGACGAAACCCGAAGGTGCATCGGCGGAGCGAGTCGTTGAGGTGGGCTGTGCACCCAGCGCGGCAGCGATCTCCGGGTGATCCCAAACGGTGATTTGCAGTACATCGCCGATTCCAATCCTGTACGACCCTGCCGCCTCTTCCAGAGGCGCAAGTTCGCCATTCGAGTTCGAGTTGGTCTGGCGAAGCTTCGCGATCAATGCCAGGTCGATACTGGTCAGCGGAACGGGGAGTTGCTGCTCAGGCTCATTGGGGCCCGCAGGCGCCGCTGCGATTGTCGGAGCCGGTCTCATTCTCATGCCCGGCGCAGCGGCACATCCCGCCAGTGTGGAGCCCAGGATCACGAGCATCACTGCACGCGTTGCTTTTTCTTTTAAGGCAGCGGCGACGCCGCGCGAATATCCGTCCTTGATTGACATTGTTTCCCTCGTATGACGCACACGTTCCTAGTTTTTTTAAAAGCTCTAAATGGGTCGGACCGCCTCTACTTCTGTTAGATCTGTCTCTTATACACATCTAAAAAAAAAAAAAATAACAAATAGATTCAACAACAATTGTAGAGCTAACCAAAGAACATACGATTAGCCGCTTCGACGATATGATAAAGCTACACATCTCAGGCTT
>NZ_VOSW01000045.1 GCF_009690905.1 Paraburkholderia madseniana
ATCACGCATACCGGTGCCTGCTGCTCGAAACGCTTCATCACCTCGTCAAACATCCCTTCGTACCCGTCGTCCTTGAACAGGTCGCCAGGTTACCAGGTTTGCCGCGCAAAGACCTTGAAAGGGCTGGCCGTAAAACCCTGGCCGCGGCGCAATTGCGTAACAGCATCGTGCCGCGGTTACCGGAGCGTTCGACTTTACGTTGATGCAAGGCGTTGTCCGTGTTCCGGCACGGAACAGTTTTATTTCCCTTGTTATGTAAGTCGATTACTGAAACGGCAGCCTATGCCGCTCCGTGTCCGATAGCAAAATAAACGGTATATACTGTTTATACGGTTATCAACACGGAGAGACCACATGACAACACCCGTTACGAAAGAGCACACCAAGAAGGCGTTCCACTTCCCCAAGAGTTCGTCCAAGCACGCAGTAGATGGCGCCGAGCCGGTAGTCGCGGCGGACCAGCCGGCGGAAGCGGCACCTGCCGTCGAAAAGGCGTCCAAAGCGAAGCGCGCGGCCGCCGCGGAAGCAACGCCGGTCGTCAAGAAAGCCGCTAAAAAAGTGAAGCGCGCGGCGACTGCGGAAGCGAAGGCCGCCGTCAAGAAACCAGCCAAAGCGAAGCGCTCGGCAACAGCGGAAGCGGCCCCTGTCGTCAAAAAGGCAGCTAAAGCGAAGCCCTCGGCAGCGGCGGAAGCAAAGCCTGTCGTCGAGAAAGCAGCCAAAGCCAAGCCCGCGGCCACTACCGAAGCGGCGCAAACCACCAAGAAAGCAGCCAAGCCGAAGCGTTCCGCAACTGCGGAAGCCGCGCCTGCCAGCGCTCCGGAAGCCAGGAAAGCCAAGCAGCCGAAGAAAGAGAAAGTCGTGCGCGACAGCTTCACGATGCCGAAATCGGACTACGACATGATCGCGTCTCTCAAGCAAAAGTGTCTCGACGCCGGCGTGCCGGTGAAGAAGAGCGAGCTGTTGCGAGCAGGCCTGATGATGCTGGAATCGGCTGCGCCGCAGCGCCTGCTGGCCGCGGTGTCGTCGCTCGAGACGGTGAAGACGGGGCGTCCCGCGAAGGGCTAAACCCGGCATCGTGGTGCGATGCAAGGTTTGGAGGAAGGCGTGCCCGCCCGGGCGGTGTCGGACTGCAGCGCATCCGGCTGCAAGTTCTCGAGCCGCCGGGGCGGGTACGAAGCATCATCATGACATCGCCATATTGCTGGCAGGTGACGGACAAATTACGTCGAACCGCCAGCCGCTTCCCAACGAATCCGCCTGGCACGTTGTGCCGCTTCCGTTTTTGCAGAGCAGGTTTCCAGAACCTGACAGGCGAGCTTCGCCAGCCTCCTCAGCTCCCCACCGGCGAAGCCAGATAATTCCAGTCGTGCAGGAAAATCTGCTCGAAATAGGCGGCGGCATCGGCGCTATGAATGATCAGCCCCGCATCGCGATTGCGCAGCGTGCCGTCCGCCGACCAGTTCTGACTGCTGACCATGACGACATTTCCGTCGACCACGATTCCTTTGTTGTGAACGTTCGCCTGCCGGCGCAGTACCGACGACGGCACGCCCGCCGCGACCAGCTTTTCGACCCATGCGTCGTTCTGGAACTGACTGGTGATGAGACGCACGTCGAGTTTGCGGTCGATGAGCGCCTTCACCGCCGTAATCAACGCGTCATGTTGTGCATCGTCCGGGCGTCCGCTCGGATGGATATATTGCGTCTGCATGTAGAAGCGCTGCTGGGTGGACTCGATGAGCGCCTGGACATGCGGCTGATAGTTATCGGGCGTCAGTAGCGGCTGGATTTGTACGGTATCGCTCAAAGTCCTGGGCGCGAAGAACTGGCGCGGGGCTTTGCCGGCTGCAAACGCTTCGATCGGAACGTCGAGAGCGGCGGTCCCGGCTCCCGGAATATCCATCCCCATTGCCTTGGCTTGAGTTATCGCGTCGCGAGAGACCGCATAGTCGTTCTGCAGGAACGAGCGAAACGTGCTCGCCAACGCCTTGCTCGTGACAATCACATGCCAGTCCCGATCGCTCTTCTCGGCAAGCTTGCGCGCGGCAGCCACGTCCGAGAGATCGATCTCCGGCTGGTTGCTGTTGTTCCAGTTGCCCGAAGAGAGCCAGAAGGTATCGTCTTCGCGCACGGCGACCTTGATGTGATACGCGTTCGGATAGATCCGGACAGGGGCTTTCGGGTCGGCATTGGTGAGCGCCCAGGTGCCGGCGAAGCGCTCGCCGAGCGCGGTCGAGAGATCGGCTTGGGTTTGCTCGTCGGTCTGGTCGGCCGTGGGATTCTTCGCGGGATGGTCGAGCGTAAGCGTCAGCTTCTGGCCTCCGGAAAACGCGGACTCGACTGCGGTGAGAATGTGCTCGGAGGTGAAGTCGTACATTCCCACCACCAGTTCTTCGCGAACGCCGGCGATGAAATTCGATAGCTCCGCCCATCCGGCATCGGGACTCACGTGCAGTACCAGAGAGACCTGTTCCGTCACCGCATCGAGACTCGCGCCGGGCGCCGGTGTGTACGGAATCTCCTCTTTGCGCGCACGGGCAGCGAGGAACATCTGGAGCGGCGCAGGCGGACTCGCGAGTACGTTGCCTTGTCTATCGAAAAACACCTGGTCCGCGAAATCGGGCTGCCGCAGTTCATGGCGAGCTTCAGCCAGTGCGCAATATCGCGAGGGGTCTAGCGCCTGCATCGATTCCATGGCGTCGGCAGCGCGTACATCGACGGGTACGCCGTCGATCTGCTTCGGCAGCGCCGCTTGCAGTGCTGTGAGCCTGTCCGCCACCACGGTGACGACAATGGCACGCATGACAGCGCGTCCAGGCGCCGGCCATTGCAAGCCGCTACGCACGGAGAGCACGCCCTCTTGCCGGAACGACTCGGCGTGCGTGTCGAGCATGGTCCGGATATCGATCGCCGGGGTTTCCCGTGCTGAACCGGTGGTGTCGGCAGAGTCCGTCTTGAGGCGGGCGAGCGCCGCCGAGAAAAGGGCAGCGCCGGTTGGCAACGCACTGGCGAATATCATGCGGCGCGCGTCTCGCCGTTCCACCGCCGGCGCGCTGGCCTTCAATTGCGAGAGCGGCTGAGGCAACTGCGTGAGGCTGTCGACGAAGCTGCGCAGCGACCGTCCGCCCGTCAGCGATCCGCCACCGGGTTGCCCGGATGCGAGATCGATAATTTCGGGTGCGCCGAAATGCCTGACCTGCTGCAACTTGTTGTTCTGCGGGTTGAACCAGGTGAGGTAGCCATTAGGCAGCACCTGACGGGGCCGAGTGATCTTGCCACTGAAACTGTAGCGTGCGCCAGACGTGCCGGCAGGGTCGAAATAGTTAGGCGTGTAGAAGTCCGAGACCAGCACGTCGTCGATCAGATAGGCGCAGGTTGCGTCTTCGGGCGGATCGCATATCTCGACCAGATATTCGACTTTGCCGTCACCGTCCTGCACTTCGTTGTCGACGATCGTCACCGCATTGGCCGCGGTGAGGCGGTTGCCGCCCGGATCGACCAGCATTTCGAGTATCTCGTGACTCGCCGACAGCGACCATGTATTGCCGGCCAGGACAACCGCGAACGGCTGGTTGTGCTCGGTCAGGTGAAAACCGGCGGCCCCCGCTTGAACTTCGTCCACCACGTAAACCGGCCAGACGCCTGGGTCGAGATGGTCGATGGACTCGAGCGCGACGACGGTGCCCGACACGTTCCAGATCGGGGCGAGATCGCGGCTGAGCTGCAGGTTGAGTGCCTGCGCGACACGGACGACATCGGTGTAAGGTACGGCGGCGGATTGCGACACGATTCCAACGCGGGCGGTCAACATGGCATGTCTCCTGGGTGAGGACGGAACAGCTCATGCTCAGGGTGACGCGTTGTTATGGCGTGGGCATGACAGCAGTGTGTCCGTCCCGCAAAGCGGCCACGATCGAGTCGCCAGAATGCGCTCTAGACGACTGGTCTAATTGAGGCCATAATCCGCTTCCTATGAGAGCTAGCCATCCCCACATTCGCCGGCACATCCTCGACGCCGGGCGCGCGCTGATCGCACGCAAGGGCTTTGTCGCGGTCGGGCTGAACGAGATTCTGACGACCGCCGAGATCCCGAAGGGCTCGTTCTATCACTACTTCGGCTCGAAGGAATCGTTCGGCAGCGAGTTGCTGCAGCAATACGTTGCCGACTACGCGGCGCGTCTCGACGAGCTGTTCGGTCGGCCCGGTGTCAACGGCCGGGACAAGCTGCTGAGCTATTGGGCTGCCTGGCAGCAGGAGCAACTCGATCAGGACGGCGACGAAAAATGTCTGGTGGTGAAGCTGAGCGCGGAAGTCGGCGACCTGTCCGACGAGATGCGCGTGGTGCTGCGCGACGGCGTCGACCGGTTGATGGTGCGTCTTGCTTCTGTGATCGAAGAAGGCCAGGCAGACGGCTCGCTTTCGCCGGAGATCCGGGCTCGGGAGGCGGCCGAACTCCTGTACCACATGTGGCTCGGCGCGGCGCTCATCACCAAGCTGCGACAGGATGGAAGCGCGATGGCGCAAGCCATGGCGGTCACACAGAGCGTCCTGCGCGCGGCATGACATGGCTGCGGCTGAGGTCTTGGTACTGATGAGACTCGTCGAACAGAAGCACTCAGAAAACCATTTGCTGAAGCACCCAGAGAAGCACTCGCAGAACCCCTCACTCCGCGCAGAACGGAGTCCTCATCGTTGCACATTTCAGGAGACAGACTGTGCGTAGCGTTATCTATTCCTCTTTCGGCAATCCCGCCGACGTGCTGCAGGTCGCGGAACGTCCTACGCCGAATCCCGGCGCGGGGCAGGTGCGCATCAAATCGACCTTGTCGCCGATTCACAATCACGACCTCTGGACGATTCGCGGTCAATACGGCTACAAGCCGAAACTGCCGGCCGTGGGTGGCACTGAAGTTGCCGGCGTGATCGACGCGATCGGCGAAGGTGTCGAACACCTGAAGCCCGGTCAACGCGTAGTGGTGGCCGGCATCTACGAGGGCTGGGCCGATTGCGTTCTGGCGCCGGCGGCAGTGGTGGTCCCGCTGCCCGACGCGATCAGCGACGAAACAGGTTGCCAACTGATCGCCATGCCGTTGAGCGCGGTCATGTTGCTCGAATATCTGCACCTCGAACCCGGTCAGTGGTTCATCCAGAACACGGCGAACGGTGCGGTCGGCAAGACTCTGGCGATGCTGGCCAACGCGCGCGGCATCAATGGGGTCAATCTGGTCCGGCGCGAGGCGGGCATTGCGGAATTGGCCGAGGTCGGCATCGGCAATGCAGTGTCGACCGAAAGCGACGGCTGGAAGAAGCGGGTTCGCGACATCGTCGGCGATGCACCGATTATGGCGGGTGTCGATTCCGTGGGAGGCGACGCCAGCGGTGACATCTTCGGTCTGCTTGGCGAAAACGGCACCCTGGTGTCGTTCGGCGCGATGTCCAATGAGCCGATGCGCCTCAGCTCCGGCGATGCGATCTTCAAGCAGGCGACCGTCAAGGGTTTCTGGGCGAGCAAGATTTTCGAGGTCACTTCGGGCGCGGATAAAGCGCGAATGATCGGCGAATTGCTAAGGCTCGCCGCGTCGGGCGAGTTGAAGCTGCCGGTCGAAGCCGTCTTCGATGTCGAGGACGTGGCGCAAGCGGCAGCGGTGAGCGGGAAGAGCGCGCGCAAGGGCAAGGTGCTGTTGCGGTTCTAACGAGCGAAGGCGTGTCGCTGCATCGCGCACAAGTGTGCGCCGTGCAGTGTCACGCTGATGCCATCAATCGATGCAGTGACGTCCCTGCAGTTCCACATGCAACTGGACGAGCCACGCACGCGCGCAATATGCGTCGATCGATGCCTGGTCGGCGGGCTCGTCGAGCAATCTGACCTGGTGTGCCGCTAAAGCTGCGTCGAACGCGCGGCGTGCGGCCCATCTCAACGAAAGCATGACGACCAGAGTCAGTCCGATCGTGGCCACGTGGTAGGGCAGCAAGGGCGCGTTGTCGTCGAACAGGCCGAACAGCACTGAAAGGATCAGGCTCGGAATGATGGCGACGCACGTCGAGAGGCAAAAGAGCACGGCGTTTGCGCGCAGTGCGGTTGCATTGGTGAGTTTCATCGAGTGAGATCCCGCGATCGGATAGCGGTCTCGATGCTGAACTCGCGTGACTTACCTGATACTTACGGCCGGCGGGCCTTGCCGAGGCATCTGCTGCCGCGATCGTTCCCTATCCCGTGCGCTGTGCCCCAATACGCCTGTTCCCGCCGTTTCGAGTAAGTAACGAGTAAGTCCAGTGGTTCTAGAGTCGATGCTGCCTCATCCATCCACTCAGGACTCGACGTGAAAAAAACTCTTCGCCGTGAGCGCAGGTTGTTACTGGCTATCGCATCGTTCGCATCGTTCTGCGCGTATTCGGGCGCGGCTTTGGCCGACGGCCTGAGCCCTGAACCGCCCACAGCGGACGACACAGGCTTCACCGTGCTGAACAATTCCACGAACGTGACACATTGGGGCCTGGGCGTGGGCGCGGGCATCGAGCAGGCGCCCTACAAAGGCTATGGCACGAAATTCACGCCGATTCCGCTAATCTCGTTCGACAACAAATGGGTGCATGTCTTCGGTACGGCTGTCGATCTGAAGATCGGCAAGTGGAGCAACGTGAGCCTCGCCTTGCGTGGACAGTACGCCCTCGGCGACGGCTACAAGGCGTCAGATGCGCCGATTCTGAACGGTATGCAGAACCGCAACGGTGCGTTCTGGTACGGCCCGGCGCTTGCATGGCACACCGCATACGGCACGCTCTCGGGCGATTTTCTGGAAGGCGGCAACAAGGGCCAGAAAGCCACGATCGATTTCAGCAAGTCCTTCGAGTACGGGAAATTCGACTTCGAACCGCACGCCGGCGTGGATTGGTTGAGCCACAAATATGTCGATTACTATTACGGTGTGCGCTCATCCGAAGTGCGCGCCGGGCGCCCGGAATATACCGGCAAGGCGACCTACGACATCTCGGTCGGGACGCGTATCGACTACAAGTTCACGCGCCATCAGATCCTGATCCTCGACGTCGGCGTCGAGCACCTTGGCAGCGGTATTACCGACAGTCCGCTGGTGGGCAAGCGCTATATTCCGCAAGCCAGGATCGGCTACCTTTACGAATTCAACTGAGCACCAGCGCATGTCGCGTGTCGCACTGATCGAAGACCACGAGCGCCTCGCCGGCATGATCCGTCAGGCGCTTTCCGCTGCGGGCATCGAGACCGATGTGTTCGGCACCATTTCGGAGGCGCAGTATGGCGTGAGCCGGGCCGACTACGCGATGCTCATCATCGATCGCGGTTTGCCGGATGGCGACGGCCTGACTTTTCTGCGGACATTGCGCGCGGCAGGGCAGATGACGCCGTCGCTCATGCTGACGGCGCGCGACGCGCTGCATGACCGCGTCGACGGACTGGAAAACGGCGCGGACGACTACGTGACCAAGCCCTTCGCGATGAGTGAACTGGTCGCGCGGGTGCGTACGCTGATGCGCCGGCCGGTGGCGCTGACGGATCTGGTGATTTCGTTCGGCGACCTCACGGTCGATCCGCAGCAACGCGCCATGCGCTGCGGCGCGCAGTCTGTTCTGCTGGCGCCTGCCGAGTTGCAGATCGTGCTGTGCCTCGTGAAGGCGGCGGGCGCCACCGTCCGGCACGCGGCGCTCGAACATGCCGCGTGGGGACTCGGCGAAGCCGTCACGCCCAATGCGCTCGAAGTTACGCTGCATCGTCTGCGTAAAAAGCTGAGCGCGCTCGGCGCGACGACGCGGCTCGCCAATATTCGCGGTGCGGGCTTCGCGCTCCAGGTTGCCGCCGGGTCCGCCGGACAGCACTAAATCAACGGCCCATTGCTCACCATGTTCAATCACTGGATTCGCAGTTTATCCGCGCGGCTTTGGGTGACCAGCATTGTTGCACTCGCGATCAGCCTGACCGTGCTGGCGACGGCCGCTACCTATGCGTTCAGTCACTTCCCTCAGCAGATGCTCGGGTTGCATGAGGAAATGGAAAGCGCCACGGCGATTGCGAGTGGACTCCGGTTCGACGGTACCGGCCGTCTGGTTTCCGTGGCGCTTCCTTCGGAGAAGGCCTGGCTTTTCGAGGTGGCGCCGACGGAACTGAAGTACCGGGTACTCGACGAACGCGGCAACGTGTTGCTGGCTTCGAACGGCGCCGAGGGGCGTGAAGCATGGATTGCCGGCGATCTATCCGGGGCTGTCGGGAATGTTCAGCGCGTGGAGATTGGGGCGAAGCCGTTCGAAATCCTGACGCTACGGGTTCCGCATGGTTCGGCGGTTTTCTATACCCAGACCGCGACGTCGGAGCGCTTCGTCAACGCGATTATCGACGCCAAGATCAAGCCGATGCCGGCGATCATCAAGACGATCGTTCTCGTTGCCACGATCATTTTTGGCCTGTCTTTGCCCTTCACCGTGCATCGGGTGCTCAAGCCGCTTAGAGAGGCATCGCGCGCGGCTGCGCGCATCACGCCGCGCAACCTCACCACGCGGCTTTCCACCACGGGCATTCCGAGTGAAATCAAACCGTTGATCCATGCCTTCAACGAAACACTCGATAGACTCGAAAAAGGCTTCGCCGTGCAGCAGCAGTTTCTCGCGTCAGCCGCGCACGAGTTGCAGACACCGCTCACCTTGATCCGCGGCCAGATCGAACTGCAACCCGGGATCGACGACAAGGACCTGCTGTTTCGCGAAATCGATCTGATGGCGCGTCAGGTTCGACAACTGTTGCATCTCGCCGAAGTCAGCGAGTCGCAGAACTTCAGCTTCGGTGAGGTGAATATCGTCGACGTGGTGCAGGACGTGGTGGCTTATCTTGCGCGCAAAGCCGACCGCAGGGAGGTGACGCTCCGGCTCGAAACCACGGTCGCGCCGTCGTCGATCTGGGCCGACCGAAGCGCGTTGTTCATTCTGCTCAAGAACATCGTTGAAAACGCGATCAACGCCTCGCCGGCGCATGGCACGGTCGTGCTGATCGTCGATGCCGTCTCAGTGCAGGTTCAGGACGAAGGGCCGGGCATCAGGCAGGAGTATCTGCCGTTTCTCTTCAAGCGGTTCTGGCGCGCGCCGGATGCCCGGCATGAGGGCGCCGGGCTCGGCCTCGCGATCTGCAAGGAGATCGCCACGGCTCACGAATGGCGCTTGACCGTGAGCAGTCTGGTATCGGGCACGCGCTTCGCGGTGTGGTTTTCGTAGCGCTGCGGATTACTTATCCCTTGACGTGCTCCGTCGAGAGCCAGCCGCCGCTTACACCGATCTGCGCCACCTGTTTTGCCACCGCGTCGGCGAGGCGCTTTGCATCCGCCGAAACACCGGCCTTCTTGGTTTCGGACATGGCGTGCAAACCGCCGCCCACGGCTGCCGAGGTCGCGATGCTTCCGGCTGCGGCGCCCACGCCGGCCGTTTCGACCATGCCGGGTGCTTTGCCGCTGTCGCCGGTGGCATTGAAACTTTGCACCAGCCGCGCGGTGCCGCCCGCCGGTTTGTAGAGAATCTGCACGGAGCTGCTCACCTGGCTCTTGCCGGCGCCGAGTCCAATCAGCACGCGGCGGCGGCGATTACCCGCGTCGATCTTGTCGAAGCTGCCTTGCACGAGCAGGACGTTCTGGTCGGCGGGGGCGGGGATGTCCGAGCGAATCGCGCGCAGCCCCATCGATTGCAATTGATGCACGATTTCGTTGGCCACCTGCTCACGCACGGCAATCGCATCGGCCGATTGCTTTTCCTCGGCGGACGAGCCGTCGAGTTGCGACTTCAATTTCTTCAGCATGCCGCCGTTGTCCAGTTTGACCTGATCCGGATTGCTGTCGAAGGTGTAGACATAAATATTGTCCGGGCGCACTTGCGGCTGTGCGCTGGTCTGGGTCGCGTTGTTGATGCTGCCGCCGGCGCAACCGGTCAGGAGCGCGCTGCCGCAGACCATTGCAACGCATGCAAAACGGGCGGCATTCTTTTTGAGGAAACTCACTGAATTCAACATGTTTATCCTGTCGTCGGCACGCGGTGCCGTTAGCTTCGAACGCATCTTCCGATGATCGGGCAACCGTGGGATCGTTGATCATCGGGGTCGCATTCGCACACGCGTTTTCACGCAAAGCACCCTTGATCTCATGCGTCTTTTTTCGTACGCACCGGCAGCGAAACGAAGTATGGGCGAGTCACTTCCCGAACTCCATTCAACAATTATTTCGCGCAATGTCACGGCGAAACATGCAGCCGCGGGGCGGGTTTGGCATGGGGTGAAAGCGACGGCAGGGTGTCAACTCAAGGCAAGTTTGACGATGCAGCACAGAACGAAGACGAGCAGGGCGGCGGCGACTGCCATATTGAGCGGATAGCGCATTGTTCACCAGGCACTAGCGTTGCGGTGCTCTCATCCTAATCACCTGAGGGAAGATGAAAAGTGGTCAGTGAGGCGGCTATGTGCGAAAGCTAACGCAGCGCGCCGAACGGCTGCGTTGCTTTTCGACGGGAGCGCTTCCAGCCGATTTTGTATCGGGACGAATTGCCGTGTCCCTCGCTTCGGGTTGGAATTACCGGCCGTTCGACTGCGTGATGATCGAGTCCGCGCTTTATTGCGGAGCAGGCGGTTGCACCTCTGCCGGCATGCCACGCTGCGGCCTGTTCGTCGCCACGAGATCTTCCGACAGACTGGTGCGCAGCGTAGCGATGGCCTGGTCGGTATTGGCCGGCTTCAACTGCTCGCGGGCCAGCGAGTCGTACACGTAGTGGCGCAGCATCGGATCTTGCGTCTTGTTCAACACCTCGTGATACACGGCGACGATCTCGCCTTCACGCCCGCTCATTGCGTACAGGCGGCGCAACTGTTCCAGGTCGTTGACCACCGCGAAACCCGGACCCATCGGCCCGTGCGGCGAAGGTGGCCCGTCGCCGTGATGCGGCTCGCCGTGCGCGGGGGCCGAAGCGGGCGGCGACGCTGCCGCTTCCTGTGCCAGCGCGCCGGTGGCGGCCACGGTCAGAACGGCGGCCAGTGCCGCGCACAGCAATCCTTTTTTCATAATGTCGCTCCCATTGAGACAGCACCGGCGCAACGGTGCGCCAGCACATCGGAAACGATAGTCGACATGCCGTTTCGTCGGGTTACTGAAGCTATCCTGTAACTTACCGGACCTTGCATGCTTCGTGGCCGAAGCCGCAAAACGTTCCGGCAAAGAGACGCTCGACGCCAGGGTGTGCCCGCTGGCGCAATGCAACCGGATGGCGCATGATTGACGCACTGTGCCGTCCGACCCCAGAAGCAGCACGCCTTTTGCGGGAGGCTCGGCGCACGCGACGCCACTGGTGCCTATGCCGGAGAAACCCATCGCGGCGATGCACTGCGGGCGAGTATTCAATCGTTAAGGAGGATTTCGCATGAGCCAACCTGACGCCGCCAATCCGTTTGGCGATTTCACCAAAATGCTGGAGCAGTTCAAGCTTCCCGGCTTCGACGTACCCGCCATCATGGAAGCGCGACGCAAGGACGTGGAAGCACTGGTTCAGGCGAATCAGACGGCATTCCAGGGCATGCAGTCACTTGCGCAGAAACAGACCGAGATGCTGCGTACCACGTTGGGCGAATTGCAGTCGCTCACCGGGCAATTGTCGGCCGGCGGCGCCGCGCCTCCGGCGAAAGCCGCCGAACTGATCCAGCAAAGCCTGCATAAGTCGCTCGCCGACATGCAGCAGTTGGCGCAAGCCGCGTATCAGACGCAGGCTGAGTCGTATGCGGTGATCGCAAAACGCGTAGAAGAAAATGTGCAGGAGCTTAAATCGCTCTTGCAACAACAGCAGAAAAAGTAACGGACGCTGCCGGGTTCGAATCGCTCGATTCGAACCCGGCGCGGCTTGCAGAACTCGCAATGAATTAGCAATGAAGACCCGATGCCGCGAATGACCACCAGGTTGTCCGCGGCATTTTTTTTGCCGCCTCGGAGCGCGCTCATACGCGGTTTTCTCTTCACACAAAAGCAGTCCGCACGTGCCGCAATAATCAGATGAAATAGGCCGATCAACGCGAATTTTTCAGCGAACGCTTACATTACTCGCAACATGCGACACGCATTGATTTTTTTCTGCTGTGGCCCCGTTATTTAATACGTGTGTTCGCTTTAAACAGGGCGTGTCGGCAAAATCTGCGCTCAAGCGACGCCCCTTGGTGATCCTGTCCTCAAATATCAAACAGGTTCAAACGACGTCGAGCATGCAGAAGGTTTAAATCGTCCCGCAAACGATTGCTGTGCCCTTGCGCGATCGCTAAAGTTTCGCGCTGCCACTCCGTAGACGCATTCACGCAACCCAACCGGTGTGAATGCAGAACCGGCACCGCCGGTCAGGAGTGCGTCCCTGGATTCCCCGTTCGTGATCGGCTCACCCGCCGGCCACGACGTTTCACCTCGAAGGAAATCTCTTGAAACCGATGCTTTCTACAAGCATTGCTCGCGCAATGCTCGGGGCAGGCTGCGCGCTGTCGTTTGCCGCGCACGCCACGCTCGGCCAGAACGCCAGTTCTGTCGACAGCGATCAGACGAGCCTTCACGCAGTGGCTCATACGGTCACCACGCAAAGCGCGTATTCGGTGCACCTGGTGACGATGCCGTCCGGCACGCTGGTGCGCGAATACGTTGCGCCCAACGGCATCGTCTTCGGTGTCGCGTGGCAGGGCCCGACGCTGCCCGATCTGAAAACCATGCTGGGCGCGTCGTTCGACCAATACGTCGCCGCCACCGCAACCCGGCGTGGCACGCCGCTCGCGGTGTCCGGCAGCGATCTGGTTGTGTTCTCCGGCGGGCACCTGCGCGCGTTTGCCGGCTACGCCTATCTGCCGCAAGTGGTGCCTGCGGGCGTCGATGTCGGCGTCATTCAATAACGGAGCGAATCATGCGTCATACGTCTTCGTTCGTTACCTTGTTGTGCGCGACGCTGCTCGCGTTGCTCGTCAGTGCCTGCGGCGGCGGGGGCGGTGGCTCCGGCGGTTCCAGCTCCTCATCGAGCTCCGGCACGACGAGCCTTTCGGCCGGTCCCACCGTCACGAATACCTCGCCTTCGCCGCAAGTGGTGGCCGCCAACGCGGTGCGCGTGACGGTCGACTCCGGCGTGAGCAACGTGCCGAACATGCCGTTCGTCAGCATCACGATTTGCGCGCCCGGCACCAGCCAGTGTCAAACCATCGATCACATCCTGGTGGATACCGGTTCGTGGGGCGTGCGCGTGTTCGCTTCGCAATTGCCGGCCTCGATGGCGCTGCCGCAACAGAAGGACGCCTCGGGCCATCTGGTTGCCGAATGCATGCAGTTCTTCGACGGCTACACGTGGGGTTCGGTGAAGCTCGCGGACCTGCAGATCGCCGGTGAAAAAGCGGCCTCGCTGCCGATCCAGGTGATCGACCCGAACTACGCTTCGGTGCCGTCCGATTGCGCGAGCGTCGGCGCGTCGCGCAACACGCCGGGCACGTTGCAGGCTAACGGCATCCTGGGCATCGGCGTGTTCAAGCACGACTGTGGCGCGAACTGTGTGCAACAGGCGGTGGCCGGCACGTATTACGGCTGCAGCGGCACGACCTGCACGTCGATTCCGCTTGCTGAAGCGCTGCAGGTCGCCAACCCGATTCCGTACTTCGCGACCGACAACAACGGTTCGATGTTGAGTCTGCCGACGGTGTCGGGCGGCGCGCAGTCGGTCAGCGGGCAACTGGTGTTCGGCATCGGCACGCAGACCAATAATGCGCTGGGCAGCGCGCAGGTGATCGGCGTGAGTGCGTCGAACGGCACCTTTACGACGGTGCAGAACGGCACGACGTATTCGAGCAGTATTCTGGACAGCGGCTCGACGGGTCTGTTCTTCCAGACCAGTGCGTTGCCGACATGCGCGAGCCCCAATAGCGCGTACTACTGCCCGGTGTCGACCCAATCGTTGAGTGCAATGATCCAGGGCGTGAACGGCACGACGAGCGCGGTGAACTTCAGCGTCGGCAATGCCACGACGATCTCGCATACCTACAGCGGCGATTCAGCGTTGCCGCTGCTGGCTGGTCCGGCCTTTGTGACGTCGTCGATTTTCGACTGGGGCCTGCCGTTCTTCTACGGGCGTAACGTGTACGCCGCCGTCGAGCAGCAGACGACGCCTGGCGGTACGGGGCCTTACGTCGCGTATTGAGCGATCGCCAGGTTTGGCTCCGATGAAAAAAATCCCGCTGCCGGTTGATTCGGCAGCGGGCTTTTTTATGGGTTCTCGAAGCGTTCCATGTGCGGTTATTGCAATTGGACTAACGCCGGCGTGCGGCCCGCTTGGCGGGTGCTGCTTTGGCGGCGGCGGGTCCGGATTGCAACCGCGGCGCTGACGACGCGGCTGTCTCCATGACAGGTGCCTGCACGGGTTCTTGTGACATGACGGGTTGTGCGACCGGTTGTGGCGCAGCCAGTGGCACCGGCTGCGCGACCGGTTGTGCCGCCACCGGTTGCAACGCGCCAGCCTGCGCCGTCTTTAAAGGCGCCTGCCCCGTTCCGGCTTTACGCACCGGCTTCGCCGCTTCGCGCGGTTGCGTTCTATCGCCGGCTGCCGCAATCACCCGATGCACGAACCGCAGCTTATCCACCACCGGCGAGGCCAGCGTGAACGGATACCCGTCGGGCATGCCGAGACTGCGGTTCAGGCTGTTCAACGCATACGTGAGTGGAAACCAGCGTTTCATCAGATTCTCGAAGCTCGCGTCTTCGACGGGCGTGCGGTCGGTCAGCGTCGGCTCGCTCGGGTCGTCGGGCAACAAGGCGAGGCCGTACGACGTCGACGTATCCAGCACGTCGACGATCAGCATGTAGTGCGCCCACGTCTCGGCCCAGTCTTCCCAGGGATGCATCGTCGCGTAGGCGCTGATATACGAGGCCTGCCAGTCCTTCGGTGCACCGTCGCGGTAGTAAGCCGTCAGCGCTTCGCCGTAGTCGGCGCGCTCGTCGCCGAATAGCTTGCGGTAGGGCTTGAGCCAGCGCGGGTCGTTCTCGACCAGTTGGCTGAAATAGTAGTGGCCCGTCTCATGGCGGAAGTGCCCGAGGAGCGTGCGGTAGGGCTCGCCCATCGCGCTGCGCACCTTTTCGCGGTAAGCGTCTTCGGCTTCGGCAATGTTCAGCGTGATCAGGCCGTTGTCGTGGCCGGTCATGACGCGCTCACCGTCGTCGCCGTCCTCGAGGAATTCGAATGCCAGCCCGTATTCGGGATCGTCCTTGCGCGAGAGCACGTCGAGGCCGAGCGCGGCCAGCGTGTACAGCAGACGCCGCTTCGCCATCTCCAGCCGGTACCAGTAGAGCCGGTTGTCCGGCGCGCTCAGATTCGGGATCGTGCGCGTAAGCTGACAGGCGCGGCACAGCGTGTCGGGCGAGTCGGCGGGGATCATCCAGTTGCAGACATTTTCGACCGCGTAGTTGTGGCACTGCCGGAACAGCGCACCCTCGCCACGCGGATGCAGACTGCGCCAGCGGCCTTCGCCGGCGTCTTCGAAGGCGCTGATTTCGGCCAGTTCAGGCACATATCCGAGCAATGCCTCGCACCGTTCGCAACGAACGTTTTCATAGAACACAAGGTGCGAGCAGCGATTGCAGTGGAAGGTTTTCATCGATCGGGCCTGGGTGGTGGGGGCAGTCGTGGAGCGAAGCCGACGCGCAATCTTCATGCCGCATTTGCCAGACGTCACTGGTTTAACGCACATTACGTGCATGATCGTGCATTGGCGCTGCGCCGCTTTGGTGCGCGGCCGCCGAAAAGGCAGTGGAAAGGCGCGCTGATCGATCGACCGGACGGTCGGCAGACGCGGCAAACTTCGTAGCAGGCGGTAATCCGGGTGGTACAGGCAGTTCACGCGGTTTTTCGATCCACGGCATGAAGCTTGCTTTTTGGCGGGCTGCCATCCCTTGTCCAGGAGTCCGGTGTGTCCATACGCGTCGCGTTGAATCATGTCACACATTACCGCTACGACAGGCTGGTTGCGCTGTCGCCCCAGGTCGTGCGTCTCAGGCCTGCGCCGCATTGCCGGACCCCCATTCTGTCTTATTCGATGCGGGTCGAACCGGCTGAACACTTCATCAACTGGCAGCAGGACGCGTTTGCCAACTATCAGGCGCGCCTCGTCTTCCCCGAGAAGACCCGCGAATTCAAGGTGACCGTGGATCTGGTCGCCGAGATGGCGGTCTACAACCCGTTCGACTTCTTTCTCGAACCGTCGGCGGAACGGTTTCCGTTCGAGTATGAACCCGGCCTCGCGCTGGAGCTTGCCCCGTACCTCGTCAAGCGGGCCATGACGCCGCGCTTCGCCGAGTTCGTCGCGAGTATCGACCGCAAGCCGATGGTCACCGCCGACTTCCTCGTCGCACTGAATCAGCGGCTGCAACGCGAGATCCGCTACCTGATCCGCATGGAGCCCGGCGTGCAGACGCCTGAGGAAACGCTGGTGAGCGCCGCGGGTTCTTGCCGTGATTCGGGCTGGCTGCTGGTCGAGACGCTCCGGCAACTGGGGCTGGCGGCGCGCTTTGTCTCCGGCTACCTGCTGCAACTCGCGCCCGACGTCAAATCCATCGACGGCCCGAGCGGCACCGAAGTCGACTTCACCGACCTGCACGCATGGTGCGAGGTCTATCTGCCGGGCGCGGGCTGGATCGGCCTCGACCCGACCTCCGGCCTGCTCGCCGGGGAAGGCCATATTCCGGTCGCCTGCACGCCCGAACCCGGCAGCGCGGCGCCGATCTCCGGCGCGGTCGACGAATCCGAAGTCGAGTTCGAGCACACCATGTCGATCGAACGGGTACTGGAGACGCCGCGCGTCACCAAGCCCTTCACCGAAGAAGTGTGGAGCGACGTCGTCAAAATGGGCGAGCAGGTCGACCAGCGCCTGACCGAGATGGACGTGCGCCTAACGATGGGCGGCGAGCCGACCTTCGTGTCGGTGCGCGATCGCGACGCCGCCGAATGGAACACCGACGCCCTCGGCCCCACCAAACGCGGCTACGCGGTCGCACTGATGGACAAGCTGCGCTCGCGCTACGGCGCTAACGGCTTTCTGCATATCGGCCAGGGCAAGTGGTATCCGGGCGAACAGTTGCCGCGCTGGGCAATGTCGCTCTACTGGCGCGCCGACGGCGAGCCGTGCTGGCAAGACCCCACGCTCTTCGCCGACGAACGCGAGCCGGGCACCTACACGGCCGCCGACGCCCAGCGTTTCCTCGCTCATCTGGCGACCAAGCTATCGCTCGACACCGACTGCATCCAGCCCGGCTTCGAAGACGTCTGGTACTACCTGTGGCGCGAGCGCCGTCTGCCGGTCAACGTCGATCCGCTCGACGCGCGCCTCGACGACGAGCTGGAGCGCGTGCGTCTGCGGCGCGTGTTCGACGCGGGCCTGGGCGGCGCGACCGGTTTTGTCCTGCCGCTCGCGCGCGAACGCGACGTGCCGAACGAGCCGCCGAAGTGGGTCAGCGGCCGTTGGTTCTTCCGCGACGAACGCATGTTCCTGATTCCCGGCGATTCGCCAATGGGTTATCGCTTGCCGCTCGATTCGTTGCCGTGGGTGTCGAAGACCGACTATCCGTATCAGCACGCACACGATCCGTTTGCGCCACCGGTGCCATTGCGCCCGGCTGCGCAATTGCGCATGCAATACGACGGCGAGCAGCGCACCTTGAGCGCCGCCGATGCGCGGCGTGCGGCGGCGTTGTCGTCGTCAGCGGCGGATTTGTTGAGCGGCATGGCGGGCAGCGGCGTGCTGGCCTTTGCGCCTCAGTCAGGCGACCAGCAGCCGCCGGAGCGTGGGCAGTCGTCGAAGGAAACGCTGCGTACGGCGATCTGCGTCGAAGCGCGCGACCCGAAACGGGCCGCCGGTCCGAAGGCGGAAACCGAAGCGTTCGGCAGCGGCCGCTCGCTGCTGCATGTGTTCATGCCGCCGCTCACCGAGCTCGACGACTATCTCGACCTCCTCGCGGCGATCGAAGCGACGGCCGCCGAATTGCAGATGCAGGTGGTGCTCGAAGGCTATCCGCCGCCGCGCGATGCGCGCCTGAAGGTCCTGCAGGTGACGCCGGACCCGGGTGTGATCGAGGTGAATATTCATCCGGCTTCGAGCTGGGAGCAACTGGTCGACAACACGGAGTACCTGTATCAGTCCGCGGCCGAGAGCTATCTGAGCAGCGAGAAGTTCATGACCGACGGCCGGCATACGGGGACCGGCGGCGGCAATCACTTCGTGCTCGGCGGCGCGACGCCTGCCGATAGTCCGTTCCTGCGCCGTCCTGATCTGCTGGCCAGCCTGATCGCGTATTGGCACAACCATCCGTCGCTGTCGTATCTGTTTTCCGGGCTCTTTATCGGACCGACGAGCCAGGCGCCGCGCGTCGACGAGGCGCGCAACGACCAGGTGTATGAGTTGGAGGTGGCGTTCCGCGAACTGCAGCGGCAGATCGATCTGCTCGGCGGCCGCGACAGCGCGAACCTGCCGGCGTGGATGATCGACCGCTCGTTGCGCAACATCCTGATCGATGTGACGGGCAATACGCACCGCGCCGAGTTCTGCATCGACAAACTCTATTCGCCCGATGGTCCGACTGGCCGCCTCGGCCTGCTCGAATTGCGCGGCTTCGAAATGCCGCCGCATGCGCGCATGAGTCTCGTGCAGCAGTTGCTGCTGCGCGCGCTGGTGGCGCGCTTCTGGCACACGCCGTACACGCAGCGGCTCACGCGCTGGGGCACGGAACTGCATGACCGCTTTCTGCTCGGTACCTTCGCGAAGATGGATTTCGACGACGTGCTCGGCGAACTCAACCAGGCGGGCTTCGCCTTCGAGAGCAGCTGGTTCGCGCCGCACTTCGAATTCCGCTTCCCGCTGGTCGGCGAGACCACGGTGAACGGCGTCTCGCTGACGATCCGCAACGCGCTCGAACCGTGGCACGTGATGGGCGAAGAGGGCTCGCCGGGCGGCACGGTGCGTTACGTGGATTCGTCGGTGGAAAGGCTCGAAGTGCGCGCGCTCGGTTTGAACGACAACCGCCATGTGGTGACGGTCAACGGTGTGCCGGTGCCGCTTCAGCCGACGGGCCGCGTCAGCGAATATGTGGCCGGCGTGCGCTTTCGCGCCTGGGCGCAACCGTCGGCGCTGCATCCGACCATCGGCGTGGATGCGCCGCTCACCTTCGACCTGTTCGATACATGGACTGGCCGCTCGATCGGCGGATGCCAGTATCATGTCGCACATCCGGGCGGGCGCAACTATCAGACCTTCCCGGTCAACGCCTACGAGGCCGAAAGCCGGCGGCGCGCACGCTTCTTCGCATCCGGTCATACGCCGGGGCCGCTCACGGTCGGTGTACCGCAGCGCAGCCTCGAGTTTCCGTTTACGTTGGACCTGCGCTACTGGTAACCTGGTAGACTGAAAGCGGCAGCACACTTTTAAGAACGACACGACCTTGGCCTTTCAATCGACTTTTCCTTTCGAAACGTCCGCGGCGCGCGCGGACGCTTCGTCCTTATTGCGGCTGTTGCCGGCCTACGAAGGACATTGGGACGAGTTACGCGACGCCTCGGGCGTGTTGCGCGAGCCGTGGCGGCAGTTCTTCGAGCGGCTCGGCGAAGACGGCATCGCGCGATTGGAGGATCACCGCGCGTCGATCGCGCAGCAGATCCGCGACAACGACATCAGCTACAACGTCTACGCGGATAACGGCGAGCCGCGGCCGTGGGCGCTCGACCTGCTGCCGTTCCTGATCAGCGAGGCGGAGTGGGCGCATATCGAGCGTGGCGTGACGCAGCGCGCGCATCTGCTCAATGCCATCGTCGCCGATATTTATGGGCCGCAGACCTTGCTCGATCGGGGGCAGTTGCCGCCCGCGCTGGTGTTCGGGCATCCGGGTTACCTGCGCTCCGTGAAGGGCTTCACACCGCCTGGCGGGCAATATCTGCAGGTGGTTGCCGTCGATCTGGCGCGTACGCCTGGCGGCAACTGGACGGTCATGGCGCATCGCACCGAGGCGCCATCCGGCCTGGGTTATGCACTGGAAAACCGGCTGATCGTGTCGACGCTGTTCGCCGAACCGTTCCGCGCGATGCGCGTAAGCCGCCTCGCCCCGACCTATTCGCAACTGATCGCGACGCTTGCGCAGGCTGCTCAGGCCACCATGGCGCACGACAGTTCGGGCGCCGATGGTTTGCCGCATATCGCGTTGCTCACACCTGGACCGTTTAGCGAAACCTACTTCGAGCACGTGTTTCTCGCGCGCTATCTCGGCGTCACGCTGGTCGAAGGCAAAGACCTGACCGTGCGTGACGACATGCTGTATCTGAAGACGCTCGCCGGTCTCGAACGCGTGCATGTCGTGTTGCGGCGTCTGGACGATGCGTTCTGCGATCCGGTCGAACTGCGCGCGGATTCGAGCATCGGCGTGCCGGGCCTGTTGCAGGTGATGCGTGCGGGCAATGTGATCGTGTCGAACGTGCCGGGTTCGGGCTTTGTCGAATCGCCTGCTTTGCATGGCTTTTTGCCGGGCATCGCCGAAGTTTTACTCGACGAAGACCTCGTGCTGCCGAGCGTGGCCACCTGGTGGTGCGGCGAAAAGGCGGCGCGCGTTCACGCATTCGGGCGTCTGGACGAAGCGTTCATCGTACCGACCTGGCCGGTCGCGGCACGCGATGCGCCACCCGGGATCGAGCAGGGCAGGCAACGGCTGTCGACATGGCGTGAACGCATCGAAGCGATGCCCGATGCCTATACGATCCAGCAGCCGCAGCGCTTTTCCTGCACGCCGCGTTATGAGGACGGTACCATTGGCCGCCGTCCGTCGGTGCTGCGTGTCTATGCGATTGCCGACGTCAACGGTGGCTGGCACGTGATGCCAGGCGGTTTCACGCGGATGGCCGCCGAGCGCCAGGCGACGGTGTCGATGCAGTACGGCGGCAGTAGCGTCGACACGTGGGTGCTGTCGAGTCAGCCGACGTCGACCTTCACGCTGCTGCCCTCGCCGATGCAACCCGCCGACCTCGCGCGCAAGCATCGCACCGTGTCGAGCCGCGCGGCGGAAAACCTGTTCTGGGCCGGACGTTATGGCGAACGCGCCGAAAACAATGTGCGGCTGTTGCGCCTGATTCTCGGCTCGCTGGAAGGCAACGACGCCGACGCGATGTTCCCCACGCTGGTCGAGCTCGCCATGCATTGCGGTCTCGTGCAGTCCGGCGACATGTTTGCGCCGAACTCGCCGCAAGTGTTCGAGCGCGCGTTGGTCGCGAATCTGAGCGAGAGCACTGGCCCCACGAGCATTGGCCAGAACCTCGCGTGGCAAGCACGTTCGAACGGCGAAGTGCGTGGGCGTTTGTCGAACGATCACTGGCGCACGATTCTCGCGGCGCGCAACGACTTCCGCGATGCATTGCAGACGTTGATGCCGGCTGCGGGGGGCAACGGCAATGGCAATGGTGGTGGTAACGGTAACGGCAGTGGTAGTGGTTCATCGCAGGGCGGCGCGAATGGTAACGGTCGCGCTGAGCGCAGCGAACGCTACGATCGTTATGACCGTGTGACACTGATGAACGCGCTTGAACGTTTGTCGGTGCAGCTATCGGCGATCAGCGGTGCGCAAGGCGACCGCATGACGCGCGACGAAGCGTGGCGTCTGCTATTCGTCGGGCGGCACATCGAACGCGTGTCGGCGATGACGTCTTTCCTGCGGGTGGTCGCCGATAACGGCCAGCTCTCGACACCCGCCGGGTTCGATCTGCTGCTGCAATTGTTCGACAGCACGCTGACCTATCGCTCGCTGTATCCGGGCCGTTTCGAAGTACCCGCCTTGCTCGATCTGCTGGTGATCGAGCCCACTAATCCGCGCGGCGTCTATGGCGTCTATGAGCGTCTGCGCAAGAAGCTCGACGAGATCGCCGTGGCGGCGGGCAGCATGCGGCATCGTCCGTTTGCGGAATTGATGCCGCCAGCCGCTTCCTTGCCGGCACTCGAATCGCTGTGCGCCATCGACGAAGACGATTCATACGCCGACCTGATTGCGGTGTGCGATCAGATTGGCGGCTATGTCGGCGCGGCGGCGCATGAGATCAGCGCGCGCTATTTCAGCCATGCCAGTACGGTGGCCTCGCAGGTGTGGTCATGAAGCACGCGCCGACCGTCTTATCCGTCTCGCATCGCACGACCTACCACTACTCCACGTATGTGGAGACCGCCCAGCATCTCGCGACGATCCGTCCGATCGCCTGTGCGTGGCAGCGCGTGGTCTCGCACAGCGAAAAGATCGAACCGGAACCGTCGTATCAGACCAGCCGTCTCGACGCATTCGGCAACGACGTCCTGTACTTCGCGCTGGACGCCCGGCACGAGCGCCTGCAACTCGTCAGCGAAACCACCGTGGCGCTCATGCCTCGGTGGACCGACCTCGACCCCGATGAAACGCCGGAATGGGAGTGCGTGGCGGACGAGTTGCGGTTTTGGGTCGGCGGCGAGTTCCGGCCCGAGGTGGAGTTCTGCTTTGCATCGCCGAACATCGTGCCGCGCCCGTCGTTGCGCGCTTATGCGCTGCCGAGCTTTCCGCCCGGCATGCCGATCGTGGCGGGAGCGATCGATCTGATGCACCGGATTCACGAAGACTTCGCGTACAAACCTTCGGCGACGATGTTCGACACGCCCGCCGAACGCGCCTTCGAATTGAAGAGCGGGGTATGCCAGGACTTTGCGCAGGTGATGATCGGCTGTTTGCGCTCGCTGGGTTTGCCGGCGCGCTACGTGAGCGGTTATCTGCGCAACGATCCGCCGCCTGGGCAGCCGCGGTTGATCGGTGCGGATGCCTCGCATGCATGGGTGTCCGTGTATTGCCCGGAGAGTGGCTGGATCGATCTCGATCCCACCAACGACGTACTCGCCGACATGGACCACGTGACGCTCGCAATTGGGCGCGATTACAGCGACGTGTCCTTGCTGCGCGGGATGATCCTGGGGGGCGGGGCGCATCGGGTTGAGGTCGGCGTGACGGTGCTCGCGCTCTAGGCTGCGGCTTTTACCGGCCGCTTCTACTCGCTTTACCCCTTCAGCAAGCCACTTTCTAGTTGGGCGAATCCGCTCGACGTGCCGCGCGTTCGCTGCGGCACGCTCTTTTATCTCGCTTTCGGGGAAAACCCTCTCTTCTCATTCCCACTCGTCGGGAATCCAATTTTTGAAATCCGAGAATGTTCTGGCATTCTGATTCCGTTATTCATTGTGGGTAGTTTTCATCGTGAACGCGGAACAGGGTGTGACAGGGGCTGAACGGGTGCTGCTGGTGCTGGCGGCGCTCGCCAGTCATGGCAAGGCCATGTCGGTCAAGGATCTGCTCGCTGTCACCGGTCTCGCGCAAAGCACGCTGTACCGGCAAATCGCGCTGCTCAAGCGCTGGGGTTTCGTCGCTGAAAACGCGGGCCATTACGCGCCGGGTCCGATCAGCCTGCAACTCGCGCTCGGCTTCGACGTGAATTCGCTGCTCGTCGAAGCGAGCCGTGCGGAGATGCAGCAACTGGCACGCGCGTCGCAGGAAAGCATCGGGCTGGTGGTCGCGGTCAAGCATCAGGTGATGTGCCTGGAAATGGTCGACAGCCAGCACTCATTGCGCTGCTCGTTCGAAAAAGGCCGCGCCGTACCGCTGAAAGCCGGCGCCTCTGCGAAATCGCTGCTGGCATTCATGGCCGACAAGGCGCGTACCGAAGTGCTCGATAACCTGTTCGACGACGACCCCGCCGGCCGTGCCGCGATCGAAGCCGAACTCGAACAGATTCGCGCTCAGGGCTATGCCGTCAGCGACAGCGAAGTCGATCCGGGCGTGTGGGGCGTGAGCGCCCCGATATTTCATCGCAGCGGACGCGGTGCCGGAAGCAGCGCGTCGATCACGCTGATGGCGCCGTCCACGCGCGCCATCGGCCGCGAAAGCCAATTCATCGACGGGACGCTACGTACGGCCCGCGCTATTTCCGAGCATATGCAAACCGATTGATCGGGCAGGGCCGCTCGCGGCCGTATTCGATCTGGATACCGAACGAACTGAACAAACTGAACAAACTGAACGAACCGAACAAACCACAAGGAGCCCTCCCATGAAACTGAATCGACTGTTGTCCCTCGCATGCGTCACGTTTGCGGTGACGTTTGCCGGCTTTTCCGGCGCGGCTTCCGCACAAACGCCGGACGTGCTGAACGTCGCCACCGACGCAACCTTCCCGCCGATGGAGTACACCGAAAACGGCGCGCGCACCGGCTTCGACGTCGACATGATGAATGCGCTCGCGAAAGCGATGGGCAAACGCGTGCAATGGACCGATATCGACTTCAAAGGCTTGATTCCGGGCTTGATCGCGCATCGTTTCGACGTGGCAATTTCCGGCATCTACATCACCGATGAGCGCGCGAAAGTGGTCGACTTCACCGATTCGTACTACGCCGGTGGCCTTGTCGCGCTGGTGAAAAGCGATTCGCCGATCAAGTCAGTCGCCGACCTGAACGGCAAGAAAGTCTCGGTCCAGGTGGGCACGAAGTCGGTCAACTTCCTGCGCGACAACTATCCGCAAATCAACCGTGTCGAAGTCGAGAAGAATCAGGAGATGTTCGACCTGGTGGGCATCGGCCGTGCTGACGCAGCCGTGACCGGCAAGCCGGCCGCCTATCAGCTAGTGAAGACGCGCGGCGGTTTCCGCGTGCTCGATAAGCCGCTGACGACCGAAGCCTACGGTATCGCCGTGCGCAAGGACGAACCGCAACTGAAGGCGGCATTCAACTCGGCACTGGCGAAGATCAAGGCCGACGGCACGTACGCGGCGATCGTCAAGAAGTGGTTCGGCGCCACCGCGCAATAACCGGCTGAGCGGACACAATGGAACTCGACTTTTCGCCGGTGATTACCGGCTGGCCGGACATCATGCATGGCGCGCTGGTGACGGTCGAAGTGACCGCCGCCGCGCTCGCGCTGAGCTGCGTGCTGGGCCTGCTGATCGGTATCGGCCGGCTCACGCCGAAGCGGCGCATCGTGTACGGCTTCTGTACGGCGTACCTCACGTTCTTCCGCGGCACGCCGTTGCTCGTGCAACTTTTCCTGCTGTTCTTCGGCTTGCCGCAATTCGGCATTCTGTTGCCGGCTTTTGTGTGCGGGATGCTGGGGCTTGGCCTGTATTCGGCGGCTTATGTGTCGGAGATCGTGCGCGGTGCGATTCAGTCGGTGGATCGCGGGCAAATGGAAGCGGCGCGTTCGATCGGCATGTCGTCGGGGCAGGCCATGCGCGCAATCATTCTGCCGCAGGCGATCGTGCGGATGATTCCGCCGCTCGGCAACGAGTTCATCGCGTTGATCAAGAACTCGGCGCTGGTGTCGCTGCTGACGATCGACGATCTGATGCATGAAGGCCAGAAGATCATCAGCGTGTCGTACCGTTCGCTCGAAGTGTATCTGGCCATCGCGCTGGTGTATCTGGTGTTGACACAGGTGACGAATTACGCGCTGCATCGTGTGGAGCGCCGCTTGCGTGCAGGAGGGATGGTGCAATGAATACCGTGGCCAAAGTGGATGGACCTATCGTCAGCATTCGTGGGCTGACCAAATCGTTCGGTTCGCATACCGTGCTCAACGGCATCGACTTCGACATTCAGCCGCAGCAGGTGGTGGTCGTGATCGGGCCAAGCGGCTCGGGCAAGAGTACTTTCCTGCGATGCTGCAACGGGCTTGAACAGGCCGAAGGCGGCACGATCGATATCTGCGGGCATCGGCTGGTCGATCATGGGGCGATGCTCAAGGAGCGCTCGCTGAATGCGCTCCGTACCGAAGTGGGCATGGTGTTTCAGTCGTTCAATCTGTTTCCGCATCTGTCCGTGCTGCATAACATCACGGTCGGTCCGCGGATGTTGCGTGGCGCCAGCAAGGCCGAGGCCGAAGCGGCTGCAACTGCATTGCTGGAAAAGGTTGGCCTCGCTCACAAGGCGCATGTGATGCCCGCGAGTTTGTCGGGCGGTCAGAAGCAGCGAGTTGCAATTGCTCGCGCGTTGGCGATGCAGCCGCGCGTGATGCTGTTCGACGAGCCTACTTCCGCGCTCGATCCCGAGCTGGTCGGCGAAGTGCTGCAAGTGATGAAGCTGCTCGCGAGCGAAGGCATGACGATGGTCGTCGTCACGCACGAAATGGGTTTCGCGAAGGAAGTCGCCGACGTCGTGGTGGTGATGGACGGCGGCGTAATCGTCGAGGCGGGGCCGCCTGCTGAGATTTTCTCGGCGCCGTCGCAGCCGCGCACACGCGCTTTCCTGCAGGCGGTGTTGTCGCGCGCATGAGAGTTCCATTCGATGGCAAGGTGTGGAGCGGCCGTTCCGATGATGGGGAGCCCGGCGACACCCGGCGTATTTTCAATCAGGTGGTGCCGTTCGGCGGTGCGGCACAGCGTGGGGATATTTTTCGTGGCGCGCCGTGCATTGAAAGCGATGCGTCGGTGATCGTCGGCTTTGGTTCCGACGAAGGTGTGCGGCGCAATCAAGGGCGTATCGGCGCGGCACATGCGCCGAAGGAATTGCGCCGTGTGCTGGCGGGATTGCCCGCGAAAACGTCGATGGCGTCGCTCGCCGATGCGGGTGATGTGGTGTGCGACGACGGCGACCTCGAAGGCGCACAGGCGGAACTCGCGAACGTAGTGAGCGACGTGCTCGCGAGCGGCGGCCGGCCATTGGTGTTCGGCGGCGGGCATGAAGTTGCGTGGGGTACGTATAGCGGTTTTCGCTTGCATCAGGACCGCGTGGATGGGGCTCGAGCTGACGCCGTGGCAGCCGCAGCCCGCAAGCTACTCATCATCAACTTCGACGCCCACTTCGATCTGCGTCAGAAGCGGCCGGCCAATTCAGGCACGCCGTTCGATCAGATCGCGAACGACTGTGCCGAGCGGGGCGTGCCGTTCAACTACACCTGCTTCGGCATCAGCGATCTGGGCAACACCGCTTCGCTGTTCGCGCATGCGGAGGAACTCGGCGTGCGCTACGTGCTCGACGTCGACATGCAGGAACCGCAATTGCCGCAGCGTCTGGACGACCTCCAGCAATTGCTGGATTCAGCGGACGACGTCTATCTGACCATCGATCTCGACGTGCTCCCGGCCGCTACCGCGCCGGGTGTATCGGCGCCTGCCGCGTTGGGCGCGCCCTTGTCGGTAGTCGAAGCGATGGTGCAGCGCGTGCGTGCTTCGGGCAAGCTGCGTGCGGCGGATATCGCGGAGTACAACCCGTCGCTCGATCAGGATAAGCGCACGGCGAGGGCGGCGGCGCGGTTGGCGTATCGGTTGCTTTGACGCACCCTTACTCCACGAGCGCCCCAATCGACAGGAACGGATTCACGTTGCCGGCATAGTTCGCCGAATCGTCGGTCATGTTTGGCTGATTAGTCCCTTTCAATAGCAGACCGTAAACCTCCCTGTCGAATCCTGCGAGGTACCTACAGAGCGAAAGTGAACTTGACATAGTGCGTATGCACATATACACTGCGCAGCATGACCCGTCCTCTCTCTTACGACGAATGCAACTGTTTCGCGCTGCGCCAGGCGGCCCGGCACGTCACGCAAATCTACGAACGCCATCTCGGCGAAGTAGGGCTGACGGCCGCGCAGTTCACGATTCTCGCCAAGCTCGCGCGCACGCCGAACCTGCCGATGGTGGACCTCGCGGACGCCATGGTCATGGAGCGCACCACGCTGGTTCGCGCCATGAAACCGTTGCAGCGTGACGGGCTGGTGGTCGCTGAATCGGCGGAGCATGACGGCCGCACGTTTCTGTTCAGTCTCACGGAGAAGGGCGAAACGACCTTCGATCAGGCGGCAATCGCATGGCGTGCCGCGCAGGACGAGTTCGAGGAAAAGTTCGGCCACGCACGTGCCAAGGCGCTGCGCTCCGAGCTTTTCAGCATCACCGGATAAACAACGCGTATGAGCTCGTTCCGACGAGCTTTTTTACGCCTGATTATGTGCATACGCACTCACGAAAAGGAAGCGCAGCGATGGACGGGCTTTTCGACGACGACTGCTTTGCGATCCGCCAGGCCGCTCGCTATGTGTCGCAGATTTACGACCGTCACCTGGAAAATGTCGGCCTAACCATCACGCAGTTTTCGCTGATGGGGCGCTTGAAGCGCGTGGGTCCGATGACCATGAAGCAACTGGCGGAAGCTATGCGCATGCAGCGCACCACGCTGGTCCGCACGATCCAGCCGCTGCGGCGCAACGGACTGGTGTCGAGCGAGACGCTTGGGGCGGATGTGCGGGCGTTGTCGATTGCACTGACGGCCGCCGGCGAGGAGCGTTTGCAAGCCGGTCGCAAGCATTGGCATGCGGCGCAAGCCGAATTCGAGGATCGCTTCGGCGAGCAGCGCGCGGCGGCATTGCGTACGGAGTTGTTCGCCATCACAAAAGACCCCGTTTGAATCTGCCCCGCGTGAAGCGGGTCAAGTCCGGCGCAGCGCAACGCGCTTTTTTTCAAGCTTAACGAGTGCATACACACATACAGCCATCATGTCCACTACACCCTCGACTATTGCACCGCCCAGCGTGGCGAACGCCGCCAAACCGGCACGGCGCATTCCGTGGATGCTGCTCGCGGTCATCACAGTGCTTGCGGTGCTGGCACTTGCGGCGTCGTACTGGTTCTTCGTCGGCCGCTTTGTCGAAACGACGGACGATGCCTACGTCGGCGGTGATGTAACCGTGATGTCGCCGAAAGTGAACGGCTTCGTCACGGACGTGCTGGTGCGGGACAATCAGTTCGTCCATGCGAACCAGGTGCTGATCCGGCTCGATGCACGCGATTACGACGCTCGTCTCGCGCAGGCGAGTGCGGAAGTTGAGAGCGCGCAGGCGGCTGTCACCGAGTTGCAGGCGAAGAAGTCCCTGCAGCTTGCCACCATCAACGAGCAGGCAGCCGAAGTTCGCGCGTCCGGCGCCGAGTTGACGCGCAGCACCGCCGATCAGACGCGCTATCGCCAACTGGTGAAGGACGATGCGGTATCGAACCAGGTCGTGGAACGCGCTGATGCCGATCTGACCAAGGCGCATGCCGCGGTCGACCGCAGCAGCGCGGCCTTGATCGCGGCGCAACGGCAGATCGCCGTGCTCGACGCGCAGATCGGCGACGCAGAGGCGCGCATCGCCACTGCACAGGCGGCGCAACGGGTCGCGGCATTGAATGTGGAGTACACCACGATCCGCTCGCCGATCGACGGTTATGTCGGCAATCGCACCGCGCGCGTCGGCTTGCTGGCGAATATTGGCGTGTCGCTGCTGACCGTGGTGCCATCAAGCGGACTGTGGATCGACGCCAACTTCAAGGAAGACCAGTTGAAGAAGATGCACGTTGGCGACGGTGTCGATGTCGATCTCGATGCGTCGAGCAAACGGATTCACGGCGTCGTCGAAAGTCTCGCGCCGGCGACCGGTGCGACCTTCAGCGTACTGCCGGCGGAAAACGCGACGGGCAACTTTACGAAGATCGTGCAGCGCGTGCCGGTGCGCGTGCGCCTCGAGGTGCCGAAGGATATGCAAGGCGTGCTGCGCCCTGGCCTATCGGCGACGGTGAAAGTGCATCTCGACGCTGCTCACGGTTAAACGATCATGACTCAGGTCCTTGCCAATCCCGCCGACCTGCCGACGCGCACCAAAGTGTTCGCGTTCGTGCTGATGTGCCTCGGTTTTTTCATGGCGACACTCGATATCCAGATCGTGGCGTCCTCGCTCAAGGATATCGGCGGCGGCTTGTCCGCGAGTCAGGACGAGCTCTCGTGGGTGCAGACCGCGTATCTGATCGCGGAGATTCTCGTGATTCCGATGTCCGGTTGGCTCACACGTGTGTTCTCGACGCGCTGGGTGTTCGCATTTTCCGCGCTGGGCTTTACGGTCACCAGTATGCTGTGCGGCCTTGCATGGGACATCAACTCGATGATCCTGTTTCGCGGTCTGCAGGGCGCGCTCGGCGCCGCGATGATTCCGACCGTGTTCACGACGGCATTCGTGCTGTTCCCCGGCAAGCAGCGCCTGATTGCGTCCACCACCATCAGCGCGCTCGCCACGCTCGCACCGACGGTCGGCCCGGTGATCGGCGGCTGGATCACATCGCAGTGGTCGTGGCACTGGCTGTTCTATCTGAACCTCGTGCCGGGTCTCGCCGTCACGCTGTTGGTGCCGAAGTACGTGCACTTCGACAACGTCGATCTCTCACTGCTGAAAAAGGGCGACTATCTCGGCATCCTGTTGATGTCCGGTTTTCTCGGGTGCCTGGAATACGTCCTGGAAGAAGGGCCGCGCAAGAACTGGTTCGGCGACGACGTGATCCTGACGTGTACCTGGATAGCGGCGATCTGCGGATTCCTGTTCATCGTGCACGCGTTCACCGCAAAAGAGCCGATCGTCGATTTGCGCGCACTGGCGATCCGCAACTTCGGCATTGGCAGTCTGCTGTCCTTCATCACAGGGATCGGGATTTTCTGCGCGGTGTTCCTGACGCCCGTGTTCCTGTCACGTGTGCGTGGCTTCGATTCACTGCAGATCGGTGTGGCGTTGCTGTCGGTCGGGTGTTTTCAGTTGCTCGCGATGGTGGCCTATTCGATAGTCGCGCGCTTTATCGACATGCGGGTGCTGATGGTGTTCGGCCTGGTGCTGTTCGGTGTTGGCTGTTATCTCTACGTGCCGCTGACCAATCAGTGGGGCTGGCAGGAGTTGCTGATCCCGCAGGCGTTGCGCGGCATTGGCCAGCAGTTCTGCATTCCGCCCATCGTCACGATGGCGCTCGGTTCATTGCCGATGTCGAGGCTTCGATCCGCCAGCGGTCTCTTCAATCTGATGCGCAATCTCGGCGGCGCGATTGGCATTGCCGTGAGCAGCACGATGCTCAACGATCGTTTGAATCTCCACTACGAGCGGCTCGACGAGCATTTGAGCGCGGGCCGTCCGGTGATCGAGTCGGTGTTGCAGCAGCAAAGCGCGCACTTCGCGGCAGTCGGCGGCGATGCGCTGAATGCGGCCAACGCGGGCCTCGGGGCGTTGCATTCGGTTCTGATGCGCGAAGCGCTCGTGCTCACGTTCTCCGACACGTTCTTTGCGCTGTCGCTCTGTTTCGTCGTCGGTTTGTTGAGCGTGCTGTTCTCGCGCCCGTTTGGCAATACCGCGCCGCCGCCCGATGCTCATTGAGGAACTCAGCATGAAACCAATCGTTATGAAAGTACTCGCGAGCGCGGCACTGCTGACACTGGCGGCATGCGCGGTGCAGCCTGAAAAGCATGCGGACCTGCAGCACACGGTTCAGACCGTTGCACCGACCGCGTGGAATGTCGATGCCCCTCAAGACAGCATCAACGCCAACACGTGGTGGGCGCAATTCGGCGATCCTGTCATGCATCAGCTGGTGGAGTCGGTGCTCACGGGCAATCTCGATGTGCAGGCCGCGGTGGAACGCGTCAAGCAGGCGCAGGATCTCGCGAAGCAAAATCGGGCGGCCTTGCTGCCTGAATTGAACGCTAGCGCGACCGCATCCGATTCTCGCCAGAACACGCCGCCACCGCTCGGCTATGTGCGTCAGGCCGGCGTCGGCGTGACGGCGAGCTGGACGCCGGACGTTTTCGGCGGCGAACGTCTTGCTGTTCTCGCAGCCGAGGCGCAAGTGTCGGGTCGGCAGGCGGCCTTGAATCAACTGCGCCTGGCACTCGCGGCAAACACAGCCGCGGCGTATATCGATCTGCGCTGGGCGCAATCGCAATTGCAGATTCTCAGCGACAACGAACAGATCCGCGCCCGCGCCCTGAAACTCACGCAGGAGCGTTTGCATTACGGACTGTCGACGCAACTCGACGTCGCCCGTGCTCAGAATCAGTTGGAGGATTTGCAGGCACAGATCCCGCGTATCCAGTCGGCCGTGCAGCATCAACTGAGTCTGATCGCGGTGTATTCGGGGCGCACGCCGGAGAGCGTCGATGGCTTGCTGCTCGCTAACGCTCGCGACATTCCAGTGCCCGCGCAAAGCGTACCGCAGATGCTGCCTTCGGAAGCGCTGTTGCAGCGCCCGGACGTGCGCAATGCCTACGCCACGGTCGAACAGCGCGCCGCGGAAGTGGGGGTGTCAAAAGCGCAGCGCTATCCGCAGTTCAGGCTCAATCTTGCCGATGGTCTGCTGGCCTCGTCGTATCTCGGCTTGCCGACGCTGACCGATAACCTCTTCAGCGCCGCGTTGAACGCAACGAGTCCGATCTTCAACGCCGGCCGCATTACCGCGAATATTGATGCGAGCGAGAGCCGGATGCGCGAATCGCAACTCGGCCTGCAGCAAACCATGCTGCAAGCGCTCAAGGAAATCGAGGACAACCGCAGCGACCTGGTGAGCGGCGCAGTGCAGGTGCAACGCCTGGGCGGCGCGCTCGATGCGTCGAACCACGCGCTGCGTCTGTCGAGTGAACTCTACAAGGGCGGCGCGACGGACTTCCTCGATGTGCTCACTGCGCAGGAGGCGTATCTGCGCGATGCGGAATCGTTGAATCAGGCCAAACGCGAGCATGCGCTCGCAGCGGTCGCGCTGTACCGCTCGCTCGGCGGCGGCTGGGATGTCCCCGAAACGGTCACGGCCGCATCGGCGAATTGATGCGCGTGGATGTGGCGTTGAAAGTAGTAGTCCAACTGGAGATGAATGATGAGTACGCGTGAAGTAGTGATCTGCAATCCGGTGAGAACGCCGATCGGCGCATTCGGCGGATCGTTGAAAGAAGTATCCGCGACGGAACTCGGCGCGGTCGCGGTACGTGAGACGCTGCGGCGCAGCGGCCTCGATCCGGCCGCGTTGGCCTCGGTGGTGCTGGGCAACGTGATTCAGGCCGGCAACCGGATGAATCCGGCGCGTCAGGCGTCGATTGGCGGCGGCGTGCCGGTGGCGGTGCCGGCGTTGACGGTCAATCGTGTGTGCGGGTCGGGCGCGCAGGCGATTGCGTCCGCGGCCCAGGAAATCTGGCTTGGTCTCGGCGATGCAGCCGTGGCCGGCGGCATGGAAAACATGGACCGCGCGCCGTATCTGCTCGACGGCGGCCGCTGGGGCTATCGGATGGGCAACGCGCAAATCCACGACAGCCTGCTGCGCGACGGCCTGAATGACGCGTTTTCCGGCGAGCATTCCGGCTGGCATACCGAAGACCTCGTCACGCAGTTTGACCTCACGCGCGAAACGCAGGACCGTTGGGCCGCGCGTTCGCAACAGCGTTTTGCCGAAGCGCAGGCGCGCGGCGATTTCGACGCCGAACTGGTCGCCGTGGAAATTCCGGGGCGCAAAGGCCCGCAGCATTTTACGAGCGATGAACAGCCGCGCCCGGATACCACGGTCGAAACGCTGGCCAAACTGCGTCCGGCATTCCGTCCGGACGGCACGATTACCGCAGGCAATGCGCCGGGCTTGAACAGCGGCGCGGCAGCCATGCTGGTCGCTGAACGTGGGTTCGCCGAGGCGCGCGGCATCGAACCGTTCGCGCGGTTGGTGGCGTTTGGCGTCGCGGCCGTCGAGCCGGGCATGTTCGGCCTCGGTCCGGTGCCGGCCGTGCAAATGGCCCTGGCTCGCGCGGGTTGGCAACTCGATGACGTCGAACGCTTCGAGATCAATGAAGCCTTCGCTGCCGTGCCGATCGCCGTGGCGCGCAGACTCGGCATCGCGGATGAACTGATCAACGTGCAAGGCGGCGCGATCGCGCACGGTCATCCAATCGGCGCGACCGGTGCGGTATTGACTACCCGCCTGTTGCATTCGATGCGCCGCGACGGCCTGAAACGCGGCATCGTCACGTTGTGCATCGGCGGCGGGCAGGGGATTGCGCTGGCGTTGGAAGTGATCTGAGATCGGCTGCTGCTGCGGTGCATCGCGGTGCCACGAACCGCGATCGCGCCGCGGCGGCATCGGCTAGTGAAAGATCGGCAAAGCCATAAAGCCCTTGATGACGATCGCGTTAGCAATGTCGATAAAGAACGCGCCCACCATCGGGACCACCAGAAAGGCGAGATGCGAATGGCCGAAGCGGGCCGTAACGGCCTGCATATTCGCAATGGCCGTAGGCGTGGCGCCGAGGCCGAAGCCGCAATGACCGGCGGCGAGCACGACAGCGTCGTAGTTGCGGCCCATCACGCGGAATGTGACGAAGATCGCGTAGAGCGCCATCAACACGGTTTGCGCAACGAGAATCGAAACGACCGGCAGCGCCAGCGAGGCGAGGTCCCAGAGCTTGAGCGTCATCAATGCCATGGCGAGAAATAGCGCGAGGCTCACGTTGCCCAGCAGGGCGACGGCGTGATCGATAACAGGCTTGCCTGCGAGCCCGAGCATATTGCTTAGCAACACGCCCACGAACAGCACGCAGACAAAAGTGGGCAGTTCGATCGCCGTGCCGGCCAATACCTGTGAGAGCGCGTCGCCGGCCGCGAGGCTGATCGCGATCAGCGCCAGCGTCTCGATGAAGGCGGCCGGTGTGGTGGCTTGTTCCGCCTTCGGTTCTTCGAAGGCGAGCGGCGCTTCGGCGGCGCTGTCGGCATGGCTCTCTGCATGGTTTTCGGCGCGGGCGGCGTCCTTCCTGGCGACTTGCCGCATCAGCACGCGCGCGACCGGACCGCCGAGAATGCCGCCCATCACGAGGCCGAAAGTCGCGCAGGCAATCGCGGCCTCCGTGGCGGACTGAAGCCCGTGGTGTTCGGCGAATACCTTGCTCCATGCCGCGCCGGTGCCATGACCGCCGGACAATGTGATCGAACCGACCAGCAAACCGTACAGCGGATCGATGCCCAATACATAAGTGAGAGCGATGCCCACTGCATTCTGCAGTATCAACAGGCTGATCACGAGACCGAGAAAACGCAGCAGCAGCGGGCCGCCGGACTTGAGGCTGGCGAGGTTGGCGTTGAGGCCGATGGTCGCGAAGAAGGCGAGCATCAGCGGCGTTTGCAACGCTGTATCGAAGCGTACTTCGATGTGGCTCGTCGTGCGCAGGATCAACAGGACGATTGCCACAAGGAGCCCGCCGGCAACGGGTTCGGGAATCGTATAGCTGCGCAGCAGGGGGATCCATCCGACCAGCCGGTTGCCGAGCAGCAGAACCAGTGAAGCCGTGACGAGCGTTCCGTAGATACCGACGTTCATGGTCGACCTCGTTGAGCATGATTGATGGTCATAGCGGTACGAGGCGTCTGACGGCGTGTGGAGCGGCAAAGGAGCGAGCGAGAAACGCCTGTGGCGTGAGCGTACCTGAACGGCAGTGATCCAACAACGATGGCAGCGAGGCGCACCGGCGCGGACCGCCTGGCCGTCGATACCGGAGTAAGACCATATTTAAAGTTTTCTCCAGCATCGGTTTCGTTTAGCATCATTGCCACTTTCACAAGAACACCAAGAGACATGGCACTGATCGCTCGAAACATCCTCGGTATTGCCGTCCTGCTGCTTATCGCTTTCATCTTTTCGACCAACCGGCGCGCCATCCGCTTACGGACTGTAATTGCGGCGCTGCTTGCGCAGATCGGGATCGGCGCTTTCATTCTCTTCGTGCCGGTCGGCAAGACGGTGCTCGCCGCTGCTGCATCCGGCGTCAATCACGTACTCGGCTATGGCAACGCGGGCATCGAGTTCCTGTTCGGCGGCCTCGTGCAATCAAAGATGTTCCAGGTCTTCGGCGACGGCGGCTTCGTTTTCGCCGTGCGGGTGTTGCCGGCCATCATCTTCGTGACCGCGCTCATTTCCGTGCTGTACTACATCGGCGTGATGCGCTGGATCGTGATCGTGCTCGGCACGATATTCCACAAGCTGCTCGGTGTATCGAAGCTTGAATCTTTCTCGGCCGTGACCACGATCTTCCTGGGTCAAAGCGAAATGCCTGCCGTGGTCAAACCGTTCACGCGCGACATGACAGGCGCTGAAATGTTCGCGGTGATGTCGAGCGGCATGGCGGCGGTTGCCGGTTCGGTGCTCGCGGGCTATGCGGGTCTCGGTGTGCGGATTGACTATCTGCTGGCCGCGTCGTTCATGGCGGTGCCCGGCGGCTTGCTGTTCGCCAAGATCATTCACCCGACCACCGAGCCGAGCCGCGTGCACCTCGAGGACCTCAGCTTCGACGAAAAGCGTCCCGCGAATGTGATTGAAGCCGCGAGTTCCGGCGCGACTGTGGGTTTGAAAATCGCCGTGATGGTCGGCGCGATGCTGATCGCGTTCGTCAGCCTGATCGCGTTGCTCAACGGCATTGTGGGCGGCATAGGCGGCTGGTTCGGCCATCCGCAACTGTCGATGCAATCGGTGCTCGGTACGGTGTTCGCACCGCTCGCGTATCTGATCGGTGTGCCGTGGAGCGAAGCCGCAATCGCCGGCAATTTCCTTGGTCAGAAGATGATTCTCAACGAGTTCGTCGCTTATGCTTCGCTGTCGCCGTATCTGAAAGATGCCGCCAGCGTGAGCGCGGCCGGCCTGCGGGCGCTCGATCCGCGTACCCTTGCTATTCTGTCGTTTGCGTTGTGCGGCTTCGCGAACTTTGCGTCGATCGCGGTGCTGACCGGCGGCTTTAGCGCCGTCGCGCCGGAACGCCGCGCCGAAGTCGCACGCTACGGCCTGCGTGTCGTGCTCGCCGCGACGCTCTCGAACCTGATGAGCGCCACGATTGCGGGCATGTTCCTGACGCTGAATTGAATCGAATCGAGGATCGTTGCATGAATATGGAACAACTGCTGGAACGCGCGGGCGTCGCGCGAGAAAAGGCCTATGCGCCTTATTCGAAGTTCAAGGTCGGCGCCGCGCTGCTGACTAAAGACGGCACTGTATTCGACGGCTGCAACGTCGAGAATGCCTCGTACGGACTGTGCAATTGTGCTGAACGTACGGCGTTTTTCAGCGCGATTGCCGCGGGCTATCGGCGCGACCAGTTCGCCGCGCTTGCCGTGATCGGCGATACGGATGGACCGATCGCACCGTGCGGCGCGTGCCGCCAGGTGATCATCGAACTGGGCGGCCCCGAATTGCCGATCCGGCTCGGCAATCTGCATGGCGCCACCCGCGACACCACCGCGCGTGAACAATTGCCGGACGCGTTTTATCTATGAGCAAGCAGAAAGTTATCTACGACACCGATCCTGGTGTGGACGACGCGATGGCGCTCGTTTTTCAGGCGCTGCATCCGGACATCGAATTGCTGGGTCTGACGAGCGTATTCGGCAACGCCACGATCGAGACCACCACGCGCAATGCGCGTTTTCTGGCCGGGCGGTTCGTGCCGGGCGTGCCGGTTGCGCAGGGCGCCGCGGCACCGCTCAAGCGCGCGGCACCTGAACCGCTCGCCTGGATTCACGGCGACAACGGGCTTGGCAACATCGCGATTGAAGCCGCTCCTGAAGCCGCGCTCGATGCACGTCCCGCGCATCGTTTCATCATCGACACGGTGCGCGCCCATCCCGGCGAAGTTACGTTGATCGCGGTGGGCCCGCTTACGAACCTGGCATTGGCGCTGGCCGACGATCCGCAGATCGCGCCGCTCGTCAAACAGGTGGTCATCATGGGCGGCGCGTTCGGCACGGACGGCGTGCTCGGCAACGTGACGCCGGCCGCCGAAGCGAACATCCTCGGCGACCCCGATGCTGCCGACATCGTGTTCGGCGCACCGTGGCCGGTTGCGATCGTGGGGCTCGACGTCACGCAGCGCACCATCATGAGCCAGGATTATCTGGCGTCGCTGCGCGATCGCGGCGGTGCAGCAGGGCGGTTCGTGTGGGACGTGTCGCGGCACTATGAGGCCTTTCATGAGCAAAGCGCGCAACTCAAGGGCATTTACGTACACGACTCGTCGGCAGTCACTTATGTGCTGGCGCCGCATCTTTATACGACTCGCAGTGGTCCCGTACGAGTGCTGACGGACGGTATCGCGGTGGGCCAAACCATCCAGAAGCCTTCTACGATGCCGGTGCCCGCGCCGGACTGGGACAGCCGGCCCGACAGCACGGTCTGCCTCGACGTGGATGTGCCCGGGATGCTCGCACTCTACGAGCGCACCATTTGCGGCACGCTGTAGGGCGATCTTGTGACGCTGCCGCCGTTTGCTAAGGGATGCCACCTCTTAAGCACCTCTCTCTTCGTGCAGCCTGGGGCGTAGCAGACGGCTGGCGGCGCGGCGATTGATCCGACGCGATTGATCTGACATAAAGAACAACGCGGAAACAACGCGGAAACGGCGTGGCAAACACCGCGGCCGCGGTGCAATGCAGCAAACCGGCCAGCCATTGTGGCCGATGCGTATCGTCAATCTTTGCTACATTTCTGCAGACGTGCTGCGCAGGCGGTCTTCGTAGCCTTTGCATACCGATCCGGCGCGCGTGACCCACATCTATCAAGAGGCAAAAGATGCGAATTCTAGTAGTAGGGGCGGGCGCCGTGGGCGGCTACTTCGGCGGACGTCTCGCAGCGGCGGGCCAGGACGTGACCTTCCTCGTGCGCCCCGGCCGCGCGGAAAAACTCGCGCGTGACGGCCTCGTCATCAACAGCCCGCGCGGCAATCTCACGTTGCACGACGTCAAGACGATACTCGCCGGTGTCGGCGCGGAGCCGTTCGATCTGGTGCTGCTCAGTTGCAAAGCCTACAGTCTCGACGACGCGATCGATTCATTCGCACCGCTGGTCGGCGAATCGACGCTGATTCTGCCGATGCTCAACGGCATGCGCCATATCGAGGTGCTCAAGGAAAAGTTTGGTGCGTCACGCGTGCTGGGCGGTCAATGCGTGATCGCGGCGACGCTCAGCCCCGAGCAGCACGTCATGCATCTGAACGAAACGCACGCGATCACCTTTGGTGAACTGGACGGCGGCGCGTCCGAGCGTGTCCAGGCGATCGCGGATGCGATGGCCGGCGCGAATTTCGATACCGTAGTCAGCGACAACATCCTGCTACGCATGTGGGAAAAGTGGGTGTTCCTGGCCACACTGGCGGCCAGTACGTGCTTGATGCGCGGTTCGGTCGGCGATATTCTGGCTGCGCCTGACGGCAAGCGCATCGTCGAAAACCTGCTCGGCGAGTGCCGTGGCGTCGCGGAGCACAACGGCTTTACGATGGGTCCGGACTTCGATGCCCGAGCTACCCAAACGCTCTTCACGCCTTCGCCGCTAACCGCTTCGATGTTGCGCGACGTCGAAAACCACTCGCATACCGAGGCGGATCACATTCTCGGCGATCTGATCTCGCGCGGCGGCGATGCACAGAAGGGCGAGCACGGCTTATCGCTGCTGCGTATCGCCTATAGTCATTTGAAGACGTATGAAGCGAGGCAGACCCGTACGTCCTGAATGACCGGAACGCGGACGACGGAGACGGTCACAGCAGCCTAACGTTTCGGAGGTGAAGCATGCCGAGTCCAACCGGATCCGTACCCGCGCTCAGTGCCGCTTCGGCGACGATCTTCTCGATCGGCATCGTTTTTCTCGGCTACTGGGGCTTGTACGAGCCGACCAAATGGCGAGCCTCCGACGTCTTCGTCTTCGTGTTTGCGATGATCGGCTTCGGCTGCCTCGGGCTCGTGCCGTGGATGGCGACGAGCCCGGTTGAACCGGAAAACAGCGACGTCCGCATTCGGGTTGCGCGGCACATGTTCCTTATCGGCGTGCTGTCAATCTGGCTGGGCGTGGCGATTTCGGTGATCTTCTGATTAACGCTCGATCTGCCTGTTCCAGCGCGTATCCCACTGCGCGCGATGCGCATTGATCGTGTCCCAATCCACCACGGTCACCTTCTTCACCAGATCGTCGACGTTACCCAGGCTTTGCTGCATCGGCGGCGTCATCTTCGCGAGACGATTGGTCGGAATCTGCTTGCCGGCCTCGGCCGCTTTTGTCTGCGCCGGCGCGGACAGCAGGAACTGCGCGAGTTTCTGTGCCAATTGCGGATCCGGGTTGTTGTTGACCACGCACAGATCGACCAGCAGCAACACCGGACCTTCCTTCGGACTCACATAGCCGACCGGAATGCCCTTGTCCTGCAGATCGCTGACGGCAGTCGGCGTCAACGGGAACAGACCCGCTTCACCGGTCTGGACCATTTCGGAAATCTTCGCCGAATTCGGCACGTACTCCACCACGTTCGGGCCGACTGTGCTGGCCCATTTCGTGAAGCCCGGTTCGACGTTCTGCTCGCTGCCGCCCATCAAACGGTTGATCGCCAGAAAGCCGTGCAGGCCGAAGGTGCTGCTCGAAGCTGACTGGAACACCACCTTGCCCTTGTACTTCGGATCGGCAAAGTCCATCCATGAGGTGGGCGGCGCCCAGCCTTTTTCAGCGAACAGCTTCTTGTTGTACGCGATGCCGGTCATGCCGAGTTGCACGCCCGCGCCCATGTCGTCCTTCATGCGCGCGAACGGATAGAGCTCCTTGAGTACCGGCGAGTCGTCGAGCTTCTTGCACACGCCCATGCTGACCGCGCGCGCCATCACGCCGTCGTCGAGAAACACCACGTGGATCTGCGGATTGGCCTTGTTGGCGAGCAGCTTGGCGAGAATGTCCGACGAGGTGCCGGGCACCACGACTACTTTGACATTGTTGGCTTTCTCGAAGTCGGGCAGCACCTGGCTCGTATAGGCCTTTTCCATAGGACCGCCGTTCATGCCGATGTAGATGGTTTTGGTCTCCGACCATGCCGGCGCGGCCGCACCGAATGCGCACAATGCGGCCAGCGCCGCGATCGTCTTGAACAGTTTCATTGAGAGGCTCCTGAGTTTCATTAAACGATAACGAGGCGATGACTGAGCGATAACTAAGCGATAACTAAGCGATAACTAAGCGACGGACGGCGCAGCAACAGCAGCGAAGCGATTGATCGAAAAAGCGTCGAGCGGTGTGGTTGTGGCGCCGTCGATCACGAGATCCGCGAGTATTTCGCCGACGCCCGGCGCCAGCAGAAACCCGCCGCCCGAAAAGCCGAACGCATGCAACAGTCGCGGCACCGTGCGGCTTGCACCGATGATCGGGTTGCTGTCGGGTGTTTCGCCTTCCACGCCGCTCCACGTGCGGATCAGCAGCGCCTCGCGCAACGGGGGCAGCAGGGCGCACGCATCGCGCATTACCGCGCGAGTGGTTTCCGTCGACGGTTGACCGTACTCGCCGTCGCCATGTCCGCGCCCGCCGCCGATCACGCAATTGCCGCGCGCCACTTGCCGTGCGTAGATGCCGCCGCCGTACACGCCGAGGTTGTGCGTGATGAAATGCGGCAGCGGTTCGGTGACCCACATGTTTGGGTAGATCGGTTTCATCGGCGCGGTTTCGCCGAAGTAACCGGCGACCGTATTCGCCCATGCGCCGGCGGAGTTGATCAACCAGTCGGCGCTGATGCGCGTGTCGCCTGCTCGTAGCTGGAAGCGCGTGCCGTCGTGATGGATGTCGGTCAGTTCGGTTTGCTCGCGCACATCCGCGCCTGCGGCGCGCGCGGCGCGGGCGAACGCGGGTGAGACCAGACGCGGATTCGCATGGCCATCGGTCGCACAAAGCGAGCCGCCGACCGCTGCAGCGCCCAGCCATGGATAGCGTTGCCGGAACGTGGCGCCGCTGATGACTTGCGCTTGCAGTCCGTGGCCGCGCGCCATGTCCGCCCATGCTTCGAGCGCGGCAAGATCGGCTTCGCTGCGCGCGAGCCGCAAATGTCCCGACACAGTGAATTCTCCGTCGATGCCGATCAGCTCCGGCAAGCGGTCCCAGATGCGCCGTGCGCGCATCGCAAGCGGCATCTGTTCGGCCGGCCGTCCCTGGACGCGCACGCCGCCGTAGTTCACGCCGCTTGCCTGTGCGCCGCAATAGCGCCGCTCGAACAGGCCCACGCGCAAGCCGCGCCGCGCGAGCGCCAACGCTGCCGATGAGCCGACCAGGCCACCGCCCGCAATCGCCACGTCGTAGTGCAGGGTGTCACTCATCGCGCGCCTCCTCGGGAATCTCGACGACGTCGTCGGCATACATCGCCGGCGATAGCGGAATCGGTTTGACAGGCGGCTGGCTACGCAAACGGCCTACTGCTTCGAGGGGTTTGCCGGTTTCTGCCGCAAGCAGCGTCAATGCCGCTTCGCCGCACATGCGTCCCTGGCAACGGCCCATGCCGACGCGAGTGAGCGCTTTCAGTCGATTGATCTCGTTCGCTTCGCCACCGCGGATGCAGCGCCGCAAGGTGCCTGCATCGATTTCTTCGCAACGGCACACGGTCATGTCGTCGGGCCATTGTGCTGCGCATTTTGCGGGCAGTGCAAATGCCGCTTCGATACCTTGTCGAAACACCGCGATACGTTGCAGGCCGCGCTCGAGGGAAGCCGCGTCGCGCATGCCGAGGCCACGTGGATGAGCGATGCCGAGGTCGTCGAGTAGCGCGAGCGCGGTGCGGCGGCCGGCGAGTTCGGCAGCGTCGGCGCCCGCGATGCCCGCACCGTCGCCCGCCAGATAGATGCCGCGCACGGAGCTGCGGCCGGCCGGGTCGAGTTCGGGTAGCCAGCAACGATTGTGCGTATCGAAGCGGAAGCGGCACCCGGCGAGATCGGCGAGTTGGGTTTCAGGCTTCAGGCCGAAGCTGATGCCGACGGCGTCGCATGCGATGGATTCGGTTTTCGAACCGTCGGCCGAAGAACACCATTCAATTGCACTCACACCTTGGTCGCCACGAATGCCGATCAGGTTCACATCGCGTTCGATCCGCACGCCGTGGATCTTTAGCCAGCCGACGTAGTAGAGCCCTTTCGCGAACGTTGCAGGTTGCCGCGCGAGTTTCGGCGCCGCCGCAATCTGCTGCGATAGCGGACTCGTGTCGAGTACAGCTACCACCTGTGCACCGGCTTTCACGTACTGATAGGCCACGAGATAGAGCAGCGGCCCGGTACCAGCGAGTACCACGCGCCGGCCGATCGCACAGCCTTGCGCCTTCAAAGCGACCTGCGCCGCGCCTAGTGTGTAGACGCCGGGCAGGGTCCAGCCCGGCACCGGCAGCACACGATCGGTGGCGCCGCTCGCGATGATCAGATGCGAAAACGGCACACTGATTTCCCGTCCCGCGTGCAGCGTATCGAGACGGCCCGGTGCACAAGCCCAGGCCAGTGTGTCGGGGCGATAGTCGAGATGCGGAAGCAGCGCGGCCATCGTCGTATGTAATGCGTCGGCCTTGTGCGCTTCAAAACCGTAGAGCGTTTTCTTCGAGCGCTGGAACGCGCCGTTCGCAGGCGGTTGACGATAGATCTGTCCACCCCAGCGAGCGTTTTCGTCCAGCACGATGGGCTTGATGCCGGCCGCCACCAGCGTTTCGGCGGCGCGGACGCCCGCCGGTCCCGCGCCGACGATCACCACGCGGTGTTCGTTGCTCATTGCGTGTCTCCGTTTGCCGTCGCGGCAGAGGTAGCAGCAGTCGGAGCAGAGACGGGAGAGACAGCAGCAGTGGCAGCAACGGAAGCAACTTCAGCGAGCCGCGTGACCACCCGCATACCCTGCGTCACCAGTGTCGAGCACGCGCGCAAACGCAGACCCTCTTCGGTACGCATCCAACAATCCTGGCAAGCGCCGATCAGGCAGAAGCCGGCGCGTGGCGCGCCGCTGAATTCGCTTTCGCGCACGCGACGTTGTTGCATCAGCACGGCGGTGAGCAGCGTATCGCCTTGCAACGCGGTGACTTCATGACCATCGATAAAAAAGCTAAGCGGTTCACGCTGCGTCTCCGCAACGCGAACGAATTGCGCATCGCGTTTCGGCGCGGCGGATTCGGAGGACGGCAAATTCGACGGCATGTTAGAGAGAGCAGTAGAAGACATCAGTGCTGGCCGATCAGAATCCGGTTGAGCCCATATACGCGATCGAGCAGCAGCATCGCGCCGGCGGTGATGAAGATCACCAGCGCGGAAACGGACGCCATCATCGGGTCGATCGATTCGGTCGCGTACATGTACATGCGCACCGGCAGCGTGACGGTTTGCGGCGAAGTGACGAAGATCGACATCGTCAGTTCGTCGAAGCTGTTGATGAACGCGAGCAACCAGCCACCCGTAATGCCAGGCAGAATCATCGGGAAGGTGATGCGGCGAAACGTGGTCCATGCATCAGCACCGAGCGAGTGCGCGGCATGTTCCACACTGCGGTCGAGACCGCTGACCGAGGCCAGCACGAGCCGCATCACGAACGGCGTGATGATGATCATGTGCGCGAGCACAAGCCACGCGAACGAACCGGTCGCGCCGATCAGCGCGAAGAAGCGCAGCAGTGCGATGCCGAGCACGAGACCGGGAATCACCAATGGCGACAGCAGTAAGCCGTTAAGGAAACCGCGTCCCGGAAAGCGCGCACGACCGATGGCCAGCGCGGCAGGCAAAGCGACGATCAAGGACAACGTTGCCGAGGCAAACGCCAGCTTCAGGCTGTTGAAGAACGCCGAGATAAAGTCCGGGTAATTGAGGATCGCGCGGAACCAGCGCAGCGATACGCCGTGCGTGGGCAACGTGAGCGTTTCGTCAGGCGTGAAGGCGACCAGCACCACGATCACGAGCGGCGCGAGCACGAACGCGATGACGAGCGTGTGGAAAATCAGCGCAATGGGGCCGTTTTTTCTCATGATGATCTCGGGAGGTTTAGCCGAGGCTTCTGGTGTACTTGCGTTCCAGAACCCGGTAGTAAGTGAGCATCACGATCAGATTCGCGACCAGCAGCAGGAGGGCAATGGTCGCGCCGAGCGGCCAGTTCAGCGAGCCGAGGAATTCGTCATAGACGGCGGTTGCGGCGACTTTCAGGCGCCGTCCGCCGAGCAGTCCGGGAATCGCGAACGCGCTCGCCGACAGGCCGAACACCATCAGGCTGCCCGACAAAATGCCCGGCGTGAGTTGCGGTAACACGATGCGGCGCAGCGTGGTGGCGGGGGAGGCCATCAGCGAAAGCGCGGCATTTTCCGTTTGCGGGTCGAGCTTCTGCAACGCGGTCCACACGGGAATCACCATAAACGGCAACATCACGTGCACCAGTGCAATCACGATCGCAAAGGTGGTGTATTCGAGCTTGTACGGTCCGAGCCCGATAAGACCGAACGCCTGATTCACGAGGCCGTTGCTGTTGAGCAGCATGCTCCAGCCGAACGCGCGCACCACGACCGAGACCAGCAGCGGTGCGAGGATGATCAACAGGAACATCGAGCGATACGGATCGCGCATGCGCGACAGCACGTAGGCTTCGGGCGTGCCGATCACGATGCACAGCAGGGTGGTCAGAAAGGCAATGCCGAAGGTGCGCAGGAAGATCGTGTGGAAATACGACGATTGCAGCACTTCCGCATAGTTGCCGAACTGGAATGCGGCGAGCGGGCCGCTCGACGGATCGAAGCGGTAGAAGGTCAGCACCAGCGTCATCACGAGCGGCACCAGCACGAGCGTCGCAAACAGCAGGAAAGCCGGCGCGCACATCAGCCACAACGGCAGGAACGCCTGCCACGGCGCGCGGCGCGCATTGCCGGTCTTCATGCTGTCGTTGTTCGAAGCGGGCAGCGTACTAGCCATGATGCGCATCCCGTTGAATGAAGCGGATCGCCTCGCTGTTCCAGTCGACGCCGACCGCCGCGCCTTCCGGCAACGGTTCGGTGCCTTCGTTCTGGCAGCACACCAGCACTTCGCCGAGCCGGCTGTCCACGCGGTACAACCATTGGCTGCCGAGGAAGAAGCGGCTCGTCACGGTGGCAGCCAGACGTCCCGCGTTCGGCGCACACAGGCGCAGTTTTTCCGGACGAATGCACAACGTGACCGCATCGCCGACGCCGATCACGCGTTCGCGCATCGGCAGTTGCGCGGTGTGGCCCGTCTCGGCGAGATCGTGTCCGAGGTCGATGCGGATCGCGTCGCCGTCGCGCGCCACCACGGTGCCCGGCAGCATGTTCGCCTTGCCGATGAACTGCGAGACAAATCTGTTTTCAGGCCGTTCGTACGCTTCGTACGGCGTGTCGATCTGCGTAATGCGGCCGGCTTCCATCACCACCACTCGGTCGCTGATCGACAGCGCTTCTGACTGGTCGTGCGTGACCATGATGGTGGTCGTGCCGATCTTGCGTTGAATGGCGCGCAGTTCGAACTGCATGTCTTCGCGCAGCTTGGCGTCGAGGTTCGACATCGGTTCGTCGAGCAGCAACACGGGCGGCGCGATCACGATCGCGCGAGCAATCGCCACACGCTGCCGCTGGCCGCCGGACAACTCGCGCGGAAAGCGGTGCGCGAGCGCATCGAGCCGCACCAGTGCCAGTGCTTCGCGCACTCGCTCCTTGCGTTCGGCCTTGTCGATGTTGCGCATCTCCAGACCGAAGCCGACGTTTTCTGCGACGCTCATATGCGGAAATAGCGCGTAGCTCTGGAACACGATGCCGAGACCGCGTTTGTTCGGCTTCATGTGAGTGATGTCGCGGCCGTCGAGCGTGATGCGGCCGCGCGTCGTTTCGACGAAGCCCGCGATCATCTGCAACGTGGTGGTCTTGCCGCAACCCGACGGTCCGAGCAGCGAAACGAACTCGCCTTTCTCAACCGACAGGTTCACGTCGGCGACTGCCTGCAGATCGCCGAACGATTTCGCTACGTCCGTGAGTGTGAGGAACGACATGATCTGGCCTTTGGATGGATCGACACCGGTTCAATCGGCTACTGCCTCGATGGAGCCGACTCTATCCAGCCAAATTGCATGGCGTCAATTTCAAATTCCGTTTGACGGTATAAGTTTAGAAAAAATTCCGATGAGCGGAATAGATTCGGCAAGACTGGCATCGATCATTCCGTTCCATGACGTCCGGAAAATCCCTATGAATCAGAATAAAGTGCAAATGGAACGGGCGTGCCGGGAATATTCCATTCATGGATAATTCCCTCTATAGTGTTCCGGTCAATGAAATAAATCGGAGCGACAGAGATGAATGCTGCCACCAAACGAGATGCCGATCCCGCACTGGCCGATACCGGCAGTCCGCCCGGCCCCGGGATGCTGGAGCGCGCCTTCGCGGTGATCCGTGCGTTATCCGAAGCGCAACCCGACGGAGGCCGCGTCACGCGTCTCGCGAAGGCGGTGGGTCTCACGCAAGGCACGGTGCATCGCATTCTTCACGCGCTGATCGCGGAAGGCATCGTCGAGCAGGACGAAAGCTCAAAGCTTTATCGGCTGAGTGTCGATTTCTTCGCGCTCGCCGCGCAGGCCGGCAATCCGAGCGGCATGCGCACGCTGTGCCGTCCCGCGCTGCTGCGGCTGTGCGCGAGTCTTGGCGACACGATTTTTCTGCTGGTCAAAAGCAGCTTCGACGCGGTGTGTCTCGACATTTGCGAAGGGCCGTTTCCGATTCGCTCGTTCACCGGCGATATTGGCGGGCGCGTGGCCTTGGGTGTCGGTCAGGGGAGTCTGGCGATTCTCGCGTTCCTGCCGGAAGCGGAGCGTGAAGAGATCATCCGCTTTAATGTGCCGCGCATTCGCGGCTATGGCGTGCTCGACGAAGTGTATTTGCGCACCGAGATCGAGCGTGTGCGCCAACTCGGGTACGCGGGCCGCAATAGTGGGGTACTCGACGGCATGGCGGGCGTGGCGGTGCCGATTCTGGATCGCACGGGTGTCGCGGTGGCGGCGCTGAGCGTGGGCACGCTGGCGGCGCGTCTCGGCGACGATCGCCTGCCGATGGTGGTCGAATTGCTGCGCCGTCAGGCGGATGCGATCGGCCCGCAAACCAATCCCTTCGATGTCGCGTTGCGCCGGCCGATGCATGGTTTGTCGCGGGCGATGACTACCGAGCGGATCGCGGGGTAAGCTGAAACTGAAACTGAAACTGAAAGCGAAAGGGGCGTCACGTTGAGGCGAAATGTGACGCCCTTCGATTTTCAAAACAGCGAGAAACCCGCTCGCTTTAGAACACCTTCACCGGCACATTCACCACCAACCGGTACTCCATATTGTTGCCATCGGAGTAATAGCGCGAGGCGTTGTGCCACATCGCGATGAACGTGACCTTCGTGTCCTTGAAGCGGCCGCTCTGCAGCGTATAGCTCGGAATGAAGCCGAACTCGTGATGGTGGCCGTGCACCGGTTCACCGTTCTTCCAGTACAGGTTGTGCAGCGGCGCGGACGCCGAAGCATTGTCCGCGGCACCCGCCGACGCATCCGCACCCCAGCCGTACTCGCCCCAGAACATCGCCTTGAACCCCGGCACGCCGGCGTATTTGCCGTCGAACGTGTAGCGCAATTGCAGCGACTGCTCATGCGGCGCGTTGTAGTCGACGTCCATCGAGTTGGTCAGGTAGATACCGTTGGTCTCGTTGACGTAGTCGAAGAACTGATCGCCGAGCACCTGCTGGTAACCGAGCAGCAGCGCATGTGGGCCGTGCTGTGCGGAAACCGACAGGCTGTACGCGTTGCTGTTGATATGCCCCTGGCGTGATGCGCCGGTATCGTGCGTCGAGTAGATATTCGCGAGACCGCTCCACTTGATCGTGGTCGGGTCGCCGAACGACTGCGCGACCGAGCCGTAGTACTGACGCCAGACGTCGTCCGCCTGGTCGACGTACAGCGCCATTTCGCCGTTCTTCGCGTAGTGCCACGTTCCGCCCACGTAAGTCAGGCGGTCGATGCGCGTGCCGCCGTACGAGGTGGTCAGGTTAGTCAGGTTCGTGTGGCCGCGTGCATCGACTTTGGTGAAACTGCCGGCCTCGAGCGTCGTGTGAACCAGATCGTTGCTGACCATCGAGACACCGAGGAACGTCGGCGGCAATGCGCGGTTGTCATGCGGTTCGAGGAACGGATTGGTGACGGTCTGCAGACCGTACTTCACGACCGTTTCCGAAATACGTCCCTTGATGTCGTACATGCCGGGGTAAGCCCACGCGAGCTGCTGCGAGCCGCCGCCGTCCTTGCCGACGTGTACCATGTTGCCGGCGCCGTTGCCGCCGTCGAGCTTGAGCGCGGCGAACAGTGACGCGTCGACACCGAAGCCAACCAGGCCCTGCGTGAAACCGGATTCGTAGTTGACTTGCGCACCCTGAACCCACGCGTGACGATAGATCGAGGTGGGCGCCTGGAAGTAGTCGGAATAGTTGCGGAACTGCAGGTTCAGATGGCTATCGGCGATAAAGCCCTTGCTCGCTGCCTGGCTCGACGGCGGGGTGGGTGGCGTCACCGTCTGGCTGGCTTCCGCATTGACGACGGCATTGGTGGTGTCGGGTTGATCGTTGCGCACCTGGCCGCCCTGTTCGGCTCTGCGCTTGCCGGGCGTGTTGGCTTGCGAACTTTGCGAGGCGGGCGTTGCTTGCGATCGTTGCGTAGGAGAGGAAAACGTTTGCGCGAGTGTTTGAGTTTTCGTCGTATCGGAGGTGGGCTCCAGTACGACGTCGTCGGCGTAGGCACTCGCGCCGATGGTCAGCGCGGGCAGCGTGAATGCGCAGTAAAAGAAGGTGGCTGCATTAGTTTTTTTTGACCACTTTTCTGTTCGGCTATCTTTCATGTAGTACGTCTCTGTTATTTTGGTGAGTCTTTGGCTGGCGTTTAGCCACTCCACGCGTATCGTTTGTCCCGCTGATGGCAGGACGAACGAATCCAACGGCGCGGCGGCCCGCCGCGCCGGGGAATACGGTTTAAATTTTCAGACTGATCTCTTTAGCGATGCCCCAAGGGGACTGCTATGGGGGCGTCGTTCACGCGAATGCACGCGACGCGTGTCGCGCTCGCACCATGCGTGACAGCCTGTGGAATCTCGCTGGCGCAGGCCTCGATCGCATCCGGGCAGCGCGTGCGAAACGCGCAGCCGGAGGGTGGGCTGAGCGGCGACGCAATCTCGCCGCGCAACAGCAGATGACGGCGGGCGCGTTCAACCACCGGATCGGGCACCGGCACGGCCGACAGCAACGCACGCGTGTACGGATGACGCGGCGTGCCATATACGTCGCGCTTGTCGCCGAACTCCATCACACGACCCAGATACATCACCAGCACGCGGTGGCTGATCGCCTTGACGACGGCGAGATCGTGCGCGACGAACAGCAGTGACAGCGACAACTCGCGCTGCAGATCGCGCAACAGGTTGACGATTTGCGCCTGGATCGAGACGTCGAGCGCCGACACCGGCTCGTCGCAGATTACCAGTTGCGGTTCGCCGATCAACGCGCGCGCAATCCCGACGCGCTGACACTGGCCGCCGGAAAACTCATGCGGATAGCGGCGCAGATGCTGCGCGTTGAGACCGACGCGTTCGAGCATGGTCAGAACGCGCCGTTGCACGTCGGCGCGGGCAATGTCCTGGCCATGCGTGCGCAAGGGTTCGGCGACGATCTGTTCGATCGTCATGCGCGGATCGAGCGAGGCGAGCGGGTCCTGGAAAATCATCTGCACGTCGCGGCGCAAGCGCGAGGTATCGCGATGCGCCCCCGTCAGAACGGTTTCCTTGTCGAGCCAGCGCACGCTGCCGCTAGCCACCGGCGCGAGCCCGATGATCGCGCGCGCCAAGGTGGACTTGCCGCAGCCCGATTCGCCGACGAGGCCCACGGTTTCGCCGCGCCGCACGCTGAACGACACGCCGTCCACCGCGCGCAGCGTCGCTTTGCCTGACCATGGAAAGCCGCCGCGCGGCACGCCGAACTGCACCTTGAGATCGTCGACTGACAACAGCGTTGCCGGACTTTGGCCCTGGCTTGCAATGGAAGTGGCGTTCATACGTGTTGTACCTCCATGATTTCCTGCACTGGCCGGTGGCACGCGCGCAACGCATCGGCAGCCGTAGGCGACGCGATAAGCGCAGGCCGCGACTCGCGGCAGCGGTCGGAGCAATACGTGCAGCGCGGCGCGAATGCGCAGCCTTCGCCGACTTCGCCGGGTAACGGCGGGTTGCCGGGAATGGTTTGCAGCGGACGGTCATCGTCGTCGGTGAGGCGCGGCAGCGCGTTCAGGAGACCGATCGTGTACGGATGGGTTGGTGCGGCGAACAGCGTGGCGGCGTTCGCCTGCTCGACGGTTTGGCCGGCGTACATCACCATCACGTCGTCGCACAAACCGGCCACGACGCCCATGTCATGCGTGATCAGAATGATCGCGGTGCCACGTTCGCGGTTCAGTTCGCGCAGCAGTTCGATGATCTGCGCCTGCACGGTCACGTCGAGCGCGGTGGTCGGCTCGTCGGCGATCAGGATTTCCGGCTCGGAGAGGAGGGCCATGGCGATCATCACGCGTTGCCGCATGCCGCCGGAGAACTCGTGCGGATACATATTGATGCGCCGCGCGGCATCGGGAATACGCACCGTTTCGAGCGTTTCGATGGCGCGGCGGCGCGCTTCGCGGCGCGACATCTTGCGATGCAGTTGCAGCGTCTCGGTCATCTGCCGTTCGATCGTCAGGAACGGATTGAGCGAGGTCATCGGGTCCTGGAAGATCATGCCGATGCGGTCGCCGCGAATCCTGTTCAACGCGGCTTCGTTCATCGTCAGCAGGTTTTCGCCGCGATAGGTCGCGGCGCCCGACACCTTGCCGTTGCCGGCCAGGAGGCCGAGCAGCGCCATCACCGTCTGGCTTTTGCCCGAACCCGATTCGCCGACGATGCCAAGCGTGCGGCCCGCTTCGAGCGAAAACGATACGCGCTGCACCGCGTCGACGGGTGCGCCCTCGCGGCGCGTGAAGCGCACGCTCAGGTCTTTGACTTCGAGTAGCGGCATGTCAGCGGTCCTTCGGGTCGAACGCGTCGCGCAGACCATCGCCGACGAAATTCACGGAATACAGGGTGATGCACAACATCACGGCCGGGCACAGCAGCAGCCAGGGCATCGAATCGAGTTTCTGCGCGCCGTCCTGGATCAGCACGCCCCAGCTCGTCATGGGTTCCTGCACCCCGAGGCCGAGGAACGACAGTACCGATTCGGTCAGCACGATATTCGGTACCGTCACGCTCGCGTACACCACCACCACGCCGAACAGATTCGGCACGATGTGGCGAGCGATGATCGAACGCGAACTCACGCCGATCGCACGGGCGGCGTCGATGAATTCGCGCGAGCGCAGCGACAGCGTCTGACCGCGCACCACGCGCGCCATGTCGAGCCACGAAAACGCGCTGATGGTGAGGACGACCAGATAGAACGCGCGGCCGAACAGCGTCATCATCAGGATGGCGATCAGCATGTAGGGGATCGCGTACATCATGTCGACGATACGCATCATCACCGCGTCGACGCGGCCACCCAGATAGCCGGCGGTGGCGCCATACGCCACGCCGATCAGTCCCGACACCAGTGTGCCGAGCAGGCCGACTTCGAGCGACACGCGCCCGCCCTGCAGCGTGCGCGCGAGCAGGTCGCGGCCGAGTTCGTCAGTGCCGAACCAGTGCATGTTTTGCAGCGTGGGCGCGAGGCTGATCGCGCTCCAGTCGCTATCGATCGGATTATTCGGCAGGAACCACGGACCGGCCACGCAGGCAATCACGATCAGCAGCAAGACGACAAAGCCGGCGAACGCCGCGCGGTTGCGCACGAAGCGCGCGGCAGCGGTGGCGAGCGGGCCGCGCGAACGCGGCGCGTTGGCAATGGCCGCGAGCGGATCGAGCGCCGCGGCAGTCGTTTGAAATGAGCGGGCCATGGATCAGTACCGGATGCGCGGATCGAGCCATGCATACGCGAGGTCGACCAGCAGATTGAACAGCACGGCGACGGCGGTCGTCAGCACGACGAGGCCGAGCACGAGGGTGTAGTCGCGATTGATCGCGCCGTTGACGACCAGCTGGCCGAGACCCGGCAGCGCGAACACCGATTCGGTGACCACGGCCGCGGTGATCGACGAGATGCAGATCGAGCCGAGCAGCGACACGACCGGCATCAGCGCGGGCTTCATCGCGTGGCGCAACACGATCGTGCGGCCCGGCAGACCTTTGGCGCGCGCTGTGCGGATGAAGTTACCCGACAGCACTTCGATCATGCTGCCGCGCATCACGCGCGCGATCCCGGCAACGTTGATGATGACGAGCAGCACGATCGGCAGCACGCGATAGCGCCACTCGCCTTCGCCCCAGCCGCCGGCCGGCAGCCAGCCGTGGCCTTCGGAAGTCTTCAGCAGAATCGCGAAGATCCACACCAGCACCGGCCCGAGCACGAACGGCGGCACCACGTTGCCGATATTGCCGAGCACCATCACGAAGTGATCGACGAAGCGGTCACGCCGCACCGCGGCCAGCGTGCCGAGCGCGACGCCGATCACCAGTGCGATCGGCACCGATACGCCGCCGACGCCGAGACTCACCGGCAACGCCTTCCACACCAGATCGTTGACGCTCCAGTCGGCGTAGCGGAACGACGGGCCGAGGTCGCCGTGCAGCAGCGAGCCCAGGTAGTGGAGGTACTGCAGCCACAACGGTTCGTCGAGGTGATACTTGGCGTTGAGGTTCGCGAGCACGGCCGCCGACAGGTGTTTCTCCGTGTCGAACGGCCCGCCGGGGGTGAGGTGCAGCAGCAGATAGCACGCGGTGATCACGGCGAGAATCGTCGGGATCGCCCAGAGCGTGCGGCGCAGCGTGTAAGCCAGCATGACGGTGCTCCCGCGCTTAGTGCTTGATCAGATACATGTCTTGCGTGGCGCGCTGGTCGACGTAATTGGTCGACGTGTAGCCGCCGACATACGACTTGACCAGCCGGTCCGCCGAGTACTGGAAGAGCGATACCAGCGGGTAGTCGTTCATGGCCAGATCGTGCGCCTGCGTGAGCAGGGCGGTGCGCTTCGCGTCGTCGAGTTGCAGGTTGCCTTCATCGACCAGTTTGTCGACTTGCGGGTTGCAGTAGCGCTGATCGTTCTGCACGCTGTTGCAGCGTATCAGATCGAAAAACGAGTTGGCGTCGTTGTAGTCGACGAACCAGCCGTCGCGCGAGGCCTGCACCTTGCCGTCGTGGCGTTGCTTGAGCAGGACCTTGTATTCGACGTTTTCGAGCTTGGCGGTCACGCCGAGCTTGGTGCGCCATTCCGAGGTGGCAAACAGCGCGACCTTCTTGTGCAGGTCGTTGGTGTTGTAGGTGAGGGTGAACGTCAGCGGCTTCGCGTCCGAATAGCCTGCGGCCTTCAACAGATTGCGCGCGTAATCGACGCGCTTGGCCATCGGCCAGCTTACCCAGTCAGGCGTGAAGACGTTCGAGCCTTCCGTGCCCTTGGCGATCAGGCCGTACATCGACACCTCGCCGTCGGCCGTTATACGCTTGGTCAGCAGGTCGCGATCCAGCACCATCGCCAGCGCCTGGCGCACTCGCTTGTCCTTGAATGCCGGGTCTTCGTTGTTCAGGCTGTAGTAGTAGGTGGCGATCTGCAGGCCGGTTTTCAGTTCGGAGCCGAACTGTTTGCTGACCTGCGCATAGATGCCCGACGGAATCGAATACGTGTAGTCGAACTGGCCGGCCTGATACATGCGCATCGCCGTTTCGTCGTTTTCGATCGGCAGATAGGTCACTTTCGTGATCACGACCTTGCTGGCGTTCCAGTACGTGCTGCTTTTGGATGCCACCAGCCGGTTGCTCGGCTGCCAGTCGGTCAGCACATACGGGCCGTTACCGACGAAGTTGCCCGGACGAGTCCAGTCGCCGCCGAATTTGGTCACGGTCTCACGATTGACCGGGGCCATGGCCGGCATGGCGGTCAGTTGCGGGAAGAAGGCGGCCGGCACTTCGGTGGTGACTTCGAGCGTGTACGGATCGACGGCACGTGCGGCGAGGCTCGTCAGCGGCGCCTTGCCGGCGAGGATCGCCTTGGCGTTCTTCACGAATTCGACCAGCACCGTGTATTTCGAACCCGTTTTCGGATCGAGCACGCGTTGCCATGCATAGATGAAGTCAGCCGCCGTGACCGGCTGGCCATTGCTCCAGCGCGCATCGTGGCGCAGCTTGAAAACCCACGTAGTCGGCCCGGTGCGCGTCCACGATTGCGCGACGCCCGGCACGATCGCGCCGGCCGCGTCGATGCGCGTCAGACCTTCGAACATGTCGAGCGCGATCGTGTCGCCGGTCCAGGATTCGATATGCGCGGGGTCGAGCGATTCGGTTTCGGCCGGTACCTGGCGGGTCATTTCCTGGCTTGCGGCGAGGGTGACACCTGCGGGTACGTTGACGGCGAAGGCGGAGGGCTGAAACGTAAGGACGAGCGCGGTCAGCGCCGTCGCGTAAGCAAACGGGGTTTTCATCGGTTGAGGTCGCAGGAAAGGTCGAGAGAAGAACGCGCTGGCGCCAGGGCGCCCGGTTATCTGCGGTGCTCGGGGCAGGGCGGCCCTTGTTGCCCGTGTTGGTTGCGCGACATGCAGGATTCCTTACATTTCGTAATGCAGGCAAACCCTGGCCGGATCAACCGGAAAAGGTGCCTGCTTTTTAAAACAGTCTCGGTGTACCCACCCAGACGACCACCGTCTCGATACGCGCGGTATTCGCCCAGCTATGAGGCACCGTCGATTCGTAATGCGCGCTGTCTCCCGCGTGCAGCACGAACGTCTTACCTTCCAGCGTCAACGACACTTCGCCGCTGATCACATACATAAACTCTTCACCGGCATGCGTGGTGACTTCCGAGCGTTTCTGCCCGGGCGGCATCCTCACGAGGATCGCTTCGAGCTGACGGCCGCCCGTCAGATTAGTCAACCGTGCAAACAGATTGGCTGAGTCTGCAAAACCGAAAAACTTCAACTGATCGCCGCGGCACATCGAGCGTTCTTCGCTTGGCGTGTCGACGAAATACTGCACCGTCACCCCGAGTGCGTGGGCAATCCCGGCCAGCGAAGTGATGGACGGTGACGCCAGACCGCGTTCGACTTGCGACAAAAACGGTTTGGAAATCCCCGCCGCTGTTGCCGTTTCATCCAGCGTGCGCTTCAGCCGTTGCCGCAGCGCGCGGATCTTGCTCCCAAGTTCGAGTGCCGGGTTGTTCTTTTGAATTGTCGTGACCATAGCAGGAGGAAATTAGCCCGTCAAAATTTGTTTGATATAAGTAAATATGGTTTGATTGCGGTCCAGGCCGGGGTGGCGGGCCGTTCAGCGCCCGGTCGTGCAAGGGGCCGCAATTTCGAGACAACGCTCTATGTTGCCAGAACCGAAATCCGCGCCAGCCGTTTTGACCGGCAATCGGCGAGAAACTGAAAGCGGATGCGGTAAAGACTGCTGTATGCAATGGGTGTCGGCATTGATGCAAATTGAGGATCAGGAGACGTTAAAGGCATGACATCAAAGACTATTTTCAGCCACGCCCGACTGGGGAACGAAGGAATATGGCGTGTAAGAACAGGTAATTGGCGTGGCATCAGTGAATTCCCTGAGTGACGAACCGTGCTTCTGTTTGCAGAATCAGGCCCGCTTGGCGGATGGGCGCACGTGTTTGTATCAGACGCGACGCCAACCGCTGTTTTTTATTCCGCGCGCAGCGATCCTGCGCGGCGGAGCATTGTCCGGCACGTTCCATCAGAACGCTCGCCGGCATGAGGACATGACTATCACTGCCGATTTTTCCCGCCGTGGGCTGTGTGCCCGCCGCCCGGCGCGGCCGTCATCTGCCGCCCGCCGGATAGCCGTTCCCCACAATGCTTTATCATTGAGCCCGTTCCGCTTGCCGGAACCCGAGCCCGATGTGGCGCAGCGTCCCCCAAGGGCAGTTCCTTCGGGACGTCCCGCGTGGCGGGCCTCCATCCCATTCCCTGGTTTTTCTGCTGGTACCGGCGCCTCGCTTTGCAACCTGGTTTGCAGATGAGCGCGTAGCTGAGCGTGCCGCTCGCTACGCACATGCTATGCAAATGCGTGTGCCGCGGTCGCGCGGGCTCCGCCGACCGTTTTCCCAGATCCAGTTTTTCGCGCCGTGTGGCCAGTCCGCGTGCCGCTGCAACCGTAAGAACAAGAGGTACATGATGAATTCGTCCAATCCCGCCAGCGCACCGGTCTCGCAGACCCGTTCGTTCTCGACGGTCTTTCTGATCGAGATGTGGGAGCGCTTTGGCTACTACGGGATGGCCGCGCTGCTGGTCCTGTTCATGATCGACAAGCTGAACTTCACCGACAGCCACGCCACCCTCACGTGGGGCGCGTTTACGGCACTGGTGTATGCCTCGCCGTCGATCGGCGGCTGGATCGGCGACAAGATTCTCGGCGCGCGCCGCACGATGATCTTCGGCGCCGGCGTGCTGGCAGCCGGCTATCTGATGCTGGCGTTACCTAATGAGCAATTGAGCTACATGTACGCGTCGCTCGGCGTGATCGTGGTGGGCAACGGGCTGTTCAAGGCGAACGCCGCGAATCTCGTGCGTCGCATCTACGAAGGCGACGACGCGCGCATCGACAGCGCATTCACGATCTATTACATGGCGGTCAATATCGGCTCGACGGTGTCGATGCTCGCGACGCCGTGGATCAAGGATCATTGGGGCTGGCATACGGCATTCGCGGTCTGCTGCGCCGGCATGCTGCTGTCGGTGCTGAATTACTTCATCATGTTCCGCACGCTCGCGCATATCGGCTCCACGCCGGACGCCGAACCGATCCGCTGGAAACGCGTCGGCGCGGTTGCATTGGGCGGTATCGTGCTCGGCACGGTCACGATGTTCGTGCTGCAGCACAAGGCGATTGCGGTGGCTTGCGTGTACACGGCGGGCGTCGCGATTCTGGCGATCTTCGGCTACATGCTGGTGAAGTGCGAACGCTCAGAGCGCTCGGGCCTGGTGGCGGCGCTGATCCTGACCGCGCAGGTGATCCTGTTCTTCGTGTTCTACGTGCAGATGTCGACGTCGCTCACGCTGTTCGCGCTGCGCAACGTCGATCCACGTTTCATTCTGTTCGGCCAGACGTGGTTCACATGGAGCGCCGCGCAGTTCCAGGCGCTCAATCCGATCTGGATCATGTTGCTGAGCCCGGTGCTCGCGCTGCTCTATACGAAGCTCGCGAAGAGCGGCAAGGACGTGCCGGTCGCGGTGAAGTACGCGTTCGGCTTCGCGGTGGTGGCGGCCGGCTTCTTCGTCTATGCGGCGAGCGGTAACTACGCGGTGAACGGCCGCGTGTCGTCGTGGTTCATGGTGGGCGGCTACGGTTTGTATTCGCTCGGCGAATTGCTGGTGAGCGGCCTCGGCCTCGCGATGATCGCGCGCTACGTGCCGGCGCGGATGAGCGGCTTCATGATGGGTGCTTACTTCGTGGCGACCGGTGTTTCGCAGTATCTGGGCAGCGTGGTGGCGAACTTCGCGCAAATGCCTGCGGGCAATCTCGATCCGCTCGAATCGCTGCCGCTGTACACCAAGTTGTTTAACGGCTTGGGTTGGCTTGCGGCGTTGGGCGCGCTGATCGCCGTGCTGCTGTTGCCGCTGATGCGCAAGCTCTCGCGTGAGCATCAGCGTTGCGGCGATGAAGCGCGTGAGAACGCGCGGCAAGCGGCTGCATTGAATGGAGTAGTGGCGGAGTAATCGCTTCCGGTAGTGCAACAAAAATGGCGCGCCTCGTATTACAGAGGCGCGCCATTTTGCGTTTTATGCGCGGTTCCTTGTCGTAAATGTCCGGTACGTTTCTGCTCCGATGGCGGCGACGGAGGTAAGCTTACGGCCGGTATTGGTCTTTCGGAATAAGCATTTCCCGGATATTTAAGGTAACCACTCGGATGGACATCCATATCGCGGTCGACGGGCGTCACGATCTGTCCGGACAGATCTACCGGCAGTTGCGTGCCGGCATACTCGAAGGGCGCCTCGCCGGCGGCACGCGTTTGCCGTCCACGCGCGATCTCGCCACGCAATTGGGCGTCTCGCGCAAGACCACACTCGAAGCATTCGAACGCTTGCTCTCTGAAGGTTATCTGAGCGCCCGCGCCGGTTCGGGCACCTTCGTCGCCGACGGTCTGGAGCGTCTGCCGATGGAGCGCTCGTCGCATGCACTGGCGGTTGAGTCGGCGCGCGAGCGGGCGAAGGCGAAGCCGAAAGCGGCAGCGCGTGCCCAACCGCTGTGGGAAGAGATGCCCGAGACTTTGCCATTGCCGCGGCCCACGGTGGCCTCGCCGCACGATTTCGTCGGCGGCGCGACCGACAAATCGCTGTTCCCCTTCGACGTCTGGCGCCGCTGCGTGAACCACGCATTGCGTGTGCAGGCGCGCAGCCCAGGCACGTATCGCGACGTGGCCGGCGAACAGGAATTGCGCCTCGCGATTTCGCGCTACCTGGCGTTCAACCGGGCGGTCGCGAGCAACTGGGACGACGTGATCGTCACGCAAGGCGCGCAGCACGCGCTCGATCTGATCGCGCGCATCACATTGCGGCCCGGCGAGATCGCGGCGCTCGAAGACCCAGGCTATCCGCCGGTACAGGCGTGCTTCACGGCCACGGGCGCACGCGTGGTGCCGGTGCCGGTGGACGCCGAAGGCCTGATCGTGAGCAAGCTCCCGGACAAGGCGCGGATCGTCTACGTGACGCCCTCGCATCAGTTCCCGCTCGGCATGCCGATGAGTCTGGAGCGGCGCGTCGAGTTGCTCGAATGGGCGCAGAAACGCGGCGCCGTGATCATCGAAGACGACTACGACTGCGAGTACCGTTTCGAAGGCCGGCCGATGGAGCCGCTGAAGAGTCTCGACCGCGCCGGTCTGGTCGCATACGTGGGGACGTTTTCGAAGACGATTTTTCCGGAACTGCGGGTCGGCTACGTGGTGCCGCCGGCCTCCCTCTATGGCCCGCTTCTCAAGGCCCGACAGATTGCCGACTGTCACGGCTGCACCCTCACGCAAACCGCGCTCGCGACCTTCATGCTCAACGGCGACTTCGCCAAACATCTGAGGCGCATGCACAAGACCTATGCGGCGCGCCGCGCGATGCTGCTGAAGCATTTGCAGGGCGACCTCGCGCCGTGGTTCGAACCGATTGTGCCGACCGCCGGCATCCATATGGCGACGTGGCTGAAGGCGCCGTTGACCGAGGAGGCGCTAGTGAGCGCCGCGCGTGAAGCGTCGATCGGTTTGTATGGGCTCGCGCCGTTTTATCAGCGTGCGAAGCCGCAGCCCGGTTTGATGTTGGGTTACGGCAGCATTGCGGTCGAACATATCGACGCGGCCCTTACCAGGCTCGCCGACATTCTGCCGCGGCTCGCCCGCTGACGACTCAAAACACGCTCGAACATTACTTAAGCCTATCCTTGAAACGGCCTGCGATTTTCTGTCGCAGAGCAATGTTAGCCGCCCCTTGCAGAGACTTTCGCTGCAGGGGGCGTGTTTTTTCCGTCGCGTGAATCGGCGTGGCGAACGCGTCGGCGAGTCACGGTTTCGCCATCGAGTCGCTATCCGTCGACGATCGCCCGGTGCCGAAAGTGCCTCAATTCAGGCGTCGAAATGGCTTGTAACGCACGTTACGTGTTCGTGTTGCAGACCGGTCCGACGCGCGCCGCCGCACGTTTACCCGCTAAAACAAGGATCAAAATGTGTTGCGCAGTCTGCGCCGCGCAACAAACCTTCGCTGTTATACACAAAAGAGTCGCGCAAATCGTATTAGCGCTTGTAGAATCCGGCGTTGAAGCGTGCGCATACCGTGTGCGCTTCGTGCAATTTACTGACCACTACAGGTAGGAGAAACATGCCGACTTCCGCAAAAAAGGTGGCCAAGAAGGCTGCTGCCCCGGTACCGACCAAGAAGGTTGCTGCAAAGAAAGTCCCTGCGAAGAAAGCCGTCGCAGCTAAGAAGGTCGCCGTGAAGGCGTCCAGCGCTCCGTCGCCGATCAAGGACACCTTCACGAAGGCCTCGCTGGCTGCACACGTCGCTGAACGCGCTGCTGTGGAACCGAAGACCGCCAAGGCCGTTCTGGCCGCGCTCGAAGACACGATCCTCGGCGCTGTGCACAAGAAGGGCGCTGGCGAATTCACGCTGTCGGGTCTTCTGAAGATCGTCGTGCAAGCTGTGCCGGCGAAGAAGAAGCGCTTCGGCAAAGACCCGTTCTCGGGCGAAGAGCGTTGGTTCCCGGCCAAGCCGGCTAGCGTGCGCATCAAGGCACGTCCGCTGAAGAAGCTGAAAGACGCAGCAGCAGGCTAATCGTGCTTCATGCGTTGCCGCGGTTTTTGAGCGTGGTTGTTTAACGGTGCGTTTTTAACCGTGCGCTTTTAACCTTGCGCTTTTAACCTTGGTTAACGTTTGAGCCGACCCGCAGTGCGAGTTGTCCGAATCCCCGTGGATGCGAATCCGCGGGGATTTTTTATGCGCGCCTGCCGTGGTTTGGCGAACTCGCCGCTGCCCGCCAAGGTGCCGCTTATGCACCGTACTAGCGCATCATGAGCCGCCGCAGTACGATGGCAGCGAGGCGATGCCGGTCGGGATGCGCTGTTGGCGTGCATGCACTGTATTTGGCACGCGAAAAGCTCAATGGCATAGCGCTTGCTTCAACGATTGTCGAACACCGAATGCGCAGCGCATTCGCCTTCTATCCGACAACAAGAGCGGGGCGTGACATGCGATGCTATGACGAGATGCGTCATCATGACGATGCCGTGCGGCCACACTACGCGCGCTTTGAGCGGTGGCTGGTGAAGCAGGGCAATGAGGCGATCGCACGCAAACGTGCGGAAGCCGACCTGCTGTTCCGCCGGGTCGGTATCACCTTCGCGGTGAACGGCGATTTGTCCGGCACCGAGCGGCTGATCCCTTTCGATCTGATTCCACGCATCATTCCGCGCAGCGAATGGCAGACGCTGGAGGCCGGTTTGCGCCAGCGGGTGCAGGCGCTCAATCTGTTTATCCACGACGTCTATCACGATCGCAATATCGTGCGTGCCGGCATCGTGCCGGCCGAACAGGTCTATACCAACGCGCAATACCGGCCTGAAATGCAGGGCGTCAACGTACCGCTCGGTGTTTACGCGCATATCGCCGGCGTCGACGTGGTGCGCGCAGGCGACGAGGGCGAGTTCTACGTGCTCGAAGACAACCTGCGGGTGCCGTCGGGCGTGTCCTATATGTTGGAAAACCGCAAGATGATGATGCGGCTTTTCCCCGAGCTGTTCGTGCAGAACCGCATTGCGCCGGTCGCGCATTATCCCGATCTGCTGCTCGACACCCTCCGCTCGGTGGCGCCCGAAGGCGTCGACGATCCGGTCGTGGTGGTGCTCACGCCGGGCATGTACAACTCCGCGTACTTCGAGCACACCTTCCTTGCGCAGCAGATGGGTGTCGAACTGGTGGAAGGCAAGGATCTGTTCGTCGACGACAACTATGTGTTCATGCGCACCACGCAGGGACCGAAGCGTGTCGACGTGATCTATCGCCGCGTCGACGACGATTTTCTCGATCCGCTCGCTTTCCGCAACGATTCGGCGCTGGGCGTGCCGGGTCTGTTGACCGCCTATCGGGCCGGACGTGTGGCGCTGGCGAACGCCATGGGCACCGGTATCGCCGACGACAAATCGATCTACCCGTACGTGCCGGAAATGATCGAGTTTTACCTCGGCGAGAAGCCGATCCTCAACAACGTACCCACGTTCCAGTGCCGCAAGCCTGACGATCTCGCGTACACGCTCGCGCATCTGCCCGAGCTGGTCGTGAAGGAAGTGCACGGCGCGGGCGGCTACGGAATGCTGGTGGGACCGGCATCGACGAAAGCCGAAATCGAATCGTTCCGGGAGCGCCTGATTGCGCGGCCCGCGGGTTATATCGCGCAGCCTACGCTCGCGTTGTCGGCGTGTCCGACCTTTGTCGAATCCGGCATCGCGCCGCGCCATATCGACTTGCGGCCGTTCGTGCTGTCCGGCAAGAGCGTGACGATGTGCGCAGGTGGTCTCACGCGCGTGGCGTTGCAGGAGGGCTCCCTCGTCGTCAATTCGTCGCAGGGAGGCGGGACCAAAGATACGTGGATGGTCGACTGACGCGGTTGCCAATGCGGTTGCTCATGCTGGAGTTATTGCAGCATTTCATGCAACCGCGCCCGCAACCCAACGTGCCGGCGAAGTAGTCGAACCGCCGCCGGTGCACACGGATAACCAGCGCGAGCCTTTTTACTTTTACCAGGGTCTCGCGTCATCAGATACGGAACGCCGTCATGCTAAGCCGAACCGCCGATCACCTCTTCTGGATGGCCCGCTACATGGAGCGCGCGGAGAACACCGCCCGCATGCTCGACATCAACCTGAAGGCGCTGCTGTTGCCGCAAACGCCCGAACAGGAAGCGCGCGCGCAACGCTCGGTGCTGCGCATTTCCGAGCTCGAAAGCGCGTTCGCGCAGCGCTACGACGAACCGACCCGCGAACATGTGCTCGATTTCATGGTGGCCGATGCGACCAATCCGTCGAGCATTCACTCGTGTTTGCAGGCCGCGCGCGAAAACGCCCGCGCCGTACGCGGCACCTTGACGACCGAATGGTGGGAAACCATCAACGACACCTGGCTCGAATTCAACGAACGGAGCCAGTCCGGTCAGGCCGTGAGCAATCCGGGCGCGCTGTTCGAGTGGGTGAAGTTCCGCTCGCACCTGTCACGCGGCGTGACGATCGGCACTGCGTTGCAGGACGATGCGTTCTTCTTCACGCAGCTCGGCACCTTCCTCGAACGCGCCGACAACACCGCGCGGATTCTCGACGTGCGCTTCGCCGACGTCGAGCCGAATTCACGCGATGCCGCCCGCCAGCTCGAAGACTTTTACTACTGGACCTCGATTCTCAGTTCGGTGTCGGCGCTGGAGATTTATCGCAAGGTGTATCGCGATGTCGTCACGCCGGCGCGAGTGGTCGAATTGATGATCCTGAACCAGCAGATGCCGCGCTCGCTGCTCGCTTCGCTCGAAGGCGTCTGCACGAATCTGGCGATGCTGCGCACGCCGGGCTCGAACCAGTGCGAACGGTTTGCCGGCAAGCTGCGCGCCGAGCTGGTGTATTCCGACATCCGGCAGATTTTCGAAGCCGGCCTGCACGCCTATCTGACACAGTTCCTTGCTCGCGTGTTCGAGCTCGGCAATCTGGTTGCGCGTACCTATCTGATGTTGCCAGTCGCCTGACGGAGTTCTTTTTATGTACCTGACGATCCGCCACGACACGTCCTATCGCTACGAAGCGACTGTCCATTATTCGATCCAGCAACTGCGTCTGACGCCGGCGAGCGGCGCCTCGCAGGTGGTGCGGCGCTGGAGCATCGATGCGCCCGGCAAGCTCGACGCCACCTTCGACGCCTACGGCAATGTGCTGCATACGCTCGTCATCAACAAGCCGCACAGCGAGATTCGTCTGCACGTAGCGGGCGAAGTGGACACGATTGCGCTGAAAGATGGTCAATTGCCCGACGCGGTCGGGCCGATTCCGCTCGAGCATTTCACCTGCTCGACGCGTCTCACCGAGGCCGATGCGGCAATCCGCGAGTTGGCCGCATCAGTGCCGAGTCTTGCGACATCCGGCAATCTGATCGAGTTGTCCGAACAGATCGTGCAGCGCGTGAAGTACAACACCGGTATCACCGAAGTCACCAGCACGGCCGCCCAGGCGCTCGCGCTCGGCAACGGCGTGTGCCAGGACCACGCGCATCTGATGCTGGCCTGCTGCCGCGCGCGCGGCATCCCGGCGCGCTACGTGAGCGGCTACATCGAACCCGGCGACGTGAGCACCGGAGGAGGTCCCCTTGGGGCGGACCACGGCGCGAGCCACGCATGGGTCGACGTGTGGCTCGACGGCAAGGGCTGGATTTCCGTCGACGTCACGCATGCCGCGTTTGCCAGTGAGATCTACTGCCGGCTCGCCGTGGCGCGCGACTACGAAGCTGCCGCGCCAGTGCGCGGCCGGCGGATCGGCGGGCTGGAGGAGCATCTGAAGGTGTCCGTTACGGTCAGTGGGCAGATGCCGCAATAGGGGGCGGGGACTGACGGTCGGCTCAACTGGGCGCCCGGGGCTGCATGACAGGCCGCCCGCGGCCGCCTCCGCGGTCACATCACAGGACGGCTCACCGGGAGGGCTGGCGAGGCGTTTAAGTGAGCGTCAGCCCGCATAGTCGTTCAGATTCGGCGCGCGGCGGCCGTAAAACGGGGTAAGGCGCATGTGCGCCGCATTACAATAGCGCCGTTCAGTCGTTTTTTGCGGGTACTTTTCCTTATGACTTACTGTGTAGCGATGTCCGTCGATGACGGGCTCGTGTTCCTGTCGGACACGCGCACCAATGCGGGCGTCGATCACATCAGCACCGCGCGCAAGATGTCGGTGTTCGAGCAGCCGGGCGAACGCATGCTTGTGCTGCTGGGCGCGGGCAATCTGTCGCTCACGCAAGCGGTGCTGCACGAGCTGTCCGAGCCCGTCGACCCTTCGCAGCCTACGCTCTGGAGCGCGCCCACCATGGCCGACGCGGCTCGCGTGATTGGCCGCGCGGTACGCCGCGTGCATCAGCGCGAAGCCGAGGCGCTGCAGGAATTCGGCGTCGAATTCAATTGCAGCTTCATTCTTGGTGGCCAGATCGCCGGCAACCGGCCGCGCCTGTTCATGATCTACGCGGCGGGCAATTTCATCGAAGCGTCGGCTGTAAACCCGTATTTCCAGATCGGTGAGGCCAAGTACGGCAAGCCGATCATCGATCGCGTGCTGACGCCGTCCACGCCGCTCGACGAAGCGGCCAAGTGCGCACTGATTTCGATGGACTCGACGCTGCGTTCGAATCTCTCGGTCGGGTTGCCACTGGATCTGCTGGTGTATGAGAAAGATTCGCTGCACGTCACGCGCTTCGTCTCGATCGATCACGACAACGCGTACTTCGAGATGATTCACCGCACGTGGGGTGAACGGCTGCGTCAGGTATTCGGCGAGATTCCCGATCCGGACTGGCAGGAATCGCCTGATGTGCCGCTGCTGCAGCGTGAGCGTGCGCTGGTGCTGCATCGCGCGCCGGTGGGGGCGGACGGCGTGGAGCATGAGCTCGACGCGAAGCCGGCGCAGACATTGGCGCAGGCGGAGAAGGGCAAGGCCCAGCGGCGCTAGGGCGTTCGGCGTAGATCGCTGGCCGGGAGCATCACACCAAGGTCGTCACGAGCCTGTTAAGGGCTTGCTGGCGGCCTTTTCATTTACTGAGGGGATCGCGATGGACGTGCAGCGCGTGCGCGGTTGTCCCTCGATCCGCGGCATGACTCGGACGGACCAGTCGTCGCCGCGAGCGCCAAAGCCTGGGGACGAAAAAAAACCAGCCACAGGCTGATTGCCCGTGGCTGGTTTTCAACTGCGTGTTGCTCCCGCAGTCCGTCAAGTTCGATTAGAACTTGTGGCGGATACCGAGGCTGACGATTACTTGCGAGTTCGAGGCCGATTCGGCGTCGTAGTCGGCAACCGTTGCCGTTGCGCCCGTGCCCGATGCCCTTTGATAGGCGCCGACCAGGTAGAGGTCTGTGCGCTTCGACAGGTTGTAGTCGCCGCCCAGCGAGATCTGGTTATACGATGCCGACGGACCGTTGCCCGAAGCGTGCGTGAACGTGTAGCCCAGACCCAGCAATGCTGCCGGCGTCAGTTGGTAGTTCACGAAGCCAGCACCGACGTTGTAACGCTCGGTCGAGCTGAACGTCGAGAGGGCGTCCGGCTTGTACTGTGCGTTGCTGTAACGGATACCAGCCGTGACCGGGCCGATAACGTACTGGCCAGCAACCGAAGCGATACCGATCGACTTCGCCGATGCGTACGGTGCATTGATCGAGTTGAACGTGCCGTCCGACGTCGCGTTCCAACCAGTTGCGCGAGCGGCCGCCGTGTTGGAGTTGTCCATGCGGATGTAGCCAGCAGCGATGCTGAACGGACCGTTCGCGTACGTTGCTGCGCCGGACCAGGTTTGACCTGCACCCGACGAGCCTGCTACGCCGCCGAATGCGTACATTGCTTCGAACTGGAAGCCAGCGTACGTGTTCGACGTGTACTTGACTGCGTTGTTCGTACGCGAGCTGTTGTCGTTGTTGTCAACGTCGCTCGGCGTCGTGAAGGTGGAACCGAAGTAGTTGTCTGCCGTCAGCGCCTGAACCAGGTCGACCACCGGGTCATACTGGCGGCCGATGGTGACCGTACCGAACTGGTCGCTTTGCAGGCCAACAAAGGCCTGGCGGCCGAATTCGCGACCGCCTTGGTTCAGCTTGCCGCTGTTCGGGTCGAAACCGTTTTCCAACTGGAAGATAGCCTTCAGGCCACCGCCCAGATCTTCCGTGCCCTTCATGCCCCAGCGGCTACCCTGCAGGTTGCCTGCGGCCATAGCGACGGAACTCTTGTTCTTGCCCGAAACGTTGTTGTTGTTGATGTACTGGATCGAGTCGTCGATCAGGCCATAGAGGGTAACGCTGCTTTGAGCATGTGCTACGCCGGTGGCGCCGAGCAGCGCCAGCGAGAGGGTAGACAGGGCGATTCGTTTCATCCTTTTCTCCACGCAGATGATTAGTTTGTTGTTGCGGAAAGGAGAATAGCTCACTGCCTCAACTGGTAAGAACCGGAAAAAAAAGAGTGTCTCCAAAAACCGACAAACGACGCAAAGCCTTGTATTTAAAGCCCGTTAACGATTGTTGCTGTTTCAGCAATATTCGTTCGCTGAGTGCGCATTATTGTTGTTTTGTTGATAGTGAAGGCCTCGGGACCTGCAATTTAGACACTTGTTTGAATGTCCTTTGTAATCTAGTCGTCTAGTTGTTCCATCGGTTCTTCAGCGCCCATATAAAAACAGAGCCGCGTCGCGCTTGACGGGCGCGCTGGACAGAATTTATGCGTTATGAGCAGGTAGCCACCGCTGCCGTCGCAAACTTGTGGCCGGGATTTGCTGCTGTGGTTTGCCGTCGTGGCCGGCCGTTCCGGCCCCCTGCTTTGGTCCGCCGCCATGGTTCTCATGTCGGGGCACTCCCTTCTGGTGTTGTCGGTGCGAACTGCCACCAGCTTCACTCTTCACGCGCATTCACGCGCCACGGCCATCATCGTCACCTTTGCGGCGCGCCACGGCGGCGGCAGCGAGTCCAGCCGCTGCCGCAAACAGCACCGAGGTCCACGGGTGCCGTCTGACATAGCGATCGGCGGCGACGGCCGTGCGGCCCGCTTCGACCAACGTGACCGCGGCGACGCGTGTCGCTTGCGCTTCGGCAAGGACTACGGTGCGGCCGATCTTGACTACGGTCGCCCGCGCTGAAGTCTTCTTTCGCGGTTCCAGCGGCGGTAAAGCTGACGCTGGCGTTGCTGCGGCACGCGCCACGGCGGCAGCCGCTCCGGTTGCTGGGGCAAGCCCGGCAGCAGGGGTTTCGCGGTCTTCCACGCGAGGCTGCGCATCGATCGATACCGTCGATGCCGCCAGCACCGAAGCAAGCACGGCACGGCTGCCGGGCGGCGAGTCTTCCTGCATGCCCCAGCTGCCGCGCGGATCGTGCATGCGCCCGCGCGCCGCCGAAAACTCCGCACCGAGCAGGAGCACGGCGGCCGAGAAGTACAGCCACATCAGCAGCACGGCCAGCGAGCCGGCGGCGCCGAATGAACTCGCCATCCCGGCATGCGCGATATACAACGCGAACAGTTTTTTGCCCGCCGAGAACAGCACAGCCGCGACGATTCCGCCGACGAACGCATCGCGCCACTGCACCTTGGCGTCCGGCAGAAACTTCAGCAACCCGGCGAAGGCAAAGGCCAGCACCAGCAGGCCGACGCCGAGTTGCAGCAGGTTGCCGATCACCACATACGGCGAGTTGCCCCACAGCCATTTGCCGATGAACGTGATGACCGTATCGAGCACCAGCGAGACGATCAGCAGGAAGGCGACACCGAGCACGAGGCCGAACGAAATCAGGCGCACGCGCACCATCGCGATCACGCTCGACGAGCGCGGCCCGGTATACGGCCACACCAGATTGAGCGCGCTATTGAGCGACGAGAAGGTAGCCGAGGCGCCGATCGCCAGCATCGAGAACGAAATGATCGCCGCGATGCCGCCGGCGCTGCCGCTGTGATGAGCGTTCTCGACGATGGTTTGCACGCCCGCGGCGGCCTGGTCGCCGAGCAGGCCGTGAATGTGGGTGAACAGTTCGCCGCGCGCGGCCGCGGCGCCGAAGAACCAGCCCGCCACGGCGATCACCATGACCAGCGTGGGCGCGAGCGAGAAGGCCGCATAGAAGGCGATGCTGGCGGCCATGGCCGCGCAACGGTCGTCGGAAAACTGTTTGAATGCGCCAATTGCCCAGTTGGCCTGCCTGCGCGCTACCAACTGGAGGTTCTCGGAGGAGAGCGTGTCGATGTCCATGGTCGTGTTTCTCAAGGGGATACTGGCGCCGCAAGCGCAGTGTGCGAGCCGCTAAGGTGGCCTCAATGCAGCATTTGCAGACTTCGCATCGACACCTTTCGCAAACCTTGTGCCTGTCACTATAACAAGCGCTTCGTGCCCATGCGCGTGATACGCCGCGAGCATGTGTGCCGTTAGAATGCCGCCGCCCCGGCGAGCAGCACCAGTCAAGCTCCGCCCCATAGGTCAACGCACGAAGGCATCAAACACACGCATCAAACAAACGCTGAAGTTTTCTCCCGTTCCGCCGTTATTCCGAAGATTGACATGAACAGTTACGGTGCCCGCCCGCGCGGCGCCGCCTATAAGTACAAAGGAATACGGAGATGGAACGTTTTCGCCTGAAAGTGCGGCTTTGGCTCGCGCTAACAGTAATGTGCATGGGAATTCTGGCCATCGGCCTGTGGGGCGGGTTCAAAACGCGCGACACGATGATCGCCGACCGTCAGGCCGAGCTGAAAAGCGTGGTGAGCGTGGCCTACAGCGTGCTGGATCGCTATAACGGCCTCGTCGTGGCCGGCACGATGTCGCTCGCCGACGCGCAACGTACGGCCATGGCCGACCTGCGCGCGATGCGCTACGACGGCGCCGGCGGCTACCTCGTGCTCGAGGACGCGCATGCAAGAGTGCTGATGCACGGCGTGCGGGCCGATCTCGAAGGCAAGGACATGAGTGGCTTCACGGACCCGAAAGGCCGCCACGTGTTCAAGGACGGCTCGGATCTCGCCCAGCGCGAAGGCGAAGGCTTCATCCACCTGCAGTTCCTGAAGCCGGGCTCCAATCAGATGGCGCCGAAGATCAACTACGTGCGGCTCTACAAGCCATGGGACTGGACGATCGTCACCGGTGTGTTCACCGACGATATCGACGCTGCGTTTTACACCACCCTCGTGCAGTACGTCGGTGCCGCGCTGATTCTGTGTCTGGTGGTGGGGCTCGTGATCGGCGTGATCCTGCGCAGCATCTTGCGGCAACTCGGCGGCGAACCGGCTTACGCGGCGCAGATCGCTTCACGTATCGCCGATGGCGACCTCGATGTGGTCGTCGAGACGAAAGCCGGCGACAACGTCAGCCTGCTCGCCGCGATGCAGCGCATGCAGCATCGACTCGCGCAGGCGATCATGCAGATTCGCAGCGGCGCAACGCTGATTTCGACGGTGTCCAACGAGATCGCCGCCGGCAACGCGGACCTGTCGCGCCGCACGGAACAGCAGGCGACCGCGCTCGGCGAAACCGCTTCCAGCATGGAGCAGATCACCGCGACCGTGAAGCAGAACGCCGATAACGCCAAGCAGGCCAGTCAACTGGCGCACAACGCCTCGGAGACGGCGGCGCGCGGCGGTGAAGTGGTCGGCCAGGTGGTCGAGACGATGCGTGGCATCTCGCAGTCATCGCACCGGATCGGCGACATCATTGGGGTGATCGAGGGGATCGCATTTCAGACCAACATTCTTGCCTTGAACGCGGCCGTCGAAGCGGCGCGCGCCGGTGAGGAAGGGCGCGGCTTTGCGGTGGTGGCGGGCGAAGTGCGCAGCCTCGCGCAGCGTAGCGCGGCGGCGGCCAAGGAGATCAAGACGCTGATCGAAGAATCGGCCGCGCAGATCGAAGGCGGCTCGCAGTACGTGGGCCGGGCCGGTGAAACGATGCAGGAAGTGGTGCACGCGGTGCGCCGCGTGACCGACATCATGGGCGAGATCAGCGCGGCGTCGGTCGAGCAAAGCTCGGGCATCGAGCAGGTCAACATCGCGGTGGCGAGCATGGATCAAACGACCCAGCAGAACGCTGCATTGGTGGAAGAAGCCAGCGCGTCGGCCGACGTCCTGAAAGCACAGACCGGGCAACTGGCGGCCGCGATTGCCGTGTTCACGCTGCCCGGAAGGGGCGTGAACAGCGTGGGGCACGCGAGGCGCCAGACAGACTGAATGTCGTGGCCAAGGTGACGCAGTGGCCAGGCGGGATTGTAAAACGGGTGAGTTTTACCGCAATGTGGTCAATATGACTTGCGAGGCAGACAGAGCCGTGATCGCGGCGCGCGTGACGCCGCCTGATGGAGGCGTCACGCGACCAGTTGCGTGACAGCGCCTGACCGCGCGCCAGCGAGCGTTCGCTCAGATGATCAGACGTGAGACCTTGGTGCCTTCGAGCGACACCCCGGCCATCAAGCCGCCGTTTGTCAGCACAAACGCTTCGACCGGGCTGGTGGCGGTCGACGTATCGATCGCGCCGTTCGCACCGACCTTCAGCACGGCAACCGTTGCATCGGCGCCTGCTGCCCATCCCTGGCTGCTGAGGAATGTGTCGAGCGCCTCTTGCGTCATGAACAGGAAGACCAGCGCCTTGGACTGCGCGCCGATCTGCAAACCGAATGAGCCCGCGACGGTGCTGTAGTAACCCGTTGTGCGGCCGGCCACGCGCAACGACCCTTCGCCGTATTGCCCGCCAACCCAGAAGCCCGCGGAAATCACCGACGGGAACACCAGCACGCCGCGCGCCTTGGCGACCAGTTCACGCGAGCCGGTGACGTTCGCGTAGAGACGCGACAAGGTGGAATCAACGCCGGCGTTGATCGTGTCGCGCTTGCCGGCGTTCGCCGACTCAGACGCGCTCGAGGATGGCGACGTGGTCGTGCAGCCGGCGAGGCCAAAACCCGCCGTAGCCAAAGCGGCGCTCGTGGTCATGATGAATTGTCGTCTGCGCATGATTGTTCTCCTGGTGCGTAGTGAAGATTGCGTTTTCTTGTCTGACAGTGAGTGCCGTGACTTCGGCACATGCGTACGTCGGCAGCCCGTATGCCTGCTAATCAGCATTTAGCGTGCCTGACGCCACGGCCTGTGTATAGACAACTGTCATGCGCTGACGTTCGCGGGGGGATTCACGGCTTTCAACGCCGCTTCCCCCCTCAACCTACCCCTCGATCCCTAGGCCGCCGGGCGGATATTCTGATTGTGGCGGAACAGATTGTCAGGGTCGTAGCGGTTCTTCACGGCGCCGAGACGCTCGTAGTTTGGCCCATACGCGTCAGCCACCCGGCCGCCTTCCTCCTGCGTCATGAAGTTGACGTACACGCTGCCTAGCGCGAACGGTGCGGCTGCGTCGAAGAAAGCGCGCGCCCAGGCAATGCAGCGCTCGTCATCGCTCGCGTCGTCCCAACGGCCGTGCACGTTCATGGCGTATTGCGTGTCGCGGCTCGAATAGGCTGTGGCTTCGACCGGCACGCGGCTCGTCTGCGCGCCGATCTGCCCGAAGAAGATTTCGCATTGCGGTGACGGCAGCTCGCCGATCGCATCGAGCAGCGCATCGATGAGACCATCCGATATTTTGTCGAGATTGTGCGACTTCCAGTAGTTACGAGCGCCCGGCGTGAGCAGTGGATCGAACGCCTGTTGCCACATGGCGTACGGCATCGGCCCGAGATGTTCGCCGACCGGTGTGCCGAAGCCGCGTACGGCCTCCACCACGGACGGCCCGTTTTCGATGGGGCCCGAGTAGCACATCGCGAATACGATGACCGGTTTGCCGTGCACTTCGGGCGGCAGGAACGGCAGCGGTGGCGCAAGCCGTAGAACGGCCCATACGCTCAACTCCTCCGGCATCTGTTCTGCAGCCGTGCGGTACTTGAGCAGGGCATTTTTCGCCTGATCGATCGGCAGCACGACGAGGCCGCCGTACACGAGCGGCCCGACCGGGTGCAGCGCGAACTCGAAACGCGTCACGACGCCGAAATTGCCGCCGCCACCGCGAATCGCCCAGAACAGATCGTCGTGCGAGTCCGCGCTTGCGTGCAGCAACTCCCCGTCGGCGGTGACCACGTCTGCTGAAATCAGATTGTCGACGGTCATGCCGTATCTGCGGCTCAGCCAGCCGAAGCCGCCCCCTAGCGTCAGACCTGCCACGCCGGTGGTCGAGTTGATGCCAAGTGGCGTGGCGAGTCCGAATGCTTGCGCTTCGTGGTCGAAATCGCCGAGCGTAGCACCAGGCTCGACATACGCGCGCTGCGCGACTGGATCGATGAATACGGATTTCATCGGCGACAGATCGATCACAAGGCCGTCGTCGCATAGCGCGGTGCCGGCGATGTTATGGCCGCCGCTATGCACCGCCAGCGGCAGATTGTTGTCGCGCGCGAAGGCTACGCCGCGGCGCACGTCGGCCACGCCGGCGCAGCGCAGAATCAGCGCCGGATGCCGGTCGATCATTGCATTCCAGATGCTGCGGGCCTCGTCGAAACCCGCGTCGCCGGGCCGCAACAGTTCGCCTCGGATCGCGGCTTTGAGTTCTTCTGCAGCGCTGCTGGACACGCTTACCATGACACACCTCCAGACATTAATGGGAGACGCTCTCGAAACACCATTGAGCTGAACAAAGCAAATTGAAAGCGTCTGGACAGGTTCAAGTTGCGTCCAGTAAACGGCCCTGCTTCCTTAAGTCAAACGAAGGTAAACCCGCGTCCGCGATCGACACCGCGCGAAAGCACGTACGGCAAGTGTCCGTGCGCTGCGGCACGAGTCATGGCTGTCGTCGCCGCTGTGTATGGTGGAAATACTTCGGGAAAAGACTGCGAGAGGAAGTGTTGGTTGTGCGCCGCGGTGGTGGCTGCGCGGCGACACTTTGGTGGGCGAACGGTGGAATTTTCGTTTGCGTACCGTGCGGACGTGCCGATTTACATGCGGTTTCGCACGGAGGAATATGCCCGTATCGACTCGTTCACGATCAATCGCTGGGGAGGCGTGATGTCCATGCAAGCTCTTGTTCTCAGGCAGCACAACGGCCCGCTCGAACTGACCGAACTACCGCGCCCCGAGCCTGCGCGGGGTGAGGTGCTGGTGCGAATCGCCGCGAGCGGCCTCAATCCGCTCGACACAAAAATTCGCGCCGGCGCCGCCGGGCACGCGAAACATCCCTTGCCGGCGGTGCTGGGGATCGACATGGCCGGCGTCGTCGAGGCAGTGGGCGCCGGTGTCGATAGGTTCAAGGCGGGTGATCAGGTGTACGGAATGACGGGGGGCGTGGGCGGCCTGCAAGGTTCGCTGGCGCAATACGCATCTGTCGATGCGGATCTGCTGGCCTTGAAACCGTCCAATCTCTCGATGCGCGAAGCCGCTGCGCTGCCGCTTGCTTTCATCACGGCGTACTCGGGCATTGTCGATCGCGCGCATTTGCAGGCAGGGCAAACGGTGCTCGTGCATGGCGGGGCAGGGGGAGTCGGATACGTCTCTGTGCAGTTGGCGCTCGCGCTGGGTGCGAAGGTCTTTACGACAGTGAGCGAGCGCGACCGCAGCGTGGTGGAGGCGCTCGGCGCCAGACCGATCGATTACCGTGCACAGTCGGTCGAGCAATATGTCCAGTCTGCGACGGATGGCGTGGGTTTCGACCTGGTTGTCGATACCGTCGGCGGGACGACGCTCGACGCATCGTTTGTCGCCGTGAGGCATTTCGGCCATGTGGTGAGCGCGCTCGGGTGGGGCACGCATGCGCTAGCGCCGCTGTCGTTTCGCGAAGCCACCTACTCGGGCGTGTTCACGCTGCATGCGTTGCTTTCCGGGAAAGGCCGCGCGCATCACGGCGAGATGCTGCGTGTGGCCGCGCGGCTTGCCGAAGAAAACAGGCTTGCGCCTCGCCTCGACGCGCGGCGCTTTGATCTGGGCACCGCGCAGCTTGCGTATGAAGCACTGGCCGACGGTAGCGCGCGAGGCAAAGTTGTGGTCGAGGTCAGTTGAGCGGAACGCTGAGCGCAGCGTTGCTGCGCGCTTTTGGATTAACCCTTCACGAGGCCGCCGTCCACGATCAGATCCGCCTGGATCGGCAGGACACGATCGCCGAATTCGTCTCTCAGCGCGTGAGCCAGCGTTTCGCTCTTACAGTAATTCACCACGACGCCGGCGCCTTCGCGTACCAGTGCGCGTGTGATCGCGGCACCGAGTCCGCGAGCGCCGCCGGTTACCAGCACGCATTGTTCGGATAAAAGCATTTCTCTTCCTGTTGTCGATGAGGTTGCGATCTTCCTGTTGTCGCCTGATTCGGTTTTCTCGCTCGCTTAGTGGGGTGGCGCACGGATAACGATGGCGCGGACGCAGAGCGCCGGTCGATGTCCGCGACGAGGCGCGCTTCGTTTGGCCGAGTGATGGGTCGCGCACCGTAGTACTGTCTGTGTGATTGCGCTCACTCCCGTCTTTGTAAATTCTCTTTTGTGTCCGGACAAACACATAGGCAAAACAATTGTTCGCGTCACGGTCCATGTATCTCCACCGAAACTGCTCACTCCCGGGTAAATAGTTTGTTTGCGGCTGTTCGAATCATCTGATTAGGCGAGCCGGACTTGAAGTAAAAATAATAGTTTGGACTGCGTATCTGGAGATGAGGATTTCCGACGCTGTTAAAAACGGTAATTGACGATCTTTGACAGTCGTGCAGCGCAATTAATCGGAAACAGGCCAGCAATCTCGCATTGCGTGGGGTAACGCACGGTCATTGGATGGCGCTCCGCATAACTTCAACTTCCATCGGGCCCCTGCTGTGCTCTTTTCAAACCTTTGTTCGCGCACAGCCAGTCGCTTCTCCCGGATCACGTCAAATCGGACCGGGAGTATCTGCGGATGCGATGCCGGGAGTCGCGCGCTTTTCGTGCGGTGCCTGGCAATGCCGACTGGGCTTTGAAGTTTCATTTTTAACAGCGAACAGAGATTCACTCGTTATCTGGATCTGTCTTTCGAATTATATGGTTAGGAGAATGAAATGAAAAAGAAAAACGGGGACGCGCGGACGTTGGGGACAAGCAAAGCGGTATTGGCGATTGCTGTGAGTCTTTATGCGGCGATGGCGGGCGCTCAAACGAGCTCGGCTGAACCTGTGGCGCAGTCCGCAAGTTCGACGAAGCTGACGGTTGCGCAGGTATTGCCGATCGATTGCCCGCTATTCGACACGCTCGGCTGCAAGCAGGATGACGGTGGGCTGCGGGCGTTCGGCGGAAGTGGAGTGGCAGTGGCTGCGGGGCTGGGGTCTACATCGGCGTCGGGCTCGCAGAGCAGCAATGGCAGCGGGACTTCGTCGACTGGAGCGGGCGCTAACGGTAGCGGAGGCGGCTCGACGTCCGGCGCGGTGGGACTTGGCGCCGGAAGTGTAGGGAGCGGCGGTGGAGGGAAGGGC
>NZ_VOSW01000046.1 GCF_009690905.1 Paraburkholderia madseniana
AGCCAGGAGTTGGGAGGACGCTGGTATTTGAGTTCATATCGTCGATTTATCAATCAGTTATGCGATGAAGTTTACAGGTCGAACGCCCCGTATACAAGCCCTTTCGGGCTTAAGTTGAGAGCATTGCTGTGCGGGGCGGCACTTACTTTCTTTGCCGCCGCAAAGAAAGATAAGCAAAGAAAGCGGCTCAAACCACTCCTGCTAAGCGGGTCCCGTAGTTTGCACAGGGTAGTGGTGCATCTGGAATCTGGGTTCGTGCACCTGCATACGCCAGTGGCAAGGGCGTCATACTTCCGGCGGCGCTGCGCGCGCCGAAGCGTAATTCATAAAACCGCCTGCTTCGATTGGGCACACCATCCGCCCGCTCTTCAGGGCTGCCCCCGGCGCACTTTGCGCGCGCCGGGCGCCTGACTCACATCCCTTATTGGACTGCTGGCGCTGCTTCCTGCGGATTCTTGTCCGTCGGCGCCGTTTGTGGTGCCGGCATCGGCGTCATTGCGCCCGACGCGGCAGCAGGCGTCGCCGCTGGGGCGTTCGACGTGTCGCCTGGGTCGGTGTAGTTCGGTACGCCTGCCGGGGCGCCTGTGGCGCTTCCCGAGGCCGCGTTCGGGGCTTCCGCTGCGTCGCCTGGGTCCGCGTAGTTCGGTAGACCCGCCGGGGCCCCAGCAGCGGCCCCCGAAGCACCCTTGGCGGGTGCGGCGGCGCCGGAGTCGTCCTGGTCGTCGTAGTTCGGGAGCGGCACGGCGTTGTCGCCGGTGCCGCGCAGGCGCGCCTTACGTTGCTGCGTGTAGGCGTCGCGAACGAACGAATACTTGTCGAGCGCGGCCTGTTGCAGCAGGCTGGATGCGCCCAGTAGATCGGAGCGCACGCTCACGAACTGCAGAACGTACAGCGGATTGCGAACCGCCGGCTCAATGTAGTTCAACGGGTTGAACTTCACGTCCACCACGAGGCCCATGCTGTCACGCACCGTGCTCGGGCCGAATAGCGGCAAGACAAGGTACGGGCCCGACGGAACGCCCCAGTGGCCCAGCGTCAAACCGAAGTCCTGGTGGTGCTTCGGCAGACCAGCTGGCGTCGCCCAGTCGAGCAGGCCGCCAAGTCCAAAGGTCGAGTTGAACGCGAAACGCACGAGGTCTTCGGTCGCGTCGGTGATCTTCAGTTGCAACAGGTTGTTGGCGGCGTTGGTCAGGTCGCCCAGATTCGAGAAGAAGTTGCTCACCGCCGTACGCAACGGCTGCGGTGTCACCTTCTGGTAACCCTTGGCAACCGGGACAGCGACAAAGCGGTCCACGCCGTCGTTGAAATTGAAAATCACGCGGTTCGCCGGCTCGAACGGGTCGCCAGACTTGCGGTCGGGGCCGGTCGCGCAGCCTGAGATCAGACCGGTGGCGGCCAGCGCCAGCACGGTGGTTTGCAGCTTCATACTTTTATTCCTTTGTGCTTCGCGCGACGTTGGCGCGGCTTGCCCATCAGTACAGGTTGGAACACCACCGCGCCAATCAGCGTGCAAAACAACGAGAGTGCCAGCAAGCGTCCCATACTCGACGTCCCCGGATGGTGCGACAGCCAGAGGCTGCCGAACGCAGTCGCCGTAGTCGCCGCGCTGAACAGCACGGCATGCGTGAGGCTTGACTGTAAAAGGCTGGTCTGGCCATGGCGCCACGCCATGACGAAGTAAATCTTGAATGCTACGCCGACGCCCAGCATCAGGGGTAACGCAATGATGTTCGCGAAGTTCAGCGGCATGCCGAACACCACGCACAACTCCAACGTTACCAGCGCCGACACCAGCAGCGGAACCAGGGTCCGCAGCATATCGCTGAGCCGCCGCAGCGCAATCCACAGCAGGATTGCAATCGACAGCAAAGCCCAGCCGGCGGCCTGCAGGAACGCCTTGATGATCGTGTCCGCGGAATTCAGGATCGAAATCGGGCCACCGATCGCGTTCGGCTCCGCCTTCTTCACTGAGTGGACAAAGCGGGCGAGCATCGCGTCGTCGTTCGGATCGGTGCCGGTTTTGACGTTCGGCGCGATGTCGACCAGCGCGCGGCCATCCTTCGAAACCCAGCTCGTGGAAATCTCCTTGGGCAGGTTGTCCCGCGTAATCTCGGTCGGCTGCAGCAGATCCGCGAGTTGCTTCAGCGCGATGCGCAGCGGCTCGGACATCGCGGTTTCGGCGCGGTCGCGCGTGGCGGCGTCGGCGGCAGCCAGCTTTTGCAGCGTCGCGGAGAGGTGTTTGGCGTCGGCGGCGCCCGGGCCCGGATGGTCGTCGGCGGCGAGCGAGAGCTGGTTCGACGCGCGCTTCAACGCGGCAACGCGCACCGTGTCCGTGGCTTGAGGCGCGGGCTGCTGCTGCAGGGCGGGCAGCAGTTGCTGCGCGGCGCTTGCCACCAGCATCAGCTTTTGCTGTTGCTCGGTCGGGATGAAGGTGCTCAGCGTGGTCACGCGACCCACTTCCGGCAGCGTGCGCAGACGTGCGGCCTTCTGGTCCGCATCGGCAAGCGTGGGCGCCAGCACATGCACGTTGTTGACCGCGGCTTCCGGCGAATCCTTTAGCGACAGCAGCGTTGCCATGGATTCCGTATGCGGGTCCTTCAGATGCAGCGGGTTGAAGTCGAAGCGCAAATGCGTGAGCAAAGGTATACCGCCGATCACGACAATGAGCGTTCCGATCAGCACCGGTTTGCGGTGACGATCCAGGAAATCGTCAACGGGTGCGAGTTGCTTGAAGCCAGGCGAAGCGGGCTCACCCGGCGGCCTGAAGACTTTCAGCAGCGCCGGCAGCAGCGTCATGTTGGTGAAGTACGCGACGAACATGCCGACGCCGGCGATCTCGCCCAATTCCGACACGCCGCGATAAGCCGTCGGCAGGAACGAGAAGAAGCTCAGCGCGACTGCCACGGCCGCGAGCGTCAGCGGCACGCCGATGCTATGTGCGGTATGCATGAGGGCGGCGGAAAGACGGTTGTCGCGATTGCGCTCCTCACGATATTTGACACCGAACTGCACGCCGAAATCGACGCCGAGCCCGACGAACAGCACCATGAAGGCGACCGAAATCATGTTGAGCGCGCCGACCATCAGCAGGCCGAGCGCCGCGGTAATCGCTAGCCCGACGAACAGCGTGATGAACACGGCGAGGATCATGCGGCCCGAACGCAGCGCCAGCCACAGAATGACCAGCACGACGATGAAGGTGCCGATGCCGTTGAGCACGGCGCCGTCCTGGACCGACGCGAATTCTTCGTCCGCGAGAGGCTGTTCGCCGGTCAGACGGACCGTGGCGCCATAGCGCGTATCGAGGTGCAACGAAGCGGCGGTGTCGCGGATCGCTTTCGACGCGGTCGCGCCCGGCTCCAGCGCGTCGTAGTTCACAACCGGCTGCACCGTGACGAAGGCGCGCGCCGGATCCGTGGCGGCGTCCTTATCGACCAGCGCGCGCCACGAGAACGCCGCCGCCTGGCCGGCCAGCACGCGATCGAGCGTGGTTGCGCTTTGCGACAGCAAATGGCTCATGTCAGCCAGCTTCACCTGACCCAGTTGCAGCGGCAGCAACAGGCTCGTGGTGAGCGTGCCGGCGAGGCCGGTCAGGCTCGGATCGTGCGCGAGGGCATTGACGAGCGGGCGGGACTGGACGAGCTGCGAGGTGGTGGACAGCACCTCATCGGTCGACGGGAACAGCAGACCATTGTGTTCGAAGAACGGACCGCCGGCGGGCTGCGAGACGGCGACGAATTCCTTCGGATCGGCTTTGAGCGCGGCGCTCAGGGCATTGGCGGCGGCGTCGGCAAACTCCGGGGCGCGCGCTTCGACCACCACCAACACGGTTTGACCGCGATCCGGGAAGGCCGCATCCATCGCATTTTCGAGTGACGACCATTGCTTGTCGGTCTCGACCAGCTTGCTGATATCGGTGTTGATCTTGAAGTTATGGGCAACGTAGAAGCCGCTCAAAACGGCGAGCACGAGCGACAGAGCGATGATCCGAAACGGATGGCGCACCGAATAGGCGACGAGACGGACGATAGATGACTTCAGCATGTAGGCGGAGGTGGCCTTATCACGAGTGGTGTTTTTGACGAAAGTGCACAAGTATACAGAGCCGGAGCGACTCGGCTCCACTTCGCTAGCAAGGACGACGCCCGGGCGGCGCGGCTGGGGTGGGAACGCAATATCGGTATACTGGTCTATCCTGCTTTCGCTGAGGGCTTGCGAGCCTGCCGGCGCTTACTTCTTGGGGTTTTGGCGAGCGTATGAAACGTTATCTGTCTGCTTTTCTGGCCGCGGCCATGGTGTCCACGGCGGCCTATGCGCAAAGCGCGCCCGATGCGGTTGTGAAGAGTGCCGTCGAAGGCACGGTGGCCGCGATGAAGGCCGACCCGCAGGCGCGCGGTGGCGATATGGCGAAAATCACCGAGTTGGTTCAAACGCGCTTCGTACCGGCTACCGATTTTCAGCGGACCACGCGGATCGCGGTAGGGAAGGCATGGAGTACGGCGACCCCCGAGCAGCAGAAGCAGCTCTATGACCAGTTTACGCTGCTGCTGGTGCGCACCTACGCCGCCTCGCTGTCGCAGTTGCGGGATCAGGATGTGAAGTTCAAGTTCTCGCCCGTCAATGTGGCGGCCGGCTCCAAGGACCTGGTGGTGCAGTCGCACGTGATCAGCAATGGCGGCGATGATGCCATCGATTACCGGCTGACCAAGGGCGCTAACGGCTGGAAGATCTACGACATCAACATGATGGGCGCCTGGTTGATCCAGGTGTATCAGACGCAGTTCGCCGATCAGATTTCCAAGGGCGGCGTGGATGGGCTGATCAAGTTCCTGACTGCGCATAACGCACGAAGCGCGGGCTGACGTAACAACGCAAAAAAGAAAAAGCGCGGTGGCTATCAGGCCACCGCGCTTTTTTTCTACCGAACATGTACTTCATGGGGCGGACAAAACCGCCCCAGGCAGCGCTTAGTGTGCGGAAGCAGACGCCGCCGTCTGCACCTTCTTACCCTTTCCAGCGCGCCCGATTTCCTCGAGCTTGATCTCGACGTGTCGCGAGAACACGTACTCAGCCGGACGCTGCTTATCCAAAGCAATATCCTTGGTGAAGGCACCCGAAGTCTTCGGGCCGCGCAGGCTGACCTTCAACGCCTTCAACGGGTGCGCCACCGTATCCATCACGGCAGTCGCTTCAAAGCCGCAGTGCACCATGCAATCCGCGCACTTCTCGTAGTTGCCCGTGCCGTACTTTTCCCACTCCGTGGTTTCCATCAATTCCTTGAAGGTCTTCACGTAGCCTTCGCCGACCAGGTAGCACGGCTTCTGCCAGCCGAACACCGTACGCGCCGGGTTGCCCCAGGGCGTGCACTCGTACGTCTGATTGCCGGCCAGGAAGTCGAGGAACATGCCCGACTGGCTGAACGACCAGTTCTTGCCATTGTTGCCGCGCTTGAAAATCTCGCGGAACAGTTGCTTGGTCTTGTCGCGGTTCAGGAAGTGTTGCTGATCCGGCGCGCGTTCATACGCATAACCCGGCGAGACGGTGATGCCGTCCACGCCCATCGGGCCGAGCGTGTCGAAGAATGCAGCGACGCGTTCCGGCACGGCGTCGTTGAACAACGTGCAGTTGATGTTCACGCGGAAACCGCGGCGCTTCGCTTCCTTGATGGCGGCGACAGCCTTGTCGTATACGCCTTCCTGCGACACCGAGTGATCGTGCGCCTGCTGATCGCCGTCCAGGTGAACCGACCAGACGAAGTACGGATTCGGCTCGTAGTCGTCCATCTTCTTTTCCATCAGCAACGCATTCGTGCAGAGATACACGAACTTCTTGCGCGCGATGATGCCCTTCACGATCTGTGGCATTTCCTTGTGCAGGAGCGGCTCGCCGCCTGCAATCGAAACGACCGGTGCGCCGCATTCGTCGACTGCGCCAAGGCATTCTTCGAGCGACAGACGCTGATTCAGGATGGGATCCGGATAGTCGATCTTGCCGCAGCCATTGCAGGCAAGATTGCAGCGGAACAGCGGCTCCAGCATCAAGGCGAGCGGGTAGCGTTTGTTGCCAGAGAGATGCTGACGCATGATGTATGCGCCAACCCGGACTTTCTGTAGCAGCGGAATAGACAAGGTGTCCTCCTTAAACTTCGCGTGCAGCGAGTGGTTGCATCAGTTTCGATGGCAACTTGAATTCGACTTTCTCTTCACGGCCCGCCATCGTCGTGACATCGACGGGCCCCAATGCGCGCAGCGCATCGATTACGTTCATTACCATCTCTTCCGGTGCTGAAGCACCAGCCGTGATGCCGACAGTCTGCACGTTCGCAAACCACTCCGGCTTCACTTCCGAACCGTCGGCGACGAGATAGCTCGCCACGCCGGTTTCGCTGCCGATCTCGCGCAGCCGGTTCGAGTTCGAACTGTTGGTTGCGCCTACCACCAGCAGCACCTCGACCTCTTTGCTCAGTTCGCGCACCGCCGCCTGACGGTTTTGCGTGGCGTAGCAGATGTCGCGCGTGTCGGGACCGACGATGTCGGTGAAACGGCGCAGCAGGGCATCGATGATGCCACGTGTGTCGTCGACCGATAGCGTGGTCTGCGTGACGTACGCCAGCGGCGTATCGAGCGGCAGGTCCAGATGCGCGACTTCAGCCTCGCTTTGCACCAGCAGCACCTTGCCGGGAATCTGGCCGATCGTGCCTTCCACTTCCGGATGGCCCGCGTGGCCGATCAGGATCAGGGTACGACCCGCTGCCACATATTGGCGCCCTTGCACGTGGACCTTGGTCACGAGCGGGCAGGTCGCGTCGAGCACGTCAAGACCGCGCTGTTCCGCGTCGCGCTCGACGGTCTGCGCGACACCGTGTGCGCTGAAAATCGCCACGGCGCCGTGCGGCACCTCATCGAGTTCTTCGACAAAGCGCGCGCCTTTCTGGCGCAGGTTATCCACCACGTGGCGATTGTGAACAATCTCGTGGCGGACATACACGGGCGCGCCGTGTTGCTGTAACGCGCGATCGACGATCTCGATTGCACGTACAACACCCGCACAAAAGCCGCGGGGCTGAGCAAGGATGACTCGCATAAATTGGCGAACTCCGACTGACGCGGGTTTCGAAGAAGTCGGTAATTATGACTTTATCGCCGCGATCATCTATTTAGTTGACGTCTTGAGCCCCGGCGACCAGCCGGTACAGCAAAACCAAACGCGCATTCTAACGCTATCAGGCCGGCTTTGCTTTGGCCTGTCCGCCAGGGTGTTGGGGCCGCGCCGCACTGCGGGCCACTGCCCGGCGCCGCCCGCGTGGCGCAGGTGGCAATGATTACACGCTGCACTGGTTTGGCGGAACCCTTAAACTACGTGGTCCTGCGGCACGTATCGGCTGCCGCATTACAGAAAGGTTTCGAGGCTCGCTGGATGGACGTCGATCAATACGAAAATTTTCCGGTCGCGAGCGTGTTGCTGCCAAAGGCGCTGCGCGCGCCTATCGGCATTATCTATCAGGTTGTCCGCACCGCCGCCGACATCGCCGATGAGGGCGACTGGAGCCCGGCCGAGCGGCATGCCCGCCTCGCCGACTTCCGCGCCGGCCTCGACGCGGTAGCGGCGCGGCGCGCGGCGCCGGTGCACCCACTCCTGTTCGGCAAGCTCGCCGGCGTGATCGCGCAGTATAAACTGCCGCTGGCGCCGTTCTACGATCTGCTCCACGCCTGCGGTCAGGACATCGACACCCGCCGTTACGCGGACCGGTCCGCCTTGCTCGACTATTGCCGCCACTCGGCTAGCCCGATCGGGCAGTTGATGCTGCATCTGGTGGGCGCCGCCACGCCGGAGAATCTCGCCGACGCCGATGCGATCTGCACGGCTTCGCAACTGATCAGCTTCTGGCAGGACGTCGCGGCCGACTGGGAAAAAGACCGCGTGTATCTGCCACTCGCGGATATGCGGCGCTTCAACGTGACCGAGGCGCAGATCGCGAGAGGTGTCGTCGACGATGCCTGGACGAAGCTGATGGCCTATGAAATTTCGTTCGTGCGGACCACGCTGGTACGTGGCGCACCGCTCGCGTTGCGGATTCCCGGGCGCCTCGGGATCGAGCTGTGCGGCGCTATCCACGGCGGTTTGCGGATCCTCGAGCGGATCGAAAAAACCGGCTACGACGTGTTTCGCGAGCGGCCGGTACTCAACACATTTGACTGGTGCGTCGTCGCGGTACGCACTGTGGTGATGCGCCTGTCTCGGCGCGTCGGCGTAGAAGCGGGTTCACTCGAGGGTAATGCTTAATGGCGGTGGTTCTGTTTCTTCTTTCGTGTCTTTCCCTGCTGATCTGGTGTGTGTTGCTGTTTGCGCGCGGCGGTTTCGGGCGGGCGCGGCCCGCCGCGCCGCTCACGCTTGAGCCGCGCGAAACATGGCCGGCGGTTGCCGCCGTGGTGCCGGCACGCAATGAAGTCGACGTGATCGCGCAGGCGGTCACCACCCTGCTCGAGCAGGACTATCCGGGCGAATTTCACGTGATCGTGGTCGACGACCACAGCACCGACGGCACCGCCGACGCAGCTCGCGCGGCCGCGTTGCAACTGCAATGCCCCGATCGTCTGACGGTGCTGAGCGCGAAGCCGCTGCCGCCGGGCTGGTCCGGCAAGGTGTGGGCGCAGTCGCAAGGTATCGAGGCGGTGCGCACGCTCGGCCTGCCGGCCGATTTCCTGCTGCTTACCGATGCCGACATCGGCCATCCCGCCGACGCCGTCGCGCAACTCGTCGCCCGTGCGGATGCGGAAAAGCGCGACCTCGTCTCGCTGATGGTCCGTCTGCGCTGCGATTCGTTCTGGGAGAAGGCGCTGATTCCTGCCTTCGTGTTCTTCTTCGCCAAGCTGTATCCGTTTTCGTGGGTCAACAACCCGCGCAACCGCACGGCCGCGGCGGCGGGCGGCTGCATGCTGGTGCGGCGCAGCGCGCTCGAAGAGGCGGGCGGCATCGAGTCGATTCGCGCCGAGCTGATCGACGATTGCAGCCTTGCTGCGCGGATCAAGCATCGCGGCACAGGGCGTCATCCGATCCGTCTCGATGTGGCGGCGCGCAGCGTGTCGCTGCGTCCTTACGATAGCTGGCGTGAGATCTGGAACATGATCGCGCGCACGGCCTTTACGCAGCTTCATTACTCGCCGCTGCTGCTGGCAGGTACGCTGTTGGGCATGACGATCATCTACCTGGTGCCGCCGGCGGCCGCGCTGGTGCTCGGTCCTCAAGGTGCGCCCGCGTGGCTCGCCTGGGCGGCCATGTGCTGCGCGTATGCGCCGATGCTCAGCTACTACCGTCGCTCGCCGCTGTGGGCCCCGTTTCTGCCGCTGGTGGCGCTGTTCTATGTCGGCGCGACGTTTGCGTCGGCGGTGCGCTACTGGCGCGGCAAGGGCGGGCAATGGAAGGCACGGGTGCAGGCGCCGGTGCAGGAGCGCTGAGGCGCGGCTGTCCCAGGGATTGATCAGACGAAAATAACGGCGCTCTCGGGCGCCGTTATTTTTGCATCGACCTTTGCTTCAGCCCTTGGTGAGCATCATGTACATCTGGATCACCATGTCGGGCGAGAACGTGAATGGCACCCAGCCGTGACCGGTGTGGCGCATGACCAGCAGACGGTCGCCATTCGACTGTTTCTGCACGGCCATGACGGGATTCTTCGTCGACACGAAACGCCAGCCCGGCGGGATGCCCGGCGGCGGTTCCGGCGTCATCGAGGCGCGCGCGTTCGACAATTCCTCGATCAACTGCCCGATCTGCTCGGCACGCAGCGCGACCGTCTGGCCGCCGATCGTCATCGTGATTTCGTTTTGCGCGGGGCGGTTGATTTCGAGCGTGGGCTGCACCTGGGCGGCTGGCTCTTCGCCGGACGCCGCTGCTTCTGCCGCTATTGCCGCCGTCGTTGCCTCAGACGCAACGTTTTGCGCTTTTGATTCCGATGAGGCGTGATTCGCCGCCGGCGTTTCCTGCGCTGCCACCTCTGCGGCGTTTGCAGCGTGTGCGGTTGTCTCGGGGATGTTTTCGGCCTGCGGGGCCACGACAGCCTGGATGAGCTGATCGACGCCCATTTCCAGCGCGCCGAGCTGTTCGTGAAGATTCATGCGAGCTTTCTCTGGTAAGACCCACGATTTTAACTGCTGCGCGTAGGCTTTTACCTGTCGCAAACACAGTGACGTTGTAACAAAGTGCGTGCGGGCCACGCCGGATTGTTTGGGGCGGCGTGACCTGCGTGATGCTGCTTTCGAGAGTCGGTGCGTCGTAGCCTGCGCGATTGGGCTCATGCCACCCTGCGCGGGCCAGGCGCTGTCGCTTATGCCGCCCGCGTCAGCGCTTTTATCAAGGCTTCAAATATCCGGCTTGCCTGAACCATTCGATCGCATCGCTCAAACCCTCGCGATAGGGTCGCGCGCGATAGCCGAGTTCGCGTTCCGCCTTTGCCGAGGTGAAGTACATCTTGTTCTTCGACATCTTCAGACCGTCGACGGTGAGGAACGGTTCACGTTTCGTGATCTTGGCGACGGCTTCTGCGCCCGCGGCGAGCGGATAAAGCGGCCAGCGCGGCAAGCTCAGCGTCGGCGCCTTGCGGCCGGTTAGCGCCGCGATATCCGCGAGCATCTGTTGCAGCGGCAGATTTTCGCCGCCGAGAATGTAGCGCTCGCCGATCTTGCCGCGTTCGAGCGCGAGAAAATGGCCGGCGGCCACGTCGTCCACGTGCACGAGGTTCAGCCCCGTGTCGACGAACGCGGGAATCTTGCCGAGCGCCGCTTCGACGATGATGCGCCCGGTCGGCGTCGGCTTGACGTCGCGCGGACCGATCGGCGTGGACGGATTGACGATCACGGCCGGTAGGCCATCTTCGGCGATCATGCGCTCCACCGCGCGTTCGGCCAGCACCTTGCTGCGCTTGTACACGCCGATCGCCTGGTCGGCTTTGAGCGGCGAGGTTTCATCAGCGGACTGGCCGGAACTGGTGACTTTCAGCGTGGCCACACTGCTCGTGTAGACAATGCGTTCGACGCCTTCCTTCAACGCCGCGCGCATGGTCGCCTCGGTGCCTTCGAGATTCGAGCGCTCGATTTCGCTCGGGTCCGGCGCCCACAGGCGATAGTCGGCGGCGACGTGCAGCAGATAGCGCACACCGCGCAGCGCGTTGCGCATTGACGCTTCGTCGCGCATATCGCCCACGACGATTTCCGCATCCAGCGCCTCGACGTTTTTGCGCGGACTGGTGGCGCGCACCAGCACGCGCACCTTGAAACCCTTCTGTTGCGCGATGCGCGCCACCGACGAGCCGACGAAGCCGGATGCGCCGGTGACGAGCACGAGATCGCGATTCTGTTCGGTCATTCTGTTTGATTCCCTGCGTGACAGTCGACGGATTGTACGTGTCGCGCGGGCCGCGTGTCGCGCCGGGGGACCGAGGCGCGCAGGCGAACTGAGACGCGGCCGAGCATTCTCGTCGCGACACGTCTAGAATGCCGGCTTGAAAGAATGTGACGAGAGGACGGCATGGCCCCGGATCTGGACCAGCGGATCGAAACATATTACGTACGGGTGCGCGGCACCGTGCAGGGCGTGGGCTTTCGCCACGCCACTGTGCGGCAGGCCCACGCGCTCGGTATCAAGGGATGGGTGGCGAATCTCGACGACGGTTCCGTCGAAGCCATGTTGCAGGGCTCGGCCAACCAGGTCGACCGGATGCTGTCGTGGCTGCGTCACGGGCCGCCGGCGGCGCGCGTCACCGAAGTGACCGGCGAGGAACGCGCAACCGAAAAGCGTTTCGAGCGGTTCGAGCAGCACTGAGTACGCGAGCTTCACCCAAAACAAAGGCGGCGCGCCATCACCTAGATAGCGCGCCGCCTTGCAGTTTGCGCGTCCTGTTTGTCCGATTAGTCAGCCGATAACGCTTTGCGCCTAACGCGCCACCAGCAAACTTTCAGCGAATCCCCATCCATCTTCGATCCATTGATGGCTGCACACGAAGCCCGCATCGTCGGCGATCGCGGGCACCTCGTCCGCGCGATATTTGTGGCTGCTCTCGGTCCAGATCGTTTCGCCTGCCTTGAGCGAGACGGTCAATTGCGCTGCGCCCACATGCGCGGTGACATCGCGCTTCGCACGCAAATGCATCTCGATGCTGCGCGCGTCCGGATTGAAGCGCGCGACGTGTTCGAACGCATCGAGCGGAAAGTCGCCGTCGAGTTCGCGATTGACGCGCGCCAGCAGATTGAGATTGAACGATGCGGTCACGCCGACCGAATCGTCGTAGGCTGCCACCAGCACCGGTATCGGCTTGATCAGATCTGTGCCGAGGAGCAACGCGTCGCCAGGCGCAAGCATGTTGCGGATATCGCGCAGAAAACGCGTGGCCGCGAGCCGGCCGAAATTGCCGATCGTGCTGCCAAGAAACAGGACGAGTAAGCGCTCGTCCGCCGCGCGGTCCTGGCTCACCTCGGCGAGCCCGGCCAGGTAATCGCGTTCGTAACCGACGATCGAAATCCGCTCGATGTCGCCAAGTTCGCGCCTGCACAACTGCAATGCGCTGCGCGAAATTTCAATCGGGAAGTAAGAAGTGGGGCGCTTTTTACACAGCGCTTCCAGAATGCGCCGCGTTTTGCGGCCGCTGCCGCTGCCCAGTTCAGCGACGGTCACGTCGTGCGGCAGATGCGCGACGATGTCCGCTGCGTGCTTCGCGAGCAGGCGCTCCTCGGCGCGTGTCACGCCGTATTCGGGCAATACTGTTATCACTTCAAACAACGCAGAACCCACTTCGTCATACAGATACTTCGACGGCAACTCTTTTTGCGGCGTGTGCGTGAGTCCGGCGCGCACCTCGGCGGCGAAGGTGGCGCGGAGCAGGTCGGGCGATGCGTCGTGCGATAGGGCTGGCTGGGTCATGCTGGCTCCAGTAGTCACATTCGATGAGCGGGATTGCTGGCCGGGCGGCGGCAGGTGCAACGGAGCGCAGTTGCTCGCAGTTGCTGTATGCCGCGGGAAAGAAGGGCGGGCTCGGTCCGTATGGACTGCCTATGCCGGCCCGGCTCATTGATGCAGTGATGACAGTTGAAAATGACGGTTGCGACGGATATCCAAGATGTCTCAGATGACGTTGCAAACGGTGCCGCTAGACTTCGTAGCAAGATTCGCGCTTGCGCAACTGCGCGGAAAGTTGCTGGCGTTGCAACTGCGGATTCGCCTGTCGCGCGTGAAGTTATGTTCTAGTGCATCGGCGCGCGATGCGCACGGGAAAAATTGCTATTGACTGCAAGGAACGAACGGGCACGTTGTTCAGGAACCCGTCTAGAATGCCGGCTTGCATCGCATATCGAAGATAAAAATGCAGCGCTTGATACGCACCATCAGCCGCACTGCCTGCTTGTGAGACTTCACTCCTAATGACAACAACTCGAGGCGCACGGCCGTATGCTGCGCCGCACACACTTGTATCTGCATCCATTCGCGCACTTGCACTGCATGTCAAAGCGATTGCGCTACGGGCCGCGCAATGAACCAGTATGACCCAAAGCGCGGTATCGCGTTGTCGGTCGGCGCGTCGGCGATGTTTGCTTTACTGTCCGCTTACGCCAGGCTGCTTGCGCCGTTGAGCGGTCTCGACATTTTCGCGTGGCGTATTGTGTGGACCGTCCCCGGGGCGTTAGTGCTGATCATGTTGCGCAAACGCCTGCCGATTCTCCGGCAACTTCTTTACCGCATGGTGACGGAGCCGACGCTCGGCGCGGCGATGGTCGTCAGCGCGGCGTTGCTGGGCGCGCAGCTGTGGGTGTTTCTATGGGCGCCGCTGCATGGGCGCATGCTCGAAGTCTCGCTCGGCTATTTTCTGCTGCCGCTGGTGATGGTGCTGGTGGGGCGCTTCTACTATCGCGAGAGCCTCGACGGTCTGCAGTGGCTCGCTGTTATCTGCGCCGCGTTGGGCGTCGTGCATGAACTGTGGATGACGGGTGCCTTTTCGTGGCCCACGTTGCTCGTCGCGCTCGGCTATCCGCCGTATTTCGTGCTGCGCCGCAAAATCAACCAGGATTCGCTCGCCATGTTCACGGTCGAAATGGCGCTGCTGTTGCCCGCGGCGGCTGTGTTCATCATCATCGGTGGTTCGTTGACGATGATCGGCGGCCGTATCGACATGTGGTGCTTGTTGTTGCCTGGACTCGGCGCGCTCAGCACTATTGCGCTGGCTTCGTATCTAAAGGCGAGCCGTTTATTGCCGGTCGCCTTGTTCGGCATTCTTGGCTATGTCGAACCGGTGTTGCTCGTGTTTGTCTCGATCACGCTGCTCGGCGAGACGCTCAGCGCCGCACAGTTAGCCACGTATGTTCCGATCTGGATGGCGGTAGCGCTGACGGCTTTGCATAGCGTGCGGCTCATTCGGTTTGCGCCGCGCTGAGCCTCGGCCGCTGAATCACACGCCGCGGTTCAGCGATGCGCTGCCGCACGATCCGCATTGATACGCGTTGCGCCGACCTGTGCCTCGATCGCCTCGCGCAGCGCCGGCCGCCAGCCAAAGCCGAACAACGCTTCAGCGAGAACGAATAGCGGCCCGATCAGCAAACCGATCACATCGTCGACAAATGCCGGCTTGCGATGTTCGTAGGCGACGTGGCCGATGAACTGAAACACCCAGCCGACCACGAAGAGTCCGATGCCGGCGGCGAGCCAGGTGAGGGTAGTTTGCGCGGCGAGCCACTCCCCGCACGCGACGCACAGTACCGATACGACTGCCATCATCACGCCGAGCGGCACATCGAGCACGAGGTAATAGACAGTCGCTGCGGCGAACAACACCCACGCGGGCGAAAAGGCAAATGGCAGCGCGCCGAAGCTGAAAGCAGGCCGGCTCAACAATACCGCCAGCGCCAGCACGATCATCGGAATGCCGATGAAATGCGTGGCGATATTGCGCCGGTCACGATGGTAGGCCGCGTATTGCGTAAGCTGTTGCGTCAGCGTTCTCATGGATGCCGCTCCTCAATCAAAGCCAGCATAATCGCGGGCAGCGGAATTTGAAACCATCGGGTAGCCGACAATCGGGCACGGATGCCGTTCTATGACTGCGAGTTTTTCATCCAATGAGCTTGCCGCGCGGCTTGAACGCAGCGCGTGGTTTCGCTCGGCGCCCGCTGCCATGCGGGCGCAGCTTGTCGAAGCGGGGCGTGTCGAGCGCCTCGCGGCCGGTGAACGGCTCTTCACGCGCGGCGATTCCGACGACGGCCTCTATTGCGTGCTCGATGGTCTCGTGAGAATCGGCGCGGCCAGCTCGGCAGGCAAGGAAGCGTTGCTCGCGGTCATCGAGCCGGTCAACTGGTTCGGCGAGATCGCGCTGTTCGATAATCGCCCGCGAACCCACGACGCGTATGCCGAACGCGATTCCGAGCTGTTTCATGTGTCGCGCGCGGCGCTTGCCTCGCTGCTCGAACGCACACCCGAGTACTGGCATGTCTTCGGTTTGCTGTTGACGCAAAAGCTGCGCCTCGCTTTCGACGCCATTGAAGAAGCCGCCTTGCTGCCCGCCGCACCGCGCGTGGCGCGTCGCCTGTTGTTGATGGCAGGCGGCTACGGCGAGCCCGGCGCATTGCGGCGCGTACTCAAAGTACCGCAGGAGGACCTCGCGATGATGCTGGCTCTGTCGCGGCAGACGATCAATCAGGTGCTCAGGCAGTTCGAAACGCAAGGTGCGTTGAAGCTGGGCTATGCGGAAATCGAAATCACCGACGTGCAAAAGCTCAGGGCGCTAGCCGATCTGAATCCGGCCGCGGACTGATCGCCTCGATCTACGCGCAAAGCGCGACGCTGCGTCCTCTATACGTCCACTCACGCGCCACCGCATCTTTATAAGTATTTTACGGCGCACCCCTATTTCTTTGGCGATTCGCTATACCAAGCCCGGTAAGGTCGATGTACCTCGGTCAGGAAGCGAACCTATGCATGGAAATAGCGCTCTGGATGGTGTCCAGGTACAACGAAACCTTCGCCGCAAAGTCGGCCTGAAGGTGATGTTCGCGGCGATCGTCTTCTCGTTCGCCGCGGCATCGCACGCCGCCGACGTGCAGTCGGCGTTGCCGTTGGCCGCTCCAACTGTCGCGAGCGACGCAATACTAGACGCCGGCTTGCCGGCGCTCAGCGATATCACCGCCATGCTGCGCGCGCAGTTTCGCGTTGCACCATTGGAATCCATGAAGATCGCTCGCGCGGTGTTGATCGAAGCCGAGCGTCAAGCCATCTCGCCGGTATTGCTGCTTGCCGTGATGTCGGTCGAGTCGAGTTTCGATCGCCACGCGGTCAGCATCGCAGGCGCGCGAGGGCTGATGCAGGTCTTGCCCGCTGCGCATCCGCAATTGATTGCGGGCACAACCGACTTATCCGATCCGGCAATCAACGTGCGGATCGGCTCGACCATTTTGCGCGGCTACCTCGATGAAAGCGGCGGCGATCTCGACGCCGCGCTCGTTCGCTACAGCGGTGGTGGTCGCGGTTACGCGCAGCGCGTCGTGCTGCGGATGCAGCGCCTGGACGCAAGTTTGCGCCACGAATGATGAACTCATTCGTGGCGCATTCCTCCTCGGGACCTCTTGTTGTTGCTCCAGCTCTTTAGCGCTTTAGCTCATCGCTCCAGCAAACTCGGCGCGCAGATCCTGCAACCTGTCGCGCGCGGTGCCCAGGCGCTCGACGAGTTGTGCCGACGCGCGCGTGATCGGCATACGCGTTTCGTCGGTCATTGAATGATCGAATGCCAGCATCGCCTTGATCGCGGACGGATTGGGCGCGGCGAACAGCAGACGCAATACGGGCAGCAAGCTGGCGAACAGATTGCGCTCGTCCGGGTCACGATCGGCGCGGATCAATTCCTGTACGGCAACCAGCAGGTCCGAGCAAACATGCGCGCTCGCCAGAATGCCACCTGTGCCGCCGTTGTGCAGACAGTCGTCCAATGCTTCATCGGTGCCGCACAGCACGTTGATCGGCAGGCCACGCAGCTTGCTGAAGTGTTCCTTTTCGCATTCCTTGATTGCGACGATGTTGCTGTACTCGACCAAATGCGCAACCGTTTCAGGCGCGATCGCCACACCTGTTCGATGTGGCACGTCGTACAGAACGATAGGGCGTTCGGTGGCGAGTGCAGCCTGTTCGAAATGCCATTGCACGCCGGCCTGATCCGGACATACGTACGATGGTGGAGACACCAGATAGCCCGCGCAGTCCCAGCGCTCATAGCGCTGAATATCGTGCAGAACGTCGCGCGTATTGGCGCCGCCTACGCCGATCAGCATCGGCAGACGCGAGCCGATCACATCGGTCAGCGCCTGCAAGACGGTGAGGCGTTCGGATTCCTGTAATAAAGCGGCTTCGCCCGTCGTGCTCAAGGCGACAAATCCGCTGATCTCCGTGCGCAGGTAATAGTCCGCGAGGCGCTGCAACGCGTCGACGTCGACTTCACCGTTGCGAAACGGGGTGACGATGGGCAGCCAGATTCCTGAGAACATGATTAGCGCGCCTTTGCGACGGCATGGCGGCGCTTCAATGGTCCGATGAGTGCTGCTGGGAGTGTCGAGATCAGCGTATGCAAGGTGAAGTCGAGGTCGTCGAGCGCAATGTCGAGTTGCACGCGCACTTCTTCGCGCACGGCCTCCGTGCTGACCACATACACGCCGAGCGGCGAATGAAGCAGTGTGCGGAGCTGGCTGCCGGGAAGATCGTGCGGGGGATGAGGCAGGGTGATCTGCAAGCGGGCGCGAGCCGCGGGGAAGGGGATGACATTGTTGCGCTGGACCGGCGGCGCGCTAAGCGGCTGCGTTTCGAATTTGTCGATTGATTGCGTGAGTGCCATTTGATGCGGCGTTCGTTGACGCCATGGTTGATCAAGACAGTTCGAGATTAGACGTGTACGAGTAAACGCAGTGCAAAAATTGGTGTGTCCGCTGAAAAAATCGCGCGGACTAGACGAGTTGCTCGAATTCAACCGGGGGCCGTGCCGGCAAGTTGCGTGAGCTTCAACTGGGCCCATGCGACGCGCCCATAAAAAAAAGGCGAGTCGTGAGACTCGCCCTCCCTGAACGGCAGAGTTCGGCTTCGATTAACTACAGATGCCTGGCCGGTGCGTGCCGAAAGCCGATCACGTGTTATTGCGTTTTCGTCGTGTCGGTCTTTGCGCCGTCGGTTTTTGCCGGGGCATTGCTGGCCTCTTTCGCGCTCTCCGTCTTTGTCTTGCTTGCGCTTGTATCTACAGCAGTCTTCTTGGTGGCCTTATGGGTCTTTGCCGTGTGGCTGGCGGAAGCCTTTTTCACTTGCGACTTCGTTGCGGCCTTGGTCGGCGCTTTGGTCGTGGCGGTGCTTTCGTCCGTGGCGCTGGTTTGCGCGGCGGTGCTCGCCTTCAGATTCGCTTGACCGGCGGGTTGCGTTTGCGCAGGTTGCGCGGCCGCCGGTGCTGCGGTTTGTGCGAATGCGGTCGACACGACGAGAGCCGAAGCGAGAGCAGCGAAAAGCGTCTTCATGATGTAACTCCTGGTTAAACCGGTTGTTCTTTATGTCGCGGCTGAAATGTTTCAGCGCTGCCGGTTTAACGTTGGCCGGAAGACAGCAGTTGACGGCGCTCTGGTGACAAAACGTAACGGCGGATACATATCGGGGTTCTGAATCAGCCTGAAGCGGTTTCACCTCCCAGCTGCGAAGGCGACGCGGAAATCCCGTACCTTCGCGCCTGGGCAATAGCGTGAATGCGTGAATGCGCTATTGAAACGGATTCTGCACGACGCCCGGTTTCGCATCCGGCTCGTCCTTCACCTTCGCCGGCAGATTGGCCTGTGCCTGCAGCGCGGCCACTATCGCATCGATCGCTTCCTTCAGCGCCAGTGCCGCCTTCAACCCGCGCTGGTCTTGCGTCAACTCCAGCGTGCCGTTCAGCACTACGCGCGTGGTGCCGTTGCTGACGGTGAGTGCATCGCCCTGGATGTTGAGCACGTCGTCATCGTTCGAATAGGGTTTAAACACCTTTCAGTCCTCCCGGTCGCTGATCTTTGAGATTCTCCGGAATGCCCGGAAAACGGATGCCCGATGCTGTCTCGAGTTCGTGAATCGTCCTGATGTCGTAGCGGTTGGTCGAGACGTTGTCCACCACCACCGCGAACGCCATCTGCCGGGACGGCACGTAGACCACCTTGAACAATTGAGTCGGCACGAAGACGCGTGTCGGTCCAATGGTCTGCAATTGCTGGCCGCTGAAAATCGGCCCGGTGATGACATAGGTATCGTTGTAAGACATTGCGATCTTACGCACCGACGTTTCGATACGCGCCCACAAGCGCTGATTGTTCTCGCGATTTTGCGGCACGACGTTGGCTAGCGAAAACGATTGTGCCATCGCTTCCTGATTCCAGCGATTGCCTGCCGGACTCATATGACCGCGATCGAAGCCGCTGCGTTTATAGTCCGCGAGCGTCGCGCCCTCACCGTCGGGCAAGCGCGCGTCTTCGAAGAACTTGTTGGTGCGCACCATGTCTTTGGCGGCTTCGATATGGTCGCGCGTCAGATGCTCCGCGGACCACAAGGGACCATGCGTGATACCCGAATGCAGAACCGCGAAATCGCTATAGCAAAGCATGCGCGTTTTCGGCGCCATCTTCTGATTGGTCAGAACCGGCCATTGCGCATTCGGGGTGAACTGGGTGCAGGAGGGTGCCGCGCTCGCGTGAGCGGCAACGGCGAACAACAGACAGGCAAACCACTTCTTCATATGTCAGTCAGTTGATTGATCGGGGGCGCAAGTATAGCGTCGCGAGCCGGTGTCGAGCGACGTGGACCGCAGAAGAAAACGGGGAACGGAAGTGGCTTTTTGCGCAGTGCTCGCAGCGATGAAAATGCTGCGGGCGGAAGAAGTGCACGACGCACGACAAAAACCGCTGCACCAAAAAAAACGGGCCGCTTTGCAGCGACCCTAATGCGTGGAATTCAAACTCTACGTACGCAAACTTAAGACGGACTTAAGCGCGCGGAATGCGGAACGCGGAAATGCGGGCCGACGGTCGAACGCGCACACGAACCCACTCACCACGCGCGCAGGCAGCGCGGTTTGGATGGGTGGAAATTTCGACCGACGAAAAAAGCGCCGAAACCTAATTGCCGAAAACACTGTGTTCGGCGTGCACATTCTGGCGATCGACAGCTTGCAAGCGCCAGAAACCGCTGGTCGGCGCGTGTGTCGGCAAGGCTGTCCACGCTGCGGCACCTTGCGCCGCGCTCACGCGTTGTTTGCGATCGACGTGCAATCCGCGCAGCGTGCACAGCGGCGCATCCGTGCTCGGCGCACAGAGGGTCGTCACGCCATTGTCGTCGTGTAACTCGCCCCACGGGGGCAGATCGATCCCTTGATGCGCTTCCCTCGACCACCGATGTTCGTCGGTGTCGAGCCATAACACAGCGTAGTCGTGGCTGACGGTGGGATCGGAACCGTTGATGAGGATGGTCAGGCGCATGGCAGTTCCGTACAAATTGCGAAGTAATGCTTTATCAGTCTATGTCGCGACGCGTGTTATGCAAGGCGAAAAGGCGCGGCGATCGGGCACGAAAAAACTTACGCCCCGCGCGCATGGCTGTACGATAGCCGCGTCTGAAAGACATTTCGTGGAGGCGGGCCATGCTGCGTCGATTGCTGCAACTCACGATGGTGGCGGGATGCCTCGGTGCGATATCGACGCTCAGTGCAGCCGCGGACAGTCCCCCCTTCGCCGCGCCCGCGCCGATCGTCTATGTGTCCGACTTCGACCTCGACGTGGCCAACGTGACACCTGACAGCGGACCGGGGCAACGTGTGCGCCGCCTGCGCGGTCTGTTGCCGAGTGGTCCAGGACCGATGGGCAAGGACAAGAATCCGCAGGACCACGCTAAGGACATCGTGAACGAGATGGGGGACGCGCTGACTGCGGACCTGAAAAAAGGCGGTGTCGACGCGCGCCGTATGGCGCCCGGCCAACCATTACCCGCAACGGGTTGGCAAGTGCGAGGCGTGTTTCTGAGCGTCGACGACGGCAATCGTCTAAGACGTGCGATGGTCGGTTTTGGTGCGGGTCAGAACAATATTCAAGTGGCCGTGTCGTGCGACAGCCTGGCGACGGCCGGTTTGCCGCCGCTCTATGAAGCCGTCGAAGAAGCCGACAGCAAGGGAAAGCCGGGCGCGGCGATCAAACTCAATCCGTACGTGATCGCGGCGAAGTTCGTGATGGCGAGCGGTGACGAGAAGAAGACGATCAAAAAGACCGCGCAGCAGATCTCGGATGCAGTGATTGCCAAGCTGCACGGGGTCGCGCAGTGATTGATGCACTGCTGCCCACCCCGACGTAATAGGCAAATGCGATAGGCAAGCGGCTCAGGCCAGATCCAGCGTACCGGTCAAATCGCCAAGCGGCGCCAAGCCATTCTGCGCAAAAGCCCGATCGCGCAGGACAACCCCATCGAGCGGCGCCAGTCCATGCACGCGGCTAATCAGGCGAAGAATCGAATTGGTGTCGTACACCGTATGATCGACGTACCCCTTCTTCGCCAATGGCGAAATCACTAACGCCGGAACCCGCGATCCCGGCCCCCAGCGATCGCCCTTCGGCGGCGAGACCGGGTCCCACCAGCCGCCGTTCTCATCGACCGTGACGACTACGACAGTATTGGCCCACTGCGGGCCGCGCTGAATATGTTCGATCACATTCGCGACGTGACGGTCCCCCGATGCGACATCCGCATACCCTGCGTGCATGTTCAGATCGCCCTGCGGTTTGTAGAACGTCACGGCCGGTAACCGCCCCGCGTCGATATCGGCGATCAGACGATTGGTGGACGCGTCGTCGCCGAGGCCTGCGTCGCGCAGATACTTGCGCCGCGCGGCGGTGCCCGGCGCGTAATTGGTGAAGTAGTTGAACGGCTGATGGTGGTACTGGAAGTCAGGCACCGCGCCCGTGTCCTGATGCTCCAATGCGTACTGCCACGCACCGCTGTACCACGCCCAGTCGACGCCCTTGTCCGTCAGACGGTCGCCGATCGTCGCGTAGTTTTGCGGCGGCATCACGCGCGGATTCGACGGGTCGGCGAGCGCGGGATTGCCGCCTTCGGCCGGCCGCACGCTGCTCGGTTGGTAGGGCGGCGCCATCGTGTTGACGGCGTAGCCGTCGGCGGTAAACGCGCCGTCGTTGACGAATTTCGGCGGACCGTCGAGCGCGGACGCCGGCGAATCGGCCGCCACCTTGAGCCGTGTGCCGGTCGGATCGTCGCCTTCCACCACCGAGACCATCTTCTTCGCCGGACTGTTGTGGATGTCGGGATAGAACGGTGCCTGCGCGGAGATCAGGAAGATGTGGTTCAGCCACGAACCGCCGAAAGCCGCCATGAAGAAGTTGTCGCACAGCGTGTATTGCTGCGCGAGGTTCCACAGACGCAGCGTGTCGGCGGAATTGCGGTAGTGCCCCATCACCAGGCCACCGGCGTCGCCCCATGCAGCGAACTGATTGTTGCGCCCGGCGTTGATCTGCATCTGGTTCTGATAGAAGCGATGCACAAGATCGCGCGTGATCACACCATTCGGCAACGGTGCGCCTTGCGCGTCGGTAATATGGAACGGGCCGTTGCGCAGGTTGGCAATATCCTTCTGACCGATCATGTAGCGTTTGCCGTCCACCTCCTGCGCTTGCGGCACGAGGCCGCCCCAGATTGCCGGCAGGCGCGGCAGCGGCGTCTTGCCGTCGCGGTCGAGTTGCAGATAACGCTCGGCGCTCACCGCATCGAGCGGATACTGGACGCCGGGAAAGTTGCCGTACAGATTCGCGAAGCTGCGGTTCTCGGCGTAGATCACCACGATCTGCTTGACCTGGTCGCGTAACGCGGCGTCGAGCCGCATGTCGGCGACACTGCGCGGCGCCAGGTCGCTCGCGGTACTTTGGTCAGTCTTGCACCCGGTTAGTGCCAGCCCGATGCCGAGCGCCGCGAGTCCGGTCAGGACACGGCGGCGTTCAGGATCGTCGGGGGTGTCGTCGGGGTTCGGTGGCAGGGTGGAGTCGTTGTCTGTCATCGGTATCTTTCGGAGTTTGCGTGACGGGCGCTCCACAGCCAGAAAGCTAGCGCTCGGGGCGGCGTGCGCGCGGCACCGGGTTCAGAATCGAGGTGGCCGGAAGGTTCCGGTACGGCTAGGGTAATCGTCGCTTCACGCGCCAACTGATGTGCGTCGAGTCGACGGCGAGCAGAAGCCAATGTCGGGCGTCCACTGGATGACGCCGCTGAGTAGCGTAACCGTCAACGGTCAATTCGAGTTCATCGAAAGTCCGCCGATGGCAAGTGGCATGCGCGCCGGAACCGTCCGCGAATTCGACTATCGCCGCGGCCGCGCGGGCCGGCTCGGGCAGGTGCGCGATTTGCACTGCGCAGCCCGGATATAGATGTGAGTCGGCAACCTGGATCTGGACGGAATCGGACATGGGTATGGCCTCCGGACGCCTGGCGGGAGCCAAAGCGCGGCAGTGAGACCTCGCGCAATGGACCGCATCAAAGCATAGCACCGCGCGAAACGAAAATGACCGCCGTGTGCTTCGCGCTATCATGTTGATCTGTATCCGATGAACAGCAGAGACAACGGCAAAGACGGCAGCCAAGATGGCAAAAGAAGAGCAGACAGGAGCGGGACGCAAGCAAGCGAGGCCACGCGGCGCGACAGTTTCGACTCCACGAGACGACGCGGCGCGGTCCTTGGCGGACGGCGCCGATTCCCCCGATTCCACCGATGAAGAGAGCACCGGCGGATCGACTTATCTCGTGCCAGGGCTGGAGCGCGGCCTGCGCATCCTCGCCGAATTCAGCGCGCGCGAGCCGATTCTGGGCGCGCCCGAATTGTCGAAGCGCATCGGCATTCCGCGCACCACTACATTTCGTCTGCTGCAAACGCTCGAAGCTTTAGGCTTTCTCGAGCGCGTGAACGGCGACCGTTATTTCCGTTTGAGCGTCGCGGTGCTGCGGCTCGGTTTCGAATATCTGAGTTCGCTCGAACTGACCGACGTCGGCACGCCGATTCTCGAACGTTTGCGCGACGCGACCGGCCTCAGCACGCATCTGCTGATCCGCGACCAGCGCGACGTGGTGTTCGTCGCCAAAGCGCAAACCCATGAGCCAATGTTCAGTTCGGTGAAGGTGCATGTCGGCACACGCTTGCCCGCGCATGCCACGGTGCACGGTCAGGTGCTGATGGGCGATTTGAGTTTCGAAGAATTGCGCCAGTTGTATCCCGAGCCGCAGCTCGAACGGTTCACCGAACGCACGCCGGCGACTGTCGAAGAACTGTACGGAAGAGTGCGCGAAAGCGCGGCGCTCGGCTACGCGTTGAGCGAAGCGTCTTTTGAACGTGGCATTTCAGTAGTGAGCGCGCCGGTGCGCGACCAAAGCGGCAAGATCACGGCCGCGTTGACGGTCACCATTCCCCGTTCCGATATCGGCGAAGCGGAAGAACGCGAACCGCTCATCATCGCGGTTTGCCAGGCGGCGCTCGAATTGTCCGAGCGGCTCAGCTATCGTCCGCGGCCGGATGATCCGACCGCGGCTCAAGCGCGTCGCAGATCGGTTGCGGCGAACTGATATCAGAACGAGTGGTGGATACCGGTCAGGAAAATCGTCTGGTTCCGGCCGCTCGACACACCCGCCGTAAAGAACGCGGCGTCCGTATTCGAGCCCGCGCGCTCATACAGCGCATTCACATACAACTGCGTCGACTTCGACAGCGCGTAGATATCGCCGATCTCGAACTGCGTCCAGCGATGGCCGGCCATCGTCGTGGTCGCGGCACCGCCGGCAACGCTGTTGAACGGCGTGAACTGATAATTCGCGCCCACGTCGTAGCTCTGATACGTGTCCGAATGGCCGGACGATTCCAGCTTCACACGCGTGTACAAACCATGCACGAGCAGCTTGCCGAACTGGTATGACGCGCCCGCGCCCATGTTCTGGACCTTGCCCGCCGTGTAGTTAGCCGCCGCGACACCCTGGAAGCTGGTGATGCCCGTCGTCACGATCGACGGCGTACGGTCGTGCTCATTCGCATAGGTCGCGCCGGCCTTGAACGGACCGTTCGCATAGCTAAGCGCAAAGCTCAGTGTCTTGCCGGTCGAGAAGTTGGTCGTGTTGCCGAGACCCATCATCGCGCCGACCGAGAAACCGGCGAAACTCGCCGAGCGGAACTTCACCGAGTTGTCGAACGGCACCACGCCGGTGTCGGCGAGTTCGTCGATGTTGCCCGGGTGGAACGCGTACCAGCTCGCAGCCTGATAGGCCGTGCTCAGCGGACCCAGCACGTCGAAGCTGAAGGGCGTCTGATGGCCGAGTGTCACCGTGCCGAACTGGTCCGAACTCAATCCGACAAAAGCCTGGCGATTGAACAGCGTGCCCGCCTTGGCGAATGCCCCCGTGTTGGTATAGAAACCGTTTTCAAGTTGGAAAACCGTCTTAAGACCACCGCCCAGATCCTCGACGCCCTTCAGGCCCCAGCGGTCCGGCTGCATGTTGCCCTGCTCCTCGATCCACTTCGAATGGCCACCCGCATTGCTGATGTACGCAATACCGGCATCCAGGCTGCCGTATAACGTCACGCTGCTTTGCGCCCAGGCGCCAGTCGTTGCGCAGATTGCCGTCAAGCCGGCCGCCGCAATGATGTGCTTCACCGTTGGTTCTCCTGATCACACGACGGATAGCTCGCGCCGATTTCGTCGTCCCTGATCCTTGCTTTGGGTTGAATGCAGCTTCGGGTTTATGCGCCAAAACTGCTCCGCTTTGTGTTCCATATATGGGCATTTGTATCGCCTATGGAAAATTATAGTGAGTCTGGAAGCGGCCAAAATAAATTTTCGGACCCCGTACAAACCCGCATGCGGGCTGTTGCATTTGTCTGAAAATTATGGGCAAACCCAAGCCCAGAACGGCTCTCAAGCAAACAGGACCATTCACGTCAGTTCACGCAAAGCCGTGTTGTGAACGCCACAGTCGGTGTTTTCCCCTACCAGCCCAGATTTTTATTTTCTCGAGCCAAAGCCCCTCCTATAATTATCCATACACGAACTGCTGTTCCTTATATGGAACATAAGGCTTCAGGAGAAGGCGAGAAATGACTGAACAATGGCGCTGCGCCGGCCATGCCGGTGACCTGTCCGAAGACGCGCCGCTCGAGTTCAAACTCGACGGCACCGAAATCGGCATCTACAAGGTGGGCGATGCGCTGTATGCGCTGGAAAACGTCTGCCCCCATGCGTACGCGCTGCTGACGCAGGGCTTTGTCGACGGTGACACCGTCGAATGCCCGCTGCACGAGGCCGTGTTCCATATCCCGACCGGCAAATGCCTGAAAGAGCCGGGTGGCCGCGACCTGAAGATGTACTCGGTACGCCTCGCCGGCGAAGAAATCCAGATCAAGGTGGAATGACATGCGAGAACAAACCGTGAACTTCAATCCCTTCCTGAAGCCGTGGCTCGCGCCGCAGCCGAACAACGTTGCCGGCAAGGGCGTGATCGAAAAGCCGGGCGAGACCGAAAACTTCATCTGGCAAACGCGCAAGGCTGAGCCGACCCAGTATGAAAACGACTTCGGCGATGCGTTGGAAAAAGTTTTCGAAGCCGGCGCGAACGAGTTACAGGAAGTTGTCGACGGTTTGAACCGCGTGGGCTTTCGCACGCCGGAAGGCAATGCGTGGGACGCCGATCGCCTTGCCGCCGAATTCCGCCTGCTCGCTGAATAAGCGCGCTCTCCCGCACACGTCTCTTCGCTTTCGCATCCGGAGTCTCTTTATGACGTCCCCCAATACAACGACTCAAGGCGCGGCCGACCCGATTCAGTCCTATCTGAACCGTGGCCTGCGCAACTACTGGTATCCCGTTGCACCGAGCTGGCAAGTCGGCGACGCGCCGGTCGGCGTCACGCGCCTCGGCGATCAGATCGTGCTGTGGCGCGACAAGGAAGGCAAAGTCCGCGCGCTCGAAGACCGCTGCCCACACCGCGGCGCGCGTCTGTCGCTCGGCTGGAACCTCGGCGGCAGCGTCGCGTGCTGGTACCACGGCATTGAAATCGACGGCGGCGGTACGGTCACGAAGGTGCCGGCTGTCTCGAACTGCCCGCTGGAAGGCCAGAAGTGCGTGAAGTCATATCCGGTCGAAGAGCATGCCGGTGCGATCTTCCTGTGGTTCGGCGACGAAGCACATAAGGAATCCGCGCCGCTCGTGCTGCCGGAAGAACTGGTGGGCGACGAGTACGCGAACTTTCTGTGCATGTCGAACTGGAAGTGCAATTACCAATACGCGATCGACAACGTGATGGACCCGATGCACGGCGCCTATCTGCACGCGACGTCGCACTCGATGGCTGAAGGCGACAAGCAGGCCGATATGCGCGTGCGCAAGACCGAAACCGGTCTGATGTTCGAAAAGGTCGGCCAGCGTGACGTGAATTTCGACTGGGTCGAGCTCGGCGAAACCGGCGCGCTGTGGATGCGCCTCGCGATTCCGTACAAGAAGAAGTTCGGCCCGGGTGGCAACTTCGGGATCATCGGCTTTGCTACGCCGGTCGACGAAAACAATTGCCAGGTTTACTTCTGGCGCACGCGCAAGGTGTCGGGCTGGCAGCGCGACGCATGGCGCTTCATGTATCGCAATCGGCTGGAAGGTCTGCACTGGGCCGTGCTGGAACAGGACCGCTATGTTCTCGAAAGCATGGCGCCGAATGCACGCGAGCACGAATTCCTCTATCAGCACGACGTCGGCATGACGCGTGTGCGCCGCATGTTCCGTCAGCGCGCGCAGCAGCATTTCGCTGAACTGGACGCGTATCACGCTCAAGCCGCTCAGGCCGGCGCCGCGCACACCGAAGCAGCAGGCCACAGCCATGCATAACGAAGCGTCCCCGGCATTGGCTGCACTCCAAGGCAGGCGCGTTCTCGTGACGGGCGGCGCGCGCGGCCTCGGCGCGGCGTTCGTTCGCTCGCTGGTGCAAGCCGGCGCGCAAGTCGCGTTCGGCGATGTGCTGCATGACGAAGGCCGGGCGCTCGCGGCGTCGCTGGTCGAGCAAGGCCATGCAGTGACGTATCTGCCGCTCGATCTCGCCGACCCCGCCAGCATCAAGCAGTTTGCCGATCGGGCCGCGGCTCAACTCGGCGGGCTGGACGCGCTGATCAACAACGCAGCGATCACCAACTCGGGCGGCAAGTTCGCCGACGAGTTGTCGATCGATACGTGGGACGCCGTGATGAACGTCAACGTGCGCGGCACGTGGCTGATGAGCACCGCCGCATTGCCGTATCTGCGCGACTCGGGCCGCGGCAGCATCGTCAACATCGCGTCGGATACAGCGATGTGGGGTGCGCCGAAGTTGCTCGCGTATGTCGCGAGCAAGGGCGCGGTGATTTCGATGACCCGCTCGCTGGCTCGCGAATTCGGCGCACATCAAGTGACGGTCAACGCCATCGCACCGGGTCTCACCGAAGTCGAGGCCACCGCCTACGTGCCCGCCGAACGTCATCAGTATTACCTGCAAGGCCGCGCGCTCACGCGCGCACAAGTGCCCGACGACGTCACTGGGCCCGTGCTGTTCCTGTTGTCCGATGCCGCGCGCTTCGTGACTGGCCAGTTGCTGCCGGTCAACGGCGGCTTCGTGATGAATTGATCTTGTCGAATCGAAAGGAGAAAGAGATGGCGGACGCCGATATCGAACGCAAATCGTGGGAACAACCCGCGGACGCGAGCTTTGCACAATGGTTGGACAGCCGCGTCGCGCGCCTGGAAACGCGTCGTTATGACTGGGATGCGCTGAAGTTCCAGGCCGACTACGACCCGAAATATCGCCGCGCGCAAATGCGCTATGTGGGCACGGGCGGCACGGGCGTCGCGAAGGACATGAACACGGTGCCCGCAGGCGGCTTCACGTTTTCGACGATGGTGATCCCGGCCGGCAACATCGGTCCGAGCCATATCCATATGGATGTCGAAGAAATTTTCTTCGTGCTGCGCGGCAAGATGAAGGTGATCTGCGAGAAAGACGGTGAAACGTGGGAAGCCGTGCTCGGCGAGCGCGATCTGATCTCGGTGCCGCCGGGCGTGTATCGCACGGAAGTGAATATCGGTGAAGAAGATGCGTTGATGTGCGTGATGCTTGGTGCAGCCAAGCCGATTACGCCGACGTATCCGCCGGATTCTCCTTTGGCCAAGCTTAAGCGCTAAGCCCTCAAGTTCGCTTTGAAAACACCCGCGAAGGAAATCATGTCCGCAGTCCCGTCCACTACCGTCGATCAGAACGCTACGCTCGAAGCGCGCCTTGCACGCTTTCCCGCGCAGCAGATCTGGCTGGCATCGCAACGCGCGGTGAGCTATCGCGACGTGGATGGCGCCGAGAGCGAAGCACTGCCTTTGGTGCTGCTTCACGGTATCGGGTCGGGTGCGGCTTCGTGGGTGCAGCAGTTTGAAGTGCTGGGTGAGACGCGCCGTGTGCTGGCGTGGGATGCGCCGGGGTATGGCGCATCGACACCCGTAGAAGCCGATTCGCCCGTAGCAAGCGATTACGCGACTGTACTGAAGGAATGGCTGGACGCGCTTGGCATTGAACGCTGCGTGCTAGTGGGTCATTCGCTTGGCGCGATCATCGCCGGTGCATTTGCTGTGGCGAATCCGCAGCGCGTGGGCGGCTTGCTGTTGTTGTCGCCGGCTGGCGGTTATGGCGCTTCGCCGGCGGAAGTGCGTGAGACCAAACGCGATCAGCGTCTTGCCATGATTAACGAACTCGGCCCGCAATGTCTCGCCGAAAAACGCAGCACCAATATGTTGTCCACCCACGCGAGCGACGAAGCCCGCGGATGGGTGCGTTGGAACATGTCGCGCGTGATCCCGCAAGGCTATGCGCAAGCGACGCATCTGCTCGCCAACGCCGATCTCGGCAGCGATCTCGCGCGCTACAGAGGCCGCATCAGCGTCGCGGTCGGTGCCGAGGACACCATTACGCCCCCCGAAGCCTGCGAGCGACTTGCTCTCGCCGCCGGCACCAAACTGCAAGTCGTGCCGCGCGCCGGGCACGCCGGCTACATCGAAGCACCCGCCGCGTACACCGCGATCATCGACACGTTCTGCCGCGCAAGCGACGGACAACGGAGCCAATGAATGACGTCCGACACGCATGACATGGTTAGCGCCGAGCGCGACGCGGACGACGACCGCAACGACGCAGACACCAGCAGCGATATCAGCTATCGCGTGCCGGGTCTGGAACGCGGTCTGAAGATTCTGACGGAGTTCTCGCCACGCGAACCGGTTCTCGGCGCACCGGAATTATCGAAGCGCCTGAAGATTCCCCGCACGACGGTGTTCCGTCTGCTGCAAACGCTCGAATCGCTCGGCTTTCTCGAGCGCGCCGATAAGGACCGCAACTATCGCCTCGGCGTCGCGGTGCTGCGGCTCGGCTTCGAATATCTGAGCTCGCTTGAATTGACCGACCTCGGTTTGCCGATCATCGAAGCGCTGCGTAACGACACCGGCCTCACCAGCCACATCGTGATTCGCGACGGACGTGACGTCGTGTTCGTGGCCAAAGCGCAAAGCCATGCGCCTATTTTCAGCTCGGTGAAGGTGAATGTCGGCACACGACTGCCGGCTCACGCAACGACGCACGGGCAGGTGCTGATGGGCGACATGACGCTCGACGACTTGAAGAAGCTCTATCCGGAGCCGGAACTCGAACGCTTCACGAAACAAACGCCGGCCACGATCGACGATCTGTACGAACGCATTCGCGATGACGCCAAGCGCGGCTACGCGATCAGCGAGTCGTCGTTCGAACGCGGCATTTCGGTGGTGAGCGCGCCGGTGCGCAACGACACGGGCCGCATCGTTGCCGTGATTACGACGACGATTCCGCGCCACGAGATCGATGCGTCGCTGCTCGACAGCGGCCTGATCGACAAGGTTCGCCGCGCGGCTGACGAACTCTCGCAGCGGCTCAACTATCGGCCGACGGGTAGCTCGAACTCAGGCGCGAAATACTTTAAGGCACTGGGGCTCAAATGATTCAAATCGACTTGACCGGACAGGTAGCGGTGGTGACGGGCGGTTCGTCCGGCATCGGCCTTGCGACTGCCGAATTGTTTCTGCGAGCAGGCGCTTCGGTTGCGATCTGCGGGCGCGACAGCGAACGTCTCGCGCAAGCGGAAGCATCGCTGAAGGCGCAGTTTCCGCAAGCGCAATTGCTGGCGCAAACCTGCGACGTGCTAGACGCGGACGAGGTCGCAGCGTTCGCGCAAGCTGTGCAAGCGCGTTTCGGCCGCACCGACATGCTGGTGAATAACGCCGGCCAGGGTCGCGTGTCGACGTTCGCCGACACCACCGACGACGCCTGGCGCGAAGAACTCGACCTGAAGTACTTCAGCGTGATCCGCCCGACCCGCGCCTTCCTGCCGATGTTGCGCGACGCCGCCGGGTCTGGCAACAACGCGGCAGTGGTCTGCGTGAACTCGCTGCTTGCACTACAACCCGAGCCGCACATGGTGGCGACTTCGTCGGCGCGTGCCGGCGTGCTGAGCCTCATCAAATCGCTAGCGGTGGAACTCGCACCGCAGCGCATTCGCGTGAATTCGATTCTGATCGGCATCGTCGAATCGGGTCAATGGCGCCGCCGTTACGCGAAAGAAGCGCAGTCGGGCCAGAGCTGGGAAGACTGGACCGCCGAACTGGCGCGCAAGAAAAACATTCCGCTAGGCCGCTTCGGCAAACCCGAAGAGGCCGCTCAAGCGCTCTTTTATCTGGCTACGACGCTGTCGTCCTATACGACGGGCAGTCACATCGATGTTTCTGGAGGCGTTGCACGACATGTCTAACAAAACCACCGTTGGCGAACTGATCGCCGCTTTTCTCGAGCAATGCGGCGTTCAAACCGCATTCGGCGTGATCTCGATCCACAACATGCCGATTCTCGACGCGATCCACAACCGCGGCAAGATTCGCTACGTCGGCGCACGTGGCGAAGCGGGCGCGGTGAACATGGCTGATGGCCTGGCGCGTGTCTCCGGCGGCCTCGGTGTTGCATTCACCAGCACGGGCACTGCCGCGGGTAACGCTGCCGGCGCGATGGTCGAAGCACTGACCGCTGGCACCGCGTTGCTGCATGTGACGGGCCAGATCGAAACCGAATACCTCGACAAGGACCTCGCCTATATCCACGAAGCGCCGGATCAATTGTCGATGCTGTCGTCGATCTCGAAGGCCGCGTTCCGCGTACGCTCGGTCGAAACCGCATTGCCGACCATCCGCGAAGCCGTACGTGTCGCGCAAACCGCGCCGAGCGGCCCGGTCAGCGTCGAAATTCCGATCGACATTCAAGCCGCCGAAATCGAATGGCCCGCCGATCTGGCCGCGCCGCACGTCACCACGCTCACACATTGCAGGCAGCGTGTCGTGCAACTCGCGGATCAACTGGCGAATGCGAAGCGTCCGCTGTTGTGGCTCGGCGGCGGTACGCGCCACGCACGTGCTGCGGTTGAACGTCTCGTGGCGTTGGGCTTCGGGGTGGTGACCAGCGTGCAGGGCCGTGGCGTGTTGCCGGAAGATCATCCGGCGACGCTCGGCGCGTTCAACGTGCACTCGGCAGTCGAGAGCTTCTACAAGACGTGTGACGCGCTGGTGGTGGTCGGTTCGCGTCTGCGTGGCAATGAAACGCTGAAGTACAAGCTGGCGTTGCCGCAACCGCTGTATCGCATCGACGCCGACGCGCTCGCCGACAACCGCGGCTATCGCAACGACATGTTCATTCACGGCGATGCGTCGGCTGTTCTCGAAGAACTCGCGACGCTGCTCGAAGGCCGTCTGAAAGTCGATCCGACGTTCGCACAAGACCTGGCTGCCGCGCGCGAAAGCGCCGTCGCCGATGTTGGCAAGGGTCTCGGCCCGTACAAGCGCCTCGTCGACGCGCTGCAGCAAGCCGTGGGCCGCGACTACAACTGGGTGCGCGACGTCACGATCTCGAACAGCACGTGGGGTAACCGCATGCTGAAGATCTTCTCGCCGCGAGCGGGCGTTCATGCACTCGGCGGCGGTATCGGCCAGGGCATGCAGATGGGTATCGGCGCAGCACTCGCCGGCAATGCCGCGAAGACCGTATGCCTGGTTGGCGACGGCGGCCTGATGGTCAACGTCGGCGAACTCGCAACGGCCGTGCAGGAAAACGCCAACGTGATGATCGTGCTGATGAACGATCAGTGCTACGGCGTGATCCGCAACATTCAGGACGTGCAATACGGCGGCCGCCGCTGCTACGTCGATCTGCACCAGCCGGATTTCGCGCAGTTCTGCGAGAGCCTGAAACTCACGCACTACCGCATCAAGTCGCTCGACCAGGCCGAGGAGATCATCCGCGAGGGTATGGCGAAGACCGGTCCGGTGCTGGTTGAAGTGGACATGCTGTCGGTCGGCTCGTTCGCCACCGCGTTCGCGGGCCCGCCGGTCAAGGAAAAGGAGCCGGAACATGCGTGAGACCGGCTACGCGGGGCATCACGCGCCCGTCGACGTCGCGATGATCGGCTTCGGCGCGATCGGCCAGGCGGTGTATCGCTCGGTCGAGTCGGATCCGACGGTGCGCGTGTCGCATGTGATCGTGCCGGAGCGTCATATGGCGTCGGTGCGTGAAGTGGTGGGCGCGTCGGTCGATGTGGTGGCCTCCGTGTCCGCGTTGAGCAGTCAGCCGCATTTCGCGCTGGAATGCGCGGGGCACAGCGCATTGGTCGATCACGTGGTGCCCTTGCTGAAAGCCGGTACGGATTGCGCGGTGGCGTCGATCGGCGCGCTGTCCGACATGATGTTGCTGGACGCGCTCTCCGCTGCGGCCGATGAAGGCGACGCAACGTTGACGCTGTTGTCGGGTGCAATCGGTGGCGTGGACGCATTGTCTGCCGCCAAGCTCGGCGGCCTCGACGAAGTGCTGTACACGGGCCGCAAACCGCCTTCGGGCTGGCTCGGCACGCCCGCGGAACAGCTCTGCAATCTGCATACGCTGAGCGAAGAGACGGTGATTTTCGAAGGCAGCGCGCGCGAAGCGGCGCGCCTGTATCCGAAGAACGCCAACGTCGCAGCGACGATCGCGCTGGCTGGCCTGGGTCTGGACCACACCATGGTCCGCCTGATCGCGGACCCGAACGTATCGCGCAACGTGCACCGTATCGTGGCGCGCGGCGCGTTCGGCGAGATGTCGCTGGAAATGTGCGGCAAGCCGCTGCCGGACAACCCCAAGACGTCCGCATTGACCGCGTACAGCGCGATCCGTGCGCTACGCAATCGCGCGGCCCGCTGCGTGATTTAAGACATTCGCTGATTAGCTGAAGCAAACCGGAACGACCGACATGACTCACTTCGATACCAGCCTCGTGCCCACCGGCGATATTTTCATCGGCGGCGAATGGCGGCAAGGGCGTGGCAACCCGTACAAAAGCCTGTATCCGGCGAATCAGTCGGTCAACATGGAAATCTCGACGGCGAATGCCGACGACGCCCGCGAAGCCGTGGAAGCCGCGGATATTGCATGGCGTAAGGCGGATTGGTCAGGTCTGAAGCCGCATCAGCGTGCGCTGATTCTGTATCGCATCGCGGATCTGATCATGGCGCGTCACGAAGCGCTTGCGCAACTGCAGCGTCGTGACAACGGTAAGCCGATCAACGAAACGCGCGTGCTGGTGGCGAGCGCTGCGAACACCTTCCGCTATTTCGCGGCCTGCCTCGAAACGCTCGATGAAGAAGTGACCCCCTCGCGTGGCGACTATCTGACGATGAGCATCTACGAGCCGATCGGTGTGATCGCGGCGATTACGCCGTGGAATTCGCCGATTGCTTCGGATGCGCAGAAGCTGGCTCCCGCCTTGGCAGGCGGCAACGCTGTGGTACTGAAGCCGGCTGAAGTCACGCCTTTGGTCTCGCTTGCGTTGGCCCGTATCTGTGAAGAAGCCGGCGTGCCAAAGGGTGTCCTCAGCGTTGTACCGGGCAAAGGCTCGGTGATCGGCGACGTACTAGTGCGCCATCCGTTGGTGAAGAAAGTGTCGTTCACGGGCGGCACCGAAGTCGGCCGTGGCATCGCGCGCATCGCTGCGGACAAGCTGATGCCGGTCTCGCTCGAACTCGGCGGCAAGTCGCCGACCATCGTGTTCGATGACGCCGACCTGGATCATGCAGTGAACGGTGTGTTGTACGGCATTTTCAGTTCGTCGGGCGAAGCGTGTATCGCGGGCTCGCGCCTGTTCGTGCAGCGCTCGATCTACGACGCGTTCATGAAGCGTCTCGCGGAAGGCGCACGCAAGCTTCGCGTCGGCGATCCGTCGCGTACTGAAACGCAGATGGGTCCGCTGATTACCGCGGCACATCGCGAAACCGTCGAACGCTACGTCGCGTTGGGTCTGGAAGAGGGCGGCCGTCTTCTGTGCGGCGGCGAACGTCCGGTTGGCGATGGACGCGAACAGGGTACCTATTTTCAGCCGACGATCCTCGAAGGTCTCACGAACGACGCCCGTATCTGTCAGGAAGAAATCTTCGGCCCGGTGCTGGTCGCGATGCCGTTCGACGACGAAGCCTCGCTGCTGAAAGAAGCCAACAACAGTGTGTTCGGCCTCGCCGCAGGCATCTGGACGCTCGATTACAAACGCGCCTACCGGATCGCCCGTGCGCTCGAAACCGGCACCGTGTGGATCAACACCTACAAGCTGTTCTCGATCTCGACGCCGTTCAGCGGCTGGAAAGAGAGCGGCATGGGACGCGAAAAGGGCCGTCTCGGCATCCGCGAATACATGCAGCAGAAGAGCCTCTACTGGGGCTTGAACGACGCGCCGCTGGCGTGGGCGAACTAATACGCGAAATACGCAAGAGGCACGTTATGACGATTCTCGGCATTGAACAGATTATTTACGGCGTGACGGATCTCGCCACCTGTCGCCGCTTTTTCGCGGACTGGGGCTTGAAGGAAGTCGCGCACGACGAAACCCGTGCACGTTTCGAAACGTTGAACGGCTGCACGATTCTTGTGATCGATGCGAGCGACCCGTCGCTGCCGCCCGCATTCGAAGAAGGTCCGACGCTGCGTGAAGTGACGTGGGGTGTGGCAACGAAAGCCGAACTCGACGAACTACGCGGCCGCTTTGCGGGTCAACCGGGCCACTTCGAAACGGAAGACGCTGTAGGTTGTATCGATCCGAACGGTATGGCGATTCGCGTTGAAGTGACCCGCAAGCGTGCGCTCGACATTCACGGTTCGCCGTCGAACGTGTGGGGTCAGACGTTGCGCGTCGATCAACCGTCGCCGATTTACGAACGTGCTGAACCGGTTGAAGTCGGCCACGTGGTGTTCTTTACGAACCAACTCGCGGCACAGGAGAAGTTCTACCAGGAACTGCTCGGCTTCGAAATGTCGGACCGTTATCCGGGCCGCGGCGCGTTCATGCGCTGCGCGCCGCACGGCGGCCACCACGACATTTTCCTGCTGGCCTTGCCGGGCGGTAAGCGCGGCCTGAATCACGTCGCGTTCACTGTGCGCGATATCCACGAAGTGTTCGGCGGCGGCATGCATATCAGCCGCTGCGGTTGGGATACGCAACTCGGTCCGGGACGTCATCCGGTGTCGTCGGCTTACTTCTGGTACTTCCAGAATCCGGCTGGCGGCCTGATCGAGTACTACGCCGACGAAGACCAGCTCACACCCGAATGGCAGCCGCGCGATTTCGAACCGGGTCCGACCGTATTCGCCGAATGGGCGATCGACGGTGGCATCGACGGCAATACACGTCGCCAGAAAAACGCGAAGGCGCCGGAAGGCAAGTTCATGACGGAGCGGAAAAATGACTGACGCTGCTGCTGCAAAGGCTCAAGCTGCACACGCCGGACTCGAAGCGCCGCGCACGATCGTCGTGATCGGCGGCGGCCAGGCGGCGGGTTGGGTCGTGAAGACGTTGCGCAAGGAGGGCTTCGATGGCCGCCTTGTGATGATCGCCGATGAGATCCATCTGCCATACGAGCGTCCGCCGTTGTCGAAGGCCGTGCTCTCAGGTGACGCCGATATCGAAACCGTGCGCCTCGTGAAGCCCGAAGATTTCGAGGCGCTAAACGTCGAAACATGGCAACCGGAGTGCGCGACGTCGATCGATCGTGAACAGCGCATTGTTCGCACGCAGTCGGGCCGCGAAGTGCAATACGACCGGCTTGTGATCGCAACCGGCGGCGCGGCGCGGCGTTTGCCGGACGCGCTGGTGAAGACCTCGCACGTCACCTATCTGCGTACGCTCGACGAAGCCGTCGCTTTGGGCGAACGCCTGCGTGCAAGCAAACGCGTGCTCGTCGTTGGCGGTGGCTGGATCGGCCTCGAAGTTGCCGCGACCGCGCGCAAGCTGGGCGTGGAAGCGACGGTAGTGGAAGGCGCGCGGCGTCTGTGCGCTCGCTCGTTGCCGCCGATGGTGTCGGATTTCCTGCTGCAACTGCATCGTGAAAATGGTGTGGACGTGCGTTTGAACGCATCGCTCGTGTCGGTTGCGGATCATCCAAACGACGCCAACCGCATTCGCGCAACGTTCGCTAACGGTTCCACATTGGACGCCGATTTCGCGGTCGCCGGCATCGGCCTCACGCCGCACACGGCACTCGCGGAAGCCGCGGGTATCAGGGTGGAAGACGGCATCGTCGTCGATCATTTCGGTGCGACCGACGACCCGCGCATCTTCGCGTGCGGCGACGTTGCGAATCATCCGAGCGCGTGGTTGAAGCGCCGAGTGCGGCTCGAATCGTGGGCCAACGCGCAGAACCAGGCGATCTCGACGGCGAAGGCGTTGCTCGGCAATTTCGAACCGTATGCGGACATTCCGTGGTTCTGGTCCGATCAATACGACGTCAATCTGCAAATCCTCGGCGACATTCCGGGCGATGCGCAACTCGCCGTACGCGGCGATCTGCCAGGCAAACACGCCACGCTCTTTCATCTGGAAGACGGCACGATTCGCGGTGTCATCGCCATCAACACGCCGCGCGAACTGAAACTGTCGCGCAAATGGATGAACCAGGGCCGGACTATCGACCTTGCCACCCTGACCGACGCCTCAACGGCGCTTGCCTAACCACACCTACGGACGGCACCACGGCATGAGAACCATCGACAACACCATGGGGGACCGCAGCAGCGCCGGTGTCTCAGGCCCCGTGACCCGGGGCTCGATCATCGCGCGCCTCGAGCGCTTGCCCAAGAATGCGATGCAGGTGCGCGCGCGCATACTGATTGGTCTCGCGACGTTCTTCGACGGTTTCGACGTGATCGCAATCGCGGCCACGCTGCCGATCCTGATTGCGAAGTGGCATCTGACGCCTTGGGAGATCGGTTTTCTGATCGGCTCTGGATCGGTCGGGCAGTTGATCGGCGCGTTTGTGTTCCCGTGGTATGCGGAGCGCAAAGGCCGCGTGAAGGCGATTGCGTTGAGCTCGGGGATCATCGGCATTACGAGTATTGCGTGCGGCTTTGCGCCGACCTTTGCGGCATTTGTCGTGCTGCGCGTGATTCAGGGGCTCGGGCTTGGTGGCGAATTGCCGGTGGCCGCGACCTATATCAACGAGATCAGCCGTGCACATGGCCGTGGCCGTTTCGTGCTCTTGTATGAAATCGTTTTTCCGGTTGGTTTGCTTGCGTCGAACGCGTTGGGTGCTTGGATCGTGCCGCGTTTCGGTTGGCAAGCGATGTACTTCATCGGCGGCATGCCGTTGATTCTGTTCTTCGTGCTACGCAAACTGGTGCCGGAATCGCCGCGCTGGCTGGCCGAACGCGAACGGATGGCCGATGCCGATGCAGCAGTGCATGCTTTCGAACGCGCTGTGAAAGGTCCGCTTCCGCCGGTTGCCAATGCGGCCGAGTTCGACGCGATGGCCAATCGCCATCCGAAGCGCCGCATGAGCGATCTGTTCGGGCCGGCGTATCTGAAGCGCACGATGGCCGTCGCGATGCTGTGGATCACCTGCGGCTTCATTCAGTATGGTCTGTCGACCTGGCTGCCGACGATCTATCGCACGGTTTATCACGCGCCGCTGCAACTGGCGTTGAATCTGGCGGTGGCGGCTTCGGTGCTGGGCGTGGTGGGTTCGCTGACCTGTGCGCTGCTGGTCGATAAGGTGGGGCGTAAGCCGATTATCAATTTGTCGTTCGTGGCGTGCGCGCTGTCGCTGTTGCTGGCGGGTGTGTTCCACAACTCGTCTGTGTATGTGGTGGCGACGTGTTGTGCCTTCTCGCTTGGGTTCCTTGCTTGCGGCTTTATCACGGCTTATGTGTACACGCCGGAGCTGTACCCAACCAGCATCCGTGCGATGGGCTGCGGTGTGGGCGGCGCGTGGCTGAAGATAGCGGCGATCTTCGCGCCGGCGATCGTGTCGAAGACGATGATCGGCGGCAATCTGGAAGTAGCGTTTTATATTCTCGCTGCAGTGCCGTTCATTGCGGCGATTGCGGTGCACTTTCTCGGGATTGAGACCAAGGGGAAGGTGCTGGAGCAGCTCGAGGCTTGATGCCTTCTAGCGTGTGATGAGTTTGGTGGGCAGTTGATGTTGTACCGCAATGGCAGGAAGGCGAGGGGCGCACTGGGTGGTGCGCCCTTTGTTTTTTGCAGCAGCTCTGCACAGAGTAATTCATGCGGTTCATTGACAAATGGATACGCGCATTCGGTTCGCCAGTTTGCGCTTGCTCAACGACCCCTCAACTCTTCTTCTCCGCGTAGGGAATTTACTACTCAATCAGAGAACCATCCTCTATCAATTCGATTCGATCTTCAGTAACTTTCAGTTAATTAGTAAACCTATAAAAAGTGGAAGATGTCGATGATCGGATTGTCCAGGCGTTCATACATCTGTGCCGAGGTCCGGCGCAAAAATCGGCGAGCGCTCGTCCCATTGTTCGCAGCGGGTTGTTGCGCCGCGGCTTGTTTGCTGATGCCCATGATGGCCGCCCAGGCGGACGACATCACCTATGGATACGACGCATTGGGTCGGCTCACCTCGGTGACTGTCTCGGGCGCTTTGGCGTATTACGACTACGACGCGGCCGGCAATATCACGGCGATTCGTCGGCAGGGTGCGCTGTCTGCGGCGGCACCCGTGAATCGTGCAGGTTCCTTGCAGGCTTCGGATGCCGGCGATTTGCCGGTTTCGACTGTCCCGTCTCGGGCCAGCGCGCGGTAGACCCGCACGGTCGATTCCTTCCCCAGTCTCCTTCGGACCCTTATGCGATCAATCGATGCCCTTGCGGCGCGTCGCGCGCTGCTGCGCCCGTTCGTGCTGTTCTTCCTTGTGATGTTGTCGTGGTTCGTGGCGCCGAACGCGCTCGCCGACTGCGACACCCGTTATATCGCCGCAGGCGCCTACCCCGCCAGTCCGCAATGTCCGCTGAAAGCCGCAGCAGCAGACTTCGGCGGCATGGGCGGCTACGTATGCGGCGATCCGAACGTGATCGCGGCTTACTGCAGCGGACCGGCGGGCACCGACAGCACTGAACCCGTATCGGTGGAAGGCGGCATGCTCGACAACGGTGATAACTGTTCGGCCGATTCCACCGCAGGCTGCGGCAACAGCACGTCGGGTGCCGAGCCCGTGAATCTGTACACGGGGCAGTTCTATTTCTTCGCCCACGATCTGGCGGTTGCCGATACGATTGCGCTCGACCTCGCGCGGGTCTACCGCAGTGGCGCTTACGACAGCACCGGGAAGCCACTGGTTGGCGCGTTTGGCGTGGGCGGCGGACTGACGTTCGACACGATCCTCGCGATGAGCAAGGACCGGCAGCGTTTGGAGTTGCGTCAGGCAACGGGCATTCGTGTGCCGTTCACGCCTCGCGCCGGCAGCAACGGCAACGGTTGGGACGACCTGACAAGCCCTGGCGAGTACTACCGCGCCCGCATCGACGCCGCAGGCAGCACCGGCATGACGCTCAGCCTGCGCGACGGGCGGGTGCGGCGCTTCACGTCGATTGGCGGTGTGTACCGTCTCAGTCGCATCGAAGACCGCAACGGCAATGCGCTTGTGATTTCACGCGATAGCAAAACCGGAGCAATCACCAGCGTGACCGGCACGAACGGCCGCACGCTGACGTTCACCTCGATTGTAGGTGCGCGCGGCACATCGCTCATATCGCGCGTGACTGATCAGTTGAGCCGCCAGGTGAATTATCAGTACGACAACCAGGATCGCCTCACGCAGGTGACCGACGCAGGCGGCGGCATATGGAAGTACGGCTGGGACAGCAAATCACGGCTGGTGACGGTCACGGACCCGGAAGGCAATCTCCAGGTGACCAGCACCTACGACGACAGCGACCGCGTGGTTGCCCAGAAGCTTGCGGACGGCAGCACTTTCGCGATCGCCTACACGGTGACCGGCGGCAAGGTCACGCAAACCGAAGTGACGGACCGGCGCGGCAGCATCCGCCGTCTCGAGTTCGACACGAATGGCCGCGTGGTGCGCAACACCTATCCGGCAGGGCAGCCGGCGCAGCAGGTGCAGACGTTTGCGTACGACGCGACGGGCCGGGTGACGAACCTCACGTCGACCGATCGGCAGTACACCTATACCTATGACGCGAACGGCAACCGCACGAGCGAGTCGGACCAGTATGGCACGCTGCACACACGCACCTACGACAGCTATAGCCAGGTACTGACGGACGCAGAGGCGGGCGATCCGCAGCGGGGCGTCACCACCGTCTACACGTACGATGCGAAAGGTAACCTGCTGACCGTCACCGACCGGCTGGGCAACCGCACCACGCAGACGAACGACAGCCAGGGCCGCCCGCTTACGGTGACCGACGCGCTCAGGGGCGTGACGCGTTACACGTACACCCGCGCCGACCTGACGGGCGTCACCGATCCGCTGAACCGCACCACACAGTGCACAGCGGACGCAGCAGGCCGTGTGACGGCAGTGCAGGATCCCTTGGGCAACAAAACTGCGCGCACGCTTGATGCACTTGCTCGAACGACCGACGTCACTGACGCACTGGGCGGCGTGACCCACTTCACATGGGACCGCAACGGTCGCCTGTTGAGTCAGGCCGATCCGAAGGGCGTCACGACGCGCTACACGTACAACACGATTGGCCGTCCAGTGAGTAAAACGGACGCGCTGGGCCGCAGCGAGACGTACACGTGGACGCTGGCGGGGCAAGTACAGAGCGTGACGGATCGCAAGGGACAGGTGACGGGCTACTCGTATGACGAAGCTGGCCGGCTAAAGGAGACTGCCTTCCAGCTCGCGGCGGGCGTGGCATCCACGCGTAGGTGGAATTACACGTGGGACAACACGCTGGACCGCCTCGGGGGGCTGGACGACTACGCCAGAGCCGAACCGGGTGGTACGGAAAGGCGCACCACGTCGACGCTCTTCTACTACGACAGCGTGACAGGAAAGTTCGTGCGCACGCTTGAGTGGCCGCGGCAGGAGGGGGACTGGTCGTACCGGTACAACGCCGTAACACGTGAACTGGACGGCATCGACATGTTCGGCGTAACGGTGACCTACAGCCGCGACGCAGAACACCGGGTCACGCAAATCCAGTCGGTGGAGAACGATGAAGCGCCACGCCAGTTCGGCTATGGCTATGACGCGCTGGGCCGTCTTGCACAGGCGACGCTCGCGAACGGCATTACGGCGAGCTATACGTGGGATGCCGCGAGCCAGCTGACGGGTATCACGTACAAGAGGTCCGACGGCAGCGTGCTGGGTGACCTGACCTACGGCTACGACCTGGCGGGCCGCCGTACGAAGATGGGTGGCAGTCTGGCGAAAGTGGACCTGCCGCAGCCGGTAAGCGACGCGCAGTACAACGGCGCGAACCAGCTCACGCGCTGGTTGGGCAGGACGTTCACGTACGACCTGAACGGCAACCTCACGGGCGACGGGCTGAACCAGTACAGCTGGAACCTGCAGGGCCTGCTTGGTGGGATCACGGGCCCGACCACGGCGGCGTTCAGCTACGACGCACCGGGCCGTCGCAGAAACATGACAGTCGACGGCCAGCAGACGAGGATGGTCTGGGTCGGCGACGAGCTGAACCTGCTGCTGCCGGATGACGACTGGTCGAAGCGCACCCGCCTGTTCTCGCCGTATCCTGAAGGAGGACTGGACGAACTGACTTACCGGCGTATTGGTGATGACGCGAGCCAGGACCGGTATGTCCTGCGCGATGGGAACAACAATGTGATCGCGCTCACGGACGCGAATCAGCATATCGTGACGCAGTACCGGTACGAGCCGTACGGGAAGACGACGCTGGCCGGGGCGGCGGACGCGAACACCCAGCAGTACACGGGCCGGGAGAATGATGGGACGGGGCTTTATTACTATCGGAACCGGTATTACAACCCGGCCACAGCAAGATTCATCAGTGAGGATCCGATTGGCTGGGAAAGTGGGCAGACGAATGCGTATGCTTATGTAGGTGGGAACCCGGTCCAGTTCAGCGATCCGTCCGGATTGCAAGCAATGGGATTTCCGGTCCCAGCAGGTCCGATGCCAGGCGGCGGGTTTGGACCGAGGCCGCCTGGGTCTGGTTCGCAGGGACTTGATGACTGGCTGAGCAACCCCTCTGGCGGAACTTTTGCGGACAGCAACGCTGATGATCCTGTTGTTTATCCTGACAATCCAAAAGGATCACCGGAGAAGTTCGGCAATATCACGGGTAGTCGCGGAAAGCAATGTCTCGACGGCTCTGTCTGGGAGAAGGACACGTCCAGTCATGGCGGCGATCAGTGGAAACGCTGGCCGAATCGGAAATCGTGGGAAAAGAAGCAAACTCCCCAAAGCGTCTGGCCCGACGGGCGCATACGAAAATGATGACTGAAGGAAAAAACATGTCGCTCGAATTCAGCAATTTGTTCTCCCGTGCAATTTCTGAGTGGCCTGCCGAAATTGACTTGCGTTCTCTCTCGACGAGCAAATCAGGATCGGATCGATATTCCGTTGATGGACTCTATGACATGGCCGATGAACGTGAGAGTCGGTATATTGGCTCCTCTGAAGAGACGATCATGCGCAATTTGCATACAGCGCTCTATGAGGTTCTGCATGGGGTCGCCGCCTATGTGATACGAATCAAGCTATCTGATTTGCGAGCCGAAGCTGTCCGGGTTCGGCTGGAGCGACGTCTTCGAGAATACCTAGCTGCGCCTGATGATTGTAGTCCCCAGGATATCGAGTTAGGGAAGCGCTACTTTGCTGAGAACAGGAGGGATGCTTAGGTTCTTTCCAGTTCGTTCGTCTGGGCGGTCAAATAGTTAGACAACAGAAGGGTCGCGCGAGCGGCCTTTCGTTTGTCTAGCCCCGATTGGGCGGAGTAGTGAACTAGAGGTGGTCATGGCCAAGTGAGCATAGATACGATCATCTAAATGCAGCTACGACGCGACCACCCAACTGCAAACCGCGGAGTAGGGCTGCAGTACCGATGTATTACTATCGCAATCGCTACTACAGTCCGCAAACCTCAAGATTCATCAGTGAGGACCCGATTGGCTGGGAAAGTGGGCAGACGAATGCGTATGCTTACGTAGGTGGGAACCCGGTTCAGTTTAACGATCCCTACGGTCTACATAAGGGCGACCAATGGTACGGGTACAACGATAGGAATTTCCGCGATTGGGTGCATGGCATAAAGCAGGACGAAGGTATCCCGGGTCCAGTTAATTTCACTAAGCCCATGCTTGACGACTTCTGGACTCAGTGGAACGGCCAAGGTTGTCCGGCGGGGAAGGGTGGCAAGAGCGGCAAAGGTGGCCAGTCGCGGTATTAACTTATTGGACGAAACATGTCAGCTTGTGCGCGGACCTATGTAACGCTTTGTATTTATGGTTCTGATGCGGACACGATGAATCGCATGGCGGACGAGATCAAAATGTCGCCGACCAGAACCAGCAACAAGAACGGCCTTCTTGGCTGGTTCTTCGACACCAAGGAACTCGACTCTGTCGACGTCGCGGATCATTTGGATCTTTTACTGCGAGAGTTGGAAGCGTATGGCGTTGACATGAAAAAGATTAAGGAGATGGGCTGCTGGTACCGAACTTACTGCTTCTGGTCTTCCGTTTCGGGAAATGGTGGCCCTGCGCTTGGGCCGAAGCAAATGGCGGCACTGGCATCGCTGGATATGGAGTTGCACTTTGATTTGTGGTTTGACCCGCCGGAAGAAGAGTAGCTGTAGCGGGATTGTGAATTGAAGAAGGGCCGCTTGCGGCCCTTCTGCTTTTAAAGCGGCGTAATGATGAGCTTCTGGTGTTCGACGGTGTTACGCACGCGGGATCCGGGCCCGAAACCGGCGGTCTCGATCCAGCGCCCGGAGAGCTTCATCCACGGAAAGGTGGGCGGGTCCTTGCGCAGATGGGAGGATGCGCAGACGGGTAACCTAGTGACGCAGGAATACCGTGTTGAGGGACCGGTGTCGATCATGCTGACGACGACGGCGATCGAGATCGATGAGGAACTGCTGAACCGCTGCCTGATCCTGACGGTCGACGAGGGCCGCGAGCAGACCGAGGCGATTCACCGTTTGCAGCGTCACAAGAGGACGCTCGATGGGCTGCTAGCTTAGGTCCCTTTAACACAAGCATCGGTGTTTCCAACGGAGTGGAATTTAACCAGTCTGATTCTTCAGGCCTTCCGGGATTCGGTGGAAGGCCCTATCGAGGAGCCGGCGGCGGTATTGCGATCGGCTTCCCAAGTGCAGGTTTTGGAGGGGCTGCTTGCGCAGCAGTCGGCATTGAGGTGACCTATACTCGTGGCAAATAAATTCATGTTCTGGCCTGTGATCAAGGTGGTAATACTATTGGTAGTGCTTGTGGCAGGATTGTCCGTGCAGCCCGTTGCCAATATGCCGCTTGGGAGTTGGGTATTCATAGGCGCGCTAGCAAGTGCGATGGGTTTTTTCCTGGCCTTGTGTGTTCTCTTTTTAAACCATCTTTTCTGGCCAAAAGGTAAAAAATGGGGGGCTGCCGGCATGGTCGAACGGTTTGTTGTCACCGTGGCAACTGTTTGATTTTTACTCTATGGTTTTGATGGTTGTGGTTGTCAGTAGCGGATTTTCTCTATGGGCGAAGCACGGGTGGCGTGAGGCTACGTTGGCATTGTTCCCGTTCGGAATGGCGTGTGGGATATGGATTGGCGTTCGACTTGGGGTTGTGATTTTTAAGTCCAGAGTGCTTGCGCCTTCGTGAGGGAATTTTTGTATAGGGTTTATCTACCGCTGACCCTCGCGTAACCGGCGATGCGCCACCTGCAATTCGGCATACGTCAATAGTGCGGTACGTACGTTCGACTGGTGCAACAATGACGTGACCTTCCAACTGCAAACCGGGTTGGTCTATCGTAGTACCGATGTATTACTATCGGAGCCGGTACTATAGTCCGCAGACCGGACGGTTCATCAGTGAGGATCCGATTGGGTGGGCCAGTGGGCGGACGAATGCGTATGCTCACGTCAACGGGAATCCGGTTCAACTTAACGACCCGTTCGGTCTCAGGTCGACAGGTACGCCGGGCAACAATCAAGCTCAAAACAAACAAGTTAGCGATATCGTTAGGGAGCTTGGCTTGACCAAAGGTCAGCGTCGTAAGTTGCATGACGCGATAACTGGTCAAGACTACGGCTACCATGAGATCAAAGCGAAAGCGATAGGTATGTTTTGCCCGACCAATAACTAGGCGGAAGTATGTTGCGTGATGACATAAAAGACGCTTTTTCGGACGTCTGCGGCTTGCCCACCTGGCAGGTCCGGAAAGGCGTCGGATCGTACCTTACCCTGGAGTACGGTGACCCGCATCTGCGGATTCAGGAACCGCGTTTGTCGCGATCGGAGTTGCCTGAAGTGCACAAGTCCGCAGATCGTCGTCGGGTAGTCGTGTCTGGTCGGTGGCACCTTTGGATCTATATGTGCAACTGGACGATAAGCTCGAATGGTACGTGGCTCGCGGACAACGAGGCGTCGAGCGAAGCCATCAATGAAGCGTCGCAATATCTCGATGGGCAAATATTGATGTCGATCGAGGTCTTACCGAAAGATGTAAAGACGGTCTTTCGGTTTGATCTCGGCGGAGAGCTTGCAACATGGCCATATCTGGACGAGGGAGATCGATATGAGGAGCAATGGCTGCTCTACGACTATGAGGCGAAGAAGGTGCAGACGCTTAGAGGTGACGGGACTTGGCTTTGTGAGCCATTAGATGATTGATCTGTTGCTGCCGTTGCCGCATCGTGTCTAGCCGTACAAGACAAATATTGAATTGCAAATCGCTATATTTGTTGTCTGTCGTGGTTTAGATAACAAAGGGCCGTGTTTCACGGCCCTTCTGCTTTTAAAGCGGTGTAGTGATGAGTCTCTTGTGCTCGACGGTGATACGCACGCGGGATCGAGGTTCAAAGCCGACGGTCTCGATCCATCGCCCGGAGAGCTTCATCCACTGAAGTAGGGTCATCCCATGCACAGGTGCCCACGCGAGCGGTTATTGCGCCGTCCGCTGCGATAGACGTCGTTGTTTCAGCTCTTCAATAATCCAAACACTCATCAATCCCGCGCTCACGCAAGCGATGATGTCCGGCTTGGAGAGTGCAAGCGCCAACCAGACGAGGTGTACGTAGCCACGGAAAAAGGGCGGCACAACCCGACGCAAATCAGCCCAACGCGTCGTCGCCAACACACCACCCGCTGCGGCCATCACCGTAAAAAGCGCCCACGCAAATTGCGTCGAACGCTCGTCCCTTTGCAACAGCAAAACGATCAACGTGACGAAACCCGCAAACCACATCGTCGCTCCAAACCATGCGAGGCGGGGGCGACGTGCGAGCCAGCCGCGACACTCCTGCTGCGCAAAAGAGAAGAAGAAAGCAAACAGCACGCCGTGCGCGAACGGCATCTGCCACGCGCGAGGATCCGTGGAGAGCCAATGGCCGGCGAAGCCGAACCCGATCGCTCCGACGGCGGCGAGTATCGCGAGTTGTTTGATGCGCGGCCATCCATAGATCAGCGCGGCCCACATCGTGCAGATCCCGAGTGTGTCCATTGCGATCGACGTCAAGCGCCCGCTGCCTCCGTCGCACAACGCGGCGGCGGTCGCGCCAAGCCACACCGGAATCCATCCGTAACGCAGCCAGCCAATCGAGCGCAGCATCCGCAGCCGCTGTTGCTGTGGTTCAGACAGCAGCACAGTCGTCGCGGCGCTGGTGACCAGCGTCACCATCAGAGTGGCCAGAAGCACGGCCAGCTGAACGGGCGTCCATTGATCGAACCACCGATCGCTATTCAGGTTCATCGACGCGTTGGCGAACAGCAAGCCGCACCATGCGCTCAGCACAAGCGCTGGACCGAACAGGCGGCCCGCGCCAATCCGGAACGACAGGCAGCGGGTCCAGAATTCGACCTTCTCGCTGTCGAGCCGCAGGCGTACGACATTCGGATGATAACGACCGAGCGTGGTCAACAACTGTTCCATCTCGGTTCGCACGCCAGCGCGCAGCAATGCATGTGCGCCGGCCGCCAACTGAGGCTGCGGCCCCTCGAGCAGCGCCATTGCATTTGTGAAGCGTAGGCGCAACGCGTTGTAGTCCTCATCGGCGAATACACGATCCAGCGCGAGTGTTGCGATGGCTGCGTTGCGCCGCCTCAGGTGGGCAGCGTTGTCCCGCCATCCCAGGACAGCACTTAGATTCATACGCAGCGTGGCCGGCGCATCTTCGTTCAAACAATGAACCAGCGCTTGCCATTCGAGTTCGTCGCGCGTCTGAATATTGACGACGACCGCAAATAGATCCTGCAGCGAACGACGCGACTCGAGCTGACCCCGTTGCGAGACGAAGTGCTGCCACAACTGCACGGCGCTTTCGAAGGCGTCGTGTTCGCGGAGGTGTGCCTCAGGCGGTGGGCTTGGCACCGAGACTGGCACTGAAGCCGACACCACGGCTATCGTCCCCGCAGCGCCGCCGCTCGCCATCTGCAAAGCCGACTCATACGCGTACCGAAGCCGCTGAAACGCCTCGGCATCCTCATCCGGGCGTTGCTGTTTCAAAAGACGCGCATAAGCGCGGCGCACGGTCCGCTCGTCGGCGTTTGCCGCAATGCCGAGCACGTCCCACGGCCAGTGGTGGGCAGAAGTCGTATCCATAGCCGGTCAGTACGTCACATGCACATCGAAGCGATCCAGCAGCGCGCTCAATTCGCCGCGCGCATGGGCGATCTCCTCGGCGTTCTGCCGCTCGAGCAGCGACTGGAAGCGCGCGATATGCGCGGCCAGATATTGCCGATGCTCCCCCAGCGTTTCCTCATAGACTCGATCCGCGCGCGTGAGCAGCGTGCGATTCTCCAGTTGATCGCGCGGATGAATCTTTAGCGCACTCAATGTCGCGAGTCGTTCGCCAATTTCTTCCGGAGTCAGCACGCCGGGGTTTTCTTCGATCACCATCGCACGCTTCACGCCGCCGGGAAACGCAGTGGCTTCCACTTCCAGCACGCCGTTGACGTCGTAGGTGAAGCGCACATCCGCACCGGCCTGACCGGCCGGCTTGACCGGCACGTCGAGCGTGAATTCACCAAGCGGCACGTTGTCGACCGTCAAACGCGCTTCGCCCTGGAACACCTTGATGCTCAACATCTGCTGACGGTCACTGACCGTAAAAATGCGCTGCATGCGGCTCACCGGCACGATCGTATTACGCTCGATAATCGGCAGAAAATGCCCCGGCACATATTGATTGGCACTGACCTGCATCGCAGCCTCGATGCCGAGGCTATACGGCGCGACGTCGGTCAGCACCATTTCGTCGAGACCTGCGTCTCGCGTAACGAGCCCTGCCTGCACAGCAGCGCCGAGCGCGACGACTTCGTCCGGGTTCAGATTCGCGGCGGGCAAACGGCCGAACATCTTCGAGACCAGCTTGCGCACCATCGGCATACGCGAGGCGCCACCGACGAGGATGATTTCATCGAGCGCATCAACGGCGATCTTCGAATCGCGCAACGCACGTTCGACTGGTTTGCGCAGCCGTTGCAGCAGATGCTCGCAGGTCCGTTCCGCGGCCGCCGCATCGAGTTCGAGGCTGTGCTCGTTATCGCCAACCGTAAGCTTGAGCGTGACGCTATCGGCGCCGCTCTGCGTGAACAGACGCTTCGCACGTTCGGCCTGCTGATGCAGACGTTGTGCAGCAATGGGCGTGAGCGATTTGACTTGAAGGCGATTGCGCTGGCAGAACAACTCAACAAGCGCCTCCGTGAAATCCTCACCACCCAGAAAATTGTCGCCCGTACTGGCGCGCACTTCCATCACGCCTTCGAAGAAGTCGAGCACGGAGACATCGAACGTGCCGCCGCCCAGATCGAAGATCAGGAATTTGCGTTCGCTGTCGCGCTGATGCACGCCGTACGCAAGCGAGGCTGCGGTCGGTTCGTTGACGAGGCGCAGCACATTGAGCCCGGCCAGTTCGCCGGCGATGCGCGTGGCTTTGCGTTGCGCGTCGCTGAAATAGGCGGGCACGGCGATCACGGCGTCGCCTACCGTTTCGTCGAGGAACGCCTCAGCATCGGCTTTCAGCGATTTGAGCACCAGCGAGGACAGTTCTTCAGGACGCAGTGTCTGCATGCCGAGCGACACGTTGCGATTCGTGCCCATGTAGCGTTTGAAGTTGGCGGCGGTGCGTTCGGGATGCGTATGCAGCCGGTCATGAGCGGGCCGGCCGACAAGGATGGAGCCGTCGTCGTCGATCGAGACGCACGACGGCGTCAGCACGTCGCCCAGTGCGTTCGGGATGAGGGCAGCCTCGTTATTGCGCCAGACGGCCGCAAGACTATGCGTGGTTCCAAGATCGATGCCGATGATCGAAGGCATGTACAGTTTCCGATTCGTTTTGCGCCCCTCCGTGAGGAGATCGCCCAAGGTCGCGTGGGAGCCAGATGGCGCTCCGTCCAATGGCGATAACGGCAGGCTGCCTGCAAACTTGAGCGGTGAAGGGGAACGAGTGCGGTGAGAGTCGATGAGGGCGATGCGCTACGCATGCCGGCAGGATCGGCCGCCGGGTATGCGAATGCGGTGCCTGGTCGCGCAAGAATGGCGACGCGAGAAGGGGATGCAAAGCGGGGACGCAAACCCCGCTAGGCGGGCCTGCTGCTGTGTATCACAACGCCTTGCGGTAGATCACGAAACCGGAGTGGTCCGCGACCTTGTCGTACAGCTTCATTGCCGTGTGATTCGTCTCATGCGTCTGCCAGTAGACCCGTTGCAAGCCGTCGGCCTTGGTGCGCGCATACACCGCTTCGATCAACGCACGGCCGACACCTTTGCCGCGCTCCGCTTCCAGCGTGTAGAGATCTTGCAGATAGCAGGTCGGCGCCACCATGGTCGTGTGACGGTGATACAGGAAGTGCACGAGGCCAAGCAACTGGCCGTTGCGTTCGGCGACCATCGCGTGCATCGGCTCGTAGGCGTCGAAGAAACGCCCCCATGTGACCTGCGTGACCTCGAACGGCAATGCCGTTTCACCCGAGCGGCCGTAGAACGCGTTGTAGGCGTCCCACAGCGGCAGCCAGGCGTCGAAGTCGGCGGGCGTGACGGGGCGGATTTGAATCGCGTCGGACATGGACGTGGCTCCTTGTGTTGTGATGGTTGAGGGGGAGTGGCTCGCGACCGCTATGGCTGGGTCGAACAGGCGTAGACGGCTGCACCAACCGTCAGCATAAGAAAATTGTGGCACCATTGTTAGCTCCACAATGCGACCGGAATTTGGAGCCACGGAATTGGACTACGGCCTGTTGATGTCGAACGTCGAACGCGCAATGGGTGGGCGCAAGCTTACGCAGCAGGACTTGCTCTACGAGAGTCTGCGTCGCGCGATTCTTGATGGCGATATCCGCCACGGCAGCCGTCTTCTTGCGACGCGAGCGCTTGCCGAACAATTGGGCATTGCGCGCAACTCGGTGCTTTACGCGTACGAGCGGCTCACCGACGAGGGCTTCATCACGGCGAGCCGGCATGGTTCCATTGTCAGCATGGTAAGCGGTTCAGGTGCTTCGATCTCGGCAGCAAGCGGCAGCGTGCCGACGCCTGAAAACCACCTGTCACGCCGTGTCGCCGACCTGCCGCGCGAGCGCACGAATCCCGACGACCCCACGCCGTTTCGTCCCGGCGTACCCGCACTCGATGAATTTCCGCTCGCGCAATGGCGTGCCTCGATGGAGCGCGCATGGCGTGTGGTCGAACCGCGCGAACTCGGTTACGGCAACAACGCCGGGCACCCTGCATTGCGCCGCTCGATCGCGGAATATGTGCGCGTGTCGCGTGGTGTGCGGTGTTCCGCGGAGCAGGTGTTCATCACCTCGGGCACGCAGGCGAGTCTCGATCTATGCGCGTGCATGCTGGCAGACCCCGGCGATAGCGTCTGGGTTGAGGACCCCGGCTACCACGGTGCAAAGGCTGCATTCCAGGCCGCTGGTTTGCAACTGGTGCCGATTCCCGTCGACGCCGCCGGCATGGCGCCGACGCCCGATCACTGGGAACAGACGCCACCGCGTCTGATGTACATCACACCCTCGCACCAATATCCGCTCGGCAGCGTGCTGAGCCTCGAGCGGCGCTGGTCGATCATCGAGAACGCAGTGGCGCGCGGCGCGTGGATCATCGAAGACGACTACGACAGCGAACTGCGCCACAGCGGTCCGCCGTTGCCGTCGATCCAGGGCCTCGCGGCCGACACGCCAGTGATTTACCTCGGCACCTTCAGCAAGACGATGTTTCCGGCGCTGCGGATGGGCTTCATGGTCGTGCCGGCGCACCTCGTCGCCGATATCGACGAGGCGCTCAGCGAGATCGCACGGCAAGGCCGCGTGGCTGAACAGATCGCGTTGGCGGACTTCATCGATAGTGGGAAATATGCGCGGCATCTGCGGCGCATGCGGCGACTGTATCAGCAGCGCCGCACCGCATTGGTGAATGCGATCGAGCGGCATATGGGCGACCTGGTGACCGTCTCGTCCGACGGCGGCGGCATGCATCTGACGATGCGGCTCGATGTGCCGCTGCGCGACCAGGACGTGAGCGCAGTGACACGCGAGCACGGTTTGCACATCGCTGCGCTCAGTGCGTTTTGTCAGCCGCCTGCTAAAGACGCCGCGCGCTATAACGGTTTCATGCTTGGCTACGCGGGTGTCAAGCCACACGAAGCGGACGCATTGGTGGCGCGACTCGCCACCGTGGTGCGTGGGCTACGCTAGATCACGAACGAGCGTCGTATTGTTGTGACGAAAGAGAACTAGACCGCTTCCGCCCTGAGCCAACGCGCAAGCCCAGCGTCGTCACCGGTATCCAGCGCTTGCGCGACCCGGCGCCCGACTGCCGCGCCGAATTTATAGCCGTGGCCCGAGCATGCCGACACCACCAGCGTGTTGCCGATGCGCTTCGAAAAAAAGCGTTCGTCCGCAGTGAACGTGTAAGCGCAGGTTTTTACTTCGGTGACCGTATATTCGTCGATGCGGCTGAACGGCGGTGAAAACAACCGGCGCAGACTGTCGCCTTCTCCGGGCGCCGCGATGCGATTGGCATCAGGATCAGGCGCACGCGATTTGTGCACACTGGCGCCGAACTTCAGGCCGACGTCGTCGATTGGCGGCAGCACGTAACCGCTGCTGGCGCCGCCAATATCGACGATAGCGGGCGCATTCGACCACGCGTCCGCCAGATCCGCGGGTGGCTCCAGATAGGCGACCACGTTGCGATAAGTCATCAGGTTTTCGGCGAGCGAGGGGAACAGTTGCAGCGTCCACGCGCCGGCGGTGACCACGAGGCGGTCGGCGCGAATGATCGTGTCGTCTTCGATCCGCACGGAGGCCGCATGCGCATCGACTGCGAGCACCTTGGTATGCGTGCGAATTTCGGCGCCGCGCATCTTGAGCCACGCTTTCATGTCGCGTGCGATGCGTTCGCTAAACAGCGCGCCGCCATCCTGATCGAGATAGGCGTAGCGAAACGTGGAGGGGTCGAGAAACGGATAACGCTCGGCCGCTTCGCGCGGGTCGAGCTGTTCGTACTCGAATTTCATCCGATCGAGACCGGTGCGAAATTGCTCGGCGCCATCGCCTGCGTGTTGCGAAATGCCGAGCACGCCGCAGTTCGCATAGTGGGACACGCCCAGGTCATTCCACAGCAGATCCCAACTATCGAATGCCTCGGCGATGTTACGTGCGTAGCCGTCAGCATCGCCATAGGCGCGACGGATCATGCGACTCCGGTCGCCCGAGGCGGCGAGTGGGTTCGGAATCGAGCCCTGCTCAATCAGAGTGATGTCGTGTCCCAGCTTCGCAAGCGACCACGCTGTGCTCAAGCCGGCAATGCCCGCGCCTACGATTGTCACCCGCATGCCATCTTCCCCCGAGTCGATGTATCCGGGTCAGAGTCTAGCAGTGGGAAAAATAAACAGGTACGCGTTCTGGCAACGCGAAAAATAATTCGGTATGTGTTCTGAAGAATCGCCGCGCGAGCCAGCGGGGTCGATCCAGCGTGCTACCAGGCAGGGGGTGGTCTCCGCGCGCCGCCAAATCAGTGTTTGTGTTTCGAGGTATGGCGCAGCTTGTCGCGTACTTTCTTCGCGGCGAACAGCGGCACGTAATCGAATACACGCGCTTCGTGCCGGTAGTCGGCCAGTGTGTCTGCATACATCCTCGAGACCGTTTCCGTGGGGGTATCGGTTTCCTCTGCGATGCTTCTCACCACTTCGTCGACATTAGGCTCGGGTTGGGACATGGAACTCTCCGGGGCAAACGGGGTGGACCGGCGGGGTTGCCGGGAACGGGCGCACGACAGGAGTTTCATTAGAGGATGCGATTGGCCGCGATGCCAATTGAATTGGTCTATCGAATGACTCGCTCCACAGAGATTTTTGTCTTGTGCTGCAGCAAGCGCCCGCACCACGCGGTGAAGCGAGAAATCAATGTGTATGCCGGTGATGAATATCTGGGAAATGCGCGTGCGCGTGCGTGATCGGCGCATGGGAATGCGGATGCGTGTGCGGCTCGTCGCCGTCCCATGCGAAATCGTGCTCGTGCTGGTGATGCGCATCGTGCCGATGACGATGCGTGTGGTCCAACGGGGCGTGAGTGTGCGGATGCTCGTGACGTTCGCGGATGTGCAGCCAGACACCCAGCATCATCAGGGCAGCGGCCACCCAGAACAGCGGCGGCGGCATCTCCGGCCACAGGAGCCACGATAAGGTCACACCAAATAGTGGCGCGACCGAGAAATAGGCGCCGGTGCGCGCGGTGCCGAGATTGCGCAGTGCGACGACGAACAGCGCGAGACTCACGCCGTAGCCTGCGAAACCCGTCAGCATGGCGAGTGCGACGGTCGCGGCCTTGGGCCATGCTGCACCAAAAGTGAGCGCGAGCGTCACGTTGACCGACCCGGCCACGAGCCCTTTTACGCAGGCAATGAACATGGCATCGTGAGTCGACACCTTGCGCGTGAGATTGTTGTCGACCGCCCAGCAGGCGCAGGCGCCGATTAGCAGCAGTGTGCCGGGCGGCAAGCCGGCCGCGCCGGGCTGCCACGACAATGCCACGCCGCCCGCGACGATCGCGGCCATGCCCAGGAACACCTGAATGTCGACGTTCTCGCGAAACACGATCCACGCGATCAACGCGGTGAATACGCCTTCGAGATTCAGCAACAGCGAGCCGGTGGCGGCTGGCGTCGTTTTCAGACCAAGCATCAACAGTGCCGGCCCCGCGACACCACCGGCCACGATCGCGCCGGCGAGCCACGGCACTTCGCGCACCGGGAAGCGGTGGTGACTGACCGGCTGCCCGTCCGCCTGACCTTTCAGGCGGCGCGCCAGAATCACGGCGGCAAGGCCCGTGCCGCTGCCGAGGTAGAACAGTCCGGCCAGCAGAAACGGCGACAGCGAGCCGAGCAGCGCCTTGGCGAGCGGCGTGGTCGCGCCGAACAAGGCGGCGGCGAGCAGAGCGGTGAAAGCTGCGTTGAAGCGAGTCGGCATGACCGGAAGATTCGGTGGAGGCAGGCGTTGCCGACACGATACCGCTATCGGGCCGCGGACGCCTAGCTCCGTTGAACAGATGATCGGGCCGGAAATCCCGCCCGCGTGCATCCGATCGCGCCCTTACAGCGTATAACCCGCATCGCCATCGAATGAGGCCCCCATGTCGCCACTTGCCGCCGCCGTGATCGCCCTGATTGCGCTCATCGTGATCTTCAGCGCCGTCTGGGTGTGGCAGTTGAAGACCGCGAACGCCGGCATGGTCGACCCGGTCTGGGCTTATTCGCTCGGCCTCGTCGCGGTGCTCTACGCCGTGCTCGGCAACGGCGATCCGGTATCGCGTGCACTGGCCGCGCTGGGTGGCCTGGTTTGGGGCGTGCGGCTCGGGACGCATCTGTGGAGACGCAATTTCGGCAAACCGGAAGACGCGCGCTATCGCCGCTTCCGTGAAGAATGGGGCGACAAGGCAGCCAGCAAGATGTTCTGGTTTTTCCAGGTGCAAGTCGTGATTTCGATGCTGCTGTCGATCGCGTTTCTGGTGCCGTCGTATCGGAGCAGCCCACCGGCCGTCGGCTGGATCGTGCTGGCGGTTGTGGTGTGGATCGCATCGGTAGTCGGCGAAGGCATCGCGGACCGTCAACTCAAGCGCTTCACACAGGACCCGGCCAATCACAACAGCGTGTGCCGCGTTGGCCTGTGGCGCTATTCACGGCATCCGAACTACTTCTTTGAATGCGTGCATTGGGTTGCTTACATCGCGCTGTCGATCGGCACGCCCTGGGGTTGGTTCACCTTGTTGCCGCCGGTGCTGATGGTGTTTCTGCTGCTGAAGCTCTCCGGCATCCCGCTGCTCGAAGAAAGCATGGCGAAAAGGCGCGCCGGTTACGCCGATTACATGCGCACCACCAGCGCGCTGATTCCGTGGCCGCCGCGGCATTGAGATGAGCCGGCCACGGCGCGCGCGTGTTCATGTTCATGTTCGGCTACGCGAACGGGAATGAGTGGGGCGTGGGACACTATCGGTTTGTAAAACGCTAAACCGGATCCTGACCCGCGCCTTGGTATGACCGCCAGGAAACCCATTTCACTGAACACGTTATTGCACGACATTCGCGCCTGTACGGTGTGCGCGCCGGTGCTGCCGCATGCGCCGCGGCCGGTCGTCGTGGCGTCGGCTGATTCGCGCATTCTGATCATCGGGCAGGCGCCCGGTGCGCGCGTGCATGCTTCGGGCATTCCATGGAGCGACGCCAGTGGCGCACGTTTGCGCAACTGGCTCGAAGTCTCCGACGAGAGCTTTTACGACGCCTCGAAATTTGCCATCGTGCCGATGGGTTTCTGCTTTCCGGGCAGAGGGGCGAGTGGCGATTTGCCGCCGCGGCCCGAATGCGCCGCGCTTTGGCATCAGGCCTTGCTCGCGCAGTTGCGCGAGGTGCGGCTCACGTTACTGATTGGCCAATACGCACAGCGTTTTGGCCTCGGTGACGCCTTCGGGCCGACGCTAACCGATACGCTGCTGCGCTGGCGAGATTACGGCCCCCACGTGATACCGCTCCCGCACCCCTCGCCGCGCAATATTGCCTGGTTCAAGCGCAACCCGTGGTTCGAAGCGGATGTATTGCCGACTTTGCGGGCGCGGGTTGGTGCGGCGCTCCAGGCGTGATTTGCCTCGCGCCGTCGAAATACGTCGAAATAATCGGAAACACACAATTAAGCAACTGGCGGAATAAAACGGCAAACTGATGCGTTTGCTTCATACCGCCGGCGTGATCAGACCTGCTGCGGCACGGCCGAATTTTCAAACAGCTTTCGCCAGAAAACCATTTGTAGACGGAACGACCGATGAATACTCACGCCGACTCCCTGACCGATTCGACCGGCACGCCGCTGGCGTCGCGCTATACCCGCACGGCGATAACGCTGCACTGGCTGATCGCGCTGCTGATGATCGGCAATGTCGTACTCGGCCTGACCGCGGAATCATGGCCCGACGACTGGGTGCGTCCGGTAGTCGACACTCATAAGTCGATCGGGATCACGGTGCTCGGTCTCGCGCTGATGCGTATCTTGTGGCGCGTGACACACAAGCCGCCGCCGTTGCCGCGTGAGTTTCCGTCGTGGGAAAAGATCGCCGCGCACGTTGCCCATTTCCTGCTGTATCTGCTGATGATCGCACTGCCGCTATCCGGCTGGCTGCACGATTCCGCGTGGAAAGATGCCGCCACGCATCCGATGCGCCTGTTCAATCTGTTCCCCTGGCCGCGCATCGGTTACGTGATGAATCTCGATCCGGTGCTCAAGGAGTCCTTGCACGACCGCTTCGGCGCCTTGCATACGTGGCTTGGCTACGCGCTGTATGCGTTGCTGGCGATGCATATCGGCGGCGCGTTGAAGCATCAATGGATCGATCGCAAGTCGGTTCTGAAACGCATGGTGCGGTAAGCACCGCCACGCTGCTTTCTATCTAATAACCACCAACGACGGACTCAGCAGTCATTTTGAAGAAAACTCTGGAACAGGCACTCGCCCTTGCATCGCCGCGCATTCTGCCGCGTCCCACTACGCTGCTGAGCACGCTGATTCATTTCAGCGTCGTCATGCTGTGGTTGCTGCTGTTCGCCCGCGCATTCTTTCTGCAAGGCGTGGTGGCGTGGTCGACCGGCATTGCGTACGTCGTGTACGACACCTTGCTGCTTGCGTTCGTCACCTGGAAAACGCTGCCGCTGATGCGGCCCACGCCGCCGCTCGAGCCGGACTTCGATGCGCGCAACTTGCCGGGCATGGGTGTGATCGTCGCGTCGCATAACGAGGCGACGGTATTGCCGGTGACGCTCGCCGCGCTGCTGCGCCAGACGCATGGCCCGGCGCAAATTGTGATCGCCGACGACGGTTCCACCGATGCCACCCATGCGCTGCTTACCGAACGCTTTGGCCTCACTGCCGCCGCTAATGGCGTGCTGAGCGCGCCGAGTTCGCTCTACCCGAATCTGTACTGGCTGCGCGTGCCGCACGGCGGCAAGGCGCGTGCGCTGAACGCCGCCATCATGGTCATGACCACCGAGACCGTGATGACCGTCGACGCCGACACGCTGCTCGACGACGACGCCACCTACGCGATGCGCGCCGCCTTCGCGAGCGAGCCGAAGCTGGTCGCGGCGGCCGGCATTCTGGTGCCGGTGTGCGGCAAATCGGTGTCGGGCCGCGTGTTCCAGTGGTTCCAGACCTACGAGTACATGCGCAATTTCATCGCCCGTTTTGCATGGATGCGCGCCGACAGTCTGCTGCTGATTTCCGGCGCCTTCGCGTCGTTCAGGCGCGACGCGCTGGTCGACGTGGGCGGTTTCGATCCGCAGTGCCTGGTCGAAGACTACGAACTGATTCATCGGCTGCACCGCTATTCGGTCGATCATGGTCTCGGCTGGGACGTGCGTGTGGTCGGCGATGCGCATGCGCATACCGACGCGCCGGACAACCTCAGCAGTTTCCTGCGGCAGCGCCGCCGCTGGTTTGCGGGTTTCCTGCAAACGCAATACTGGAACCGTGACATGACCGGCAACCCGCGCTACGGCACGATGGGCATGCTGATGCTGCCGGTCAAGGCCATCGATACGATGCAGCCGATCTACGGGCTGACCGCCTTCGCGCTGCTGCTCGGCTTTCTGTTCGGCGGGCACGGCGCGATCGTCGTGTCGATTTTCAGCGTGATCGGCCTCAAAACGGCGATCGACCTCGCGTTTTATCTCTGGTGCATCCATCTGTACCGCCGCTGGACCGGCGAGCGCACCGGCTCCAGTTTGTGGATGGCGGTGCTCGCGGCGATCGCCGAGCCGTTCACGTTCCAGTTGGTGCGGCACGTCGGCGCACTGCTCGGCTGGCTGCATTTCCTGCGTGGCGGACGCTCGTGGGGCGTGCAACGCCGCTCCGGGCTCGTGGCGCGCGACGAAAGCTAACCGCCAATCGCCTCATTTGACGACCGTAGGGTCGCAGGCAGGCGCGATTGCGCCCATGGGCTGCGCAATGGGGTATGGCATGCCACCAGCGGAACCATGCCGCTTCGGCTTCGAGTAGACTGTACGGCGATGTCGGCCCGCGAATTGCAGGGCGACCACCTTCCATCCGCTCGTGCACGGAGGCTCCACCTATGCATGCTGTTCCCCCGCTCGAACAAGACACCGTCGATGCGCCGGTCCATACGTCTTCTGCTCATGCCGCCGCGCAAACCAACGCGCCAACAGGCGCGAATGCACACGCGCCGGATCAGGCAGCCAACGACGCCCCAGTGCGCGATCTGCGCCGCGTCGGTATTCACCCTGATTACTGGTATCCGCTCGCGTGGTCGCATGAGGTGAAGCGGGGCAAGACGCATGGTGTGACGTTCGCGGGTGAGCCGATCGTGCTGGCGCGTACGGAGTCCGGCAAGGTGTTCGCGCTCGAAGATCGCTGCGCGCATCGCCAGGTACCGTTGCATCAGGGCGTGGTGGACGGCGAGTCGATCCGCTGCGGGTATCACGGCTGGACCTACGACTGTTCGGGCACCTGCATCGACGTGCCGTATCTGGGCCGCGAACGTCTGCCCAATGGCGTGCGTTCTTATCCGTGCCGCGAAGTCGAAGGCCTGATTTTCGTGTTTCCCGGCAATATCGAATTGGCCGAAGAACGGCCGCTACCCGCGTTTGGCGCCGTATCCGACAAGAAGTACAAGACGCGCCGTTTCGGCCGTCCGGTCAATTGCCACTATTCGTTCATGCACGAGAATCTGATGGATATGAACCATCAGTTCCTGCATCGCCGGCAAATGGGGCAGATGCGCGCGCGGTCGGTGGGTCGCCGGCGTGGCGAGGGCTGGGTCGAAGTCGATTACACGTTTGCGCGCATGGCCGGCCAGCAGCCGATCGGCGAAGCGATCGTGTTCGGCCAGAGCCGCAAGACCGGTGGCGACAACGACAAGGACGTGATGACGATCCGCACCGAGTATCCGTATCAGACGCTGCAGATTCGCACGTCCGATCAGACGCTGGTGATGGATTTGTGGATCGTCTATGTGCCGCTCGATCGTGAGCAGCGCACGAACCGCACCTTTGGCCTGCTGTCGATTCGCAAACCGGGCATTCCAGGCGTGCTGAATCTCGCGTGGCCGCTGCTCGTGTGGTTCACCGAACGCATCTTCAAGGAAGACCGCGAAATCGTCGAAGCAGAACAACGTGCGCACGATTCGCAGGGCGCGGACTGGAATCACGAGGTGTTTCCGGTCATCAACGAATTACGCGCCTTGTTGCGCGAAAGCGGCGCGCCGGATCACGTGGTGGGCGCCGGCACGGGTGGCGCCGCGGTGATCCGCTTCTGGGATTCGCGTCACGGCAATCCATTGTCGAATACCTGATATTCGAGTTCTTTTGGGGCTTCGGCCGTTGCCGCGATCGTGGCGGCGGTGTCGGAGCATGCTGGCGAGGTCGCTGTTTCGTAGGCCGCTTTCCGCCCGGTGGAGAATGAATCCATCTCCACCCGGTAGGGAATTCAAGCCGATCGACTAGCGATAATGGCATCTGGCACGCCGAGGTTTGCGCCAATCGAGATGCGCCCGCCTCCGACCCGTGTACTATTTCGCTTTTTCCGATCTTTAAGAACGCCTCGTGACTACGCAACACATCCCCACCGCATCCCGTAAATCCCTCACTCTGCTGCAACTGCTGGGCCTCATCGGCGCCGCTGGACTGATTGCGGCGATCGTGCTGAACCAGTTCGTCTGATCCCGCCGCGAAGCCCTCGCTTCAAGCATTCGACTCTATACCGGCGCTCGCCGCCGGCTTCATCGATATTCCGATTTGCCATGTACAAGAAGGGCGTCGCTGTAGAAATCCAGTTTTCTCCCGAACGGCTCAACGACGGCGCTGGCGATCCGTACTGGATCGATTTGACGCAGGTCGAAGCGCAACGGCTGTTGGAAAGCCTGCAGGCACGCCTTGCTGAAAATAGTGCAGGTACGGTCGCGCCTTTGGTCGTGAGCCTTGATGAGATGGCGGCGTCGCGAGCGGCGGTCGATGCCCCGCATGCGGCGGAAGAAAGCGCCGCGCTTGCGGACGACTTCAAACAATGGGTCTGCGTGATTTGCGGCTGGATCTACGACGAAGCCGCCGGCTTGCCGGAAGAAGGTATCGCGCCGGGCACCCGCTGGGCAGATGTCCCGGCCGACTGGCGCTGCCCACTGTGCGACGTGGGCAAGGAAGATTTTGCGTTGGTCGAGTTTTAAGCCGGATAATCCGCGCCGACCGTCGTGGCCTCCCACGCATCGAAGTCGCCGCGCATGAAGTCCAGCTTCTTGCGCGCCAGTTCGAGCGCCATCTTGCCGAGCAGCAAACGCAGCGGCGGCTTGTCTGACAGCGCGGCGTCGATGATCGCCTGGGCGGCGCGCACCGGATCGCCCGCCTGCTTGCCGCTGCGCGCCTCGGTTTGCTTGCGGCGCTCGCCAGCCGTGGCTGCATAGTCGTCGATCTCGGTCGCCGATTGCTTGATCGACGGACCTGCCCAGTTCGTGCGGAACGGGCCGGGTTCGACGATCAATACATCGATACCGAGCGGCTTCACTTCCGTCGCGAGCGATTCGGACAAACCTTCCACCGCGTATTTGGTGGCGTGGTAATAACCGGTCGCGGCGAAACTCGTGATGCCGCCAATCGACGACACATTCACGATCAAGCCACTGTGCTGCTCACGCATGATCGGCAACACGGCTTTCGTTATGTCGACCAGGCCGAACACGTTGGTCTCGAACATGGCGCGGACTTCGTCGTCCTCGCCTTCTTCGATCGCGGCCAGATAGCCGTAACCCGCGTTATTGACGAGCGCGTCGATGCGGCCGAAACGTTGTTTGGCTTGCGCGACCACGTCGTCGATCTGCTTGCGGTTCGTCACGTCGAGCGGGAGAACCAGCGCGCGATCGCCATGCGCTTCGGCGATATCTTTCACTTTCGACGGGTCTCGTGCGGTGACCACCGCGCGCCAGCCGCGCTCCAGCACCAACTTCGCTAACTCGCGGCCGAAGCCGGTGGAACAGCCTGTAATCAGCCAGACGGGATTGTCTCGATTCATCATTTGGGAAACTCCTGTTGATGGGCGAACGTGGCGCGGTTTGTTAGTCGAATAGCGCCCTTATTGCTGCTTGCGTTTTGAGTGGGTTTTTAATTGTATTCGCAACGCGTCGGCCTCGCTTTGCAGCGCGTCGACGAACGCAACGGCCAGCGGATGGCTTGGGCGATGCTCCGGATGAACCACGCTCACGCGAAACGGCAGCGACACGGCAAGCGGCCGGATATGCAGATTGCGGCCCGCGAAATCCAACGCCGTAAGCGGATTGACGATGGCCACGCCGAGACCTTGCCGCACGAAACTGCAAACGGAGACGGCGGTGGGTGTCTCGATCATCTGGCGGCGCGCGATGCCCGCTTGCGTGAAGGCTTCGTCGATCTGAATCCGGTACGGATCGTTCGACGACAGGCTGATGAAGGGTTGATTCGCGAAGTCCGTCAAATCGATCACGCGCTTTGCGAGCAATGGATGCCCATCGGGCAGCACGCAAACTTCGTCCACTTCGAGCAAGGGCGTCAGGCGTGTTCCAGCAGGCGGCGCGCCGTGTTCGGTCAAGCCGAGGTCATAACGCTGCGCGGTCAGCCATTCTTCGAGAAACGGCGATTCCTGCGTCGCGATCGAGAGACTGACGCCCGGCTGTACATCGTGAAAACGTTTCGCCGCGCCTGGCAGGATCGAGTGCGAAAACGCGGGTAACGCGATGATGGAAAGCTGGCCGCCCTGGAATTCGCGCAGACTTGCCGCTGTGGACGCCACTCGTTCTAGGCCGATGTAGGCGCGCTTGATTTCATCGAACAACGTCAACGCGGACATGGTTGGACGCAGCCGTCCATGCACGCGTTCGAACAAGGCAAAACCGATGCTCTGTTCCATGCGCGCAAGTTCGCGGCTTACCGTGGGTTGTGAAGTGAACAGCATCTCGGCTGCCTTGGTGACGCTGCCTGCCGTCATCAACGCGCGGAAGACTTCGATATGTCGATGAGTGAGCGCCATGATTTCTATATCAGGAATGAATGCATTAGCAAAAAATAGGTATTTTACTGAATGACCGGTTCTCAGCATCATGGTGCTCACTAATGCTTCGATATAGAGGGCCGCCAACCGTGACCACATTCAATCCACCGCAACTCGTCGAACTCGCGCATCAGTACGGCACGCCCATTTGGGTCTATGACGCGGACGTGATCCGCCAGCGTATCGCCGAATTGCGCAGCTTCGACGTGATTCGCTATGCACAGAAGGCGTGTTCGAACGTGCATATCCTGAGGCTGATGCGCGACGAAGGGGCGATGGTCGATGCGGTGTCTTCAGGCGAAATCGCGCGTAGTCTCGGGGCGGGTTTCCAGCCGGACGGCGATCCTGAGGGCGTGGTGTTTACGGCAGATCTTGTCGATCACGCGACGCTGGCCACCGTGATCGAGCATCGCATCACGGTCAACGCCGGTTCGCTCGATATGCTCGACCGTATTGGACGACACGCGCCTGAAGGTCACCGTGTGTGGTTGCGGATCAATCCCGGTTTCGGCCACGGACACAGCAACAAAACCAACACGGGCGGCGAGCACAGCAAGCACGGCATCTGGCTTGACGACGTGCCGCTGGCGATCGCTATGGTGCGGCGTTACGGTCTGAAGCTGGTCGGGCTGCACATGCATATCGGCTCCGGCGTCGACTACACGCATCTATCGCGCGTGTGCGATGCGATGGTCGAAGCGGTGCAAGGCTTGGGCCACGATATCGAAGCTATTTCGGCCGGTGGCGGTTTGTCGGTGCCTTATAGCGAAGGCGAACCGCGGATCGACGTCGAGCACTATTTCCGTCTTTGGGACGCGGCGCGGCGGCAGATCGAAGCGCATTTTGGGCATCGCGTGAGACTCGAAATCGAGCCGGGGCGCTTTCTGGTTGCAGAAGCGGGTGTGCTGGTTGCCGAGGTGCACGCGCTGAACCGGCGGCCGAACCGGCAGTTCGTCTTGGTGGATGCGGGATTCAATGATCTGGTGAGGCCGTCGTTCTACGGCAGCCATCATGAGATGACGGTGGTGAAGGGTAATGGCGTGCCGAGCGAAGCGCCGGCTGGCTCTTTCGCGGTGGCCGGGCCGTTGTGCGAGGCCGGCGATGTGTTTACGCAGGAGGCGGGCGGTGTCGTCACGAGCCGCTCCATGTCGGCGCCGGAAGTAGGGGACTTCATCGTGTTTCATGACGCCGGGGCATACGGCGCGTCGATGTCATCGAACTACAACAGCCGGCCGTTGGCGCCTGAGCTGTTGCTGGAAAACGGCACGCCGCGGTTGATTCGGCGCAGGCAGACCATCGAGGAGTTGATCGCGCTCGAAACGCCAAATTGATTCTGTCGAGCGTGGTCGCTGCGAACCGTCGGCCGTACGCCAGGCCACCGCAAGCGTTGCGCATTGCGAATGCACGTTCGACGCTAAAGCGGCCCTCGTTGGGCTCCTTTTGCCCCAGCGCTCATCGCGCCCGCACTGTACGCATGTACGACGCAATCATCGTCGCGAGTTCCTGTGCGGCGGGTGTGACGGGAATCGCCGCGCGTTGCAGCAGGCACACGTTCTGCTCGACTGCGCGTTCGGGCACATTGATCGACGTGAGGGTGCTCGCAAACGGCCCACGCTTCACGACGATCGACGACTCCAGCGACAGGCAGTCCGTCGCTCCGACCAGATGCAGCGTCTCGTACAGACCTTCCACCGTCGCGATGATTTTCGGCGACGGCAGGCCGCGGCTCTCGAACAGATGGTTCAGGCGATTGACCTGCGGATCGTCGGTGAGATTCGGCGAGGGCGTCGCCACCCATGTGCAATCGACGAGATCGGCAATCGAGGTGGCGCCTGCTTTCGGATGACCGCGACGGCAGACGACCACGGGATCGGACGGATAGAGCGGCGTCACGGACAGATCGGCCGTATCGGTGTGCTTCGACACTAGCGCGACAGCGAAATCGAGCCTGCCCTCACGAATCCACGAAATCATCATCCGTGAGGTGCCGGTGCGCAAATGTACGGCGACCCGCTCGAAGCGCGCGCGGAATTCCATCAGCACCGGCGCGAAGGCGTCAATCAGCGGCTCCGTGGTCATGCCGAACGTGACCTCGCCCGCGTAGTCGCCACGCAGTTGCTGCACTTCCTGCTCGGCCCGCTCGCATTCGCCGAGAATCGCGCCGGCGCGCTGCAAGAGCCGCTGGCCGAGCGCGGTCAGCGCGATGCCGCGGTTCGTGCGGGTGAATAAAGTCGCGCCCAGCATCGATTCGAGGTTCTGCAACTGCTGCGTGATGCCGCTCTGGGCGATGCCGAGCGCCCGCGACGCCGCGCGGATGCTGCCGTGCTCGGCAACGGCGGTGAACGCGCGGAGCTGGGAGATCGTCAGCGCCATGAGAAGTCTCTGTGATCGGTAAAAGTGATCATGATATTACTTTTGAGACTTCTTTGAGGCGCAACGGCGGCATAGGATGGCCCTGTAGTAATCCGCCCAACCCACACCCGCCTCCCATGAAAATTCCGCTGATGATCTTGAGCGCCGCGCTGACTTTCAGCAGTGGTGCGTTTGCCGCCGACCCCGCCGCGCTGCGCCTCGGTATCGATCCGACCTATCCGCCGATGGACTCCAAGGCGCCCGATGGCAGCTTCAAGGGTTTCGACGTCGATCTCGGCAACGAAATCTGCCGGCGCATCCATGCGCGTTGCCAATGGGTCGAACTCGAGTTCTCGGGGATGATTCCCGCGCTGCAGGCGCGCAAGATCGACGCGATCCTTTCGTCGATGGCGATCACGGAGAAACGCGAGCAACAGATTCTGTTTTCGTCGAAGCTGTTCCAGTTCAAATCGCGGCTGATCGCGCGGCAAGGTTCGGCGCTCGCGGGCGGGTTGAATGCGTTGGCCGGCAAGCAGATCGGCGTGCAGTCGGGGACGCAGTTCGAAGGGTATGCGCTAAAGAATTGGGCGCCGCTTGGCGTGCACGTGGTTGCGTACAAGAGTCAGGATGAGGTGTTCGCCGACTTGCAGAACGGTCGCCTCGATGGCGCGCTGCTCGGATCTGTTGAAGCCGACTACGGCTTTTTGCGCACGCCGGCGGGGAAGGGGTTTGCGTTTGTCGGCGAGCCGCTTTCGATGGGTGATCGCGGCGTGGGCATCGGCTTGCGCAAGGATGAGACTGCGGTGCAGGCGTCCATTAACGAGGCGATTGCTTCGATGCGCAAGGACGGTACGTACGCGCAGATTGCGAAGAAGTACTTTGACTTCGATCCGTACGGCAATTGATTTCTTCACCTCATATTTTTCTCCAGACTTCTTGCTCTCATGAACAAGCAATCGATTCCGCTTCTATCGCCGGCTATCGGCACACACCGCGAACTGGTGTCGTTTCACTTTGGTCCCGCGGATAGCGGACAGAAGATTTATATCCAGTCGTCGCTGCATGCCGATGAAACGCCGGCGATGTTGACGACGGTTTTGCTTAAGCGTCGATTGCTCGAACTGGAGAAGCAAGGTGCGTTGAATGCCGAGATTGTGCTGGTGCCGGTGGCGAATCCTGTCGGACTTGGGCAGTATGTGCTCGGGCAGTTTCTTGGGCGCTTCGATCTGGGCAGCGGCAAGAACTTCAATCGACACTTCATGCAGTTTTCGAAGCTGGTGGAGCGGGCTAAGGATGCCTTGGGTTCGAATGCTGCGGAGAATCGGCGGATTGTTCGCGAGTTGATCGCTGCTGAACTCGCCGAGCAGAAGCCGTTGACTGAGTTCGAGTCGCTGCAACTGGCGCTGCTGAAGCTTTCTTTCGATGCGGACGTGGTGATCGATTTGCATTGCTCTTTGGAAGCGGCGATGCACCTCTATACCAGTGAGGCGGCGTGGCCTGAGTTTGAGCCTTTGTCACGGTATCTGGGGGCGCAGGCTTCGTTGCTCGCGACTAACTCGGGCGGTGAGTCGTTTGATGAGACGCATAGCTTGTTGTGGTGGCAACTGCAGCAAGCTATGCCTGCTGATAAACCGGTACCCAATGGGGCGATTGCTGTCACTGTGGAGTGCCGTGGGCAGCGGGACGTGTCTTATGAAGTCGCGCAGGAGGACGCAGACGCGTTGATTGACTATCTGGTCTGGCGCAAGGCTATCAAGCTCGATGTGAAGCCTTTGCCCGAGTTGCTCGCGCCCGCTACGCCGCTCGCTGGCAGCGAGCAGTTCTATGCGCCTGTTAGCGGAATTCTGATTCATCGCGCGAAGATCGGGGACACGATTCGTGTCGGGCAGGCGCTGTTTGATATCGTCGATCCGTTGACTGACGAGACGACTACGCTATGTAGCAACACCGAAGGGGTGTTTTATATGCGGCGTGCGATTCGGTTTGTTACGACTGGGGCGCCGTTGGGGCGGGTGACCGGCACACGGGCGTTTAGGACTGGGGTTTTGTTGGGGGCATAGTTTTTTGCCTCTGGCGTGGTTGGGCATTCCTTGAATAGCGGACCCTTTGCCGACGTCCGTGCGCATCAGGTAACTCTGCGGCCTCGTGGGATCGGCTGACGCCGGCGTGAGGGACCCGTGGGCCGTCAGAGGGCTACTGCCCTGTGCGTCGTCATCCGTTTCCATCGATTAGTCATGTTGGTCGCACATTGAGTCTTGTGAACTGATCTGCGCGCGTCACACCGGAATACCCAATTCATTGGCTAGGTGTCGCGGCGCTGGCCGCTGGACTGGTACTTGCAGACGCCGGCGTGTCGACAAACTCAACCGACTCGAGGATCGCCTTGATCTTCCATAGTTGGTTGCGCTTAGGCCTGGCAAGCCATGCGACAGGCGTGTATCCGCATAATGCATTCGCATTGTGGATCAGGCAAAAGTAAAAAAGACACGCCCGACTCTTCTCATCGCCAGTTGTGTCATTGGCGGTATATGCCCTTCCAATCCAATTTTTTCCGTTTAGCTGGATCGACCGGAAGTGAGCCTGTTTATCAAAGGGAATGAATTCGGGGCCGTTCACCGGCCCGTAAGTTAGCCAGCGACCTTCAACCTGCTTTGCATTCAACGCAATAGTTAGTCGTTCCTCTGTGGCGTCCACGCAGAAAAGGCTGAAACCACCATTCAATGCGGCCATCCGGCCTGTTAGCGGCAGGTAATATACGCCCTGCGGTCGAACTTCATCCGGATGCGCCCCATCAAAATGTCCGCCGAACATGTTCGCGATTCTGATCCGACATGGGCCCACGATGTATTCTTTTGCGACTGGCATAGTAGAGGCCGTGCTTGTGGAGATGGCTGCTGCCGACGCAATACTCTGAGCCATTGAGCCATTGAGCCGTTGATCCACAATAGTACGGCAATGATTATTGTCCGCGCGGAAACGCTCTTCATTTTCAATCGAATACTCCGTACCGATTACCAGTCAGGTGTGAATTGCGTTGTCCCGTTCGCGGCGGGAAACCGCGTAAGGTCCATCAATGCGACAAGCGCGGCGGTGTAAGCTTGGTACCTCGCAGTAAGTCCGTTGACACTAGACAAGGAGAAGGAAGGGTAGCCCGCGTTAACCGTGGCCGCGACCTGGCCGAATGAATCGCAACTGTAGTAAGGCTTAACAGTATTTCCAACCTGTTTCGTTTCGCGTCGCATGACTGGAATCTTGTCTGCAAATTTCGTTGCGTCAGACCATGCCCAGTAGGCTCCTGCACTATCTGACGCTTCAAATTGCCGGGTTCCCACAATATTCCGCCATTCCTTCATTTCAGCGGAAACGTTAACGTCGGCCGCTACCAAGGCCGCGTTATTGCCAGCCTGATCTGCCACTCGTGCAGCCTCATGCAAGCGACTAGCCAACGCTTGATCAACTTGATGGCCGCGGAAGCGCCAGTATCGGACGTAGTTGTCAGGCCAAGTCAGTTGTAGAAAGCCACGACCGGTCCATGGGTAATAGCGCCGATGGTCCGCACCCTGCTCTTCGAGCAATCGAAACCATTGGGTCTCCTGCATTGCATTACCCAGAAACGCGGCTTGCCGCAGAGGTGTCGTCACGCCGAACCTGCGCATCGCTTGGTTCAGGGCTGGACCATGCGAATCTATCGTAGTGCGCTGTGGAACTACTTGCTCCGATGTCCATTGAGAGTGCGGCAACGAACGTAGCGCTGCCGGTGGAAACGCTTTCGCCAGTTCGTTACCGGTCAACCACCCACACCTCCTGAAATGTCGAATAAACGCTGTCGGATGGAAGAACCAAAGCTTCTCGCCAGCAGGTAGCCCCGTGCACTCCCAGAACTGAAATGACCTCAGCAGATTGATGAATTTCGTGTAGCCCGCGTCGTTGCCAGCGTAGAACTCGCCCGGGTCTTTCAACTTCCGGTAACGATCCTCATTGTGCGTGCTGTCCCATTCGCTCGGCGCTTCACATACAAAACCACGCAATTGCTCGCGCACTCCATCGGTTGTTTTCACATAGCGGACAAGGACATCTTCCTTCTGGTATTCCTCAGTCTGTACTGCTTCCTGCGGCGTCTCGTGATGCTTCGCGTCCTTCAGGATTTTCTTCAAGGCGTCGATATCGCACAGCCCGGCCGCATTAAATGGCCCGTTACCATCACTGATCTTTTTCCAGCCCTTGAAGAACGGAAAATCGGCATCGGATAACTTCAGGACGGCGCGATTGTTAACGTCGATGTAGCCCTTCCGGCCCGCAGCAAAGGCAACTTGCGCCCAGGTCGTCAGCGCCGCTTCCGGCAGCGTGGTCGGTGTGCTGAGAATGCGCCCGAAGCGCAGCAGTTCATACCCGTCGCTCGGACAGGTCGCATACAGCGCGGTTGCCCGTTTGTAGAGGTCGTATTCGTAGTTCTGTTCGCGGAGTGGCTGCTCAGTCAGAAGTTCGAGTCGTCCACCGCCCGCATCGCGCCAGACCTTGGTGAACTTGGCCCCCTTGTGAAACCAGACCTCGACATACAGCGTGTCGGAATTCTGTCCCACGTCCAGTTGCTCGAAGCGGATGCCGTGGAGTTTCTTATTCGCATCCGTGCCCGGCGGCAGCGGCAGAAACTGCTGTTGTGGCGGAATGACGTAGTAGCTGCTTCCCCAGTAGTCAGTCGTGGTGGGTGTGACGACCTGTTCGCGGCCCAGTTGGGTGGCACCGAAATACGCGTCGAAATCCGGCTTCGTCATGAAGATTTCGAAGTGCATGTGAAACTGGCCGTGGCATCGCCCGGTCAGGCCGAGGATATCCTTCCGATAGATCTTACGGCCGCCACCGGGCTGAGCCGGAGCGACAACCGGCGGCTGCATATTGGGTCCAGGCGACGCTGTTCGCAGGAACAACGGCAAAACGTTCGGGTGAAAGCCGTGGTCGTTATAACCATCGAGTTCAAGCAAGTGCATATAGAGCGAATAGAACGTCAGCTTGCGTCCTTCGTCTGTATCGGTTGTATGTTTGAGCAACACGAAACCAGCGTTGCTGTCCCGGACTCCACCGCCCCCGTCGAACGCATGCTGGCACACTCGGTAAGCTACGACTTCGCCGTCCGCGATCGCACGAACTTTCTCGTTCTGCAATCGCGGCGCCAGATGCATGCCGGGATGCCAGCGACGATCGAACGCTATGGGGTAAATGCCATGAGCCAATTCAAATTTGTCGACGGCATCCATCATTGGATCGGTCGCGTTTGCATCGTTGGAGTTGATTCCAGCTTCGGGTAGGAATGGGGGGCTGATAATCATCGTTGTTAGCGCGTCAAATTCTAAAAATTTGTCCAACGATCTCGTTCGTAACTGCTGAAATCCTTCTTCGTTCTGGTCTTAGAGAAGAGCGCAATGCAGCCGGAGAACTTCCGTGGTAGAGCGTCCTCGTGGACGATCGAAAACACCGCGTCCTTGCCGAGGTAGTCTGATCTTGACAGCCTGTTCGTGCGCTCAAAGATGATCGTGATACGGTATGGCGAGCCCATGCGTTCGGTCGCCTCGAACGATACGACCGACAAGTCCTTTGCGTTCGTCGTGCCCGGCTTCTACGAAATACGACGGCCGTCCGGTCATTGTCTTACTCTGATTTTCATACGTTCTGACTTGCCTGGGCAGATCGGCCATCGTCTCATCTCCGTTTTCATCGCAATTGATATGGCAAGCGTGCAGCTTGACTGCGTCGATTTGGTGTGTGTCTAGGATGAATGGCACTTACTTAAGCCAGCATGGAGGAGAAGACGCGGGTAAGTGCTTGAAGAGAAAGGGAGGGGGCTGATCCGAGGATTGATACGATGGTTGTTACCAGGCAAACACCGTCTCATTCCAAAGAACAGCCCCCATGGATCGTAATGCACGAAGTCATCCCAGGCAAACACGAAGCAGCGTTCAAAGCCAGGCGCGCAAGGCACAGGCCGTCGACTACTTCAACATACTGACGAGCCCGGAGCTGTTGGACATAACGGAAGCGTATTTGCCAGAACATCGGGAACGGCTGTATCCGCCGACGGTGACACTGTCGATGTTCATGCGCCAGGCGCTGGAAGAGGACGCCTCCTGTCAGAAGGCGGTCAACGGGTGGGCCGCGCAGCGAGCTGCCGACGGGCTGCGACCCATGAGTGTGCGTACGGGAGGCTACTGTCGCGCTCGCCAGAGACTGCCGCTGACGATGGTGCGGGAGTTGGCGCGCGAGACGGGGCGTCAACTGCATGAGCAGGCCAGGCCGGCCTGGAAGTGGCGCGGGCGGCCGGTCAAGCTGGTTGACGGCACAGGAATCTCGATGCCCGATACGCCGTCGAACCAGGCCCGCTTCCCGCAGTCCAGTTCTCAGGCCGAAGGAGTGGGATTTCCGTTAGCCTATCTGGTTGCGGTGATCTGTCTGGCAAGCGGCGCAGTGCTGGAGGCGGGTGTCGGAACGTACGCGGGCAAAGGCAGCGGGGAGCTGACGGCGTTTCGCATGCTGCAAGATACGTTTTGTAAAGGTGATGTGATCGTCGCCGATGCCTTGTACTGCCACTACTTTCTGATGGCCTCAATGATCGCCGCCGGAGTGGATGTCGTGATGGAACAGCATGGGGCGCGCCGCACGGACTTCCGGCGAGGCAAGTCGCTGGGCATGCGCGATCACATTGTGACGTGGCCCAAACCCCGGCAGCGTCCCGACTGGATGACGCGTGAGCAGTACCAGGCCTTCCCCGATGAACTGATGGTGCGCGAGTCCAGGCTGCATCACCGGGTGCTGGTCACCACAATGCTTGATGCACGCAAGACCAGCAAACAGGACCTCTCGCAGTTGTACGCCAGGCGCTGGAACGTGGAACTGGATCTACGTAACATCAAGACGACGATGGGTATGGACGTACTGCATTGCCAGACAGCCCACATGAACGAGAAGGAGATCTGGGTCCATCTGCTGGCCTATAACGTGATTCGGTTGCTGATGGCGCAGGCCGCGAGCCACTATGCCACCGATCCGAGAACACTGAGTTTCAAACACACCGTGCAGTTATGGACTGAATGGCTGGCCCGAGGTCTGACAGCAACCCACGACCAGAGTCTCCTGTTCAGCCTGATCGCACAGTCTTGCGTTGGGAATCGCCCCAGTCGCATCGAACCACGAATGCGGAAACGAAGACCGAAGTCTTACCCATGGCTGAAAGAGCCTCGTCACATCGCACGCGAGTGCGTCCGAAAATATGGACACGCTCCACGGGCTTAAGTAAGTGCCATTCTGTCTAGGATCAGAAAGGTAAACATTTTTCGCAGTCCTGTGAACTACCTCCAATGCTCTTGTCGAATTTTGACAAAAACCATATTTTTTCTACACGTAGAGCGGCAGATATCGTGATATCAATTGCGACTTGACTTGGTTGATAGCGTATTGCGGGAAGTCTCTACGCGATGTTGATCCAGGAGTGCCGCACGGGGCCGTAACAAACTCATCGTGTCTGAGTTCAATTCAGACCGAATACGAGCGAGCACCAAGCGGCTCGTCAGTCGATGCTGCGGCGCTGATTGGCAAGCTATTGCGTTGAAGTTCGGCCGCTTCGCCGCTTTGGAATTTGAAGACTATCAGGAACGAGCCGTCGCGCATCCTGGGGCAGCAAGACGCGCGTCGCTGTGGTCTCACCTCAAGAAAATAGTTTTAAAGGGGTACAGAAGATGAGCGTGGTGATCGTTGTGCTCAATAACTGAAGATCAACGGATCGATTGAAAAGGCGAGCGCTGGGGGCGCGGATGCCGACGTGCTGTGGCCTTGGACCATGCGTGTCGCCGCGCGCCCTCCTACTTCCTTCCCACCAGATACGTCACACCATTCGGACCGTAGCGTTCTGCATGCGGTTTGTTCGCGGGTAAGTGAAAGACGTCGCCGACTTTATATGCCTGCTCGGTGTCGCCCACGCGGATGTGCAACTCGCCTTCCAGAATCAACGCTTTTGCTTCGAATGAATGTTCATGCACATCCATCGTGGTGTTCGCCTCGCGCGTCACAACGACGGCCTCAGGGAATCCTTCTTTCGTCAGGCTTTCAGTGAATGCTTCGCGGTCCATGGCGTCTCCATCGGTAAGTAGGTGCGGAGATTCACTGTAACGCTATCCGCCAATTCGTGCAGAGCGCGGCAGTATGTCATGCCAATGCTGTTACGCTAGCGCCGACCTTCCTGCGCGTTCTCGTGCGCGGCGCCACTGATTCACCCAGCCCTTTCCTGCGCCGTGCAGCGTTCGATTCTGCTTCCTCCGCATCGGCCATCACGACCGTCATTTTCCCCCGCTCAATGTTCGCCTCGGTTTCGTACTGATGCGCCGTACGCTCCAACAACTCCGCAAGCAACATCTGGTCGCGACGGTCGCAATGGTTCATCGCGATACCTATGCGCAGCGTCCTGGCAAGCATAGCCAGCGATGAAAGCCGTTCCACATACGTGCGGGTTGTTTCCAATACTTCGCCGGCAAGTCGCTTATATTCAGCGGGTTTCACCGACAGACGAGGGTTCATAAATGGAGCTTCAGCGGGTTTGCTCATGGCGCGATTTCCGGTAGATTCTCGAAATCGCCCGACACTCGCTGCAAACGGGTGGGCGGGCACGTAGCGAGGTTGACAGGCCGGCGCTAGCTCAAACCGGCGAGCCTTGCGGCTCCCTCGCTACGGCCCACCCGTTGAAAGGGCGTGCAGAAGCTCACACACTGCCTGCGGAACAGGTCGTGCGGGAGCCAGCATTGTCGGGTAGCAGCGGCGCATTGCTGCGCCGCCGCCCCCTAAGAACCGGACGTGCGAGTCACCTCGCATCCGGCTCAAGCCATTCTTCAGCACCAGACCGTGGCACCGAACAGTTTGATGGAGCG
>NZ_VOSW01000047.1 GCF_009690905.1 Paraburkholderia madseniana
GACCTGGTGCGCGAGCCGCGCCGACCCGAAGGGCGTCCAGGCGAAGTGCGCGCGGCGGCACTTGCCGCGAGCGCGGCGCTGAACGCACGCCAGCAACCGGCGAAGAACTCGCCGCTCGGCTCTGCGGGGAAGACCCAGGCGAAGTCGCCGGCGAGGGCACAGGCCCAACCGCAAGCGACATCGCAAGCAAAGCCGCAGGCGAAGGCGCCGATCAAGGCGCCGGTGAACTCGACGCTGAACTCGCCTGTCAGCGCTCAGGCCAAGCCGCAAGCCAAACTGCAGGCCAAACCACACGCAACAACCGTCGGGCAAGGTTCGGCTGCGCGCGCCGCGCCAAAACCGGCGCCGGTGAACAAGCCCGCCGCCAAACTCAACGAGCGCGCCGCTGTGCCGAATGTCGCGTTGAACGGCGCTTTGGCACTGACTTCGGAACGGGTTCGCGAACGGATGGTCGAACGCCTGCGTGCGAACGGCGTAACCGATCAGCGCGTGTTGAATGCGATGTCGGTGGTGCCGCGCCACATGTTCGTCGACCCGGGCCTCGCGGCCCAGGCCTACGAAGATGCCGCGTTACCGATCGGCCATCACCAGACAATTTCCAAGCCCTCTGTGGTCGCGCGGATGATCGAACTGGCGGCCGCCGGGCGCGCGTTGAACAACGTGCTCGAAATCGGCACCGGTTGCGGCTATCAGGCGGCGGTACTGAGCCAGGTCGCGCGCGATGTTTACTCGATCGAACGCATCAAGCCGCTGTCCGAACGCGCGAAGACAAACTTGCGTCCGCTGCGCATTCCGAACATCCGGCTGCACTACGGCGACGGTCGCCTCGGGTTGCCGTCGGCGGCGCCGTTCGACGCGATCGTGATCGCCGCAGCCGGACTCGACGTACCGCAAGCATTACTTGAACAACTCGCGATCGGCGGCCGTCTGGTCGCGCCGGTCGGCTCGCAGGAAGGCCAGAACCAGGTGCTGACTCTGGTCGAACGCCTCGGACCCGCGCAGTGGCGCGAGTCGCGGCTTGATCGCGTTTTCTTTGTACCCTTAAAATCCGGAGTGATTTGACACCGATGAGTATGTTGCGCGCGATGCAAAGAACCAGACTGACTACCCCCATGACCGTAACCCAGCGTAGCGTGTGCGTGCTCGCCTTGTCCCTGTTGATGTCGGCCTGTGCGACCCGCCTCGATCAGGCGCCGGTCGTCGACCGTTCCGGCAGCGGTGCGCTCGGCACGCAGGCCGCGCAGCAGCCGGCCGTGCCGCTCGGACCGCCGCCGCCGGGCTACTACCGCGTGAAGCCGGGCGATACGCTGTATCGGATCGCGTTGGAGAACGGCCAGAACTACCGCGATATTTCGACGTGGAACAATCTCACTAACCCGAATCAGATCGAAGTCGATCAGTTGCTGCGCGTCGTGCCGCCAGGCGCGAACACCGCCGCGCTGACGCCGGGCGTGTCGACGGCGCCGATCGGCAACGGTGGCACGGTGCAGAGCGCGCCGCTTGGCAGCACGGGTGCCGCAGCGGGCGTCGCGGCGCCGCCGATCTATGGTTCGGGTGCGAACAACGCCTCGCTAACGCCGCCGGCCAACCCGGGTGCTGCGAGCGATTCGAGCGCCGGCGCATCCGGCAACGTCGCGTTCTCATGGCCTGTGCGTGGACCGATGCTCGGCACGTTCAACGATTCGACCAACAAGGGTATTAATATCGGCGGCGCGGCTGGCGATCCGGTTAAGGCTTCTGCGGATGGGCGCGTGGTTTATGCCGGAAATGGGCTGCGTGGTTACGGCAATCTCATTATCATCAAGCATGATGCAACTTATCTCACGGCGTATGCACACAACCGCGCTTTGATGGTAAAAGAGGGAGATGCGGTGACCAAAGGGCAGAAGATCGCCGAGATGGGCAATAGCGATTCCGACCGCGTGATGTTGCATTTCGAAGTTCGCCGTCAGGGTAAACCTGTCGACCCACTGAAGTATTTGCCGCCGCAATAAGCGATACGACCATGCCGAAATCGAAGCGCCGCCTGCCGCAAGCCGAGTCTGAGACGATTAGCCGCGTCACGCCCGCTTCGGTGGAGGAAAGCGGCGCTTCGGAAGTTGAAGAAGAGATCGCAGAGGAGCGCGATCTCGACGAACGTCAGGGTGGCGCGGAAGAGCCCAGCGAGGCCCGCGAAGTTCCTGCCGACGCAGACGACTTCCGTGCGCTTCTGCAAGCCGAGCTGACGGCCGACACGATTCAGCACTACCTGAACCGCATCAGCGTCAAGCCGCTCCTGACTGTCGAGGAAGAGCAGAAGTATTCGCGTCTGGCGAAGGCGGGCGAGTTCGAAGCGCGGCAAGTGATGATCGAGCGCAATCTGCGGCTCGTCGTCAGCATCGCAAAGGGTTACCTGAACCGCGGTGTGCCGCTGCTCGATCTGATCGAAGAGGGCAATCTCGGCCTCATGCACGCCATCGAGAAATTCGATCCGACGCGCGGCTTCCGTTTCTCGACGTATGCCACCTGGTGGATTCGCCAAAGCATCGAGCGCGCGATCATGAACCAGGCGCGCACGGTGCGTTTGCCGGTGCACGTGATCCGTGAGCTCAACCAGGTGCTGCGCGCGAAGCGCCATCTGGAAAAGAATTCGATGAATTCCGGCGAAGCGGCCGAGCGTCGCGACGCCAGTATCGACGACATCGCGTATCTGACCGGCAAGACCACCGACGAAGTCACCGACATTCTCGCGCTGAACGAACACACCGCATCGCTCGATGCGCCGCTCGATCTCGACCCGGCGAGCAGCCTGCTCGATCTGCTGTCCGACGACCAAAGCCAGTCGCCGGACGCCGAAGTGCAGCATCGCGAGCTGGAAACGCTTACACGCGCGTGGCTCGCGCGCCTGTCGGACAAGCATCGTCATGTGATCGAGCGCCGCTTTGGGCTGAACCATATCGAGCCCGCCACGCTCGAAGAGCTGGCCGACGAAATGGGCCTCACGCGCGAGCGTGTGCGCCAGATCCAACAGGAAGCGCTGGTGCGGCTGAAGCGCTTCTTTGCCTCCAACGGTGTTCGGAAAGACGCCGTTCTATAACCTGATGACACCGATTCTTGTTTTCGACATCGAGACGATTCCCGATGTCGCCGGCATTCGCCGCCTCGAAGATCTGCCCGCCACGCTGAGCGACGCCGAAGTCGCCGAGCATGCTTTTGCGGCGCGCCGCGAAAAGACCGGGAGCGATTTCCTTCCGCACCACCTGCAACGGATCGCGGCTATTTCCTGCGTGTTCCGCGACAACAACGGTTTCCGTGTCCGCTCGCTCGGCACGCTGGAAGACGGCGAGGCGGCGCTCGTGCAGTCGTTTTATCGTGTGATCGAAAAGTACACGCCGCAGCTCGTGTCGTGGAACGGCGGCGGGTTCGACCTGCCGGTGCTGAACTACCGCGCGCTGGTCAACGGCATTCCGGCCTCCCGTTTCTGGGATCTCGGCGAGGACGACCGCGAGTTCAAGTGGAACAACTACATCAGCCGCTATCACTCGCGTCACACCGATCTGATGGACGTGCTGGCGATGTATCAGGCGCGCGCCAATGCGCCGCTCGACGCGCTCGCGAAGATGTGCGGCTTCCCAGGCAAGATGGGGATGGACGGCAGCCAGGTGTGGCACGCTTACCAGGAAGGCCGTATCGAGGAAATCCGCAATTATTGCGAGACCGACGTCGTCAATACGTACCTGCTGTATTGCCGCTTCCAGCTCATCCGCGGCGCGTTTTCGGCCGAAGAGTATGCTGACGAGATCAACCTGGTCAAAAATGCGCTGGCGCTGGAAGCGGCGCCGCAATGGGCCGAGTATCTGGCCGCATTCGATCAGTAAGCGGTTTATCAGTCTTGTTGTAACGAAGCCGTTCGCCGCACACTAACGTGCTTGACGGCAGCCGCCGTGGTGCGAAGTCGTGCGCACGCGCCAGGGTTCGCCTTATGCTAATCGTGATCGAAGCGATCGGTGGGCGCGGCGCTTCGTCTACAATCTCGCCTTTCCCCCAAGTTTGTCAGGAAGTCGCAGGTGTCCCGAACTGCCCCCCAACGTCGCTCGCCGAAGCGCCAGAAGGCGCCCGCTCCGGCGAAAGCGCACGTCATTACCGGCACTGAGCCGATCATCGAAATCGTGTCGCTCGACATGGAAGCGCGCGGCGTGGGCCGCATCGAGAGCGAAGACGGCACGCCCGGCAAGGTGATTTTTGTCGAAGGCGCGTTGCCCGGCGAGCGTGTCAGCTACTCGACGCATCGCAGCAAGCCGAAATTCGAGCAGGCTGAGGTCGTCCAGGTATTCCGCGAAAGCGTGCTTCGCACCAAGCCGAAGTGCACGTACTTCGATATCTGCGGCGGCTGTTCGATGCAGCATCTCGACATCCGCGCCCAGATTGCCGTCAAGCAGCGTGTGCTCGAAGACAATTTCCAGCATCTGGCGAAGTTGCGTCCGGAGACCGTGTTCCGGCCGATTCACGGGCCGGCCTGGGGATACCGCTACCGCGCGCGTCTGGCGGTGCGCTATCTGCCGGAAAAGGGCGGCATGCGCATCGGCTTCTACGAGAAGAAGAGCAGCTATATCGCCGACATGAAGACCTGCGAGATACTGCCGCCGCATGTGTCGGCGATGCTGATGCCGCTGCGCTTCATGGTCCGCAAGCTGTCGATTTACGATCGTATGCCGCAGATCGAGCTGGCGGTCGGCTCATCCGTCACTGCGCTGGTGCTGCGCAATCTCGCGCCGATCACCTCCGCCGACGAGCAGGTGCTGCGCGATTTCGCCGACGAACACAAGATTCAGTGGTGGTTGCAGCCGGGCGGTCCTGACACGGTGACGCCGTTCTATCCGCTCGACATGCAACTCGACTACACGCTGCCGGAATACAACATCCGGATGCCGTTCAAGCCGACCGACTTCACCCAGGTGAATCACGCGATCAATCGCGTGCTGGTGAGCCGTGCGCTGCGTCTGCTGGCCCCGGCCAGAACGGACCGGGTGCTCGACCTGTTTTGCGGAATTGGCAATTTCACGCTGCCGCTTGCCCGGATTTCGAAGGAAGTGATGGGTATCGAAGGCAGTGACGTGCTGACTTCGCGCGCGCTTGCCAATGCCGAACTGACCGGTGTGGCGGGGCATCCCTCGTTCGCCTGCCGCAACCTGTTCGAAGTGACCGCCGACGATATGCGCGCGCTCGGCCATTTCGACAAATTCCTTATCGACCCGCCGCGCGAAGGTGCGCTGGCTGTCGCCAAGGCGCTCGCGGAGATTGCGCAGAGCGGCGATGGGCCGTTGCCCAAGCGTATCGTCTACGTGTCGTGCGCGCCAGCCACGCTCGCTCGCGATGCGGGCCTGCTGGTGCATGAGGCCGGCTACCGGCTGGTGGGTGCCGGTGTGGTGAACATGTTCCCACACACCTCGCACGTGGAGTCGATTGCGTTGTTCGAACGGGACTGAGGGCGCCCGGTTGCCGGCTGGTGCTGCATAGGCTGACGGCGCTGCACAAACAGAAACGCCACGACCGAAGTCGTGGCGTTTCTGTTTAAGGCAGCAGCTGGTCGAGGCTTAGAACTGCCACCACGACTTTTCCTTACCCGGCCTTGCATGGCCCGTGATGTACGGGCTGTCGGGGAAGGTGCCGGCCAGAATGCGCTTCGTGTCGTCGGCCATTTGCGGCTGGTTCAGCTTCTCATACGACAGCATCATGATGTGCAGTGCGTCTTCGATAGCCGGCGCGTTCTTGTATTCCTTCAGCGCCAGTTGCGCGCGGTTGATCGCGGCGACATACGCGCCACGGCGGTAGTAATAATCCGCCGCATGAACTTCGTGCGACGCCAGCGCGTTCACGATATAGCGCATGCGTTGCGCGGCGTCCGGTGCATACTTGCTGTTCGGGTACTTGTCGACCACGATCTTGAACGCGTCATACGACTCGCGCAGCGACTTCGGATCGCGCTCGCTCATGTCCTGGCCGGAGAAGCGGCCGAACAGACCGAGGTCGTCGTTGAAGTGGATCATGCCCTTCAGGTAGTACGCGTACGCGATGTCCGGGTGATCCGGGTGCAACTGGATGAAGCGGTCGATCGCCTGGTCGGCGGCGGCGTTTTCGTTATCTTTCCAGTTGCAATACGCGACGTTGATCTGCGCTTGCTGGGCAAAGTGGCCGAACGGATCACGGCCTTCGAGCATCTCGAAATACTTGGCGCACTTGCCGAAATCACCACCGGTCAGAGCGTCGTTCGCCTCCGTATATAATTTGTTGTTGTTCCACGTAGCCGTCTCGTCGGTCTTTTCCGGCAGGCCGTGGCAAGCCGCAACAACGGCGACGGCTGCGGCGCACGCAATGTATCCGGCCACTTTCCGGGCCATCTTCTTGATGACCGCCAAATTGATCGCCGCTTTAGTGATGGTGTTCAAGGCTCGCATTTTCCAGTCTAGCTTTACGTCCAGGTGACCCAGACTCAATGACCCGCTCAAATACTCCAGGCGCCGCAACCGGTGCCGGGAATAGCAACAAAGATTATAGCGTAAGCGCTGACCCCTCCGACGCGTTGGGCGTCGATTCACTCGACGACGATCTCGGCAGCGACGCGCTTGCCGCTGCCGGCCCGCAAAGCAGGGTGCCGACGGTGGCGGGCCCCGTGGCGGACGAGTCGCCGCGCAGCGTCGTCGTGCCCGACGAACTGGCCGGCGAACGCCTCGACAAGGTGCTCGCCCGAATCTTTCCGGAGTTTTCACGTAACCGGCTGCAAAGCTGGATCGAATCGGAGCGGGTGCGCATCGACGGCAAGCCGGCCAAAATCCGTCAGCCGGTACCGCTTGGGGCCACCATAGAGCTCGTGCCCGATCTGCTGCCTGAACAACTCGCGTTCACGCCTGAGCCGGTGCCGCTCGAAATCGTCTACGAGGACGACACGCTGGTGGTCATCAACAAGCCGGCCGGCATGGTCGTGCATCCGGCGGCCGGCAACTGGAGCGGCACCGTTCTTAACGGCCTGCTGTACCGCTACGGCGACGCCGCGGCAGGCCTGCCGCGCGCCGGTATCGTGCATCGGCTCGACAAGGAAACGTCCGGACTGATGGTGGTGGCGCGCACGCTCGAGGCGCAGACGGATCTGGTGCGCCAGCTCCAGGCACGCACGGTGAAGCGCCGTTATCTCGCGCTGGTGTGGGGCAACATGCCCGAAGAAGGCACGATCGACGCGCCGATTGGCCGCGATCCGCGCGAACGCACGCGCATGGCGGTGGTGACGAGCGCATCGGGCAAAGCGGCGCGCACGCATTTCCGGCGCGTGGACACGGCGATCTGGCAGCGTCAGCCAGTCACCGCGATTCATTGCGATCTGGAAACCGGTCGCACCCATCAGATTCGCGTGCATTGTGCGCATATCGGCCATCCGCTGCTCGGCGATCCGATTTATGGGCGCGCGCGCGGCAAGCGCTCGGTGACGCCGTTGCCGGACGGTTTCGCGCGTCAGGCGTTGCATGCATGGCGCCTCGGTCTGATCCACCCGAAAACCGGCCGGACCATGCAATGGCGCGCCGATGCACCGGAAGACATGCAGGTGCTGTCGGCGGCGCTTGGCTTGGGGCGTGACGATGCAGGCGAGTTCGACGAGACGTACTACGAGGAAGACGACTACGACGCTTCGCTGGACGACGACATCGATGAAGACAGCGCACACAGCGACGACGATCACGACGAAGACCAGGATCACGACGACGAACACGACGAGGACGGTCACGCATGAGCTTGCCCGCGCTGAGCTTTGCCGATGTTGTGCAACCCGCATGGAACGTGTCGCCGCGTGTGCGCGCGCTCGTCACCACGCGCAACGGGGGCGTGAGCGAGCCGCCGTTCGGCCGTTGGCAGGATGGCGCTGACCAGCCTGGCGGCCTGAATCTGGGGATGAAAAGCGGTGACGATCCCGCCGCGGTCGCAACCAATCGCGCACGCTTGCTGAGTCTGGCAGGCGTAGGCGAGGCCGCGTGGCTCGAACAGATTCACGGCGCGGGCATCGTGCGCGCGGAAGATGCGATCGCGCAGACTCATGCAAGCGGTACGCCGACCCGAGCGGACGCTAGCGTCACCGATCGGCCCGGCACGGTGTGTGTCGTGATGATCGCCGATTGCATGCCGGTGCTGTTGTGCGACGAAGCGGGACGCGCGGTCGGCGCGGCCCATGCCGGCTGGCGTGGTTTGGCCGCGGGTATCGTCGAGCAGACCGCGCAGCGCGTCGCCGCTCTCGCCGGCGTGGAGGCCGCATCGTTGCATGCCTACCTGGGTCCGGCGATCGGACCGGACGCATTCGAGGTGGGTGCAGATGTGCGTGACGCCTTCATGAACGGCGTGGGCGGCGCGCAACGCGACGCCACCGCAAATGCATTCATTACGCATCCGCAAACCCCCGGCAAATATCTCGCCGATCTCACGGCGCTGGCGCGTTTGCGCTTGCAACGGCTCGGCGTGACGCGCGTTATTGGCGGCGATCTGTGTACGGTCACGCAACGTGATCGTTTCTATTCCTATCGCCGTGATCGCGAGACAGGGCGCATGGCCGCGCTGATCTGGCTGGACGATCAGGCTACGCATTAGTCCGGCACTCAATCATCCACGCACGGCCGCATGATGGCGCTTTGTTTTGTCAGCGCAATCATGCGGCCGTGGCGCTTCTCGCCGTTGCCTCGACCGGCGCGACGTCTTCCTGCGAGCATCCGTATGAGGGTTTATTCGGAGGCGCGTTGCGTGTTTTTGCTGCGCTGCCGGATTTTGCCGCGCATGAGTTAATCTGCCGCTAAAAGTGCCCGCGGGTGAACGGATAAATGCGCGTAAATACACATAAGCCCATGCAATACGGGAGCTTTTTTTGCTTATGCGGGCACTTATCAACCCATGTTCCAAAAGCGCGATCTGCTATACAGGGAAAACGATAATTAAAAAACTATCGCACTGCGGCAAAATCGGGAACAAGCATTGACATGCCTTGCGATGGGGAGCAAGAATGTTCCTCACAGCTCCTCGTACATGGGACAGGGCGTGACGAGGTCGCGAGCAATCGCCCACGTGCGCATGAACCTGCCTCTCAACCCGTCCGCAAGGACTTACCGGTCAAAAGCAGGTATGGCAGCATCACATTCCTCAGCTTCTCCCAGCACGGACTCCTCGACGGAGCACACGCAGCAGGCCGGTACGAGCGGCGCATCACCAGCCGCAGGCATGCAGCAGTTATTGGACGCCTGGATGAACGCATGGCGGTCGCTGGGCACGCCGCCCGGCGGCAGTGACATGCCTTTCCAGATGCCGCAAGTGCCCCAGATGCCGCAAATGGGCTTGCCGCAGATGCCGTCGTTCCCCGGTATGCCTGACTTCAGCAAACTGGCTGCGGGATCCCTGCCGTCAATGCCGTCATTCGCCGGACTCAACATTCCGAGCGCCGCGATTCCATCGGAGCGCCTGCAAAAGCTGCAAGCCGATTATTCGCGCGAGGCGATGGAACTGATCCAGCAGGCAACCACCTCCACGGCGAAAGCCCCCGAACTCAAGGACCGCCGCTTCAGTTCCGACGCGTGGAGCGCGACCCCGGCCTATGCATTTACCGCTGCGTGGTATTTGTTGAACGCGCGCTATCTGCAGGAAATGGTCGACGCGCTCGAAACTGAACCGAAGATGCGCGAGCGCGTTCGGTTCGCGGTTCAGCAATGGACCGCAGCCGCATCGCCGAGCAATTTCTTCGCGTTGAATCCGGAAGCGCAAAAGACCTTGCTCGATAGCAAGGGCGAGAGCTTGCGCCAGGGCGTGATGAATCTGCTGGGCGACATGCAGCGCGGCAAGATTTCGCAGACGGACGAATCGCGTTTCGTGGTCGGCGAAAATCTCGCGAACACCGAAGGCTCAGTGGTGTTCGAGAACGACCTCATTCAGTTGATCCAGTACAAGCCGCGCACGGCCACCGTGCGTGAGCGGCCGTTGCTGATCGTGCCGCCTTGCATCAACAAGTTCTACATTCTCGATCTGCAGCCGGAGAATTCGCTGGTCGCGCACGGACTCGATTCGGGTCATCAGGTGTTTCTGATTTCGTGGCGCAATGCGGACGCATCGATCGCAGGCAAGACGTGGGACGACTACGTCAGCGAAGGCGTGCTCAAGGCGATCGAAACGGTTAGCAAGATCAGCGGCCGCGAGCAAATCAACACGCTGGGTTTCTGCGTGGGCGGCACCATGCTCGCCACGGCGCTGGCGGTGGCGGCCGCGCGCGGCGAGCATCCGGCTGCGTCGATGACCTTGCTCACCGCGATGCTCGATTTCTCGGACACGGGCGTGCTCGACGTATTCGTCGATGAGGCGCATGTGCAGATGCGCGAGCAGACCATCGGCGGAAAGAACGGCGGCAAGCCCGGATTGATGCGCGGCATCGAATTCGCCAACACCTTCTCGTTCCTGCGGCCGAACGATCTGGTGTGGAACTACGTCGTCGACAATTACCTCAAAGGGCGCACGCCGGTACCGTTCGATCTGCTGTACTGGAACAGCGATTCGACGAGTCTGCCGGGGCCGATGTATGTCTGGTATCTGCGCAACACGTATCTCGAGAATCGTCTGCGCGAGCCGGGCGCGGTGACCACCTGCGGCGAGCCGGTCGACCTCTCGAAGATCGACGTGCCCACCTTTATCTACGGTTCACGCGAAGACCATATCGTGCCGTGGCAAACCGCCTATGCGTCGGTGCCGCTGCTCTCCGGACCGTTGAAGTTCGTGCTCGGCGCGTCGGGTCATATCGCTGGCGTGATCAATCCGCCGGCAAAGAAAAAGCGTAACTACTGGGCGCTGGAGGGCGACGTCAAGACGCTGCCGGAAAGCCCGGACGAATGGCTCGACCAGGCGACCGAAGTGCCCGGTAGCTGGTGGCCGGAATGGACCACGTGGCTTGACCAGTATGGCGGCAAGAAAGTGAAGCCACGCGCCACGGCCGGCTCCGCCGAATTCCCGGTGATCGAACCGGCGCCAGGGCGATATGTGCGGCAACGGGAGTAGGCTTCAGCGCGCCTGAGGGCGCGGTGGTGTGGCGGTATGAGTGCGCGTCCTGATATATGCAAGGGCGCATTGGCAACAAGATTTTTAACTTGACGGGCAGCGGCGTATTTAGCCGATGTCCCGGAGGATATGGAAATGACTGATGTTGTGATCGTATCGGCCGCCCGTACGGCAGTTGGCAAATTCGGTGGGTCGCTGGCGAAGATCGCTGCGCCTGAACTCGGCGCTACCGTGATTCGTGCCGTGCTCGAACGGTCTGGTCTGAAGCCTGAGCAGGTCAGCGAAGTCATTCTGGGGCAGGTGCTGACGGCAGGCTCGGGTCAGAACCCGGCGCGTCAGTCGCTGATCAAGGCGGGGCTGCCCACGGCGGTGCCCGGCATGACGATCAACGTGGTGTGCGGCTCGGGCCTGAAGGCCGTGATGCTGGCGGCCAACGCGATCATCGCGGGCGACGCGGACATCGTGATCGCCGGCGGTCAGGAAAACATGAGCGCCGCGCCGCACGTGCTGCCTGGCTCGCGCGACGGTTTCCGCATGGGCGACGCCAAGCTGATCGATTCGATGATCGTCGACGGCCTGTGGGACGTCTACAACCAGTACCACATGGGCGTGACGGCAGAAAACGTCGCCAAGGAATACGGCATCACGCGCGAGCAGCAGGATGCGTTCGCGGCGCTGTCGCAGAACAAGGCGGAAGCCGCGCAGAAGTCGGGCCGTTTTAACGACGAAATCGTGCCGGTCGAAATTCCGCAACGTAAGGGTGAGCCGCTGCGTTTCGCAACGGACGAGTTCGTGCGTCACGGCGTGACGGCTGAATCGCTGGCGGGTCTGAAGCCGGCATTCTCGAAGGAAGGCTCGGTGACGGCGGCCAATGCGTCGGGTCTGAACGACGGCGCGGCGGCGGTGGTGGTGATGTCGGCGAAGAAGGCTGAAGCGCTCGGCCTCACGCCGCTCGCGCGCATCAAGGCGTACGCCACCTCGGGTCTGGACCCGAAGGTGATGGGCATGGGTCCGGTGCCCGCATCGCGCCGTTGTCTCGAACGTGCGGGCTGGACGCCGGCCGATCTGGACTTGATGGAAATCAACGAAGCGTTTGCCGCACAGGCGTGCGCCGTGAATCAGCAAATGGGCTGGGACACGTCGAAGATCAACGTGAACGGCGGCGCGATTGCGATCGGCCATCCGATCGGTGCGTCCGGCGCCCGGATTCTCGTCACGCTGCTGCATGAAATGCAGAAGCGCGATGCGAAGAAGGGTCTGGCGTCGCTGTGTATCGGCGGCGGCATGGGCGTGGCGCTGGCGCTCGAACGCGCTTGATAGACCTCCAAGTCCCTGGGGCCTCAGGTTGTCGGCTCAAGCAGGCTTAGATAGGTTTTAGCAGGCGGTAAGCAGGGTTGCCGCGCGCCACATTGCAGCAGGTAGCGCGCGGTGAGCAATGGCCTCGTCGGCCGGTCGCCCGGCGGCAGTGGAGATGAAGCACAGGCGAGGGAAGAGGTAGCCGGTCGGCACCTCGAAAACGAAAAACGGAGTGTGGTTTATGACACAGCGAATTGCGTACGTAACGGGCGGGATGGGTGGCATCGGCACAAGCATTTGCCAGCGTCTGCACAAAGAGGGCTTCAAGGTAGTCGCCGGCTGTGGCCCGAACTCGCCGCGCCGCGTGAAGTGGCTCGAAGAGCAGAAGGCACTCGGCTACGATTTCATTGCGTCCGAAGGCAATGTCGGCGATTGGGAATCGACCAAGGCGGCGTTCGACAAGGTCAAGGCCGAAGTCGGTGAGATCGACGTGCTGGTGAACAACGCAGGCATCACGCGCGACGTCGTGTTCCGCAAGATGACGCACGAAGACTGGACGGCGGTGATCGACACCAACCTGACCAGCCTCTTCAACGTCACGAAGCAGGTGATCGACGGGATGGTCGAGCGCGGCTTCGGGCGGGTCATCAACATTTCGTCGGTGAACGGCCAGAAGGGGCAGTTCGGCCAGACCAACTACTCGACCGCGAAGGCCGGCATTCACGGCTTCACGATGTCGCTGGCGCAGGAAGTGGCCACCAAGGGCGTGACGGTCAACACCGTATCGCCTGGCTACATCGGCACCGATATGGTCAAGTCGATCCGCCCGGACGTGCTGGAAAAGATCGTTGCAACGATCCCGGTGCGCCGTCTCGGTCAGCCGCAGGAAATCGGCTCGATCGTGGCATGGCTCGCCTCGGACGAATCGGGTTTCTCCACGGGCGCGGATTTTTCGCTGAACGGTGGTTTGCATATGGGCTGAGTCACCGGCACGCCGCTCACAAGGCAGCGTGCTTCGGCTCAGATGGTTCCGGCGGCGTCCCGGCTGCACAATTGCCCGATTGTGCGCCGGCATGACGCCGTTTCCGCGCTCAACTCGCGCTCAAAGGCGTTACATGACCACTACTACAAAGAAAACAGCCGAACGATTGATCAAGAAGTACCCGAATCGCCGGCTCTACGATACCGAGACAAGCACGTACATCACGCTGACGGACGTTAAGCAGCTCGTGCTGGATCAGGAGGATTTCAAGGTCATCGATGCGAAGAGCAACGAGGATCTGACGCGCGCCATCCTGTTGCAGATCATTCTCGAAGAGGAGAGCGGCGGCTTGCCGATGTTCTCGTCGTCGATGCTGTCGCAGATCATCCGTTTCTACGGCCATGCCATGCAAGGCATGATGGGCACGTATCTGGAGAAGAACATCCAGGCCTTCATCGACATTCAGGCGAAGCTCGCCGACCAGTCGAAGAATCTGTACGAAGGCAAGGCGATGAACCCCGAAGTCTGGTCGCAATTCATGAACATGCAGGCACCCATGATGCAGGGCATGATGACCAGCTACATCGAACAGTCGAAGAACATGTTCGTGCAGATGCAGGAGCAGATGCAGAACCAGGCGAAATCGATGTTCGCCACCTTCCCGTTCACGCCAGGCGGTCCGGTGAATGCGGCAGGCGGACCGGCTACGCCGGCTACGCCGCAAACCAATCCGGAGCCGGAGAAGAAGTAACGGCACGACGCTGCGCGGTGGGCGCGTCTTTACGCGTCGGCCCCATGGCCAAACGGCGCAGGGGTGGTGTGCCCGTCGCACGATGAGGCGGCGGGTGGACCACGGCGGCCTGCGCGCCGGGCGCAGGCGGATGGGCGCGGTACAATCACAGGTTGCGTGCGCCGGCGCTGTTGCGGGGTGTGGTCCTCGAGATCCTTTTGATCCCGTTACCCCTCAGGCCGTGTCGCAGCGTCCCATTTGTCACCGTCGCCACCGCTGTATCCCAGCCCCATCTATGTCGCAGACTGTTTTCCCTACCGCCCCCACGCTTTCGATTCCGAAGGCCGGATTTGTCAGCTTTGGCTGACCGCAAGATTTGCAGAAGCAGCTTGGGCGCCGTTCCCACATGAGCCGGCTGTTTCTTGCGCCCATGGAAGGGCTTGCGGACTACGTGTTGCGCGAAGTGCTGACCAGCACGGGCGGATTCGACGGCTGCGTGTCCGAATTCGTCCGGGTGACGGGCTCCGTGCTTCCCGAGCGTGTCTACGAGAGGGATACACCCGAAGTCCTCCACGGAGGACGCACACCCGGCGGCACGCCGATGGTGATCCAACTTCTAGGTAGCGATCCTGAATGGATGGCGCTGAATGCGGCCCAGGCGGCCAGTTTGTCGCCGCATGGACTCGATCTGAACTTCGGCTGTCCTGCCAAAGTCGTCAACCGGCACGGTGGCGGCGCGATGCTGCTCGCGCACCCTGAACAACTGAACCGGATTGTTTCTTCCGTTCGCGCCGCGGTGCCTGCCGGCATCGCTGTGACAGCAAAAATGCGGCTCGGCGTGTCAGATACATCGCTTGCGATCGACTGTGCCACGGCACTGGCGGAAGGCGGCGCGGCCTCGCTCGTCGTGCATGCCAGAACGCGCGACCATGGCTACCGGCCGCCGGCCCACTGGGAGTGGATCGCGCGAATCGACGACGCCGTGGACGTGCCGGTCACGGCCAACGGAGAAGTCTGGACGGTGGCCGACTGGGAGCGGTGCCGGGCGGTCAGCGGCTGTGCGGACGTAATGATCGGGCGGGGCGCCGTGTCGGACCCTTTTCTGGCATTGCGCATACGCGGTCTGATGGAGCGGACGTCTTCCGGCGAGGAATGGCCGGCCGTGCTCGGTTTGCTCGCCGACTACCTGAGAAAATTGCAAGCCCGTGTCGCTGCCCGCCATGAGCACGGACGCGTCAAAATGTGGCTCAGTTATCTGAAACGGACGTGGCCGCAGGCTGCCGAGCTGCATGCAGCCATCCGGCGCCTCCATGATTCGCGTGACATTCTTGACGTGATCGAGCGCGCCCAGGCACTCGGTGGCTTGATCCCGATGCCGGCACATCAACACGCGGCCCTTGGCCTCGCCGATCCGGCAACGCCCCGCTACCTGGCCGACTGCACGGTCGCCGGCGCGGTACAATAAAGGGTTGCGTGCGCGGGACGTTGTCCGGGCTGTGGTCTGTCTGACCATCGGGCCCTTGGCCTTGCCGCACCGTCCCCATTTGTCGCCATCGTCACCGCTATACGCCGGATCCATCCTATGTCGCAGACCATTTCCCCCGCCGTGCCGACCCCTTCGACTCCGAAGGTCGGTTTCGTCAGCCTCGGCTGTCCTAAAGCGCTTGTCGATTCCGAGCAGATCATCACGCAGTTGCGCGCCGAGGGCTACGAGATCTCCGGCACGTACGACGGCGCGGACCTCGTCGTCGTCAACACGTGCGGCTTCATCGACGAAGCGGTGCAGGAAAGCCTCGACGCGATCGGCGAAGCGCTCAGCGAAAACGGCAAGGTGATCGTCACGGGCTGCCTCGGTGCCAAGCAGAGCGCGAGCGGTTCGAATCTGATCGAAGAAGTGCATCCGAAGGTGCTGGCCGTGACCGGTCCGCACGCGTTGGGCGAAGTGATGCAGGCGGTGCACAATCATCTGCCGAAGCCGCACGATCCGTTCATCGATCTGGTGCCGGCTGCCGGCGTGAAGCTCACGCCGCGTCACTACGCTTACCTCAAGATTTCCGAAGGCTGCAACCACCGCTGCACGTTCTGCATCATCCCGTCAATGCGCGGCGACCTCGTGTCGCGCCCGGTCGCGGACGTGATGCTCGAGGCGGAGAACCTGTTCAAGTCCGGCGTGAAGGAACTGCTCGTGATTTCGCAGGATACGAGCGCATACGGCGTCGACGTGAAATACCGCACCGGTTTCTGGAACGGCAAGCCGATCAAGACGCGCATGACCGATCTGGTCGGCGCGCTTGGCGAACTCGCGGCGCAATACGGCGCATGGGTACGTTTGCATTACGTGTATCCGTATCCGAGCGTCGACGAAGTCATTCCGATGATGGCCGAAGGCCCGTTCAAGGGCCACGTGCTGCCGTATCTGGATGTGCCGTTCCAGCACGCGCATCCGGAAGTGTTGAAGCGCATGAAGCGTCCGGCCAATGCCGAGAAGGTGATGGAGCGCGTGAAGGCGTGGCGCGAAATCTGCCCCGATCTGACGATCCGCAGCACGTTCATCGCCGGCTTTCCGGGCGAGACCGAAGAGCAATTCCAGACGCTGCTCGATTTCATCCGCGAGGCGGAACTGGATCGGGTCGGCTGCTTTGCTTATTCGCCGGTCGAAGGCGCGAGCGCCAATGAACTCGACGGTGCGTTGCCCGACGAAGTGCGTGAAGAGCGCCGTGCGCGTTTCATGGAAGTGGCCGAAGAAGTGTCGGCCAAACGGATTGCGAAGAAGGTCGGCAAAACGCTGAAAGTGCTGGTCGACGAGATCAATGCCGACGGCGGCATCGGCCGCACCGCGGCGGATGCGCCCGAGATCGACGGCGTCGTGTATATCGCGCCGGCCACCAAGGCGTCGAAGCGTTATAAGGTCGGCGATTTTGTCTCGGTGAAGATCACCGGCGCCGACGGTCACGATCTGTGGGGCGAGGTCTAAGCGATGACGGTGAGCACAGCCGGCACGCCGGAAGGCCGGACCCCGGCAACCTGGTCCCCGGCAGCCCAGCACCCGGAGAGCCGGCCTCCGGAGATCCTCGCGTTTGGCGAGGCGATGATCGAGTTCAACCAGTCGGCTAAAGATCAGCCGAACTATCTGCAAGGCTTCGGCGGCGATACGTCGAACTTCTGCATTGCGGCAGCACGGCAGGGCGCGAAGACGGGTTTCGCGTCGGCCGTGGGCAGCGACCATTTCGGGCGTCTCCTGATCGATCTGTGGGAACGCGAGCAGGTCGAGACGTCGCTCGTGCGCGTCGATCCGCACGCGCCCACCGGCGTCTATTTCGTCTCGCACGGTCCCGCAGGTCACGCGTTCGACTATCTGCGCGCGGGTTCGGCCGCGAGCCGCTACGCGCCGCACAATTTGCCGCTCGATGCGATCGCCGCGGCCAAAGTCATCCATTTGTCCGGCATCAGCCTCGCGATCAGCCTGAGCGCCTGCGACGCCGCGTTGGCGGCGATCGAGCATGCACGAGCGAACGGTGTGCGCGTGAGTTTCGACACCAATCTTCGTTTGAAGCTGTGGCCGCTCGCAAGAGCGCGTGCGGTGATGCTCGAAGCCATTCGTCACACCGACATTTGCCTACCGAGCTGGGACGACGTCACCGAACTGACCGGCTTGACTGGCCGCGACGAGATCGTCGACTTTCTGCTGTCGCATGGTCCGCGTGTCGTGGCGCTCAAGCTCGGCAAGGAAGGTTCGTATATCGCCACGCCGGATGAGCGGCGCGTCGTGCCGGGCCACGTCGTCAACGCGGTCGATGCGACCGGCGCGGGGGACTGCTTCGGCGGCGCGTTTATCGCGCGCATCGTGGCGGGTGACGATCCGTTTCAAGCGGCGCGTTATGCGAACTGCGCCGCGGCACTGTCCACGCAAGGTTACGGCGCGGTCGCGCCGATCCCTTCGCGCGCGACGGTCGAACACATCCTGGCCGGCTGACAGTAACGCGCTGCGAGGCGCGCCCCGCAGCCGGTCAGGACAAGATCATCTTGAGACACTAAACAGGAGCGAGCGATGCAACGAGACGTAGTGGTGGTAAGCGGTGTACGTACGGCAATCGGCGGTTTTGGGGGCAGTCTGAAGGATTTTCCGCCGACCGATCTGGGCGCACGCGTCGTGCGTGAAGCGCTGGCGCGCGCGAACGTGTCGGGCGACGAAGTCGGTCACGTGGTGTTCGGCAACGTCGTGCATACCGAACCGAAAGACATGTATCTGGCCCGGGTGGCCGCGATCAACGGCGGCGTCGCGCAACATGCGCCTGCGTTGACCGTCAACCGTCTGTGCGGCTCGGGCTTGCAGGCCATCGTCTCAGCCGCGCAAAGCGTGCTGCTCGGCGACGCCGACATCGCGATCGGCGGCGGCGCGGAAAACATGAGCCGCGCGCCGTACTCCATGCCGGCTGCGCGCTTCGGTCAGCGCATGGGCGATGCGCGCCTCGTCGACATGATGGTCGGCGCGTTGAGCGACCCGTTCCAGTCGATCCATATGGGCGTGACCGCCGAGAACGTCGCCCGCAAATACGACATCTCGCGCGAGACGCAGGATGCACTCGCGCTCGAATCGCATCGCCGCGCGGCCAATGCGATTACGAGCGGCTACTTCAAGGACCAGATCCTGCCGATCACGATCCCGTCGAAGAAGGGCGATGTCGTATTCGATACGGATGAGCACACGCGCATGAACGCGACGGCCGAAGACTTCTCCAAGTTGAAGCCGGTGTTCGCAAAGGAAAACGGCACGGTGACGGCCGGCAACGCCTCGGGCATCAATGACGCCGCCGCGGCGGTCGTGCTGATGGAACGCAGCGTCGCTGAAAAGCGCGGGATCAAGCCGTTGGCACGGCTGGTTTCGTACGCGCATGCGGGCGTCGATCCGGCCTACATGGGTATCGGCCCGGTGCCGGCAACCCGCAAGGCGCTCGAACGCGCCGGTCTGACGGTCGCCGATCTGGATGTGATCGAAGCGAACGAAGCGTTTGCCGCTCAGGCGTGCGCGGTCAGCAAGGAACTCGGTCTTGATCCGGCCAAGGTCAATCCGAACGGTTCGGGCATTTCGCTCGGCCACCCGATCGGCGCAACCGGCGCACTGATCACGGTCAAGGCCTTGTATGAGTTGCAGCGGGTTGGCGGCCGCTATGCGCTGGTGACGATGTGTATCGGTGGCGGGCAGGGCATCGCGGCGATCTTCGAACGGATCTGAAGCCGAGGCGGGACAACGTGACGCCACGCGAGGCGTCACGTTGTCCCCGTCGAACGAAGCCGGGTAGCAAACCAGTATCGAGCAGTATCAGGCAACAAGGAAAGAACGGATGCAGGAATCCAAAGCGATGAAGGGTGCGACGCGTCGGCGCGCTTGGGCAGTCCTCCAGAGGCACGTCCTTCGGGGCGTAGTGAGCGCGGCCGCATTGCTGTGTGCCGGCGCCGGGGCTGTGCTGCCCGCGCAGGCATGGGCGGAAAGCGACGCGGTGAAGGAGCTGGCGGCGCCCCCGCCGATTCAGTTGCCGCTCAAGCCGAGCCCCGAATTCGCGAAGTTTCCGCGTTACGCCGGCATGCTGGGCTCGCGGCAGATCGTGCTGCGACTTGGCGCGAAAACCGACGATCCGGCCGGCGTGCACGGCGAGTATCAGTACACAGACACCGGCGAGGTGATCCTGATCGCGGGTGACCGCGACGGCGATACGCTCGAAGTCGAGGAATCGAACGACGGCACGCATATCACCGGCAACTGGGTGGGCAAGTTTGCCGCCGACGGTTCGGTGGCGGGCGACCGGATGAACGTCGACGATTCCAGCCCGCAGCCGTTCGATCTGAAACCACTGGCAGCGGGGCAGGCTGTGCCGGCTGCATCAGCGAGTGCCGGTCAGGCCGCTAACAAGACTGCGGTGGCGCCGCAGCCGTCCGCCGGCAGCGCAGCAGCGCCCGCCTCGGCGACAGGCGGTGGTCACGCCGTTGGCGGGGTGAGCAACCTGCAAACCGGCGAATAAAGTCTACCTACACCATGACCCAATCCAAACTCAAACGCGGTCTGCAAACCCGCGTCGTGCGCGCCGAAGACCAACTCACGCCGGGTTTCGAATCTTTCTCGATGCCGGTGACGCGCGCCTCGACTGTCGTTTTCCCTGATCTCGCGACGATGCGCGCGCTCGACTGGAAAAACGACGCGCAATGGCGCTATGGCCTGCACGCCACGCCGACTTCGCTCGCGCTGGCGCAGCGGCTTGCCACCATCGAAGGCGGTAATCACGCGTTGCTGCAGCCGTCGGGCTTGTCGTCGATTTCGAACGTGTACTTCGGCCTCGTGAAGGCCGGCGACGACGTGCTGATTCCCGATAACGTCTACTCGCCGAACCGCGATCACGGCGACTGGCTGGCGCGCGATTTCGGCATCACCGCACGCTACTACGATCCGATGATCGGCGCGGGCATCGCGGATCTGATCCAGCCGAATACGCGTTTGATCTGGCTCGAAGCGCCCGGTTCGGTCACGATGGAAGTGCCCGACGTGCCCGCCATTACCGCGGTGGCGCGTGCGCGCAACGTCGTTACGGCGATCGACAATACCTGGTCGGCCGGGCTCGGTTTCCGGCCGTTCGATCACGGTGTCGATATCTCGGTGCAGGCGTTGACCAAGTACCAGTCGGGCGGCGGCGACGTGTTGATGGGCGCGACGATCACCGTCGATCGCGAGTTGCATCTGAAGCTGAAGGCAGCGCGCATGCGCACGGGTATCGGTGTGTCGGTGGATGACTGTTCGCTGATTCTGCGCAGTCTGCCGAGCATGCGCTTGCGTTTCGAACAGCATGACCGTGCAGCGCTCGGCCTCGCCACCTGGCTGAAAACGCGTCCGGAAATTGCCGCGGTCCTGCACCCGGCGTTGTCCGACTGTCCAGGGCATGAGTTTTTCAAGCGCGACTTTACGGGCGCGGGCGGACTGTTCTCAGTGGTGTTCGACGCACGTTACAGCGCGGCGCAAATCGACACGTTCTGCGAGTCGCTCGATCTGTTTTCGCTCGGCTGGAGCTGGGGCGGAGCGCACAGTCTCGCGATGCCGTACGACGTCGCCTCGATGCGCACGGAAGGTCAATGGCCGTATCGCGGCACGCTGGTACGGTTCTATATCGGCCTGGAAGAAGAGGCCGATTTGCGCGCGGATATCGAACAGTGTCTGGCGGCGCTGGGTTAAGCGCCTGAGCGCTGATTGCCGATTGCCGATTGCTGAAGGTTGAGAAAGCCCATTGTGACGCGTTCACGATGGGCTTTTTGGTTTGTCAAGATAGCCAGTAAGCCTAACCATTCGGCCGAATGGTCGGCGATGGATCTCGACGCTACGATGGTGCGCACTTAACTAACGGTAGCCGCACTATGGTGAGTTCCGATGAATCTATTTTTCTGGATGTTACTGAATCTTGGCGTGCCGATTGTCGGCCCGATCTTTACGCTAGCGCTCGTCGCACCCACGCACGGCTGGCGCGTCGCGAAGGCGTTGATCGCCGCATCAGTGAAAGACGGCCAACTGTTCTGGTGTGCGATCGGTCTGTGCGCGGCGGCGGTCTATGAGGCGGTGACTGCGCTGGAGCTTGGGCGTGGCGCGGTGCCTGTGCTGGAGGGCGCCATTGCTGGATTCTGCATCCTGGCATTCGTCTGTTCGAATATCGTGATGTTGTCTTTGGTCAATACACGCCGTGATCAGACGGCTACATGCATTCGTGACGGGCAGAAACGGTTTGCTTCGGGGGCCTTGTCGCGTGTGCCCATTGCGATTTCGATTCTTGCAACATCTCTTGCAGCTACTCTGTTTGCAATCCTACACGTGCATATGATTTAGATTTTTTAGATAACGCAGCTCTTATACTGATCTCCTTTTAGGAGGCACTCATGCATAAACTATTCACGTTTCTGGAATCTGACGAAAACTACGCCCTTGTTCTGAAGTGGCATGGCGTCGTGATCGGAGTCACTGGGATCTCCATGTTGGGCATGTTCCTGATCGCCCATCTCAACAAATAATTCTCGCACCGGCGCTGGCCGCCATTGCATCGGCCAGCGCAAACCAGGTTTCAGAACAGGCGCAGCAAGCCATCCAGCCCAACGTGGTTGAATGCCACACTGGCTGCTTCGCGCACCACCGGCTTCGCACGGAACGCCACAGAAAGTCCCGCCGTCGCCATCATTTTCAGATCGTTCGACCCATCGCCCATCGCAATCGCGCGCGTCGGTTCGATGCCCAGTTGGGCGCATGTCTCGCGCAGCGTGCGGGCCTTCACGTCGGCGTTGACGATCTCGCCGATTACGTTGCCGGTCAACTTTCCATCCACGATTTCGAGCGTGTTCGCGTGCGTGAAATCGAGGCCGAGCCGGGCTTTCAGTTTTTCGGTGAAGAACGTGAATCCGCCGGACACCAACAGCGTTTTCAATCCCGCCGCCTTCGCGCCGGCCAGCATTCGTTCGGCGCCCGGCGAAAGTTGCAGCCGCTCTTCATAAACGCGTTCGAGCGCGCCGGCGTCGAGCCCCTTGAGCAGTGCCACGCGGCGCGTCAGGCTCTCGTTGAAGTCCTTGATTTCGCCGCGCATCGACGCTTCGGTAATCGCGGCGACTTCTGCTTTCAAGCCGCAGAAGTCGGCGATTTCGTCGATGCATTCGATCGTGATCAGCGTCGAATCCATGTCCATCGCGACGAGGCCGAAGTCACGCAACTGGCGCCCGGGTTCGACAAACGCGTAGTCCAGCTGATGCGTGCTGCAATAGACCTCGAGGTCGCCGCGCTGCGCAACGTTCGCGTCGGCGATGCGAATCGCGTTTGCGTCGATGACAGCGGCGCGTGAGCCGCGCGCGAGCGCGACAAGCGTTTTGTGGTGGTCGGCGGAAAGGGGCGCGGTGCTTTGGATGACGAGGTTCATGGGCGACGCATTGACGCGGAAAAGGGCGGGCGCGCAACGCGCGCGGAAAATCCCGTCATTGTAACGGTTCGGCGGTGTGCGGCCCGCAGGGGCAGCGGAGAACGGGCAACAGGTATCCCCGAGTGGCATCAAGCGGACGGGCAGCAATTGGCCAATAGACAAACAAACGACCCGCCAGGAAGCCAATCGCCCGGCGCATCGCGTATACATTCGGGCAATCCACCGTGCAACGATCAGGCGCCCGCGTCATACTGGCGCTTCGAACGACGCCCCGCAGCCTATCGAACCCGCCAAGCCCATCGCGTCCAAAAGCCGCGCAGCGCACCCGCATGTGGCACGCATCGGCGAGGTATCGGCACCCATGACGAGGCGCATCACCACGGAGACAAGCAATGCCCCCTGCGACAGCCAGCGACGCGCCCACCCTCGCACGCGATTTCGATCTGCGCCAGCTGAGTCCCGCGTTCTACGCCGACCCATACCCGGTCTACCACGCGCTGCGCACCTATGAACCGGTCAAACGCATGCCGGACGGCTCGCTGTTTTTGACGCGTTTTCGCGACGTGCAGGCGGTCTACCGCGACCCGAAAACTTTCAGTTCCGACAAGACCGTCGAATTCAAACCGAAGTACGGCGACTCGCCGCTCTACAGCCATCACACCACCAGTCTCGTCTTCAACGATCCGCCGCGTCACACGCGGGTGCGCAAACTGATCGCCGGCGCGCTGACGGCGCGCGCGATCGCGGCCATGGAGCCGGGGCTGATCCGCCTCGTCGATGGTTTGCTCGATGCAGCCGCCGCGCGTGGCCGGATCGATCTGATCGGCGAGTTCGCGTCGGCGATTCCGGTGGAGATCATCGGCAATCTGCTGGATGTGCCGCACGCTGAGCGCGAGCCGTTGCGCGACTGGTCGCTGGCAATCCTCGGCGCGCTGGAGCCGTCGCTGAACGAGGCGCAGCTCGAGCGGGGCAACCGGGCGGTCACAGAGTTTGTCGACTATCTGCGCGATCTGGTGGCACGGCGCCGGCGCGAACCCGGCGATCCGCAGCGCGACGTGCTGACGCGCCTGATCCAGGGCGAACAAGGAGAACCGGGCGGTGAGCAGTTGTCGGAAGCGGAACTGCTGCAAAACTGTATCTTCATCCTGAACGCCGGTCATGAGACCACCACGAATCTGATCGGCAACGGTCTCGTTACGCTCACCGCCTGGCCGGAACAGCGCGCCGCGTTGCTGCGCGAACCGTCGCTGATCGAGTCGGCGGTCGAAGAGTGTTTGCGGTTCGAGAGCTCGAACCAGCTAGGCAACCGGATGGTCACGGTCGACACGGAGATCGGCGGCGTCGCGGTGGCGCGTGGTACGCCCGTCACGCTGTGCATCGGCGCGGCCAATCGCGACCCCGAGCAGTTCGCGGAACCGGACCGCTTCGACATCCGCCGCGATCCGAACCGGCATCTGGCGTTCGGCTTCGGCATCCACCAGTGCGCAGGGTTGTCGCTCGCGCGACTCGAGGCGCGGATCGCCATCGGACGCTTCGTACAGCGCTTTCCGGCGTATCGGCTCGACGACGAGCCAACGCGCGGCGGACGGGTGCGGTTTCGCGGCTTCGCTGCGGTGCCGATCGAACTCGAACCGACGAGCGGCGGTTGAAGATCGGCGCTTGCCGAGCACCGTTGGACGAGCCCGCAAGCGCCGTATCTTTTGCCGATATGGCGCAAGACTTACAGCCGATGCCTGTGACAACCGGCACGGCACCACGGCGGCCATAGCGTCCAGAACCGTGGCAGCCACCGCCGTACCGAGCCCGGGATAGCGCGCAAAACCGTGGCACGCTTGCTGCTTCACCAAAGGTCTCAGGCCTTGGGAGCGCACGATGGCACATATGATCTGGAAGGGCGCAATCAGCTTTGGCCTCGTCCACGTTCCGGTGCAGTTGTATCCGGCCACGCAGTCGGAGAAAGTCGGCTTCAATTTGCTGGACAAGCGCACGATCGATCCGATCGGCTACAAGCAGATTAACAAGCGCACCGGCAAGGAAGTGGCGCGCGAGAACATCGTGCGCGGCTTCGAGTACGAAAAGGACAAGTACGTTGTTCTCTCGGACGACGAGATTCGCGCGGCCAATCCTGAGTCGACGCAGACGGTCGATATCCTCGCCTTCATTGACGCACCCGACATCTCGTTTCTTTATCTCGACACGCCGTACTTTCTGACACCTGACCGCAAGGGGGAAAAGGTGTACGCGCTGCTGCGCGAAGCGATGAAAGCGTCGGGCAAGATCGGCGTGGCGAGTGTCGTGCTGCACAATAAGCAACATCTCGCGGCGCTGATTCCAGTTGGGCCGATGCTGGCGTTGAACACCTTGCGCTGGGCCGCCGAGGTACGCGACTTCGACGAATTCAAACTGCCGCCGGAAGGGATGAAAGCGGCCGGCGTGACGACGCGTGAACTCGACATGGCGAAAAAACTGATCAACGACATGAGCGACAAGTGGGATCCATCGCAGTATCACGACACGTTCCACGACGACATCATGGCGCTGGTCGATCGAAAGATTCGCGCGGGCAAGACCAAGGAAATCACCGAGGTCGAGGCGCCGCGCGAATCGCGCCAATCCGCCGACATCCTCGATCTGTCCGACCTGCTCAAGCGCAGCCTCGGCCGCGGCAAAGGCAAGCCGGCGACGGGCGCGCGCAAGCATGCCGTGGACGATGATGAGGAGGGCGACAATGCCGAAGCCGAAGCAGCTGCGCCAGCCCGCAAGAAGCCGCGTGCGGCGCGCTCGGCGGGTACGAGTCGCAATGGCGGCAAGAGCAGTGGCGGCAGCACCAAGTCGGCCCCGGCTGCTCGCAAACGGCGTGCGGCCGCCTGATCGCTCGCTTGATCTATAACACCGCACCAGCTCGATCCACGACGAGTTCATCTCCATGAACGACAGGCTCGATCTCTACAGCCGCAAGCGCCGCTTCGACGAAACGCCGGAGCCATCGGGCACGGCTGCGCGGAAGAAAGCCGGTCGCAAGAGCGCTACGCGCGTATTGAACGAGGCGCTGTCGTATGTGATTCAGGAGCACGACGCGCGGCGCTTGCATTACGACTTCCGCCTCGAACTGAACGGCACGTTACTGTCGTGGGCGGTGCCAAAGGGGCCGAGCCTCGACCCGTCGGTGAAACGGCTCGCGGTGCATGTCGAAGATCACCCTGTCGAGTATGGTTCTTTCGAAGGCGATATCCCGCCTGGCAACTATGGCGCGGGGACCGTGATCGTGTGGGATCGCGGGACGTGGGAGCCGGTCGGCGGCGCGGCGGAGGCTGCCAGATCGTATAAGGCGGGCAAGCTCAAATTCCTGCTTTTTGGCGAAAAACTGCGCGGTGGCTGGACGCTGGTGCGCAGTCATATGCGCGGCAGCGGTGACAAGGAGCAGTGGCTGCTGATCAAGGAGCGCGACGAGGAAGCACGCGATCAGAACGAATACGACGTCTTGAAGGAGTGCCTTGGCAGCGTACTGGAGGGCAGTGCGTCGGTGGACAAGCGCGCAAAGGCCACGAGGACCGCGACAAGGACAACTGCGAGCGAGTCCACACGCCAGAGCGCGAGCAGGACCGGAGCGAAGACTGGAATTAAGGCTGCGAGGACTTCAAACGCCGCTAGGGCCAAAGAAACAGCATTGATCTCGAACACCACTGGCAGGAACGGCGCGAAAGCCAGCTCATCAAGCCTTCCCGACCCGAAAAAAACCGACATCGTGTCGACCCGTAGCACGCAGTCACTGCGCGAGCTTGCCGCATCGCCCTCGATCGAAGGCGCGGTCAAGGCCGCGTTGCCCGCCACCTTCAAGCCGCAACTGGCGACGCTCGTGGACACCGCGCCACCCGGCGATGAATGGGCATACGAAATCAAGTTCGACGGCTATCGTGTACTGGCTCGCATCGACCGAAACGCAAAGACCCGTGCGCTCAAGGTGTTCACGCGCGCAGGCAACGATTGGACCGCAAAGTTCGACAAGCAGGTGAAGGCATTCGAACAACTCGACATCGAAAGCGCCTGGCTCGACGGCGAAGCGGTGGTGCTCGATGGCAATGGCGTACCGAGTTTTCAGGCGCTGCAAAACGCGTTCGATGCGGACCGCCCGCAGGACATCGTCATCTATCTGTTCGACGTGCCGTTCCTGAACGGCTACGACTTGCGAGACGTGCCACTCGAACAACGCCGCGCGATTCTGCGCGCGTTATTGGAAGGCCTGGATGGGCACGACGACAGCGTACTGCGCTTCTCGAACGACTTCGCGTTCAGCGCCGACGATCTGCTGAAGAGCGCATGCGATATGGCGCTCGAAGGCATCATCGGCAAACGGCGCGATAGTGGCTACACCTCGGGGCGTTCGTCCGCATGGATCAAATTGAAATGCCGACGCCGCCAGGAATTCGTGATCGGCGGCTATTCGGAGCCGGCGGGTAGCCGTGCGGCCTTCGGTGCGTTGTTGCTTGGCGTCTACGACGGCAAAGGCAAACTACAATACGCCGGCCGTGTCGGCACGGGCTTCGACGCTGCGTTGCTGCGCTCGCTCAAGAAGAAACTCGACGCGCACGCAACCAGCCGCATGCCGTTCGCCGGCACGTCGCGCGAGCGCAGTCGCACGCCGGTGCATTGGGTCGAACCTGTGCTTGTCTGTGAATGCAATTTCGCTGAATGGACGAGCGAGGGCATCGTGCGGCAGGCGTCGTTCGTGAGCCTGCGCAATGACAAACCGGCGCGGCAGATCGTCCGGGAAGCACCCCGTAAAGGAGCCGATGTGCAGGAGCAAACCGATACCGCATCCGACACCGTGGCGAAGAAACGCACGACAAAAACGCCAGCAACCAAAACCGCCACAACGAAATCAAAACCCGCTACAACGCCAGCCGAAGTCGCCGGCGTTCGCGTATCCCATCCCGACCGCGTCATCGACAAAAGCACCGGCACCCGCAAAATCGATCTCGTGCGCTACTACGAATCGGTCGCCGACTGGATGCTGCCGCATCTTCAGGACAGGCCGGTGTCGCTGGTGCGCGCGCCCGAGGACATCGGCGGCGAGCTGTTTTTCCAGAAGCACAGCCAGAAGATGTCGATCCCCAACGTCACGCAGCATCCCGGACTCGACCCCGGTCATCCACCGCTGATAACCGTCGATACGCTCAAAGCGCTGGTCGGCGCCGCCCAGATGGGCACGATCGAATTTCACACGTGGAATGCCGTGGTGTCGAACATCGAAAAACCCAACCGCATGGTGTTCGATCTCGACCCGGACGCATCGCTCGGTTGGGAGCGGATGATTGAGGCCGCGCAACTGGCGCGCTCGCTGCTCGAAGAACTCGGTCTGACCTCGTTCTGCAAGACGAGCGGCGGCAAGGGGTTCCATGTCGTAGTGCCGCTCGCGAAGCACGCCGGCTGGGACGAAGTGAAGGCGTTTTCGCAGGCCGTCGCGCAGCACATGGCGACGACGTTGCCGAAGTACTTCAGCGCGAAGATGGGGGCCCAGAATCGCAAGCAGAAAATCTTTGTCGACTACCTGCGCAACAACCGCGGCTCGAGTACGGTGGCCGCATTCTCTGCGCGCGCCCGGCCGGGCCTGGGTGTTTCAGTGCCGCTCTCGTGGGACGAAGTCGCCACCACGACGAGCGGCGATCAATGGACCGTCGAAAACGTGCACGAGCGTCTCGCAGGCCTTAAGCGCGACCCGTGGGCGGACTACGCGAAGACACGTCAACGCATCACCGCAGCCATGAGAAAACGTCTGGATGAAGCGGAGTGATCGCGATCCAGCCGGCCTGATTCAACCTGAAAAAGGAGCAAACCATGAAGACCTCAGCGCAATCGTCTGACGGCGGGAAGCAGGCCGACCCGCATGCACCGACGCCATGGGTGGTCAGCACCTTGATGCGGTCTGACGTCTCGCCCGCCCGGCTCACACCGGCTCCACATCCCAATAAGGCGGATCGCCGAAATGCGCGGCAAGGAACTCGATGAACGCGAGCGTCCTCGGCGGCACGAACGCACGGCTGGGATAGACCGCCCAGATCGCCACTTGCTCCGCGAGCGGATAGGTGTCGAGCACGCTGACCAGTTCGCCGCTGCGCAGATACGGCGCCACGTCCCACGTCGACTTGAGCGCGATGCCGAAACCGGCCAGCAAGGCGTCGCGAATGACTTCGCCGTTGTCGACGACGAGGCGTCCGCTCACGCGCACCGTAAGCGGTCCGGCGGGCGTCACGAATGCCCAGTCGCGTTGGTCTGACAGGATGATGCATTCGTGCTGGGCGAGGTCCGAAGGATGGTGCGGCGCCCCACGCGCGGCGAGATAAGCGGGCGCGGCGCATAGCACACGGCGGTTGACGGCCAGGCGCCGCGCCACCAACGACGAATCCTTGAGCACGCCGACCCGGATCGCCACGTCGATACCCGCATCGACCAGATCGACCATCTGATCCGTCAGACGCAGGTCGACGCTCACGCCGGGATAGCGGCGCAGAAATTCGCTGATCACCGGCGATATGTGCTGCCGCCCGAAAGAGGATGGCATCGACACCCTCAGACGCCCCTGCGGCTCGGCCTGCGCGCGGCCGACTGAGGCGCGTGCGGCATCGGCTGCGTCGAGCAGCGCCTGAGCGCGTGTCATGAACACTTCGCCATCCTGCGTGAGACTGATGCGACGAGTGGTCCGATGCAGCAGTCGCGCGCCAAGGAGCCTTTCGAGCTGTGCGATGCGCGAACTCGCCACCGCCGCCGACAGGCCGAATTCGCGGCCGGCCGCCGACACGTTGGCGAGCAGGGCGGCCCGCACGAACAGGGCGACGTCGAGTAGATCGAGTCGTTCCCGTTCGCCGGACGAGGGCTTTGCGGCGGGTTCCACGGGGTCGGCAGGCTGGTCCATTATTCTGAAATTCAAAAAGATGTTTCAGTCATTATGATGCTTTTATGAGAATAAGAACCGCCTTACGATGACGTCAATGCGATCGATTGCCCTGCGTGGCGCCAGGCGCCGTGGGCATCGATCGCCGGTTTCTTAACCTCATCTGAAAGAACAGGAGCTGTGATGAAAGCTGTAGGTCTCTATCGTTATTTGCCGATCGATCAAGCCGAGTCCCTAGTCGACGTCGAGATTGCCAAACCCGAAGCCGCCGGCCGCGACCTGCTGGTGAAGGTCGAAGCCATCTCCGTCAATCCGGTCGACACCAAGGTGCGCGCCCCGAAAGACACCGTCGAGAAAGCGCCGCGGGTGCTCGGCTGGGACGCCGCCGGCACGGTGGTGGCGGTTGGCCCAGACGTCACGCTGTTCAAGGTCGGCGACCCGGTTTTCTATGCGGGCAGCATTACCCGGCCGGGCGCGAATAGCGAGTTCCATCTGGTCGACGAACGCATTGCCGGGCGCAAGCCGGCATCGCTCGATTTCACGCACGCGGCCGCTTTGCCGTTGACCGCGATCACCGCCTGGGAAGCACTCTTCGACCGCCTCGGCGTGTCGCCGCAAGGCGCGGATGAAGGCCGCACGGTGCTGATCATCGGCGGGGCGGGCGGGGTCGGTTCGATCGGCATTCAGCTGGCCAAACAACTCGCGAAACTCAAAGTGATCGCGACCGCCTCGCGCCCTGAATCGGCGAAGTGGGCGACGGAGTTGGGCGCGGATCATATCGTCGATCACTTCGACCATATGCCCGCGCAGTTGAAAAAGCTTGGCATCGACCAGGTCGATTACGTGCTGATCTTCAACGATACCGACAAGCATTTCCCGGCAGCCGCTGAAGTGATCAAGCCGCAGGGCGGCATCTGCACGATCGTCGAAAACAGCCAGCCGCTGCCTGTCGAACTATTGAAGGCGAAAAGCGCCGCGTTCCACTGGGAGTTCATGTTCACGCGTTCGATGTTCGGCACGCCGGACATGATCGAGCAGCATAAGCTGCTAACCGAGGTGGCGCGTCTCGTCGATGCGGGCACGTTGCGCACGACGGTCGGCCAGAATCTCGGCACGATCAACGCCGACAATCTGCGCCGTGCGCATGGGCTGCTCGAAGAGGGGCGCGCGATCGGCAAGCTGGTGCTGACGGGCTTCTAGACTGCGCGAGGTTTGGCGTTCCTGTCACGTCGCACGCGCAGAAAACGCCTCAACGCAAGCGGGGTAACACCCGATTCGTATGAAGCGCGCGCAGCGCCGCTTGGCGGTAGACTGGTGGGGCATCATGCTAAAACAGTTGCGCGTCTCGCAGCTCGTCTGGCAGGGCCTCAGCCGGGTTTAACCAGGTGCTACCAGGTGCTAACCAGGTATTCACCAGGTGTGAATCAGGCTCCAGTCAGGCGGTGCATTGGCAGTAGCGCTCGAGCGGGCGCGCAGCGGCACAACAACGAGGTGACAGTATGAGCTCCAGCTTCAAACTCTCCGCCGTTTCAGTTGTTGCTTCTCTCGCATGCGCGCTCGCGTCCGGCATGCTCGTGACGGCAGCTCACGCAGCCACGCCGATCACGGTGACGTCGCAGTCCGCCCTCGACGGTCCGATTCGCTATACGGTCCGCGTCACGTCGAAACAGTTCGGTAATTCACAGGAAACGCGTACGATCCGCTCCGGCGAATCGGACGACTTCACGTGGAAGACGGTGCCGCCAGGCGGCCCCGTGCCCGCGACGGATAGCTGCCCGAATTACTCGTCGCTGCCAACCGATACCAACGGCGCGATGATTCGCCAGACGCAGATCCGTTTTGCGCCGGTCGTCGGCAGTGACGGCACCGCGTCAGTGCAATTGAGCTTCCAGGCGCAGACGCCGCATGGCGTCAAGACGGTGACGAGCGGCGGCAAAACGCTCAAGTGTCCGAACAGCGTGGCAGTCAGCCAGATTCTGCGTTTTACGATGCCGACCAACGGCACCACAAAAACGCTGACGCTCAATGACGGCACCGAAGTGGCGGTCACCGCGAAACGCTGACGGTTACGGGTGAAGCCTGGGCGATGAGTGCCGCGTCCACGGCGCGCGGCCGATGAGACAAACCGCGAAAGGGCGACGCCGGCCGCGTCGCCCAGCGTATGTTGTTTGCCCCATCAACGCTGCGCTGCGGCCCGCTCCACCAGCCGCGCCGACAGAAACCGGTGCTCCGCCGAGAAGAGCCGCCGATACGTGAGCAGCACCGCGCCCACCGTCCCCAGGGCTGAGGCCGCCGCGATCAGGAACATGATCACGATCTGATAGCGCACTGCCTGCAACGGCGACTGACCGGCCAGCACCTGCCCGGTCATCATGCCCGGCAAACTCACCACGCCGACCACGGCCATCTGATTCAATGTGGGCATCATGCCCGCGCGCACCGCCTGGCGCGCCGGCGCCTGCGCTGCTTCCCAACGGGTCGCGCCGAGCGCGAGCGCCATATCCACTCGGTCGCGCCGCGCGGTCAGTTCCTCGGTCATCCGTTCGATGCCGAGCGACACGCCGGTGAGCGTATTGCCGAGGATCATGCCGAGAATCGGAATCGCGTACTGCGGCTCGTACCATGGGTGAATGCGGATCACGACGAAGAGTCCGACCGCGGCCACCAGCCACGAACTGACCCAGATCGACAGCACACTGTCCGCACGCTGCCCGGCGTAAGTGCGGCTGCCGCGCTGCGCACCCGCGAAGCCGGCGATCAGCGTCATCACGACCATCAAGGGCAGCACCACGAACCAGTGGTCATAGCGAAACACCCAGCCGAGCACATAGCCGATCGCCAGCAATTGCACGACGGTGCGTACCGCCGCCCACGCGAGCTTGCGTTCGAGATCGAGCTTGAGCGCCACCGACACCACGCCGTTCACCACGATCAGCAACGCGGCGATCGCGACGTCCCAGAGACTCAGGTTTTGCAATGTCATTGGCCGAGCTCCTGATGCGCGGGTGTCACTGAGGATTCGTCGAGCACGCCGGCGCGCATCGTGAGGTGCCGCTCGCTCATGCGCGCGGCTTGCGCCGGATCGTGCGACACCCACATCGACGCATGCCGGCCGGGTTCAGCCGCGAACCACGCGTGCACCAAAGCTTCGATCGCGCGCGACGACTCCGGGTCGAGCGACGCGGTGGGTTCATCCAGCAGCAGCACTTCGGGCGCGAGTTGCAGAACGCGAATCAGCGCGGTGATCTGCGCTTCTCCACCGGACAATTCGCTCGCGCGCTTGTCGAGAAAATCGTCGCCGCGGCCTGCCTGAGCGGCGAGGCTTGCCGCGCGTGCGCGATCGAAGCGCACGTCGCGATAGGTCCGCAATTCGAACGGGTAACGCAGGTTGTCCTCGACGCTGCCGTCGAGCAGCGCGGGCCGCTGCCGGATATACGCGACGTTGCGCCGGTAACGCGGAATGGCGGCGCGCTCGACCGCCGCGCCGTGCCACATGATGCGTCCGGCATCGAGCGGATCAAGCAGGGCGAGGGCGCGCAGAAACACGCTCTTGCCCGAGCCCGACGGCCCGGTGACCGCGACGCGGTCGCCCGCGCAGAGGGCGAAGGTCGTCGGCTGCAGCAGCGTTTGCCCGCGCAAGGCATCGCGCCGGGCGATGCCGTCCGCAAGGACGAAGGGAACATCTGTCATGAGTTGGGTGGTGGTGGATTTTTGCGTGGATTCGGAGGCCGCCATGACATTTCCTTACGTTTCCGTGGCAGGGAAACCTGTGCCCGAACTGTGCGGCATGATAAAACGACCCCTATTAGACAATAACACCAGGCACGATACGTGCTGTCCCTCATGTACAACGAAGAACAAAGGCGGAGCTTCTCAATGGCAGTGTCGAGCACGACTGGAAGACGGATAGGAAAAATCATCGCATGGTTGCTGGCGATCATCGTCATTCTGATTGTCGCCCTGACCATCTTCATTCTGACTTTTGACTGGAACCGGGCCCGTCCCTACATCGACGACAAGGTTACGCAGGCGATCGGCCGGCCGTTCGCGATCAACGGCGATCTGAAAGTAGGCTGGCAGCATCCGGTCGGCGAAACCGGCTGGCGTGGCTGGGTGCCCTGGCCGCGGTTTTCGGCGGCCAATATCACGGTAGGTAATCCCGACTGGGCCAAACAGCCGCACTTCGCGACGCTGGACGAAATCGACTTCCAGGTCAAGGTGCTGCCGCTGCTCGCGCACGACATCGTGATTCCCGCGATCAACCTCGTGAATCCTTCGGTCGACCTCGAACGACTGCTCGACGGGCGCGACAACTGGACCTTCAAACTGGCGTCTTCCAGCGGGCCTTCCGAATGGAAGCTCGATCTGCACGACATCGCGTTTGCCAAAGGCAATATCGGGCTGTCGGATCAGCAGAAGAAGGTCGAGATGCAGATGGCCATCGATACGCTCGGCCAGCCGATTCCGCTCGGCGAGGTGATGAAGCAGCAGGAGACGGCATCGCGCAGCGCATCGGCGGAGGCGGTCGGTAAAGCGGGGGCGAGCAAGCTGACGGCACAGGCCAACGCGCAGGCTGCATCGGAAGCGGCGGCGGCGTCCGCGGTGGCGGCTTCCGGCGCCTCGTCGACGGATATCGCCGCGTCGGGCGCGACGGCGGCGAATGGCGCTTCGGGTGCGCTGGTTGCCAGCGGGGCGAACGGTGCAAGCGAGGGTGCGAGTGAGGGTGCAAGCGGCGCCGCGGGAGCCTCGGCGTCGAGCGCCAGCGAGACAGGCACGGCGAACGGTGCAAAGCCGGCGATCCCGCCGTACGCGATCGGTTGGACAGTCAAGGGCACCTATAACAAGACGCCGGTATCCGGCAGCGGCAAGGTGGGCGGCGTGCTGGCGTTGCAGGACGCGAACCGGCCGTTCCCGGTGCAGGCCGATGTGAAGGCCGGCGATCTGCGCGTCGGCCTCGTGGGCACGATCACCGATCCGGCGCATCTTGCCGCGGTCGATATGCGACTTTGGCTGCAAGGCAACAGTCTGGCGCGGCTGTATTCGCTGACAGGCGTGACCTTGCCCGACACGCCGCCGTATGCGACCGAGGGGCGTCTTGTTGGCCAGTTCAAGTCCGGCGGCAACGTCTTCAGTTATGAAAATTTTACAGGCCGGGTGGGCGGCAGCGATCTGAATGGCTCGCTGACCTACACGGCGCGTGAGCCGCGTCCGCTGTTGCAGGGCGAACTGGTGTCGCATCTGCTGCAATTCGCCGATCTGGCGCCGGTCATCGGCGCGGACTCGAACGCCAGCAAGGCCAAACGGGGCGACGCGACGGTGCAGCCGGGCAACAAGGTTCTGCCGGTCGAAGAATTCCGCACCGACCGCTGGAAGGCGATCGACGCCGACGTGAAGTTCACGGGGCGCCGCATCGTCAAGGACGCCAATCTGCCGATCACGGACCTGTACACGCACGTCGTGATGACCGACGGCGTGCTGTCGTTCGAGCCGCTGAAGTTCGGCGTGGCAGGCGGCTCGTTGTCATCGGATATTCATCTGGACGGCAGCGCGACGCCGCTGAAGGGCCGCTTCGCGATGTCGGCGCGGCATCTGAAGCTCAAGCAGTTGTTTCCGAACTTCAAGACGATGCAGAATGCGCTCGGCGAAATCAACGGTGACGCCGCGCTGACCGCAACCGGCAACTCGCCGGCAGCGCTTGCAGCGACGTCGAACGGCGAGGTGAAGGCATTGATCACCGACGGGACGGTAAGCCGCCTGCTGATGGAAGCCGCGGGCCTGAACGTGGCGAACGTGGTCTATGAAAAGCTGTTCGGCAATCGCGACGTGAAGATCAACTGCGCGGCCGCGGATTTTGTCGCGACGAACGGTGTGCTGGATTCGCGTGTGTTCGCGCTCGACACGGACGACGCGGTCATCAACATCGACGGCAACGTGAATCTGCGCGACGAATCGATGGATCTTGGTGTGCATCCGCATACCAAGGGCTTCCGGGTGTTTTCGCTGCGCTCGCCGCTGTATGTGAAGGGGACGTTCAAGGATCCGCGCGTCGGGGTGAACGCCACCGCGTTGGCGCTGCGAGGGGGCGCCGTAATCGGGCTCGGGTTGATCAATCCGTTTGCGGCGCTGATTCCGCTGCTTGCGCCTAGCAATAACCAACCGCTGCCGTGCGGACAGTTGCTGTCGCAGGTTCGTCAGGCGCCGACCGCGCCGCCGCCGGGTATGAAGCAACAGCCCAAGCCGGCCATTTCCCTCGACGGCGCGCCAGTGAACAAGTCTTCCTCTGGCGCCGCCTCACCGGGTGCGGCCGACAGGAAGCCTGCGGTCACGGCGCCGGCCACGGGGGCCGAATATAAGGGGAGTTAATGTTTTCTGCTTTGTCTGCAGACCAACAGGCGCCGCGCGGGCGAAAGAAAAAACGGCAATCGGCGCCGCGTGCTCGAAGACATCGGCGCCGATAAAGAAAAGGAAAGAAAATAACTACCTTAGCGAGCGCGGAGCGGCATCCCCCGCCGCATCCTGCCTGCGAACCCCTCGCCGGGCGCCGCCAACGCGAGTGGCGCCAAACTCCGTCAGGATCTTGCCTCTGGCCCGGCTGGCAAAGACCAGGAACCCAAACCCGTCGGCTTCATACCAATACCCGCCGTTCTCGAGTCCATCGAGCGGCTGTTCCAATGCATTGGTAATGGATTCGATACAACGCCGCCGCAATTCGGCTGGCGCGGGATAGGGCGGCTGGGCACCGCGCACGCTGCACAGAAGAACGTCGAGCCCGGGCAGCACATGTGCATAGAGTACCGGCTCGTCCTGCGCGCGGGCGCGCGCAATTTTGGTGTCGAGCTGACCGAACGGCTTGAAATGCCGTAGTACCGCGAGGAACGACTCATCGCCGTCCACCTTCGCGCGTCTACGCTTTTTCGGGAAGGACATAAAAATTCGCCTGAAAAAGAATTGCAAGAAACGCAGCGTCCTCATGCGACAACTCCCGGCTTCGCGCGCCGCACGTCGATCTTTTATAGCATACGACAAGGCCGGATTCACGATGATTCGGCATCTACGCCGTCCCACCGCCTCCCGCACGAATCATGCCGAACCGCCTCGCCGCGCGCTTTCGCTTCCCAGCACATCTGTCTCCATCATAGACGCCCACGCCGCCGAAAAAACAACTCGTATCAATAAAAAAGTCATTTTTATGTGGGTGAGCGCATCTTGCCGCTACGTTGAAATATCTCACATTCACGTCGATAATGGCCCGTCCGGCTGCACCGCGGCGTGCTGGCCAGTCCTGCACCGCAACGGCCCGCCCGCATGCCGAGGCGAGGCGCATGGTCCGTGCGCACCGCCGCGGCTTGAACGACCCTTCGGGCGAACATGAAACTATTCACCAAGGGTCTGCTGCTGATTGCAGTGCCGAGCGTGGTCGAGCTGGCGCTTCTGGGCGTCGTCTTCGATACCCAGGAGCAAACAGCGCAGGCCGCGCGGTGGGTCAGCAACAGCAAGCAGATCCTTTATCAGTCGTCGGCCATTGTCGATCCGCTGCTGCGTCAGGCCGTGCGGGTCCGCACGGGCATGGTCGTCGGCGATCCGTCGTTTGTCGACCGCCACACCGTATGGGTCGATCTCGGCGACCGGCTTTCGAATCTGGAAACGTTGGTGGCCGATACGCCGCAGCAGGTGGTGCGCGTGCGCAAGATGCAACAGGCGATCGACGCCTATCGCGTGCAGGCCGCCGCGATCTCGCAGGCGCTGCGCGCAGGACGCAACCTGAATTCGTTTGCCGCGCTGGACACGGGCGCGCTTCCCCAGCAGATCGCACTGTTTCGCGATCAGCTCACCGAGTTCAGCAATGAGGCCTCGCGGCTCGACGCCGAGCGCGGCGCGGCCTTGGCACGGCGCCGCGAACGCCAGCAATACGCGCTGATCGCCGCGGTGTTGGGCTCGATGCTGATCTGGGCGGCCACTGCCGTCGTGTTTGCGCGCAGCATCGGCCGGCGGTTGGAGGTGTTGACCGGCAATGCCGAGCGCCTCGGCAGCGGGCGGCAGCTTGCGGCGCCGCTGTCCGGCAACGACGAAATTGCCGCGCTCGACGCGGTGCTGCATCAGACGGGCGAACGCCTAAGCGAGGCCGAAGGCGAGCAAGCCAGGCTGAAAGTGCGGCTCGAAGCGCGCGCGCGGGAACTGGCTGGCGTCAACGAGGAGCTGCGCCAGGAGACGCAAGACAACGAAATGTTCATCTACAGCGTGTCGCACGATCTGCGCTCGCCGCTGGTGAATCTGCAAGGCTTTTCGAAAGAATTGCAGGTGTCGTGCGACGAACTGGACAGCCTCGTCGAGGCGGCGAAACTGCCGGAGGCCGAACATCGGCGTATGGCGCATATTCTTGACGGCGACGTGCGCGAGTCTCTGCAATATCTACGCACCGCGGTGACGCGGGCGGCGGCGATCATCGACGCGCTGTTGCGGATTTCACGCGCCGGGCGGCTCGAATATCAGTGGCAGCGGGTGAGCGTCGGGCGGGTGGTGGGCAAGGTGGTCGATGCGCTGCAAGGCGTCATCAGTCAGCGCGGGACGGTGGTGACCGTGCGCGAGTTGCCGCCTGCATGGGGCGACCCGGGTGCGATCGAGCAGATTTTCGGCAACCTGATCGGTAACGCGCTCAATTATCTCGACCCGGCGCGCAACGGGCGCATCGAGATCGGCGCGCTGGAGCCGGAACCGGTCGACGAGACGGAGCCGCGCGCGTTGCGCACGCGCACCTATTATGTGCGCGACAACGGACTCGGGATTCCGGCGGCGTATATGTCGAAAGTGTTCCGGGCGTTTCAGCGCCTGCACGGCGACGTCGCGAACGGAGACGGCATCGGTCTCGCGGTGGTGCGGCGTATGGTAGAACGGCATGGCGGCCGCGTTTGGGTCGAGTCGGCGGAAGGCGCGGGATCGACCTTTTTTGTCGTGTTACCAGAACAACCTGCGCGCTATTGAACCGCGACAGGCACCAGGGGAAACGGTGGGGATAGTTAAAAGCACCATGCAAAAGTGGATTGTCGGTACGGAGGGCATATGAGTCACGGGGAAACGGTCAGTATCGTGCTGATCGAAGATGACGACGGCCACGCTACGCTGGTCGAGCGCAATCTGCGCCGCGCCGGTATTTCGAACGGTTTCGTGCGCTTTCGCGACGGCCAGCAGGCCCTCGATTATTTCTTCGGCCCGGCGCCGGCGGACGCCGCTGCCAGTCCTTACCCACCTCGCGAAGATCTGACGAATTTCGTCGTGCTGCTCGATCTGAAAATGCCGCGCGTGGATGGCTTCGAGGTGCTGCGGCGTCTGAAGGATTCGCCGCAGACAGCCGCGGTGCCCGTGATCGTGTTGACCACGACGGACGATCCGCGCGAAATTGCGCGCTGTTACGAACTCGGCTGCAACGTCTACATCACCAAGCCAGTCGAGTACGACGCGTTCATCGAAGCGGTGCGCCGCCTCGGCTTCTTCCTGCAGGTGGTCAAACTGCCGTCGGGCCACCGGCTGGCCGCGCCGTGACGGAAGGTTTATATGAAGGCGCTCCGCAAGCGCCCCATGACAAGATAGTCACACCAGACCTAGCCAGAGAAGACTCCGCATGACCGAAGACGTGTCCACGCAGCCTGCCGCGTTTGTGCTGGTCGTCGATGACGACGAAGGCATCCTGCGGCTCGCGCGCAAGTCGCTCGAACGCGCCGGCTGCCGGGTTGCAATCTGCTCGCAGGTCGAAGCGGCCCGCGCGCGCCTCGCCGCGGGCGCACCCGACCTGCTTGTGCTCGATTACCAGCTCAGCGGGCCGGAGACCGGCCTCGACTTCTTTCGCCGCTTGCGCGCGGAAGGCGTGCGGATTCCCGCCATCCTCGTGACCGGTTTTACTGACGAATCCCGTGTGATCGAAGCCTTGCGCGCGGGCGTATCCGACGTGGTGCCGAAATCCGGCGACTACCTCGATTACCTGCCCGAGGCGGTGGAGCGGGTGCTCTCCCAGGTGCGTTTGCAGAAGGCCTCGGACGAAGCCTTGCTGCTGCGCGATCGCGAACAGCATTACCGCACCTTGTCAGAGGCGTTGCCGCACCTCGTGCTGACCTGCAACGCCGCGGGCGATTGCGATTTCCTCTCGAAGCAGTGGTTCGACTACACCGGGTTGGCGGAAAGCAGTTCGTACGGTCTCGCGTGGCTCGAAGCGGTGCATCCCGACGATCGCGAAGAGATTCGCCGTACCTGGCTCAAGGCAGTGACGGGCGGCGCCGGTGACTACCGGCACGAACTGCGAATTCGCCGCCACGATGGCGCCTATCGCTGGTTCGACATCCGCGCGGTCGCCATGCGCGACGCCGAAGGCAACGTCAGCAAATGGTTCGGCAGTTGCACGGACATTCATCCGCAGCGCGAGGCGATCGAGGAGCGCGAACGGCTGCTCGCCTCGGAGCAGGCTGCCCGCCAGATCGCTGAAGAAGCCAATCGCGCGAAAGACCGCTTCCTCGCCATGCTGTCGCACGAATTGCGCACGCCGCTCACGCCCGTTCTGGCGGGGGCTAGCGTGCTGGAGATGATCCCGGGGCTGCCCGATCAGGCGCGTGCGAGCGTGCGCATGATTCGCCGCAACGTCGAGCTCGAAGCGCGCCTGATCGACGACCTGCTCGATCTCACGCGCGTGGCGAACGGCAAGCTGCGTTTGTCGCTCGAAACCGTCGACGTGCACGAGGTGATAGACAGCGTGCTCGAACTCTTTCGCAGTGAGATCCAGGTCAAGCAGCAGGACGTGCACGTCTGCACGAATGCGCAGCACCATTACGTGCTCGCCGACCGTGCACGGCTGCAACAGATGCTGTGGAACCTGATTCGCAACGCAGCCAAGTTCACGCCGGACGGCGGCCATATCTACGTGCGCACGCACGACGAACGCATGCATGTGCAGATATCGGTCGAGGATACGGGCATCGGCATCGAGCCCGAACAGATCGGCAAACTGTTCAACGCGTTCGAGCAAGGCAACCAGAACATGACGCGGCAATTCGGCGGCCTGGGCCTGGGTCTCGCGATCACGAAGGCCCTGACCGATGTGCACGGCGGCACGGTGGTCGCACAGAGCCCGGGCGCGCACTGCGGCGCGACTTTCACGATCACGCTGCCGACCGCCGCCGCGCCGGAGGAGCTAACACCCGTTGCAGCGCCTGATGAGGTTCGTCATCACGGCCTGCTGACCATTCTGCTGATCGAAGACCATGTGGATACCGCCGAGGTGATGGCGCAGTTGATTCGCAGCCTGGGTCACGACGTGACCATGGTGGGCCGTGTGGACGATGCTCTCGCCGCCACCCAGGCACAGACGTTCGATCTGGTGATCAGCGACGTGGGCTTGCCCGATGGCACAGGCCTCGATTTCGTCAAAGCGTTCCGCGAGCGTTCGGACGCACCGGCGGTCGCGTTGACGGGCTTCGGTACCGATGATGATGTGCGCCGTTGCCTGAGCGCCGGCTTTACTTCGCATCTGACCAAGCCTGTCAATTTCGGACAGCTCGAGACGATGATCGAAAGCGCGGTGAATCAGAAGGCGGAGAAGGACGAAGGGGACGAAAAGAACGCTTAGTGTGTTCGCCACGCCGACTCGGGCGACGCAATTTGCACGCGGCATGAAAAAGGCCTGTGGCGATTTCCTCGCGACAGGCCTTATTTAATTGCGCCGGTTAATGTGCCGACGCGAATGTTTAACGTGATTCAGGTTGACCCAACCCGGGTGACTTCACCCAGGCGGTTCAGCGCTGCGGTGAACTCTTCAGCGAATCGCGGATTTCACGCAGCAGCACGACTTCTTCGGGCGTTGGCGGCGGTTCTGCCGCCGCGGCATCAGCCGGCTTGCGCAGATTATTGATGAACTTGACCATCAGGAAAATGATGAACGCGAGGATCACGAAGTTGATGGCCACGGTGATAAACGAGCCATAACCGAACACTGCCACGCCTGCTGTCTGCAAGTCTTTATACGACTCAGGACTGCCTTTGAAGCTGGCGGGAATATCGCCGAGGCGAACGAACTTGTTGGAGAAATCGAGGCCGCCGGTGGCAACGCCGACAACCGGCATGATCAGGTCTTTAACAATTGAATTGACGATGGTGGAAAATGCGCCGCCGATAATCACCCCGACGGCGAGATCCATTACGTTGCCTTTGAGGGCAAATTCCTTGAATTCCTTGATCATGCCCATATACGTTCCTCCCAGAAGTCGATTATCGAATCATACCAATCTGAGAAGGATAGGCTAGTCTTTTGGCACGGAAAGGAAGGATTGGGTTTATTCTGGAAACTGTGACTGGCTATGGCGCGCCCGTTCGATATGCGCGGCGAAACTGACCGGATCGGTATTGGTGCCGCACAGCAGCACGCCCACGCGTTTGCCTTGCAGCGTTTCGCGCAGCGGTCCGAGCAGGGCTGCCGTAGCGGCGGCGCAGGCCGGTTCGACAGCTAGCTTCAGTTGTCCGAACAAGGTCAGCATGGCCGCGCGCAACTGGTCGTCGGATACCGTGACGAGCTGGTCGATATGGCGACGGCACAACTCGTAGCTGTATTCCTCGGTATGCGGCGATGCCAATGAATCGGCGATGGTGTGCATATGACCCATCTTGACCGTGTGATTGGCGGCAAAGCTTTTGCCCATCACATCCGATCCTTCCGGTTCGACGCCGTACATGTGCACCCGCGGATTCGCGAGCCGCATGGCGGTGGCCACACCGGCAGCGAGACCGCCGCCGCCGACCGGCACAATCACCGCTTCGAGGTCGGGCGTTTGCGTAGCCCATTCATAGCCGAGCGTGGCTGAGCCGAGCACGGTGCGATAGCCGTTGAACGGATGCACGAAATAACGGCCTTCCTCCGCCTCGATACGGCGCACGAGCTCGAAGGCTTCGGCAAGGTTTTCCGCGAAGACGATGTCGGCGTGATATTGCCGGCACAAGGCGACGCGTGCCGGATTGGCCGCGCGAAACAGCACGACCTTCGCACTGACGCCAAGACGCATGGCGGCGTACGCGACCGCCACCGCATGATTGCCGCCCGACACACAGGTGACGCCTGCGCTGCGTTGCGCTTCGTCGAGCGCGAGCAGGTTAGTGAACGCGCCGCGCGCCTTGAAGCTGCCACCCGCTTGCAGCAACTCGAACTTGAAGTTCACCACCGTGCCTTCCAGCGACGGAAAGTCGAGCCGGTCGAACACCGGCGTTCGCGTGACCCATGGCGTCAACGCAAAGTGCTGTGTGGCGATGTCGTCGAGAGTAGGGATCGGCTCGCCGTTGATCGTATGGTCGGTGTGCTGCGGTGTGGCGGTTGACATGGCGTGGGCGTGTTTTTCCTCGATATGGCTAAGACCGTTTTTACCGGGCTCAGTTTCAGTGCGCGTGCGCCTCGACCGACATGCTGTGGATGAATTTTTGCAGGAAGCGCTCGCATGCCACGAGCTGATCCAGCGCGACGAATTCGTTGGCTTTGTGCGCCTGCTGGATGTCGCCGGGACCGCACACAATGCTCGGAATGCCCGCCAGCGAGAACAGCCCCGCTTCAGTGCCGTACGCGACCTTACGCTTGTCCTGGTCCGCGGTCAGCGCACGCACGAGTTGCGTGATTGCAGCTTGTTCAGACGAATCGAGGCCGGGCGCCGCGGCGATCTTCGTGATCTCGATGGCCGCGGATGGATGCTCGCGCAACATTTTCGGCAGCAGCGTTTCGCGTGCGTATTGATCGATGCGCTCGAAGATCGGTTCGGGATCGAGCGTGGGCAGATTGCGGAATTCGAACTGGAACTTGCATTCGGCGGGCACGGTATTGATCGCGTTGCCGCCGATGATCGTGCTGGTTTGCGCCGTGGTGAAGGGCACGTCGTACAGTTCGTCGAAGGGGCCCTGCGCGCGGAATTGATCGGCCATATCGCGGATGTAGCAGATCAGGCGCGCGGCGTATTCGATCGCATTCAAGCCCTTCGGTGTGAGCGACGAATGCGCCGCCTGGCCGCGCACGCAGCACTGATATGCGTTGATGCCTTTGTGTGCCACGATCGGGCGCATGCTGGTCGGCTCGCCGACGATGCAGCCGTCCGGCTTCACACCACGCTTCATCAGATCGGCAATCAGGAGCGGTGCGCCGGCACACCCGACTTCCTCGTCGAACGACAACGCGAAGTGAATTGACCTCGCGAGTCTGGTGCGCTGCATCTCGGGCACGAGTGCAAGCGCCGCGCCAATGAAGCCTTTCATGTCGCAGGTGCCGCGGCCGTACAGCTTGTCGTCGCGAATTTCCGGCTTGAACGGATCGCTGTCCCATTGCTGACCGTCTACGGGCACGACATCCGTATGGCCCGACAGCACCACGCCGCCATTTGTCTCACCGTCGTGTGCGGGAATCGTTGCGAAGAGATTCGCCCATTTGCCGCTTTCGTCGTGGGTGAGTGTGGCTTCGATGCCGACTGCGCGCAATTCGTCGCGTACGATTTCGATCAGACCGAGATTCGGATTGCGGCTTACCGTGTCCATCGACACGAGACGGGTCACCCACGGAAGCGAGGCTGGCAGCGAGGCAGGCGAAGAAGAATTCGATTCAGAGGCGGGGCTTTGCGAGGACTGCGCTGTTTCAGCGACGTGAGACATGACAAGACTCCGGCATTTGAGTCTTTCGATCATACCCAAAAAAAACGCACCCGTATGCTGCGGCGCGCGTTTGCGCACCGCAGCATACGGCGTTAGCGCGCGGCAGCCGCGGCAGCCGTGCCGCGGCTGGGTGTACCGAGTGCGCGCAAGGTCTCTTTCACCGTCGCCACACGCACGGCCAGATCCGGGCTGCGCGTTTCAATGCGCAGCTTGTCCTGGCCCGCGAGCTTGATGTGCTTGTGTTTCTGCACCATCTCGATGATCCGCATCGCGTCGATTGGCGGATTGGGGATGAACTGCAAGCCGATCACCGTTTCGCCCGCATCGATCTTCGAAATGCCCAAGGGCTTCGCCGCCAACCGCAGGCGATGCGTCTCGACGAGCGCATGCGCTTGCGGCGGCAACTTGCCGAAACGGTCGATCAACTCTTCCTGAATGCTGTCGATTGAATCGTTGTGTTCGCAATTCGCGAGGCGCTTGTAGAGCGACAGGCGTTCCTGCACGTCGCCGCAATAGTCCGCCGGCAGAATCGCCGGTGCGTGCAGATTGATCTCGGTGGTCGCCGCGAGCGGTGCGGTGAGGTCCGGCTCCTTGCCTTCCTTGAGCGCCTTCACGGCGTCGTTCAGCATGTCGGTGTAAAGCTGGAATCCGATCTCCTGAATCTCGCCCGATTGCTTGTCGCCGAGCACTTCACCCGTACCGCGGATTTCGAGGTCGTGCATCGCGAGATAGAAGCCCGAGCCGAGTTCCTCCATCTGCTGGATCGCTTCGAGGCGGCGCTGCGCCTGCTTGGTCAGACCTTGCGGGTCATGCACCAGCAGATACGAATACGCCTGGTGATGCGAACGGCCTACGCGGCCACGCAACTGATGCAATTGCGCGAGGCCGAACTTGTCGGAGCGGTGAATCAGAATCGTGTTCGCACTCGGCACGTCGATACCGGTTTCGATGATCGTCGTGCACAGCAGAACGTTCGCGCGTTGGGCAACGAAGTCGCGCATAACGCGTTCGAGTTCGCGCTCATGCATCTGTCCATGCGCGACGGCGATACGTGCTTCGGGCACGAGCGCTTCAAGCATCTGCCGGCGATTCTCGATCGTTTCGACTTCGTTATGCAGGAAGTACACCTGGCCGCCACGTTTCAACTCGCGCAACATTGCTTCGCGAATCACGCTGTCTTCTTCGCGACGCACGAAGGTTTTGATCGCGAGGCGCTTTTGCGGCGCGGTGGCAATCACGGAGAAATCGCGCAGGCCTTCGAGCGCCATGCCGAGCGTACGCGGGATTGGCGTCGCAGTGAGCGTGAGTACGTCGACTTCGGCGCGCAACGCTTTCAATGCCTCTTTCTGACGCACGCCGAAACGGTGTTCCTCGTCGATGATCACGAGTCCCAGCCGCTTGAACTGCACGTCCGACGACAGCAGCTTGTGCGTGCCGATCACGATATCGACCGTGCCTTCGTTGATCTGCTGGATCGCCGCGTTGACTTCCTTGGTCGACTTGAAGCGCGACAATTCGGCGATGCGCACCGGCCAGTCGGAGAATCGATCGCTAAAGGTTTGCGTGTGCTGTTCGGCGAGCAGCGTGGTGGGCGAGAGCAGCGCAACCTGCTTACCGCCCATCACCGCGATGAATGCCGCGCGCAAGGCCACCTCGGTCTTGCCGAAGCCGACGTCGCCGCACACGAGGCGATCCATCGGTTTTCCGCTCGTCATGTCGCCGATTACGGCCGCAATCGCCGCGGCCTGGTCCGGTGTTTCTTCGAAGCCGAAGCTCTCGGCGAACTTCACATAGTCTCTCGGTTCGAGCGCGAATGCATGGCCTTCGCGCAGGGCGCGCCGGGCATACAGGTTCAGCAGTTCGGCAGCGGTGTCGCGGATCTGCTGCGCGGCTCTGCGCTTGGCCTTTTCCCATTGGCCCGAGCCGAGCGAATGCAATGGCGCGCTTTCCGGATCCGCACCGCTGTAACGCGAGATCACGTGCAATTGCGCGACCGGCACGTAAAGCTTGCTGTCGCCCGCGTATTCGAGGTGCAGGAACTCGGTTTCGCCTTCGCCGAGATCCATCGTGACGAGGCCCATATAGCGGCCGATGCCGTGCTGCGAATGCACGACCGGATCGCCGAGCTTCAGCTCGGACAGATCCCGCACCATCGAATCGACGTTGCTCGCCTGCTCCTGGCGGCGCCGTCCCGTGCGGCGCGCGAGTGGGCCGTAAAGCTCGGTTTCTGTGATGATCGCGATGCCGTCGACGGGCACCGCAAAGCCGTTCGCCAAAGGCGCGACGCCTAGCGAAAAACGTTCGTCGCTCGTGAGCCAGTCCTGGAAGCTGTCGCTCGATACAGGCCGGAGGTGATTATCGGCCAGCAGTTGCAACAGCGTTTCACGACGGCCCGCCGATTCCGTGGCGAACAGCACGCGGTTCGGCGTGGTCTCGAGATAGGTACGCAAAGCCGAGACCGGATCTTCCGCGTGACGGTCGATCGCAAGATCCGGCAGCGGGGTCGACCAGCCGCCGCCCGCGTTGGCGGGCAAGGCGAGCCGCGCGAACGGCTTGGCGAACGCAAAGAAATCCTCGTCCGAGAGGAACAGACGCTGCGGCTCCAGAATCGGCCGGTCGCGATCGTGCGACAGGAAGTTGTAGCGCTGTTTGGTGTCGTTGGTGAAGCGCCGGATCGCCGCGTCCAGATCGCCGACGAACGCCAGTTGCGCGCCTTCGGGCAGGTAATGGAACAGCGTCGCCGTTTCTTCGAAGAAGAGCGGCAAATAGTATTCGATGCCCGCCGACGGCACGCCGTTGCCGATGTCCTTGTAAATCGACGCACGGCTCGGATCGCCCTCGAAGGTCTCGCGCCAGCGGCTGCGGAAAGCCGTGCGCGCCGCTTCGTCGAAGGGGAATTCGCGGCCGGGCAAGAGACGCACGTCCTTCACCGGATAGAGGCTGCGCTGGGTGTCCGGGTCGAATGCACGGATCGAGTCGACCTGGTCGTCGAACAGGTCGATCCGGTACGGCAGGGGCGAGCCCATCGGGTAGAGGTCGAGCAGCGAGCCGCGCACGCAGTATTCGCCGGGACGCACCACCTGGCTCACGTGCTCGTAGCCGGCGAGCGTCAACTGCGCTTTAAGCTTGGCCTCGTCGAGGCGTTCACCTTGCGAGAAGGAGAAGGTGTAGCCCGCCATGAACGAGGCGGGCGGCATCCGGTACAAAGCGGTGGTGGCCGGCACCAGCAGGATGTCGCAGCGGCCTTCGCCCAGATCGTGCAGCGTGGCGAGGCGCTCGGAGACCAGATCCTGGTGGGGCGAAAAGGTATCGTAAGGCAGCGTTTCCCAGTCGGGCAGCAAACGCACGCGTGCCTCGGGCGCGAAAAAGCTGATTTCCTGCGCCAGCCGCTGCGCGTCGACGGCGCTTTCGCAGACGACCGCCAGCAGCGGCACCTTCTCGCGGTAGGCGAGATGGTAGCGGGCGATCAGCAGCGCGTCGGACGAGCCGTGCGTGCCGTCGAAGGCGAAACGCTGGCCGGCCTTGACGAGCGCGACGGGCGGGGAGTACTGCGATGATGCGGCGATGTCTGGCATAGAAGAGAAAAAGCGGCCTCGGGCTCACACGTGATCGGCAAGTTTACGCGTGTCGGGGCGTAGATGCGAAGGACCTATTATAAAATCCGTCCTTTACTTTGACCTCGCGGCATCCGCACTCGTGACTTCCCGTCTATTTGCCCTGATTCCGTGCGCTGGCACCGGCAGCCGTTCCGGCGCAGCGATGCCCAAACAATATCGCACTGTCGCCGGTCGCGACATGTTGCATTACTCGCTGGCGGCTTTCGACGCCTGCAGCGAGTTTGCGCAAACCCTTGTCGTGATTGCCCCCGACGACCAGCATTTCGACGCCCGCCGCTTCAGCGGCTTGCGTTTCGCCGTGCGCCGCGCCGGTGGGGCGTCGCGCCAGGCGTCGGTGCTGAACGGGCTGCACGCGCTGGCCGAGTTCGGCGCGCGCGACGACGACTGGGTGCTGGTGCACGACGCAGCGCGGCCGGGCATTACGCCTGGCTTGATCCGCACGCTGATCGGCGCGCTGAAGGACGACGCGGTGGGCGGCATCATGGCCTTGCCGGTGGCGGATACCTTGAAGCGGATCGACCCGGGCTCGTCTGACGGGCGGATTGCCCGCACGGAGGCACGAGATGGTCTGTGGCAAGCGCAGACGCCGCAGATGTTCCGCATCGGCATGTTGCGCGAGGCGATTTTGCGCGCGCAGGCGGACGGCCACGATTTGACCGACGAAGCGAGCGCGATCGAGTGGCTGGGACACGCGCCCAGGCTGGTGCAGGGGAGTTTGCGTAACTTCAAGGTCACTTATCCGGAAGACTTCGATCTGGCCGAGGCGATTTTGTGCCGGCCGTCTTCGGCTTCCTGAATGGATAAATCAGATTTTAATCAATGGGCTTGAGCATATGGATTTCAGAATTGGGCAGGGTTATGACGTGCATGCGCTGGTGCCGGGACGTCCGTTGATTATCGGCGGCGTGACGATTCCCTATGAGCGCGGGCTGCTCGGGCATTCGGATGCGGACGTGCTGTTGCATGCGATTACCGATGCTATTTTTGGCGCGGCCGCGATGGGCGATATTGGGCGGCATTTCTCCGATACGGATGCGAAGTTCGCCGGCGCGGATAGCCGGGTTTTATTGCGGGAGTGTTTTGCTCGCGTGACAGCGGCGGGGTTTTCTATCGCTAACGTGGATAGCAGCGTGGTGGCTCAGGCGCCCAAGCTGGCGCCGCATATCGAAGGGATGCGGGCTAATATCGCTGCGGATCTTAACCTGCCGGTTGAACGGGTTAATGTTAAAGCCAAAACTAACGAGAAGCTGGGCTACCTCGGGCGAGGCGAGGGCATTGAAGCGCAGGCAGCGGTTTTGTTGAACAAGAATTGATGTTGGGTTTTGGTGTTTGCGGTTCTTTCACAAAAACCATGAGCGCGCAGCGAAAAAATCTTAATCCCGCTGCGCGCGAAAAAAACCTGTTCACCTTCAGCAGCAATATGCGGATTACAGCGTTGCGCCGCCGATCGGGCGGTTGCACGGGCACTCTTCGTCCGTTTGCAGAGCGTCGAGAATACGCAGCACTTCTGTCGGGTTGCGGCCGACGTTCAGATTGTTCACCGAAACGTGTTGAATCGTATTGTCCGGATCGACGATGAACGTTGCGCGCAGCGCCACACCAGCTTCCTTGTCGCGCACGCCGAGCTGGTCGATCAACTCGCCCTTCACATCACCAAACGAATAGTGGTTTAGCCGGCTCAGGTCCTTTTGCTCGCGGCGCCAGGCCAGCTTGACGAATTCGTTGTCCACACTGCCACCGAGCAACACCGCGTCGCGCTCGTCGAAATCCTTGACCAGCTTGTCGAACTCGACGATTTCGGTCGGGCACACGAACGTGAAGTCCTTCGGATAGAAATAGATGATCTTCCACTTGTCCGGAAACGACTGCTCCGTGATCTCTTCGAACGCGGACACGCCGTTTTCTTCATGGTTGTTGAAGCCCGGCTTGGCCGCAGTGACGGTGAACGCTTCGACTTTATCGCCAACGGTTTTCATGCAGGGGCTCCTTCGTGAGATGGAAAAACAGCATGTTTGACGCTATCAGCTCGTCGGAACAACTACGTTGCACGTTTCCGAGTATGGCCCTATGAAGGTATCCGTTCAATAGTATCCATCTAACGCCTTGGGGGAGTTGTTACTCAACGCGGCCGGGGGGTGCACGGGCGACGCAACGCCCCTGCCGGTTCAGGCGCCTTTTGCGAGCGGAAACTCAATCGTGACCTCGAGGCCCGGGCCTGGTGTGCGATTGCGCAGACGCAGCGCGCCGCGATAGCGGCCTACCAGCCGCTGCACGATGGCCATGCCGAGGCCCGTGCCGTTCGCCTGGGTACGCGCGGAATTCACGCGATAGAACGGTCGCGTGACAAGCGCCAATTGGTCTTCAGGAATTCCGGGCCCCTCGTCGACCACGGACAATTCGACCCGCGAGTGCGATACCCGCGTTTCCAGAATCACGTGCGGTATGCCGTCGCCGTCGCTCAAACCGTACTTGCGCGCGTTCTCCAGCAGATTGCCGACCACGCGCCGCATGTCGGTCTCATCCGCCTCGATCACCGCCGATGGCGCGAGGCGCGTAATCAGCCGCATGCTGTCCTCGCTTTGCATCCGCGCGGCAAGCTCGCCTGCGATCACCGACAGGTCGACGGGCTCCGGCACCCGCTGCACCGGGCGGGCGTAGTCGAGGAACCGGCCGATGATCATGTCCATCTGCTCGATGTCGTCAACCATCGCGTCTTTAGTGGCCTGGTCGGACGGGCTCATTTCGGTTTCGAGCCGCAGCCGCGCGAGCGGGGTGCGCAGATCGTGCGAAATACCGGCGAGCATCAATGCGCGGTCGGCCTCGAGCTGTTCGAGGTCCTGCACCATCTGGTTGAAACTGCGATTGGTCTCGGCGGCCACGCCCATGCCGCGCTCGGGCAAGGGCTCTGGCGACTGGCCTGAGCCGACCTTGCGCGCGGCCATGGCGAGCCGGGCGAACGGACGGTTCACGAGACTGGTGATGAACGCCGCGCCGAAAAGTGACAGCGCCAGCGCAAATACGCCCCAGCCGGCCCATTGCAGGCCCGTCGCGTTGTCCAGTTGATCGCGGTCGAGCGCCACCCAGTAATCGTCGTCGTCGATCTTGAAGCTGATCCAGACGCCGGGGATGTCGTTCACGCTCTGTGCAATGACCGTGTCGTCGCCGAGACGGCCACGAATGTCGTGTTCGATCAGCCGGTTCAGCGACTCGTCGGGCTGGAGTTTGTACTTGTCGGTGGTTTCGCGCGGGTATACGCGCACCCCTTCATTGCTCTCCAGATCCTGCAGCAGGGCGCGCCGCAGATCGGGATCGGAATAGAGGAGTGCGGTGCGCGTGAGCTTGACGATGGCGACCAGTTGCAACGCCACGCGCTGCGCGCGCGGCTCGCGTTCGATCACCCGAAAGCTCTGGAACCACGCGGCGAGACTGACTGCGATCAACAGCGCGATCAACAGAAAGGTCCGCCAGAAAAGGCCGCCGAACGCGAGCGTCAGGAGGCGCCGGTCGATCCGCATGGGCCCTTCTTATCTGGAACTATCTTGTAGGGGACCAGAGATAAGGCGCTAAAGCGCCAACTCTGGTCGACCGCTTTGCATGGGACCAGAGATAAGGCGCTAAAGCGCCAACTCTGGTCGACAGGAGGCGAGAGCAAACTCAGGCTGCACCGTCAGGAATGAACACGTAGCCGAGGCCCCAGACGGTTTGAATGAAACGCGGGCTGCCCGGATCCGGTTCGATCAGCTTGCGCAGACGCGAAATCTGCACGTCGAGACTGCGGTCGAACACTTCATATTCACGGCCGCGCGCCAGTTCCATCAGTTTTTCACGCGACAGCGGCTGACGCGGGTGACGCGCAAATACCTTTAGCACCGAGAACTCACCCGTGGTCAGCGGGATTTCCTGGCCGGCCTTGGTGAGCGTGCGGGTGGCCAGATTCAGCGCGAACTCGCCGAACTCGAACACCTCGGTGGTTTCGGACGGCGCCCCTGGCAACTCCGACGGCGATTGCCGGCGCAGCACTGCGTGAATCCGCGCGACCAGTTCGCGCGGGTTGAACGGCTTGGGCAGATAGTCGTCGGCGCCCATTTCGAGGCCGACGATACGGTCGACGTCTTCACCCTTGGCCGTCAGCATGATGATCGGCGTGCGGTCGTTGCTGCCGCGCAGGCGGCGGCAGATCGACAGGCCGTCCTCGCCGGGCAGCATCAGATCGAGCACCAGCAAGTCGAAGCGCTCACGCACCCAGAGCTTGTTCATGGACGGCGCGTTCTCGGCAACGTAGACATTGAAGCCCTGTTCACCGAGGTAGCGGCGCAGCAGATCGCGCAGGCGCGGATCGTCGTCGACGACGAGGATTTTCGAAGGGTTTTTGGTTTCCATGGTCGGCATCTTAGCGCGATTAGAAAGTAGCGCGCGGTTGCATCATTTATCGGGTTACAGTCAGTTACAAAATTTACCCGCACTGTGGCACGACGTAAAGCACGGGCAGGTAGACTCCTTTACTGAATGCGGCTGTTCGGTGGATACTTCACTCGACTAAAACTCTCGCACCCGGCTCGCTACCGGGGTTTGTATACGCATTTGAGGTAGCCGGTTGCCGCGCCACGAAGGGAACAACATGAAGGGAGGGGTTTGGCCGAATGTGCGCCTGAGCGTAATTGCACTGGCGATTGCCGGTACGCTTGCAGGCACACTAGGACCAACGCTCGCCCACGCCCAGCCTTCGGCCGACAGAGCTGCAAGCGAACGTACGCCAAAACTGCCTAATTCCAAAGCGAGTCGCCGCAACCCCAGCGTCACTAACGACCGCCCTGCGTCAGACGTGATGTTGCGCACCGCAGTTCCCCCCGATCTCGATCAACGCCGTCGTGATGGTCATATGACGCCCGACGAACGGCGTCTGTTACGGCAGCACATCGAAGACGCTGTCCGCGAGCTCTATAAACGGTAGCTATTTTCGTGCCTGCTCCCGGGCATGCCGGTCGCCCGCCGGTCGCTGTTTCTCCGCGCGTGAAAGATTTCGTTGCACTTCCCCCGTCAACTTTCCCGTTCCATCTGCCGTTGAGTTGCCAGAGCACAGCGCGTTTCGCATGCGCGAATGCCTTTCCGTGATGCCCCGCAACCGGATGACCGATGATGAAAGTGCTGACAGGCGGTAAAGATGCGCGCTGGCTGGCAGTCATGGCCACGGCGTTAGTGGCCGTGACGTGGTGTGCACCGGCGCCGGCCGTGCAGCAGGGCGCCCCTACCTCTCATGCTCCCCATAACAAGCATCGCGCGCCGTCTGCCGCGTCTGCCGTTTCCGTGGCCGACGAGGACATCCTCGACGCCGACGACGCCCGCTTCTTCCTGACGCGCGTCGGCTTTGCGCCCGATAATGGCGAGGTCGCGCAATACGTTGGCCTCACACGCGAGCAGGCAGTGGACAAGGTGCTCGCGACAGCCCGAACCGAAGCTGTCACACCGCTGCCGGAGTGGGTGCTCGAACCGGTCCCGACGCGCGACATTCGCAAGACATGGACGGACGATCAACGTCGCGACGAGCAGCGGCTGCGCGGCCAGCGTTACGAACTATTACGCGCGTGGTGGGTGCGCGAGATGCTGGGCACGCCGTCGCCGCTGACCGAACGCATGACGCTCTTCTGGCACAACCACTTCACGTCCGGCCAGGACAAGGTCCAGTATCCGCAGCAGATGGCGCAGCAAAACATGCTGTTGCGCCGTGACGCGCTCGGCAACTTCGGCGAACTGTTGCACGACGTCGCGAAAGATCCGGCGATGCTGCAATACCTCGATGGCGCGAGCAATCGCAAGGGCAAGCCCAATGAAAACTTCGCGCGTGAAGTGATGGAGCTGTTCACGCTGGGCGAAGGGCACTACACACAACGCGACGTATCGGAAGCCGCGCGTGCCTACACCGGGTGGAGCCTCGATCCCGACACCCAGGCGTACGTGTGGCGCGCCAACCAGCACGACGATGGCGACAAGACCGTGCTCGGTCAAACCGGGCCGTTCGACGGCGATCAGGTGCTCGACATCCTGCTTGCGCGACCGGAGACCGCGACTTTTGTCACGACCAAGCTGTGGCGCGAGTTCGTCTCCGATACACCGGACCCCGCTCGCATCGCGCCGATCGCCGCGCAGTTCCGCGCGAGTCACTACGATATCAAGGTCGTGCTGCGCGGCCTTTTCATGAGCGACGCGTTCTGGGACGACGGCGATCGCGGCGTCCTCGTGAAATCGCCGGTTGAATTCGTGGTTGGGACACTGCGTGCGTTCGACATCGGCTACGACAACACGGCAGCGTTCGCCGCGCAGATCCGTACGCTCGGCGAGAACCTGTTCTACCCGCCCAACGTCAAAGGATGGCCGGGCGGTACGATATGGATCAATAGTTCGACGCTGCTGGCGCGCAAGCAATTCGTCGAGCAACTGTTTCGCGCGACTGAGACCGCCCGTCCGCAGCACATGAACAATCCGGTGGGCGCAAAGATCGCGGCGAGTGGCGCACCAGGCAATGTGCAGGCGAGTCCGCCGATGCAGCACGCGATGGCGCGTGTCGGCCCGGTCGGCCAGGGTGGCGTACGCTTTGACATCGACACGTGGCTTGCGCATTACAACACCGCGCCGACGGCGAAGCCGGGGCTGTCGGCGGAGCTTCAGTTGCAGCACGCGGTCTTGCCGCTCACACCGGTCGACGCGATCGAAACCGATTCGACCGCCAGCGCTTATCTGGAGGCGTTGCTGATGGACCCGGCTTATCAATTGAAGTGAGGAAGTGAGCAGCGCGGACCGGCGACGGAATTGAGCTGCTCATCCGTGTAACGCCGATGAGCAGCGCAAATAAACGATCCGTCGACGGCGGCACGACACGCGCCATGACAATCGAACGAGGTGCAGGATGAAACGACGCAGCTTTCTCTCGATGGGCGCAGCCGCCGGCGCGACGCTGTGGTTGCCACACGCGTTCGGTGCGCTGGCGGCAGAAGTGGGCGGCTCAACGAATCGAGGTTACGGCAACCTGCTGATCCTCGTCGAACTGAAGGGCGGCAACGACGGTTTGAATACCGTGATTCCGTTTGCCGATCCCACTTACTATCAGCTGCGTAAAAACATCGGCATCAAACGCGAGCAGGCAATCCAGCTCGACGAGCGTACCGCGCTGCATCCGTCGTTGCAGCCGCTGATGCCGCTTTGGCAGAGCCAGCAACTGGCGATCGTACAGGGCGTCAGCTACGCGCAGCCGAACCTGTCGCATTTCCGCTCGATCGAGATCTGGGACACCGCGTCGCGTTCGGATCAATATCTGCGCGAGGGCTGGCTCACACGTGCGTTCGCGCAGGCGCCGGTGCCCGCGGGTTTTGCAGCCGACGGCGTGGTGATCGGCAGTGCCGAAATGGGACCGCTCGCCAACGGCGCACGCGCGATTGCGCTGGTCAATCCGGCGCAGTTCGTCAAGGCTTCGCGCCTCGTCACGCCGGTGTCGCTGCACGAGCGCAATCCGGAGTTGGCGCACATTCTCGACGTCGAGAACGACATCGTGAAAGCCGCCGATCGTCTGCGTCCCACGCAAGGTCAGGCGCAATTGAAGACGGTGTTTCCCGGTGGCGCATTCGGCGGTTCGATCAAGACGGCGATGCAGGTGCTCGCGGCTGGAAAAACCCCGCAAGGCCAGCCGAAGAGCGGGCAGGGCGTCGCGGTGATCCGTTTGACGCTGAACGGCTTCGATACGCACCAGAACCAGCCGGGTCAACAGGCGGCGTTGCTCAAGCAACTGGCCGATGGGTTTGCGTCGATGAAGTCGGCGCTGATGGAACTCGGCCGCTGGAGCGAGACGCTGGTGATGACGTACGCCGAGTTTGGCCGGCGCCCGCGTGAGAATCAGAGCAACGGCACCGACCATGGCACCGTGGCGCCGCATTTCGTCATGGGCGGGCGAGTGCGGGGCGGTTTGTACGGCGTGCCGCCGGTGCTCGCGCGGCTCGATGGCAATGGCAACTTACCGGTCGGCGTCGATTTTCAGCAACTCTACGCGACCGTGCTCGGGCCGTGGTGGGGACTCGACGCGTCTGCGATCCTGCAGCAGCGGTTCGAGCCGCTGCCGTTACTGCGCGTCTGATGATGGACGGCGTTGGCTCATCAGCATGAGCTGGCGGCCGTTGCGTCCGCCGCTTACCTCGCGCGCCACGCGATCCAGAGTTTGCGGATCGGCGTCAACGCAATGCGCTGATGCAGCACGTGATAGCCGTCACGTTCGATTTCATCCAGCAGCGCCAAGGCAAGTGCCGCCTGCGCCACGAGCGTGCGCTGCGAGCGGCGCTCATTCGCGGGCATGGCAGCGAGCGCTGCTTGCAACGCGTCGCGCGCCCGCTTGGTCTCGAAGCGCATCAGCTCGGTAAACGCATCGGAGTATTTCCGATTGATCAGATCCGCAGCGGTGACGTTAAAGCGCTGCATTTCATCGATCGGAATATAGATGCGGCCGTGGCGCGCATCATTGCCGGTTTCGGCGACGAACTGCGCAAGCTGCAGTGCCTCGCCGAGCGGCGCGGACCAGTTCGACGCCTGCGCGGTGTCTTTCGCCGTAGCACGCGCGACCAGCGACGCGAAGGTGCCGCCGACGCCTTGCACATAGCGCCGCAGATTCGGGTAGTCGAGATAGCGCGCCTGGTCGAGGTCCATTTCGAAACCGGCGAGCAAGGCCTGCAACTCGGGATATTCGGCCTCGACGTTAGGCAGATAAGCCGCCAGCGCCTTGGAAACCGGATGTGACGGTGAACCCGAAGCCAGTGCGGCGAGCTCGTTTTGCCACCACGCGAGTTTGGTGCGGCCGATGGCCGGATCACTGGTTTCCTTAACGGTTTCCTCGAACTCGCGACGCAGCGCGAACAGCGCGGTCAGGAGCGGTTGGCTTGCCGCGGACGCCTGCCGAAGCGCATAGTAAGTGCTCGATCCGGGCGGCGCCGCTTTCTGGTGGCAGTATTCGTCGAAATTCACGGGATAGGAATGTGGGGAAGGGCAGGCGAACAGGGGCACGGTGTGCGTGCGTTTAGCCAAAAATTGTAGCATCGACGCCCCGCGGGGCGATGCACGAGCAAATGCAGACAAGTGCGAATCAATCGGTTAGAATCTCGCGCTTACGCTTTCGGGCGCGGGTTTTAACGCGGCCGTGAGCATGCAGGACATCGGGTAGAACGCACAGCGCTTTGCCCGGCTGCGAGGGTGGCGAAATTGGTAGACGCACCAGGTTTAGGTCCTGACGCCCGCAAGGGTGTAGGGGTTCGAGTCCCCTCCCTCGCACCATCCCTGTGTAGTAGAGAACCCGTTAAGCAGAGAACCCCGTTAAGTCTTTGGACTGGCGGGGTTTTTTGTTTTTCGTGTGACTTCGCGCCAGGCCTTGCGTGCCCGGCTGCGCTCAAGCGTCCGGTGCTGGCGGTTGCGCTTCGGCTTGCGTGCCTGGCAACTCGGCTTGCACGGCGCCTTCGAGAAAGCGGCGGGTCGATTCGAACGCCTGCAGCATCTGATCGGGCCACGGCGTTTGCAGCATGACCGCCTGGTGGTTTTCGAACGACGATGACAACAGTTTTGCCAGCTCAGGCGAGCGCAGATGACGCAGCACCACACTGACGGCGATCGCCGTCGCCTGGCTCGCGCCGGCGGTTTGAAGTTCCGAGGCGGTGAGGGCCGCTACCTGTTTGTTGATGTCCACTGAAGCTTCCCTGGATGAAATGGGGGTGACTGAAGGCCTGGTGGCCGATCCCGAATTTTGACATGGTTGGCGGGTTGCCGCGAACGCGGCTGCCTCGCCGGGTCTGCCGTGTTCGAAGTGTGACGATGGTTTTCAGCGCGGTCAGGCTATTAAGCAATATGGAGTTGGGCACCGCTGCCGGATTTGTCCATGTAATCGGTGTGCCCATCGAGTTGCGCCTGAGATCGGGTGCTATCCGTTGTCACCCATATTGCGTAGATTGTTAATGCACGCTATACGCTCGTGCCTACCCGCCGGCGGATTAATCCGAGGAAATAAGCAGCACAAAGTTGGAAAAAACCGATATGCATCAGCAAATAAGCGTGACGATTCGACTGCGCTCGCTCGATGGCTCGAAAGCGCGCTTTACGTGGTATTCTGCGCGCCGCTTTTCGCCGTATTGCTGACGCGATATTCTCGGATTAATCCGGGTGACAAATGGATCTCGCAACAGAAGACAATAAAAGAGGGATGCGATGAGCGTGATATTTGCCGTGGTCGGCGTGGTGGTCGGGATAATCGCCGCCGTGTCGAACGATTTCTCGATCGGCTTCGGTGCGTTGATGGGTGGAGTGGCCGGGGTTGCGCTCGCATGTCTGCTGCAAAAGAAGCGCCCGGACATCGCGAACGAACCAGCGTCCAAGCCTGTTAGGGCCGATAGCTTGAACCAGACCGTCAGCCCATCCGGCGAACTGGCCGCGCGCGTCGAGCAACTTGAGCGCGAGATCGTCGCTCTGCGCGGCGAGATCCACGAATTGCGGGCCAGCGTCACCGGCGCATCGGCGACTGAAAGCGCGGATGGTGAGCCCGCGACGTTCAAACTGCGTCCGGCCAATGTCGTGCCGCGTTCGTACGCGATGCCGCCCGCGGCGGGGCAGAAGCCGCATCGCGAGTTTCAGGCAACGCCTACGCAGCCGGCAGCCGTACGCTCGACGGTGAGCGCCAGCGCGGTTACGCCGCCCGCGATGGCCGGTACGCCCGCGTCAAGCGAGCCGAGCGCATCGAGCACGCTGAATGCTGAGTCACTCAGCCCAATGGCGTTGCCGCCGTCCGCCGGATCGCCTCTGCTGTTGTCGCCGTCCGCCGGGCCAGCGCTTTCCACCGACCCTCTGCCAGCGCAAACCCCGCCAGCACCACCGCGCGGTCCCGGCCTCGCTGAACGCCTCTTCAAACGTGGCCGTGACTGGCTATTCGGCGGCAACACGGTTGTGCGGGTCGGCATTATCGTGCTGTTCTTCGGCATTGCGTTCCTGCTCAAATACGCGGCCGACAACAGCCTGCTGCCGATCGAATTCCGCCTCGCCGGCGTTGCGCTTGCCGCAACCGTGCTGATCGGACTCGGCTGGTGCATCGGCGAGCGCCGCGGCGCCTACGGGCTGATCCTGCAGGGCGGTGGCGTCGGCGTGCTCTATCTGACCGTGTTCGCCGCAACCAGGCTCTACCATCTGCTGCCGGCGGGCGCAGCCTTGCCGTTGATGATCGCGATCTGCGGCTTGAGCGCGTTTCTGGCGGTGCGGCAGAACGCGTCGTCGCTGGCCTTCATGGGCAGCGCAGGCGGTTTCCTTGCACCGGTGCTCCTCTCGACGGGCGGCGGCAGTCACGTGATGCTGTTCAGCTACTACGCGCTGCTCAACGCGGGCGTTTTCGCAATCGCGTGGTTCAAGGCGTGGCGGCCTCTGAACCTGCTTGGCTTCGTGTTCACGTTTTCGATCGGCGCCGCATGGGGCGCGACGGCTTACCGGCCCGAGCTGCTTGCCAGCACCGAACCGTTCCTGATCCTGTTCTTCCTGATGTATGTCGGCATCGCGTTGCTTTATGCGGTGCGCCGCGAGGTCGCGCTCAAGCATTACGTCGACGGCACGCTGGTGTTCGGCACGCCGCTCGTCGCGATCGGTCTGCAAGCGGCGATGATGAAAGGCACCGAATTCGGTCTCGCGTGGAGCGCGGTGGCGCTGGCCGCGTTCTACCTCGCGATTGCGGCCTGGCTGGCGCGGCGGCGCGCGCACCTCGGCATGATGTTCGAAGCCATGCTCGCGCTGGCCGTGATCTTCGCCACGCTCGCTGTCCCGCTTGCTTTCACCGGACCGACCACGAGCGCGACCTGGGCAATCGAAGGCGCCGCGATCACCTGGCTCGCTGTGCGTCAGCGGCGCCTGATCGCGTTTGGCTTCGGCTTGCTGATGCAACTAGCCGCGGCGGGCGCGTATGTGGTCGGCACGCTCGCGCAGATCGATGCAGCGCATGCCTGGCCGGTGCTCAACGGCGCGTACATCGCGAGCGTGCTGATCGCGGTCGCGGGCATCTTCACGGGATGGCGGTTGCATGGGCGCAGCGAGGCGGGCGCGTGGCATGCATGGATGCCTCAGATCGGCCTTGTCGCCGGCGTGTGGGGGTTGTTGTGGTGGGTCTCTGGCGGTCTCCACGAAATCGACGCGTACGCGCAGGCGCATCTTGCATATGATCGCGATCGTTTCGAGACTGCCGTCGTCGCGCTGTTCGCCGTTCTGACAGCGTGGCTCGCGCACGGCGCGCGTCGCAAGCTGCGTTGGCCGCTCGCCGAACTGCCGGCGCTGGCGCTCGTGCCGGTTCTCGCTCTGCTGACCTTGAGTCTGTTCATGTTGAGCATGGCGCCGGTCGGCGGCTACGGTTGGCTGGTGTGCGCTGTTGCCGCCGCGTCTACCTACTTGTTGCTGTGGCGTCAGCAGCGCGACGTCGGCGATCGTGTGCTTGCGCCGCTTCATACACTGATGTTCTGGACAGCCGGCGCGCTCATCGCGCTCGAAGGCTATTGGGGCTTGCGCGCCTACGTGCCGGAAGGCGCATGGAGCTGGAGTGCGTGGGCTTATGGCTTCGGCATTCTGCTGCTGTTGGTGGCGGGCGTCGGGCATCGTTTGCGCTGGCCGGTCGCGCGTTTCGTAACGGCTTATCAGGTGTGGGCAGCGGCGCCGCTCGCCGCCTTGCTGTGGGTGTGGAGCATCGCAAGCGTGACGAGCGACGGTAGCGCCGCGCCGCTCTTCTGGCTGCCGATTCTCAATCCGCTGGATGTCGCACAGATCCTCGCGTTCGTCGCCTGCGCCGTGTGGCTGCGGCGGCTGCGCGCACTCGGGGTGCACTGGCATCCGCGAGCGTTCGACTACGCGGTGCTCGCGACGCTGTTCCTATGGTTCAACGCATTGCTGCTGCGCACGCTGCATCATCATTTCCATGCGGGGTACGATGTCGATGCGGTGCTGGCGTCGTTCAGTTTCCAGCAGGTGTTTCTGGTCGGCTGGAGCGCGTTTGCATTTGCCGGGCTGTGGCTCGCGCGTCGCGACAGTATTGTGCGCTTGTGCGCGATCGCATCGACGCCGCTCGTGCTGGTGATGTGGATGTGGACGTTCTATGCCAACCTGACTCAGGACGGCGGCGCGTGGGCGCGGCTGCCGCTGCTCAATCCGCTCGACCTGGTGCAGGCGGTGATTTTTGCGCTGGCGGCGTTGTGGCTCGTGCGCATCAGCCGCCTGGGTGTGCCGGTCGGCGAATACCGTGTGCCGTTGCAGGTGGCGGTCGGCGTGACCGGATTCATCTGGCTCAACGCGATGCTGCTGCGCACGCTGCATCACTGGATCGGCGTGCCGTATCAGCTCGACGAGATGTCACGCTCGATGCTCGTGCAGGCTTCGATATCGGTGTTCTGGACAGTCTGCGCATTGGCTATGATGATCTGGGCAACTCGCCGGGCCAGCCGGATATTCTGGTTCATCGGCGGCGGCCTGCTGGCGGTGACCGTCGTCAAGCTGTTCCTGTTCGATTTGTCGCACGTGACGGGTATCGAACGGATCGTGTCGTTCATCGGTATCGGCCTGATGCTGCTGCTGATCGGCTACTTCTCGCCGTTGCCGCCCAAAGCGGCAGTTCTGGAAACTGAGCAATGAAGCGTGTCTTGATAGCGGCGGGGTGGTGTCTCGCGATCTCGTCTGTGTGGGTATCGACGGCGGCCGTAGCGGCCGATCGTTTTGCGCAGCGTTTTGCGCTCGAACTCGAAAGCGGCGCCGCCTATTACAGCGTGACGCTTCCGGCCACCGTCTACGCTGCCAGCCAGCGCAACGATCTCGGCGATGTGCGCGTATTCAATGGCGCCGGCGAACCTGTGCCTTATTCGCTCGACGCGCCACGTGAGTCGGCCCGCGCACCGGCCACATTGCGGCCGGTGCACTGGTTTCCCTTGCCGCCCGCCGCTTCCGGCAGCACCGGTGCGCCACTCGGCGTGACGATTGCCGCCGACGGATCGCTGCGGGCAACGTCAGCGCCGCCCGATCGCGCACAACATGACACCGACCTGATCGACGTCGCGCGCGAGGCGCGGGGCGAAGCTCGGGTCGAGGCATTGGTCGTGCATGTGCGTGACGACAATTACCAGGGGCGCGTCAACGTCGAGTCGAGTGACGATCTGCGCAACTGGCAACCCGCGGGCGAGGCGCAACTGCTCAAGGTCAGCTACAACGGCAGCACGCTGAGCCAGGATCGCATCGAACTCAACGGGATGCGCGCGCGTTATCTGCGCTTGCACTGGCTCGACGGCGCGCCGTATGTCGAATCGATCGACGCTCAGGTGCAGGTGGCCAGCGCCGGCGCGGCGCAGCGCGCGGATATGCAACGGCAATGGCGCGAAGGTATCGTGGCCCGCCCGGGGCCGAAAACCGGCGAGTATTTCTTCGAGACCGGCGGGCCTTACCCCGTCGATCGTTTGCGCCTGAATCTCCCACAGCCGAATACCGTGGCGCCGGCCGTCGTCTATTCGCGCTCGGGTCTGGAGACGGCGTGGCGAGAGGTATCGAGCGCGACGCTGTTCCGCTTGCATAACGGCACGGTGGAGCAGAGCAATCCATCGCTTGAAATGGCGCCCGACACGGATCGTCAATGGCGCGTGGTGGTCGACACCCGCAATGGCGGTTTGGGAAGCGGCGCGTTGACCGTCGCCGCGGGCTGGCGTCCGGCGACGCTCACGTTCGTCGCGCGCGGCGCTGAGCCGTTCACGCTGGCGGTGGGGAGTGCTGCTGCGGTGTCGTCGGCGGTGAGCCGGGCGGATCTGCTGATGGGCGCTTCGTCGGTTGCCGTGGCGGCGCGGCTGGGTGAGGAACTGCCCGTTGGGCAGGAGGCTGATGCGCAGTCATCGGGCAAAGACCCCGATGCGATGCGGCGCTATATGTTGTGGGCCGCTTTGTTGCTGGCCGTCGGCTCGCTCGGCGCGATCGCCTGGCGGCTTGCGCGTGGCGCTCAGGGGCAGGCCGGGGCTCAGGCTGGGGGAGTGGCCGATGGCGGCGGTGGAGTGGGTGGCGCGGCCGGCGCCGGCGGATTGGCAGGCGATGCGCTCGGCGGGTCAGGCGCGGCGAGCGCTACAGCCAAGGACGCAGGCACCGCCAGCGCTGACGGTCAAAGCACCGAAAAGAAGTGACTTCGGTGCGGGCGTATTTCGGCGTAGAGGATTGCAAGGAGCCGAGCAATTGGAACGTGCCGAGGGGCTGCACTGCAGTCGCGGAATCGCGCCGCACAGAGCGATCGCGCGGCGCCAGAGGATTGCATGGCGCGGGCACGCCGCGGCTGCGCGCGCCGTTACTTACTCCTCGCGCTCCGACATCGTGTTGATGATCTTGTCCAGCGCCCCGCCGAACGCGAGTTTTTCCTGTTCGTCGAGGCAGTCGAACATATCCCCGTTCCACTTACGCGCGATCGGCATCACCTTGCGATAGAGCGCGCGGCCTTCAGGGGTTAGCGACACCAGCACGACGCGCCCGTCTTCGGCGCTCGGTTCGCGCTTGACGAGTCCTTGTTTGATCAACGCCTCAGCCGCACGGCTCGCCTGACTCTTGTCGAGGTTGGCGTGCCGCGCCAGTTCCATGATCGAAAACGGTCCAAACGAGCCCACCGACGCAACCACCCTTGCTTCAGGCAATGTCACGCCCAGTTTGTCCTGATAGCGCTCGCTGATGCCACGCTCGGCGAGTTTGTTCAGGACATGCAGACGGTACGTAAGCAACTGTTCGAGTCCGGTTCTGGCGGAGGCCTTCATTGTCTTCCCGTGATGAGTGGCGCGGTCGTGGCGCTGTGATTGTTGCCGCAACCGTTCCGTCGGTCAACGCGCGCCGTATTTCAGGCGCGTCAACTGTTCGGCCGCGTCCGCCAGCAAACGCGCCGCGTCGCGAATCGCAACCTCGAGCGTGATCGGCCCCGGAGCCGGAGAGAAGCAGCCACTGAAGTATTCGGCGAGGCGCGGTAGCGCCGCGGAGTCGACCGCGCCGGAGAGCAGCGTGGCCGGTACGCCCGCGGCCTGCGCATGACGGCAAGCAATGAACGGCGCCTTGCCGTGCAGCGTTTGCACGTCCGAGCGGCCTTCGCCGGTGATCAGCCAGTTCGCGCCCTCAAGCGCTGCGTCCAGGCCGATCTGGCGCGCGACGGTTTCCGCGCCCGGCTCGAACTGCGCACCGAGCATGTGCAGCGCAAAGCCGAGGCCACCGGCCGCACCCGCGCCGGGTTGGTCGCGTGCCGAGCGCCCTAGCGCGGCCTCGAGCAGATCGGCGAAGCGGGCGAGGGCGGCGTCGATCGGGGCAACCTGTTCCGGCTTCACACCCTTTTGCGGACCGAACACCGCAGTTGCGCCGTGATCGCCGGTCAGGGGATTATCCACGTCCGACATGCCGACGAATTGTGTGTCCGCGAGGCGCGCATCAAGTTGCGACACGTCGAGGCGCGCCACGCGCGCGAGTTGTTCAGGTGTAGCGTCGAGTTCCTTGTCTTGCGCGTCGAAAAGTTTCAGCCCGAGGCCGGCCAGCAAGCCGGCGCCACCGTCGTTCGTGCTGCTGCCGCCGAGCGCGACGAAAAAGCGCCGCACGCCTGCATCGAGCAGCGCGCGAATCGCTTCGCCCATACCGCGCGTGCTGCGCGCCTCGACCGGTACGCCCATGCCGACCGGATCGGTAATGCCGACGATTTCCGCCGTTTCGATGATCGCGCTGCCATCCGCAAGCAGGCCGGTGAGTGCTTCACGCACCGGACCGGCCGCGCCGCGCACGCTCAGCTTGCGGCGTTCGCCGCCGCTCGTGAGCATGGCGTCGAGCGTGCCTTCCCCGCCGTCGGCCATCGGACAGATGCGCACGCTGGCGTCCGGCCGGGCGCGCTGGATGCCGGACGTAATCGCCTGTGCGACCTGTTCCGCGCTGAGCGAACCTTTGAAGGAATCGGGAGCAATGACGACGACAGGCGAGGACGGCAAATTCGGCATGATGTCTCTGAATGGTTGGAGTCGTTGCGAGGGCGGGTGAATTGAACAGATGCGGGCGCAGCCCCGAGCGCGTCCGTAAGCTTATCAGCATGGGCGCGCCGACTGAATATGTCGAATGGCATAGCCGGGATTGTCCGTGAAGGGGCGTGCGGGATCCATCCGTGCGAACGCGGGCGGCAGGCGCGACGCTATCGGTCGCGCAGGCGCTTCCGGAGGAAGCGTGGAAGGCGAAAGGGATCGTCAAGCCGCCGCAAGCGGGCTGAAAACTGATAGTGGGTGGGCGTGAAGCAGGCAGCGAACAGCCACCAGACAACCCGCAAACAGATGAAAAACAGCGCGGAAAGCGGCCCGAACACCGATAAAAGCGCGCGCAATCATCGAATCCCGGCTAAGCGCGCAAATAGTTTGCTAAAATATTCGGCTCTTTGGACCCAACCGTGCTGCCGGCGGCCTGCAAGCCCGCGGCGCAGGCGCGCAATCGATGCTGAGCGACTTGAACGCGGCATCGAAAAGCGGCACGGAGAAGATAACTGATTCGCTCGAATAATTTTAGGACGATTGAAGCCATGGCTAACGTTGTTGAAAACCTCGGCAAGCTCGAACGCCGCGTAACGATTTCCCTGCCGAAGGACGCCGTGCAGAAGGAAGTGGACTCGCGTATCCGCCAACTGGCAAAGAACGTGCGCATGCCGGGTTTCCGCCCGGGCAAGGTGCCGCTCAAGATGGTGACGCAACAGTATTCGGGCCAGGTTGAAGCTGAAGTGCTGAGCGACAAGGTCGGCAAGGAATTTTTCGATATCAGCCGCGCCGAAAACCTGCGCGTTGCCGGTCAGCCGAGCTTCGCGCCGAAGGCCGACGCTGCTGAAGGCGATTACGCGTTCGACGCGACGTTCGAGGTGTATCCGGAAGTGAAGCTGGGCGACGTCGCCACGGCCGAAATCGAACGCACCACGACCACCATCAGCGAAGCGGAAATCGACCGCACGCTGGACATCCTGCGCAAGCAGCGCGTGCACTTCCACGCTCGTGGCGAAGCCGGCGAGCATGGCGACGGCGGCGCGGACACGGCGGCTAAAGACGGCGACCGCGTGACGGTCGACTTCGTCGGCAAGATCGACGGTGAAGTGTTCCAGGGCGGCAGCGCTGAAGACTTCGCATTCGTGCTGGGCGAAGGCCGCATGCTGCCGGAATTCGAAAAGGCAGCGCTGGGCCTCGCGGTCGGCGCATCGAAGGAATTCGACCTGGCTTTCCCGGCTGACTATCACGGCAAGGATGTCGCCGGTAAGACCGCGCAATTCACGATCACGATGAAGAAGATCGAGTGGCCGCATCTGCCGGAAATCGACGCTGAATTCGCAAAGTCGCTCGGTATCGAAGACGGCGATCTGGTCAAGATGCGCGCTGAGATCAAAGACAATCTCGAACGCGAAGCGAAGCGCCGCACGCAAGCCATCGTCAAAAATCAGGTGATGGACGCGTTGCTGAAGATTTCGGAACTCGACGTGCCGAGCGCCTTGATCGCACAAGATCAGGAACGCCTCGTCGGCATGGCCCGTCAGGACCTCGAGCAACGTGGCGTGCCGAACGCCGCTGACGCACCGATCCCGGCTGAAATGTTCAAGGAACAGGCTGAGCGTCGCGTCAAGCTGGGCCTCGTACTGGCCGAGCTGGTCAAGGCCAACGAACTGCAAGCCAAGCCGGAGCAGATTCGTGCCGAAGTCGACGAATTCGCGAAAAGCTACGAAGACCCGAAGGAAGTCGTCCGCTGGTATTATTCCAATCAGCAACGTCTTGCAGAAATGGAAGCGTACGTCGTTGAAGCCAACGTCGTCGATTTCGTCCTCAGCAAGGCCAAGGTGACGGACAAGGAAGTAAGCTTCGAAGAACTGGCAAGCGCAACGGCGCAAGCGTAAGCGTCGCTGCAACGGCGTGCCGGCTGTCGGAGCGACGGCCCGCACGCCGTTTTTTTGTGCTGTGAAAGTACGGTGCGTTTTGCATGGCGCGTTTCACACTGCGTCGCACGCCGCGCTCGCACTGATCGCGCACTTGAATACGGGCTCGTCGGCCACACCTGTCTAGCATCTAATATTTAGAATATTTCCAGACAAGGATCCATTGCATGACCTTTCGCGCCCAAATGCTGGACACGTTGACCTCCCAGTCGTCCCGGGATCTCGAAGCGCAGGCGCTCGGACTGGTGCCGATCGTCGTGGAAACGAGCGGCCGGGGCGAGCGCTCGTATGACATCTATTCGCGTCTGCTGAAGGAACGCATCGTGTTCCTGGTCGGCGAAGTGAACGACCAGACGGCCAACCTCGTCGTCGCGCAGATGTTGTTCCTTGAAAGTGAAAACCCGGACAAGGACATCAGCTTCTACATCAACAGCCCGGGCGGTTCGGTTTCGGCCGGGATGGCGATCTACGACACGATGCAGTTCATCAAGCCGGACGTGTCGACGCTGTGCATGGGTCTCGCGGCCAGTATGGGCGCGTTCCTGCTGGCGGCGGGCGCGAAGGGCAAGCGCTTTGCGCTGCCGAATTCACGTGTGATGATTCACCAGCCGCTGGGCGGGGCGCGCGGCCAGGCGTCGGACATAGAAATCCAGGCGCGTGAAATCCTGTACCTGAAGGAACGTCTGAATCATCTGCTCGCGCACCACACCGGCCAGCCGGTCGAGCGTATTGCACGCGACACCGACCGCGACAATTTCATGTCCGGCGATGACGCGCAAGCTTACGGTCTGGTTGACCAGGTGGCGCACAAGCGTCCTTGAAGTGTCCTTGAAACGCCGGTGCGGTCTTGCCCCAAAACGGGGCGAGGCCGTCGTCGGATCGGTTGTGAAATAATCAAGACTCGTCCGAGTGCCTGCGGCAAACGCCGTCACCTTGGCTCAAGCCCTGCCGCGCCCAAACTGCGAGGCCGGGGCAAACGGCGTATCATGTAATCGAGTGTCCGGAGGCTCACACATCTATGGCGGACAAGAAAGGTTCTAACAGCGAAAAGCTGTTGTATTGCTCGTTCTGTGGCAAGAGCCAGCATGAAGTCAAAAAACTGATTGCCGGCCCGTCGGTGTTCATCTGTGATGAATGTATCGACCTGTGCAACGAAATCATCCGCGATGAGGCTGCAGGTGCGGGCATCGAGGCGGGCTTGTCCAAGTCCGATCTGCCGAGTCCGCAGGAAATCCGTGAAATCCTCGACCAGTACGTGATCGGTCAGGAACGCGCGAAGAAGATTCTCGCGGTCGCGGTGTACAACCACTACAAGCGCCTCAAGCACCTCGACAAGAAGGATGAGATCGAGCTGTCCAAGAGCAACATTCTGCTGATCGGCCCGACCGGTTCCGGCAAGACCTTGCTCGCGCAGACGCTCGCACGCCTTCTGAACGTCCCGTTCGTCATTGCCGATGCAACGACGCTGACGGAAGCCGGCTACGTCGGCGAAGACGTCGAGAACATCATTCAGAAGCTGCTGCAGAATTGCAATTACGAAGTCGACAAGGCCCAGCGCGGCATTGTCTACATCGACGAAATCGACAAGATCAGCCGCAAGTCCGACAACCCGTCGATCACCCGCGATGTGTCGGGCGAAGGCGTGCAACAGGCTTTGCTGAAACTGGTTGAAGGCACGATGGCGTCGGTGCCGCCGCAAGGTGGCCGTAAGCATCCGAATCAGGACTTCATCCAGGTCGACACCACCAATATTCTGTTCATTTGCGGTGGCGCATTCGACGGCCTCGAGAAAGTCATCGTCGACCGTACCGAGAAAACCGGTATCGGCTTCGGCGCAAGCGTGAAGAGCAAGCAGGACCGCGATGCCGGCGAAGTGCTGCGCGAAGTGGAACCGGAAGATCTGATCAAGTTCGGCCTGATTCCTGAACTGATCGGCCGTCTGCCGGTGGTGGCTACGCTCGGCAAACTCGACGAAGTCGCGCTGATGAAGATCCTCGTCGAACCGAAGAATGCTCTGGTGAAGCAATACCACAAGCTGTTCAATATGGAACGCGTCGAGCTCGAAATTCGCCCGGCTGCGTTGCAGGCTGTCGCACGTAAAGCGATCCGTCGCAAGACGGGCGCTCGCGGCCTGCGCTCCATCCTGGAACAGGCGTTGCTTGATGTCATGTACGACCTGCCGCAGATGAAAGGTGTTAGCAAGGTCATCATCGACGACAACGTGATTGACGGCGACGGTAAACCCCTACTGATCTACGAAGACGCGCCCAAAGTGGCGGGTTCGAACTGATCGGCTTTCGGGTTCTGCAAAAAAAGCCGTTCATGGCAACGTGAACGGCTTTTTTCGTTTATCGTGTGGTCAGGATGGTTGTTTTCACTATGGAGTCACTGAACCTTCGGAGTCACTGAACTTTTCCCACACGCGGAGGCTTGCAATCTTTTCTGCTGGCCTCACCTATCGAACGAACTGATTCCACTCATGGGGAAATGAAATGTCAGGAACCCAACTCCTTCCGCCGGAACGCATTACGCTCCCGCTGCTCCCGCTGCGTGACGTAGTCGTCTTCCCGCACATGGTGATTCCGCTCTTCGTAGGCCGCCCGAAGTCGATCAAGGCTCTTGAAGCAGCGATGGAAGGCGGCAAGCACATCATGCTCGTCGCCCAGAAAACGGCTGCGAAAGATGAGCCGACCGAAAAGGACATGTACGAAGTAGGGTGTATCGCCAACATCCTGCAAATGCTGAAGCTGCCCGATGGCACCGTTAAGGTGCTCGTCGAGGGCCTGCAGCGCGCGAAAACGCTTTCCATCGAAGAACAGGAAACGCAGTTCTCGTGCGAAGTCATGCCGCTCGAACCCGACCACGCCGACAGCGCTGAAACTGAAGCGCTGCGCCGCGCGATCGTGTCGCAGTTCGACCAATATGTAAAGCTGAACAAGAAGATCCCGCCGGAGATCCTGACGTCGCTGTCGGGCATCGACGAGGCTGGCCGGCTGGCCGACACGATCGCGGCGCATCTGCCGCTCAAGCTCGACCAGAAGCAGCACATTCTCGAAATGTTCCCGGTCATCGAGCGCCTCGAGCATCTGCTCGCGCAACTCGAAGCCGAGATCGACATCCTGCAGGTCGAAAAGCGCATCCGTGGGCGTGTGAAGCGCCAGATGGAGAAGAGCCAGCGCGAGTACTACCTGAACGAACAGGTCAAGGCGATCCAGAAGGAACTGGGCGAAGGCGAAGAAGGTGCGGACCTCGAGGAACTCGAGAAGCGCATCACGGCCGCGCGCATGCCGAAGGAAGCCAAGAAGAAGGCCGACGCCGAGCTGAAGAAGCTCAAGCTGATGTCGCCGATGTCGGCTGAAGCGACCGTCGTGCGTAACTACATCGATACGCTGATCGGCTTGCCGTGGCGCAAGAAGAGCAAGGTCAACAACGACCTCTCGAATGCGGAGCGCGTGCTCGACGAAGACCACTTCGGTCTCGAGAAAGTGAAGGAACGCATTCTCGAGTATCTCGCGGTCCAGCAACGTGTCGACAAGGTGAAAGCGCCGATCCTGTGCCTCGTTGGGCCTCCGGGTGTCGGTAAGACGTCGCTGGGTCAGTCGATCGCTCGCGCTACGAACCGCAAGTTCGTGCGTATGGCGCTCGGCGGCGTGCGCGACGAAGCCGAGATTCGCGGTCACCGTCGTACGTACATCGGTTCGATGCCCGGCAAGATTCTGCAAAGCCTGACCAAGGTCGGCGTGCGCAATCCGCTTTTCCTGCTCGACGAAGTCGACAAGATGGGCCAGGATTTCCGCGGCGATCCGTCCTCGGCTCTGCTGGAAGTGCTCGATCCGGAACAGAACCATACGTTCGCCGATCACTACGTCGAAGTCGACTTCGATCTGTCGGACGTGATGTTCGTGGCAACGTCGAACTCGCTGAACATTCCGCCGCCGCTGCTCGACCGGATGGAAGTGATCCGTCTGTCGGGTTATACGGAAGACGAGAAGGTCAGCATCGCGCAACGTTATCTTTTGCCCAAGCAGAAGAAGAACAACGGCCTCAAGGATGGCGAGGTCGATGTGACGGAAACCGCGATCCGCGACATTATTCGTTACTACACGCGTGAAGCGGGCGTGCGTTCGCTCGAGCGTGAAATTTCGAAGATCTGCCGCAAGGTCGTGAAGATGCTTCTGCTGAAGAAGGCGGAAGGCGCGGTGACGGTCGACGGCAGCAATATCGACACCTTCCTCGGCGTGCGCAAGTACGACTTCGGTCTGGCCGCGAAGGAAAATCAGGTTGGCCAGGTCACGGGTCTTGCGTGGACGGAAGTGGGCGGCGATCTGCTGACCATCGAAGCCGCGGTGATGCCGGGTAAGGGCAATGTGATTCGCACGGGTTCGCTCGGCGACGTGATGAAGGAATCAGTCGAAGCTGCGCGCTCGGTGGTCCGCTCGCGTTCGCGCCGTCTGGGTATCAAGGACGAAGCGTTCGAGAAGCAGGATATTCACATTCACGTGCCGGAAGGCGCGACGCCGAAGGACGGTCCTTCGGCCGGTATCGCGATGACGACCGCGCTGGTGTCGGTGTTGACCGGTATTCCGGTTCGTGCCGATGTCGCGATGACGGGCGAAATCACGTTGCGTGGCGAAGTCCTGCCGATCGGCGGCCTGAAGGAAAAACTGCTGGCAGCGCATCGCGGCGGTATCAAGCTGGTGCTGGTTCCGGAAGAAAACGTCAAGGACTTGACGGAGATTCCGGACAACGTGAAGAACGCCATCGAAATCATGCCGGTCCGTTGGATCGACAGGGTGCTCGAACTGGCGCTCGAACGTGTGCCGCAGGCGTTGCCGGACGAAGAGCCCAAGCCTGCTGCGCCTGTCGCGGCGGCTGAGCCGGGCAAAGACGCCGGTGCAACGGAAGTCGTGAAACACTAAGCTAGTCGGCGGCGAAAGCTGTTTGCTGTATAAAAACCCGCGGCCTCGGTCGCGGGTTTTTTATTGCCTGCGAGATGCCGGAAGTTACGTCTGGAACGCACGTAATCCCACCTTTTGAGTAAAGGACGCTTTCAGCCGCTGACTGGTTGTGTGCGCATCCATCTATAGCAAGATTTGGTGACAGAGGGCGCCCTCCAGAACCGCTTAAATCAGGCTCAACCCCGCTTGACACAAGGGTTTCGGCCAATTCTAATGAGTCGGCCCGGCGTTACCCGCCGGCCGCGTGATGCCAGGCGCTACAGAGCGCCGTCACGATTGCCACAAACATTCTCGGGGGTTGGAATGAATAAAACGGAATTGATCGATCACATTGCGCAGCAAGCCGATATTTCGAAGGCCGCGGCAGGCCGTGCACTCGACGCGGTGATCGGTGGGGTCAAAGGTACGTTGAAGAAAGGTGGTTCGGTGACGCTGGTGGGTTTCGGTACCTTTGCCGTGGGCAAGCGTACCGCGCGTACGGGCCGCAATCCGCGCACCGGCGCCGCCATCAAGATCAAGGCAGCGAAGGTCCCTAAATTTAGGCCTGGCAAAGCTCTGAAGGATGCGCTAAACTAATGGGCTTGCTGCTTGAGGAATTGCAGGTTCGTTAGAAAGAAGTGCGACGAATTCTGTGTGACTAGTGTGACTTTGCGTCGCACTAGTTGATACGCAAGTTGATCAATCAGGCAGCAAAAGCAGGAGCACGCTGAATCGCGAAACGGGTGCTTAGCTCAGTTGGTAGAGCGGCGCCCTTACAAGGCGTAGGTCGGGAGTTCGAGCCTCTCAGCACCCACCAGTTTCAGATTCGGCTCAGTGGTTCTGTTTAGTGCAGTGCAGTATAAGGAGTGGTAGTTCAGTCGGTTAGAATACCGGCCTGTCACGCCGGGGGTCGCGGGTTCGAGTCCCGTCCACTCCGCCAGTATCCACGAAAGGCGAACTCCGGTTCGCCTTTTTTATTGCCCGCTGTTGTAAGATCGGGCGTTCTGTTTTTGGCACTCCTTCACGCATGCTCGATTTTTTCCGCAATCACAAACGCCTGATGATGTTCATGCTCATCCTCGTCATTGTGCCGGGGTTGGGTTTTGTGGGTATCCAAGGCTTCCGCGGCTTCTTTGACGAAAGTGCAAACGTCGCCAGCGTCAACGGCCACAAGATTACTCGCGCAGAGTATGACAACGCGATGCGTCAGCAGCTTGACCGCGCCCGTCAAATGCTCGGTGCGCAGTTCGACATGAAGTCGTTCGATACACCTGCGCGCCGTAGCGAAATGCTCGACGGTCTGATCGAGCAGCGCGTGCTGGCCGACGAAACACAGCGCCTGCATCTGACCGCGTCTGACGACGCCGTGCGCCGTGTGCTGCTGAACGATCCGGTGATCTCGTCGCTGAAGAATCCTGACGGCTCGATCGACGTCGACCGCTACAAGCAGTTGCTCGCGATGCAAGGCATGACGCCCGATCAATACGACGAACGTGTGCGTTACAGCATTGCTACGCAGCAGTTGCCTGCAAGCATTCAAGGCAGCGCCTTCACGTCGAAGACTCTCGCACAGCATCTCACCGAGCTCGCCGAACAGCAGCGCGAAGTGCAGGGTATTGCGTTCCATCCGCGCGACTATGCAGCGAAGGTGCAGCCCACGGATGCGCAACTGCAGGCCTATTACGATGCGCATCGCAACGATTTCGCCACGCCCGCCACGGCAACGATCCAGTACCTTGTGATGTCGACGGCAACGTTGTCTGCTGCCGTGCAGCCGAGCGACGCTGATCTGAAAAAGTACTACGACGACAACATCGCGCATTACCGTACGGACGGTCAGGTGCGCGCGAGCCACATCCTGATCGCCGCGCCGAAAGATGCAAGCGCGGCTGACAAGGCCAAGGCAAAGCAGAAGGCCGACGAGGTGCTCGCACAGGTCAAGGCACATCCGGACCAGTTCGCGCAGATCGCGCAGCAGAATTCGCAGGATCCGGGTTCGGCGTCAAAGGGCGGTGATCTGGGTTACTTCGGTCGCGGCATGATCGCTGGCGGCCAGGCGTTCGACGACGCCGTGTTCGGTCTCAAGAAAGACGAAGTCAGCGGCATCGTGCAGACCGACTTCGGCTATCACATCGTCAAGGTCACGGACGTGAAACCGGCCGTCACCAAGCCGTTCGACGAAGTGAAAGATCAGATCGCGAAAGACCTGAAAACGCAGTTGGCGAGCAAGGCATTCAGCGACGACTCGGAAGGCTTCACGTCAATCGTTTACGAGAAGGCGAAGAGCCTGCAGCCCGCCGCTGACAAGTACAAGCTGCAATTGCAAACAGCCACGGTCACGCCGCAGCCGGATCCGAAGCTGCCGCCTGACAGCCCGCTGAAAAACGCGAAGTTCCTGGCTGCCGTGTTCGCGAGCGATGCGGTCACCGCGCGCAACAACACACAAGCAATCGACGTTGGCGGTAACACGCTGATCGCGGCGCACGTGACCGATTACAAGGCTGCAGCCGTGCCGGCGCTCGATGCCGTCAAGGATGCAGTGCGTCAGAAAGTGATCGCGGTTCAGTCGAACGAGGCCGCTCACAAGGAAGGCATCGCGAAGCTGGCGGAGTTCGACAAGTCGAAGGCCACAACGGGCTTCTCGTCGCCGCTGAAGGTTTCGCGCAACGACGCGCAAGGTGTGCCGCCGGTTGCATTGAGTGCAATCTACAAAGCAGACGCGCAAAAGTTACCTGCGTACGTCGGTGTGGACCTCGGCGATGACGGCTATGCGATCTATCGCGTGAACGCGGTCGTTGCAAGCGCCCCGATCGATCCGCAGCGTCTGGCTGCTGCGCAGCAGCAGATTGCGCAAGTCGATGCGCAATCCGACGCCGAGGCTTACGTCGAGGCGCTGCGTACCCGTTCGAAGGTGAAGTTCTACGGCTCGCTCGACAGCAGCAATGCGCAGGCGAGCGGCGAATAAGCACTCGCGCGAGCGCGCAAACAGGTAAAGCGCGCAGCTACAAAAATGCCCCGCAATTGCGGTAATGCCGTTCAGTTAAGATCCTTCTTCAAGAAACGAACGGTATAACGGTGAGGTCGAGATTTGACGACCCGGTCGCATGCGCGGCCGGGTCGTTTTTCATTGGGCAGCGACTTGAGGCGCTCACGC